>NZ_PDWR01000022.1 GCF_010211755.1 Pseudoxanthomonas sangjuensis | reverse complement strand
CTCCCCTTCGTATTTTATGTTACTGACCGCGCCACCCTAGACACCTCCATTATCCTCTTCGGCCGCAGCGTCGGATGTGTATAAGGGCCAGTTCCCCGGCCCCGCAGCCTTCCCCCGGCTAGCGGGGCTTTTTATTTGTGCGCTCTTTTCATGCACGCATGAAAAGACCCCCAAGATTCGCGGCGCGAATCTTGGGCCCCGCACCGTGCTGCCAGACCCCGCCGCTCCGCGGCGCCCCCTGACTCAGGGGGCTTCCCTCCAGAGGGCTTCCGGCGATTTCGTGGCGGTGCACGTCGGGATCGCGCCCCTGATGCACCATGCGTGATCGCGTCGGAACCAAAAGCAGCCCTTTTCATGGCGGCGAAGACGCGGCGGAACCGGCACAATCGGCCGGTCGATACGTCGGGAGCGGGTGCGATGGCCGAGATGTTCCAGTTGTCGGCGCCGTGGTGGCACTTCGTCGTGCGCGGCGTCGCCGTCTACGTGCTGGTGATGGCGCTGGTCCGGGTTTCGGGCAAGCGCGCGGTCGGCCAGTTCACCCCGTTCGACCTGATCCTGCTGATCCTGATCGGCAACGCGGTGCAGAACGGCATCAACGGCGGCGACAACTCGCTGACCGGCGCCTGCGTCATGGCCGGCACGCTGATCGTGCTGAACTACGTGGTGGCCTGGCTGTCAGCGCGTTACCCGCGCTTCCGCCGGCTGGTCGAGGGCCAGGCGACGGTGCTGGCGCGGGACGGCCGCGTCCACCGCGGGGTGTTGCGCAAGCAGCTGGTCAGCGAGGCCGATTTCCGCAAGGCGATGCGCGCGGCCGGTTGCATCCGCGAGGCGGACATCCGCCTGGCCATCCTCGAAACCAACGGCCACATCACCATCGAAACCCGCGACGGCAGGGCGGGCTAGCGCGGCGCCAGCTCGGCCAGCCAGTCGCGCGGGCGCAGGTAGTCGTGCAGGCGCGCCTCGGCGCTGCCCGGTTCCGGCGCGTAGCCGTATTCCCAGCGCACCCGCGGCGGCAGGCTCATCAGGATGCTTTCGGCGCGGCCGCCGCTCTGCAGGCCGAACAGGGTGCCGCGGTCGTAGACCAGGTTGAACTCGACGTAGCGGCCGCGGCGGTACAGCTGGAACTCGCGCTCGCGCTCGCCGAAGGGCGCGTCCTTGCGGCGCTCGACGATGGGCAGGTAGGCGTCGAGGAAACCGTCGCCGACCGCGCGCAGGTAGGCGAATTCGCGGTCGAAGTCGCCGTGCAGGTCGTCGAAGAACAGGCCGCCGACGCCGCGGGTCTCGCCGCGGTGCTTGAGGAAGAAATACTCGTCGCACCAGCGCTTGTGCGCCGCGTAGCGCTCCTGCCCGCCGAACGGTTCGCACAGCGCGCGCGCGGTGCGATGCCAGTGCAGCACGTCGTCGTCGAACGGATAGAACGGAGTCAGGTCGAAGCCGCCGCCGAACCACCAGGCCACGGTTTCGCCGTCGCGTTCGGCGCGGAAGTGGCGCACGTTGGCGTGCGTAGTCGGCAGGTACGGGTTGCGCGGATGGAACACCAGCGACACGCCGGCCGCGCGCCACGCCACGCCGGACAGCTGCGGCCGCGCGGCGGTCGCCGACGGCGGCAGCTTCGTGCCGGACACGTCGGAGAAGCCGATGCCGGCCTGTTCGAACACCGCGCCGTCGCGCAGCACGCGGGTGCGCCCGCCGCCGCCCTCGGCGCGGGTCCAGTTGTCTTCGTGGAAGCGCGCGCCGCCGTCGGCGGCCTCGATCGCGGCGCAGATGCGGTCCTGCAGGCCGAGCAGGTATTGGCGGACGTCGTCGAATTCGTTCATGCCGGCATTCTATGCGTTGCGCGCGCCGGCCGGGATCGCGGCGCCGCTATGCCGACCCTTCGCCGCCGGAAAACTCGGCGCGGATCGCCGGCGCGCACAGTTTCCACACGATCGCCGCGTGCAGCAGCGCGACCAGGCTCGCCGAGCCGATCGCCACCACCCGCGTCGCCGACTGCAGGCTCGCGAACAGCGGGTCGAGTTCGCCGGCGTCCATCGGGTTTTGCGCCGCCGCCCAGTCCAGCGCATGCAGGCACAGCGCGGCGCCGGCGAACCCGCCGGCCGCGCCCAGCACGAGGAAGGCGATGAAGGCGCGCCGCGCCCACTCGCGCCGCCGCAGCAGGTCCCACGACACCCACGCGAACAGCGCCGAGAGCAGGGTCGATGCGCCGTTGAGCAGCTGCAGGTGTTCGAACGTCCAGCGCAGCGCGGGCGGCAGCGCCATGCCGCCGTCGCCGAGGGCCTGCAGCAGCGATTCCGGCTGCAGCGCCGGCAGCATCGCCGCCTGCATCAATCCGGAGACGACGCCGAGCGCGGCGAGCGCGAACGACACCCAGCCGAGCGCGTTGACGAACGGCGAGCGCGGCGCGTTCACGGCTTCGGCGTCCCGTCGAACGGCCTGGGCATGTGCTTCATTTCAGTTGTTCTTCGAACAGCTTCAGGATGCGCTTGTACTCGTCCAGCCACGAGTCGGCGCGGGTGAAGCCGTGCCGTTCCAGCGGATACGGCGCGATCTGCCAGTTGTCCTTGTGCAGTTCGATCAGCTTCTGCGCCAGCACCACCGAATCCCTGAAGAACACGTTGTCGTCGATCATGCCGTGCGCGATCAGCAGGTGGTCCTGCAGGCCGGCGGCGAATTCGATCGGCGACGAGGCCTTGTACGCCTCGGGGTCGATGTCCGGGGTGTTGAGGATGTTGCTGGTGTATTCGTGGTTGTACTGGGTCCAGTCGACCACCGGGCGCAGCGCGGCGCCGGCCTTGAACTTGCCCGGCGCGCGGAACAGCGCCATGAAGGTCATGAAGCCGCCGTAGCTGCCGCCGTAGATGCCGGCGCGGTCGGCGTCGCCCTGCCTGTTCGCCGCCAGCCAGTCGAGGCCGTCGAGGTAGTCCTCCAGCTCCGGATGGCCCATGTTGCGGTAGATCGCGGTGCGCCAGTCGCGGCCGTAGCCGGCGCTGCCGCGGTAATCCAGGTCGAGCACGACGTAGCCGCGCTGCACCAGCAGGTTGTGGAACATCTGCTCGCGGAAGTAGTTCGGGTAGTGCAGGTCGACGTTCTGCAGGTAGCCGGCGCCGTGCACGAACATCACGATCGGGTACTTGCGGCCCGGCTCGGGATCCTTCGGCCCGTAGTACTTGCCCCACACGACGCCCGCGCCGTGCTTCGACGGCACCTGCACGATCTCCGGCTGGATCCATTCGCGCGACTTGAACGCCGCGCTGCGCGTGTCGGTCAACACCCGCGCCTCGCCGCCATCGGCCGGCACCACGGCCAGCTGCGTGGGCAGGTAGCTGCGCGAATACGAAACCAGCAGCCGCTTGCCGTCCGGCGAAAGCGAGAAACCCTCGGCGCCGTCGAGCGAGGTCAGTTCGCGCACCTCGCCGCCGCCCGCACCGACGGTGCAGACTTCGTAGTCGCCCGGCCGCGCGCGGTTGCACAGGAACAGGAAGGCGCTGCCGTCGGCGTTCGGCGCCACCGACGAGACTTCCCACCGACCCGCGGTCAGCGCGCGCGGCTTGCCGGTGCCGGCCTGCAGGTACAGGTGCGAATACCCGCTCTGTTCGGACAGGAACCACAGCGTGCGTCCGTCCGGCAACCAGCCGAATTCGTTGAAGTTCCAGTTGATCCACGCCGGGTCGGTCAGGCGGTGGCGCACGACCAGCTTGGCCGCGGCGAAATCGACGCTGGCCAGCCAGCGGTCCTTGTTGTCGACCGCACGCAGCAGCACCGCGGCGTTGGCGCCGTCGGCGCTCCAGTGGATCGCCGGGCCGCTGCCGTCGCCGTCGGTCTCGATGCGCACGTCGCGGTTGCCCTTCAGCGGCTCCTTGCCGGCCCGCTCGCGCAACGCGGCGAGCGGATCGTCGGCGATGCCGGGCAGGCCGTCGAACTTCAGTTCGCGCGCCGATGCGCCTGCCACGTCGACCAGCCACAGCCGGTGCGGCGACGGCGGGTTGCGGCCGACGCGGGTGCGCGCGTCCTGGAATTCCTCGTAGCCGGACTCGGTCACGTACTTCGGCATCTTGCCGGCCTGGCCGGCGTCGGCGCCCTTCTTCTGCGTGACCACCAGCAGCCAGCGCGCGTTCGGCGACAGCGCGCTGTCGCCGATCTCGACGTCGTCGCCCAGGTAGACCGGCGCCGGCGCGCGGCTCGGGTCGGCGCGGCGCCAGGCTTCGTCCTGCCTGCGCAGTTCCTCGCGCAATGCGCGGTCGCGGGCCAGGGTGTCGAGCGTGCGCAGTTGCTGTTCGCGCAGCGCGTCGGGCTTCGGCGGCGCGGCCGGATCCTTCTGCGCCTTGACCGCGCTGGCCTGGGCCACGCCGCCGTCCGGCGACCAATGCCACCAGTCGTCGCCGGTGCGCCAGACCACGCCGCCGTCGCTGGCGAAGGCCGGCTGCGCGTCCGCTTCGTCGCTGCGGCTCAGTTGCGTCAGCGCGCCGTTGCGCAGGTCGCGCACGAACACGTCGCCGTTGCGGACGAAGGCCATGCGCTGGCGCGTCGCGTCGTAGACCGGCGCGCCGCCTTCCAGCGCCTGCCGTTCGTCGTCGCCGACGCGGCGCGCGGCGCCGCCGTCCAGCGCCTGCACGAAGCTGTCGCGGACCAGGCTGCCGTCGCGCTTGAGCCGGTACTGCACGTGGCGGCTGTCCCAGCCCCAGGCCGCCTGTTCGACCGGCGGGCCGATCCAGTCGGGGTCGGCCATCACCTGTTCGATGGTCAGCGGCGGCGTCTGCGCGAAGGCGGCGGCCGGCGGCAGCGCGGCGAGGAGGGCGACGGGCGCGAAAAGCGGGGCGAAGCGCATCGGGTCGGATTCCGGTCGGCGGGACTGGCGGGCAAGGTTAACAGCCCGTGCACAAAGCCGAATCCTCCACAGGTCATGCCGCCGCGCCCGCCGCGCGGGTGTTTCGCCGCACTGCCAATTCCGACACAATCGCGTATCGACGTTGAAGTCCCGAGAAGTCGTACCGAACGGATGCAAGCCTACGTTTACAAGAGCCGGCGCAAGGCCGACACCTTCGTCTACCTCGCCGCGCGCGACGACTTCGCGCGGTTGCCGGAACCGTTGCGCACGCAGATGGGCGCGCTGGACTTCGTGCTGGAAGTGGCGCTGACCCCGGAACGGCGGCTGGCCCGCGAGGACGCGGCGGTGGTGCGGCAGAACCTGGCCGCGCGCGGCTTCCACGTGCAGTTCCCGCCGCAGGCGTCGCCCGGCGAGCGCGCCGATGCCTGAGCCCGGCCGGCGCGAAAAACGCCATGCCGCGGCGGCCCCGGCGCTGGGCGTGCTGCTGGCCGCGCTGGCCGGCTTCGGCGGCATCGTCCCCGCGGCGTGCGCCTTCGTCGCCCAGCCGCTGCTGGCGCTGGGCGTGTCGTGGCGGCGCGGCACGCGCGTGCCGACGCGGCGCGCCGATGCGGCGAGCTGGCTCGGCGAAATCGGCCCGTTGCTGATCGCCTGGGGCGCGGGCTTCGGCGGTGCCGCCGGGCTGCTGGCGTGGCCGCTGGCGTCGCTGCTGCGCGACGCCGGCCTGGCCGCGGTGCTGGGCCTGAGCGTGGCGGCGGGCCTGGCGCTGATCGCGCTGTGGCGCAGCTGGCCGCTGTGGCGCAGCGTCGAACGCGAATCCGGCGCGTGGCCGGCGCACCTGCAAACCCTGTCCGACCCGGAGGCCCACGACTGGCACGGGCTGGCGGTGGCCGCGCTGGTCGCGCTGGCGATCGGCGGCGGCCTGCTGCTGGCCTGGCCGGGCCTGCTGCCGGCCGCGGCGCACTGGCCTGCGGCGCTGGGCTATGCCGCGGCGCTGCCGCTGCTGCACTGGGGCATGCAGCGGTTCGCGATGCGCGCCGGCGGCCTGCCGGTGGTGGAAATGAAGCGCCAGCCGAAGCCGCAAGCGGCCGCGGGAGCCGCGGCCGGGGCGCCGGCGCCGGCGGAAACCGCGGTCGCCGCCGGCGACCTGGTCGCGCAGTTGTACGAAGCCGCGCGCAGCGGCCGCGTCGAGCGCGCGCTGGAACTGCTCGAGGCCGGCGCCGATCCGCACGCCGCGCCGCCGGCCGACGGCCGCGACCAGCGCGGCCTCGCCGCGCTCGCCGCGGTGCTGCCGGACCTGCGCCTGCTGCGCGCGCTGATCGCGCGCGGCGTCGGCCTCAACGACGCCCGCGCCGGGGTCACGCCGCTGCTGGCCGCGACCCGCGACAGCTGGCACGGCCGTCCCGACGCGGTGACCACGCTGCTCGCCAACGGTGCCGACCCGCGCGTGGTCGACGGCGAAGGCAATACCCCGCTGCACCATGCCGCGCGCAGTTCCGATCCCGGCGTGGCCGCGCTGCTGCGCGACGCCGCCGCCGAGATCGATGCGCTGAACCACGAAGGGCTGACCCCGCTCGGCGTGGCCTGCGTCGCCGGCAACTGGCGGCTGGCGAAATTCCTGCTCGAACGCGGCGCCAAGCCCGAACCCGCCGGCGGCCAGCCGGTGCTGCTCGCCGCCGCCGCGACCGAGGAGGACGATGCCGCCGGCGTGCAGCTGCTGCTGAAGCACAAGGCCAGGGCGACCACCCGCGACGCGCGCGGCCGCACCGCGCTGCACGAGGCGGCGCTGGCCGGGCACGTGGAGATCATCGAACTGCTGCTCGCGGCCGGCGCCGAGGTGCAGGCGGTCGACGGCGAAGGCCGGACCCCGTGGCTGGACGCGGCGCGCGGCGGCCGCGCGGCCGCGCTGGAGAAACTTCGCGATGCCGGCGCCGACATCCACGCCACCGACGCGCAGGGCCGCAACGCGCTGATGCAGGCCTGCGCCGCGGAAGTGGTTTCGCCGACCGCGATCCGGCGCCTGCTCGAATGGGGCGTCGAACCCGACCTCGCCGACGCGCACGGCAAGCGAGCGATCGACCTGGCCGCGGAAGCCGGGCGCTGGGCGATCGTGACCGCGCTCGATCCCGACTACGCGCTGCCCGCCGCGGTCGCCGGCGGCAACGACAACGACGACGATGGCGGGGCCGGGCAGGCGCCGCCCGACCGCGCGCCGCTGGAGCTGCTGCGCGACGCGCTGCGCGCCGGCGGTTTCGACGGCCAGGACGCGCTGGCGAAGCTGTGTTCGGCGCAGGAACTCGGCGGCCTGCTGCACGATCCGGAGCTGCGGCTGTCGCCGGTCGCACTGGAGTGGCTGCTTGCGCGTGGCGCCGCCGCGGAAGCGCGCGACGGCCACGGCGACGTCCCGCTGTTCGCCCTGTTCGCGCAGGGCGCGCCGGCGATCGCGTCGATCCGCGCGTTGTTGCGCCGCGGCCTGTCGCCGGCCGGCGCCGGCGGCCTGTCGCGCTTCCTCGCCGCCTGCGCGCAGGACGCGGCGCCCGCGCGCGACATCGAGGCCTGCGCGCTGGAACTGCTCGAACGCGGCGCCGATGCCTTCGCCGATTCGCCGCCGGGCGATCCGGCGCTTTCGCTCGCGGTCCGGCTCGACGCATTGCAATTGCTGGATCGCCTGCTCGACCTCGGCGTCGATCGCGAGCCCCGCGACCGCCACGGCATGTCGGCGCTGCACCTGGCCGCGGCGCTGGGCCGGGTCGAGGCGGTGAAGCGTCTGGTCGCGAAGGGCGCCTCGCCCGACGCGCGCGCCGCAGACGGACAGACCCCGCTGGGCGTCGCGCTCGCCAGCGGCCGCCGCGACCTCGCCGACTGGCTCGACTGGCGCGGCTGGCCGTTGCCGAAGCGCGCGCTGCGTCCCGCCGACCTGCCCGCCGCGGCGATGGCCGGCGACATCGACCCGGTGCGCAAGCTGCTCGACCTCGGCCTCGCGGTCGATTCGGTCGATGCGCAGGGCTGCACCGCACTGCTGCGCGCGGCCGGTGGCGGTCACCGCGCCGCGGTCGACCTGCTGCTGGCGCACGGCGCCGATCCGCAGCACGCCGCCAACACCGGCGCCACGCCGCTGTCGGCGGCGGTGAGCATGCGCCAGGCCGACATCGTCGACGCGCTGCTGCGCGCCGGCGCGCAGCTCGAGCATCGCCTGCCCGGCGGCGTCACCGTGCTGATGCTGGCCGCGGCGCTGGGCTTGCCCGACATCGCCGCGCGCCTGCTCACCGCCGGCGCCGACGTGCACGCCAGCGACGCGCAGGGCCTCACCCCACTGCACTGCGCGGCGCTGTTCGGCTTCATCGCCCGCGACCGCGCGCGCCTGGTCGCGCTGCTCGACATCCTGTTGCTGGCCGGCGCCGAACCCGAGCGCGTCGCCGCCGGTTCGGTGACGCCGCTGCTGCTGCTGCTTGGCGCGCGCGCCGAGCCCGGCACCGCCTGCGACGAGGACGTGGTGCTGGCCGCGCTCGACCGCATGCTCGAGGAAGACGTGGTGCTCGACGTGCGCGATCCGCGCGGCTTCGGCCCACTGCACCTGGCCGCGCTGCACGGCCTGCTGCGCGTGGTCCAGCGCCTGCTGCGCGCCGGCGCCGACCCGGAACTGCGCGACGGCCTCAACCGCAGCCCGCGCGAGATCGCAGTGATGCGCGGCTTCATCGACGTCGCCGCGCAATTCGACCCGGCCGCGCCCGGCAGCGTGCCGGCGATGGCCAAGTTCCTGCGCGAACCGCGGGCGTAGCCAAGCGCAGCATCGCCGCCTTTTGCCCGGTCCGTGCGCATGGGTTAGGCTCCGCCGCACTCCCTCATCGGAACAAGGTCCGGACATGAAACGCATCCTGCTGGGCCTGGCCGTCGCGCTGTTCGCGCTGCCGCTGCAGGCTGGCCGCGGCCCTGGCGCCGTACGCAAGACCATCGAGTCGAGCATGCTGGTGACGGGCCTGATCGAGGTCGACGAAAAGGGCGGCGTCACGAACGTGGAGCTGGACCGGCCGGGGGAACTGCCGGAGGGCATACGCGGATTCGTTCCGCGCAGCATGATCGAATGGAAATTCGCACCGACGCTTCTCAATGGCGTTCCGGTCGCGCTGCGCAACCGGTTCGGCGTGCGGCTGGTGGCGCGCAAGCAGGACGACGGCGGCTTCAACGTGCGCATCGCCAGCGCTCAATTCGATCCGCTTGCGAACCCCTGGAAGGACGACAAGGAAACGATGGAGCGCCTCGCGTCCGCGATGACGCCTCCGGTTTTCCCGCTATCCGCACAGAAGGCCGGCGTGGAGGCTACCGTCTACCTGCTGTTGAAGGTCGGCGCCGACGGAACGGTCCACGACGTGGTGACCGAGCAGGTGAACCTTTATTTCGTCGCCGGCGCCAATGTCATGGACAAGTGGCGCAAGCTGTTTGCCGACAACAGCATGCGTGCGGCACGCGGCTGGAGGTTTCCTGCGGATTTCCATCCGGCGCTGACGGCGGACCCGGAGGGCCGCGAGTACTGGGTGTCGCGCGTGCCGGTGGATTATCGCTTCAGCGACAGCCCCGAGCGGGCATACGGCCAGTGGGAGACGTATGTTCCCGGCCCGTGGACCCGGGCGCCCTGGCAGACACGGCCCGACATGCCCGGATTCCGCCCGGACACTCTGGCGGCGGGCGGCCTGTATCCGGTCGGAGGTGGCGAGGAAGGATTGCGCCTGCTGACGCCGCTGCAGGACGGTTGAACCCGGCCTACGAACCCTGCGGTTTCCCCGCCACCTCGCCCGCATCGGCCTAGAACGGCATTTCATGGATATGCGAGATAACGCCTGCTCGCCATAGAGGGAGAATAAGCCCCATGAAAAACCTTTCTTCCATCCTGCTTCTAATGGGAATTGGTGCGGTCTCGCTGTCTGCATGCCATGGCATGGGGGATGACCCGAGTGGCGGCATTGAGACGAATGCGCGAAAGGAAAAAGCCAGAGTATCCGGAGGGCAGGAAGACCAATTCGGGGCATCCATATCTTCTTCGAGAGCATCAACGGGTGCCGACCCGGTTATTGTAATTCCGGGTAAATATGTTCTTAAGAAATCGCGAATAGTGGTTTCTGGAGAAAATTGGCAGTCCACTCTCAATGCGCTTCCTTCCGACGAAAGGAACTTTCTGGTCAAAAAAAACAATGACTATTTCGATTCTTTGGAATTCGATGATGTTGAAGAATTGAAGGCAATGGCAAAGCAGGGATTTCCTTTGCCGGAAGACTGGATCGATGCTGCCGATATGACTACCGATGAGCTTAGGGCCCTCGGCGAGGCGGGGAGCATGAAGGCAAGAATGCTCTATGCGGATCGGCTGATTGAAGAGGCGGTGAGGTATTTGCCACAGAGGGAAAGGAACCCGCAGGCGTACGACAGCGGCGAAGGTTTCAAGGCTGGAGTGCTGGCTTACGCGGAACTCGGAAAATTGAAGTCGGAGTCGAGTAGCCCCTTTGTGGCATATATGGACGGACGTCTGCAATATTCCTTGAACACGCAACCTTCGCCAGAGACGATAGCTGGAGCGATGTTTGCTGCATCCCAGCGAGGGGATCAGCGAGCGGATGCTTTATTGCAGGCATTCGTTTCGAGTCATCCGAATTTGGATGTGGCCCGAATACTGGCGGCGTATAAATCGCTCAAATCCACGGGCGGTTAGCCGGGCCGCTCACCCACTGCCCGTTTCCTGCTCCTGCGTAGTACTCGCCACCTCGCCCGCATCGGCTTCGAACAGTTTTTCCAGTTCGGCGCGCGAACCCTGCGCGGCGCGCAGCACCGCGTCTGCGTCGTCGTAGACCAGGTGCTGTTCGCGCAGCAGGTTCTCGTCGTGGGCGCGGAAGCGGCGCACGTGGTCGGCGGCGGTTTCCGGCGGCAGGCCCATCGCCACCAGCACCTGCTCGCCCATCTCCAGGCTCGAGCCGAGCGTTTCGCGGAAGGTTTCCGCGCCCAGGTCCATCAGCCGCCATGCGTGCTGGCGGTCGCGCGCGCGCGCCAGCACCCGCGCCTTCGGGTACATGCGCCGGATCAGGCGCGTGGCGCGCACGTTGGCCTCGACGTCGTCGACCGCGATCACGAACACGCCGACGTGCTGGCTGCCGGCCGCGCGCAGCAGCTCGGCGCGGGTGGGGTCGCCGTAGTACAGGCGGTTGCCGAAGCGGCGCAGCGTGTCCACCTGCTCGGCGCTGTGCTCCAGCGCGACGAACGGGATCTTCTGCGCGACCAGCAGGCGCGCGACGATCTGGCCCACGCGGCCCATGCCGGCGATCAGCACCTTCGGGTGGTCGTCGGGGATGGTGTCGAACTCGCGCGCCTCGGGCTTGGACTGCGGCAGCTTGTCCAGCAGCCGCGACAGGCCGATCAGCAGCAGCGGGGTCAGCGCCATCGACAGGCCGACGATCGCGACCAGGCGGTCGTGCAGGGCTTCGCCGATCAGCCGCGCCCGGTGCGCGTCGCCGAACACGACGAAGGCGAATTCGCCGCCCAGCCACAACACGCCGCCGAGCATCAGCGACTCGCGCGTGTCCATGCCTTCCTTCCAGCGGCCGGCCGCGTACAGCACCGCGAATTTCACCAGCAGCAGCACCAGCACGCCGCCGGCGATCAGCTGCGGCTCGGCGGCGATGCGGTGCAGGTTGATGCCCATGCCGATGGCGATGAAGAACAGGCCCATCAGCAGGCCCTGGAACGGGCGGATCTGCGCTTCCAGTTCGTGGCGGAACTCGGAGTCGGCCAGCAGCACGCCGGCGAGGAAGGCACCGAGGCCGGCGCTCAAGCCCGCCAACTGCATGAACCAGGCCATGCCCAGCACCACCAGCAGCGCGCTGGCGGTGAAGACCTCGGGCATGCGCGTGCGTGCGACCACGCGGAACAGCTGCCGCATCAGCGGCCGGCCGGCCAGCGCGACCAGCGCCAGCGCGCCGAGCCCCTTGGCGATCGCCGGCCAGTGCACGCCGGTTTCGTCGCGCCCGGCCAGCAGGGGTATCGCGGCCAGCAGCGGTATCGCGGCCAGGTCCTGGAACAGCAGGATCGCGAAGCCGAGGCGGCCGTGGCCGGTGGCCAGTTCCTTGCGCTCGCCCAGCAGTTGCAGGCCGACCGCGGTCGACGACAGCGCCAGCCCCGCGCCGACCACCAGCGCCGCCTGCCACGACAGGTCCAGGCACATCGCGACGACGCCCAGCAGCAGCGCCGACAGCAGCACCTGCAGGCTGCCGGCGCCGAACACCGGCTTGCGCATCACCCACAGTCGCGACGGCGACAGCTCCAGGCCGATCACGAACAGCAGCATCACCACGCCGATCTCGGCGGCGTTGAGGATGCGGTCGGTGTCCTGCACCAGCCGCATGCCGTACGGGCCCAGCGCCACGCCGCTGGCCAGGTAGGCCAGCACCGCGCCCAGGCCGAAGCGCCTGAATACCGGCACCGCCACCACCGCGGCGAGCAGGAAGACCAGAGCCAGATTCAGTCCACCGCCGTGCATGCGCACCTCCTGCGGACATTATGCGTGCGCGGCGTCTGCCGCGGGGCAGCGGGGCGTCCGGTCAATTCCACCATGGTGCAGGCATTCCAGAATCGCTTGCCATCGGGCGAGTGCGGGATGGTCGTTGCATCCCGCGATTGGCTGAGCCGCCCGGCGCGGGTGGGATGCGTTCGGTCCGACACAAAACGCCCCGCGTTGCGGGGCGTTTTGTGTCGCGTCTTTCGGGGAGTTTCAGCGCTTCATCGAGGCGAAGAACTCGTCGTTGGACTTGGTGTTCTTCATCTTGTCCAGCAGGAACTCCATCGCCGCGATCTCGTCCATCGGGTGCAGCAGCTTGCGCAGGATCCAGATCTTCTGCAGCAGCTCCGGTTCGATCAGCAGGTCCTCGCGGCGGGTGCCGGACTGGTTGACGTTGATCGCCGGGTACACGCGCTTCTCGGTGATGCGGCGGTCCAGGTGCACCTCGGAGTTGCCGGTGCCCTTGAACTCCTCGTAGATCACCTTGTCCATCGCGCTGCCGGTGTCGACCAGCGCGGTGGCGATGATGGTCAGGCTGCCGCCTTCCTCGACGTTGCGCGCCGCGCCGAAGAAGCGCTTCGGCCGGTGCATCGCGTTGGCGTCGACGCCGCCGGTCAGCACCTTGCCGCTGGACGGGACGACGTTGTTGTAGGCGCGGGCCAGGCGGGTGATCGAGTCGAGCAGGATGACGACGTCCTTCTTGTGCTCGACCAGGCGCTTGGCGCGCTCGATCACCATCTCGGCGACCTGCACGTGGCGCGCGGCCGGCTCGTCGAACGTGGACGAAATCACCTCGCCGCGCACGGTGCGCTGCATTTCGGTGACTTCCTCCGGGCGCTCGTCGATCAGCAGCACGATCATGTGCACGTCGGGGTGGTTGGTCGTGATCGCGGTGGCGATCTGCTGCATCATGATGGTCTTGCCGGCCTTCGGCGGCGACACGATCAGCGAGCGCTGGCCCTTGCCCTGCGGCGCCATCAGGTCGAGGATGCGACCGGCGATGTCTTCCGACGAACCGTTGCCGCGCTCCAGCACGAAGCGCTTGCGCGGGAACAGCGGGGTCAGGTTCTCGAACAGGATCTTGCCCTTGCTGGCTTCGATCGGCTCGCCGTTGATCGTGTCGACCACGGCCAGCGCGAAGTAGCGCTCGCCGTCTTTCGGCCAGCGGATGCGGCCGGCCAGGTGGTCGCCGGTGCGCAGGTTGAAGCGGCGGATCTGCGACGGCGAGATGTATACGTCGTCCGGGCCGGCCAGGTAGCTCGCTTCCGCGGCGCGCAGGAAGCCGAAGCCGTCGGGCAGGATTTCCAGCACGCCGTCGGCGGCGACGCCTTCGCCGTGGCGGGTCAGCACCTTCAGCAGGGCGAAGATCACGTCCTGCTTGCGCGCGCGGGCCACGCCTTCGTGGATGTTCAGCTGTTCGGCGATGTCGAGCAGCTTCTGCGCCGGCATGCGCTTGAGGTCGCCCAGCGAGTACTGCGGGAAGCCTTCCGGCACGCTCGGCTGCTGGCGCGGCACGAACTGGTTGTCGGCGCCTTCGCCGCCGTCCTGCGGCATGCCGTTGTTCTGGTAACGCTCGCGGTTGCGGTCGCGGCGGTTGCGGAAGCGCTCGCGGCGGTTGTTGAAGCGCTGCTGGCTTTCGCCGCGCTGCTGCTGTTCGCCCTCGCCCTGCGGGGCGCCGGCCTCGGCGCCGCCTTCGGCGGCGGCCTGGGCCTGCTCGCGCGGCGGCGCGGCCTCGGCAGGAGCGGGAGCGGGAGCGGGAGCTTCGGGAGCGGCCGTCGAACCGCCGGCGGCGGTCGGGGCGCTTTCGGCCTTGGCTACGCGGGTTTTGCGCACGCGCTTCTCGGCGACTGCGCCGGTGTCTTCGGTGGTATCGGACAAGTGGGAATTCCTCGCGATGGCGAGAGCCGGCTCATGCGGCGGGTGGGAAGAAAGCGGGTCGGATTCAGATGGGTGCGGCGCGTACCCCAGCGCCGGATGGAACGACACTAACACCGCGCCGCGGCGGCGGCAAGCGGGAAGAACGGAGCGGTTCAGCTAGCCGGCCCCGTCGCGCGACGGGGCCGGGAAGGCGCATCAGGCGGTCTGCGCGCCGATGGTCTTGTCGATCATCTGGGTCAGCTGGCCCTTGCCGACCGCGCCGACCTGGGTCGCCTGCACCTGGCCGTCCTTGAACAGCAGCAGCAGCGGGATGTTGCGCACGTGGTACTTGATCGCGGTGGCGCGGCTCTCGTCGACGTTGACCTTGACCACCTTCAGGCGACCGTCGTAGGTGTCGGCCAATTCGTCCAGCACCGGCGAAATCATCTTGCACGGGCCGCACCATTCGGCCCAGAAATCGACCAGCACGGGCTCGCCGGATTGCAGCACGGCGGCGTCGAAATCGGCGTCGCCGACATGGGTCACTTTTTCACTCACTGAGGGTCTCCTGGGGAGGAATCGGACGCGCCGGCCGGGGCGGGGCGCCGCATTGCGTTAGACTTGGGTATTGCGCCAACCCCTTCGAGGGCGCCGGAAGGGCGTCCGGGAGTAGTCCCGGCGGGGTTGTGCGGAAGGTTTCCGATGGCATCGCACGGGCTAGGCATCAGGCGCGCAGTGTGCGACGCCGGCGGCGGCGATGCAAGCACGAAACGCGCGAATCCACGCCCGCCCGCGGAACACTGCGGCGCGATGAACAGGCACTGCTAAAGAAGTATTCATGAGCGACAAACCCCTAACCGACATCACCTTCTCCTCGTTCGACCTGCATCCGGCGCTGTTGGCCGGGCTGGAGGCCGCCGGCTTCGCGCGTTGCACGCCGATCCAGGCGCTGACCCTGCCGGTGGCGCTGGCCGGGCGCGACGTCGCCGGGCAGGCGCAGACCGGCACCGGCAAGACCCTGGCCTTCCTCGTCGCCACGATCAACCGCCTGCTGTCGCACCCCGCGCTGGCCGAACGCAAGCCCGAGGACCCGCGCGCGCTGATCCTGGCGCCGACCCGCGAACTGGCGATCCAGATCCACAAGGACGCGGTGAAGTTCGCTTCCGACCTCGGCCTGCGCTTCGCCCTGGTCTACGGCGGCGTCGACTACGACAAGCAGCGCGAACTGCTGCAGCAGGGCGTCGACATCATCATCGCCACCCCGGGCCGGCTGATCGACTACGTCAAGCAGCACAAGGTGGTGTCGCTGCACGCCTGCGAGGTCTGCGTGCTGGACGAGGCCGACCGCATGTTCGACCTCGGCTTCATCAAGGACATCCGCTTCCTGCTTCGGCGCATGCCGATCCGTACCGAACGGCAGACCCTGCTGTTCAGCGCGACGCTGTCGCACCGCGTGCTGGAGCTCGCCTACGAGCACATGAACGAGCCGGAGAAGCTCGTCGTCGAGGCCGAGACCGTCACCGCCGCGCGCGTGCGCCAGAAGCTGTACTTCCCGGCCGACGACGAGAAGATCCCGTTGCTGCTGGGCCTGCTGTCGCGCAGCGAGGGCGCGCGCACGATGGTGTTCGTCAACACCAAGGCCTTCGTCGAGCGCGTCGCCCGCGCGCTGGAACGGGCCGGCTACCGCGTCGGCGTGCTTTCCGGCGACGTGCCGCAGAAGAAGCGCGAATCGCTGCTGAAGAAGTTCCAGGCCGGCCAGCTGGAGATCCTCGTCGCCACCGACGTGGCCGCGCGCGGCCTGCACATCGACGGCATCAGCCACGTCTACAACTTCGACCTGCCGTTCGACGCCGAGGACTACGTGCACCGCATCGGCCGCACCGCGCGGCTGGGCGCGGAAGGCGACGCGATCAGCTTCGCCTGCGAGCGCTACGCGATGAGCCTGCCGGACATCGAGGCCTACATCGAGCAGAGCATCCCGCGCGAAGCGGTCACCACCGAACTGCTGACCGCGCTGCCGCGCCCGGAACGCGCCGCGGCCGCGGCGGGGGGCGACGAGGACGAAGGCGAGAGCATCGGCGAGATCTTCCGCGAGGCGCGCGAGCAGCGCGCGGCCGAGGAGCAGAAGCGCGGCGGCAAGGGCGGTCGTGGCGGTCGCGATGGCCGTCGCGGCCCTTCGACAGGCTCAGGACAGGCTGGCCGCGGTCCGCGCGGCGAACGTCGCGACGGCGACAAGCCGCGCACGCCACGTCCTCCGCGTCCGGAACGGGCTGCCGGCCCCGTCGTCGCCAGCGAAGCCACGAAGCCCGAAGGCGAGCGCCCGCCGCGCAAGCGCCGCCGCCGTCGCCACGGCCGTCCGCTGGAAGGCGCCGACGCGGTGGCCGCGCCGGTCGCCGTCGCGCCGGCAAAGCCGGCCGGGCAGCCGGCTGCCGCCAACGATTCCTTCCTGACCCGCCTGGGCCGCAAGCTGAAGTCGCTGGTCGGCGCGTGACCGCCGCGCCCGCGGGCGGCGTCGCCCGGGCGGTGTCCTTCCTCGAATCGAGGATTGGCGACGTTGCGCCGGTGGGAGAGCGGCGCTGGCTGGAGCGCGCGATCCTGCGGCGTGCGGGCCCGGTCCCGCGGCCCGCACGGAATCGGCGGCTCGCGCTAATGCCATAATCGGCCCCCATGAGCGCCGTTCTCCGCTTCGAAAATGTCAGCAAGCAGTATCCCGGCGGCCATGCCGCGCTCGACGACGTCAGCTTCGAGGTCGTGCAGGGCGAAATGCTGTTCGTCACCGGCCATTCCGGCGCCGGCAAGAGCACGCTGCTGAAACTCGTGCACCTGAGCGAGCGGCCGAGCCGCGGCGCGGTGCTGTTCGGCGGGCGCAACCTGCTGAAGGTGCGCGGCGCGCGCATCCCGCTGCACCGGCGCGAGGTCGGCGTGGTCTACCAGGACCATCGCCTGCTGACCGACCGCACCATCGAGGAAAACGTCGCGCTGCCGCTGATCCTGCGCGGCGAGCGCCGCGACCACATCGGCAAGCGCGTGCGCGAGGTGCTGGCCAGGCTCGGCCTCGGCCACCGCGGCCGCGCGCTGCCGTCGCAGCTGTCGGCCGGCGAGCAGCAGCGCGTCGGCATCGCCCGCGCCATCGTCGGCGAACCGCGGCTGCTGGTCGCCGACGAGCCGACCGGCAACCTCGACCCGACCCTGGCCGCCGAGATCATGTCGCTGTTCGCGTCGATGCCCGAGCGCGGCACCAGCGTGCTGGTGGTCAGCCACGACCTGGCGCTGATCAAGAAGATGAAGAAGCGGGTGCTGGTGCTCGACCACGGCAAGCTGGTCGACGACATTTCCCCGGACGACCTGGCGGAGTGACGCGGATGAGCGAAACAACCGTCAACGTGCGTGCGCCGGGACCGCGTTCCGGCTTCGGCATCTGGCTCGACCAGCATCTGTACAGCTTCGTTTCCAGCCTCGGCCGCGTCGTGCGCAGGCCGTGGGCCACGCTGCTGACCGTCGGCGTGATGGCGGTGGCGTTCGCGCTGCCGCTGGGCCTGTGGCTGGCGCTGGGCAACGTGCGCCATTTCGCCGGCAGCGTGCAGCAGTCGCGGCAGATCGACCTGTTCCTGAAGCAGGACGTCGACGCGGCGCGCGCGCAGGCGCTGGCCGCGCAACTGCGCGGCCGCGGCGACGTGGCCGGCGTCGAGCTGCGCACGCCGCAGCAGGGGCTGGCCGAGTTCCGCGAGCTCAGCGGCCTGGGCGAAGCGATCGATGCGCTCGACGGCAACCCGCTGCCGTTCCGCCTGTCGGTCACGCCGAAGCAGGACGGGACCACGCGGGCGCAGGCGCTGCAGAACCTGCCCGAGGCCGATCTGGTGCGCCACGACGCGGTATGGCGGCAGCGCCTCGACGGCTGGCTCAGCTTCGGCGAGCGGCTGGCCTGGGTGCTGGCCGCGCTGTTCGGCCTCGGTGCGTTGCTGGTGGTCGGCAACACCGTGCGCCTCGACATCCAGTCGCGGCGCGAGGAGATCGGCGTGCTGCAGCTGCTCGGCGCCAGCGATGGCTTCATCCGCCGGCCCTTCATCTACCTCGGCGCGTGGTACGGACTGGCCGCCGGCGCGCTGGCGCTGGGCCTGCTGCTCGCCGCCGACGTCGCGCTGCGCGAGCCGCTGGCGACGCTGGCGCGCAGCTACGGCAGCCGTTTCGCCCTCGGCGGGCTCGATCCCGCGCATGCCGCGATCGTGCTGGCGGCCGCGACCGCGATCGGCTGGCTCGGCGCGTGGCTGGTGACCGGGCACTTCCTGCGCCAGACTAGGCCGACCGAAATCTGAGCATCCGAACATCGAACACGCCATGTCCGAACAGGAACTGCGCCATCTGATCAGCGACGCCCCGCGGGTAATGGTGGTCGACGGCTCGAAGCTGGTGCGCAAAATGATCGGCGACGTGCTGAAGCGCGAGTTGCCGGGCGTCGAGATCGTCGGCTGCTCCAGCCTGGCCGAGGTGCGCACGGCGCTGGCCGCGGGCCCGGTCGACCTGGTCACCACCGCGCTGGCGCTGTCCGACGGCGACGGCATGGAAGTCGCGCGCAGCGTGCGCGAATCGGTCGGCCAGGCCTACGTGCCGGTGATCGTGGTTTCGAGCGATGCGCAGCAGCACCTCGAGGAGCGCCGCTTCACCGAATTCGTCACCGACTACTTCGACAAGTCGCTGGGCCACGAGGCGCTGGCGACCTTCATCCTCGGCTACGTGCGGCCGCAGCCGGTACCGGACGCGACCGTGCTGTACATCGAGGACAGCCGGGTCGTCGCCGAGGCGACCAAGCGCATGCTGCTGCGCCACGAACTGAACGTGGTCCATGTGATTACGGCCGAAGAGGCCTTCGCACTGCTTACCGCCGAATCGCTGGGCCTGGCCACGCGCCACTTCGACCTGGTGCTGACCGACGTGACCCTGAAGGGCGAACTCAGCGGTCTGGACGTGGTGCACCGCGTGCGCGTCGACTTCGGCTACGGCAAGCGCCGCCTGCCGATCCTGGTGATGACCGGCGACAGCAACCGCGACAACCAGAGCGCGTTGCTGCAGGCCGGCGCCAACGATCTGGTGCTGAAGCCGATCGAGGAGCGGCTGTTGGTGACCAAGGTGCTGTTCCAGTTGCGTTTGGCGCGGATGGAAAAGCGATAGCAGTTGTTGGTTGCCGGTTCTCGGTTGTCGGCCGGCAGCGAAAGATCTCTCTCCAACAACCTGGAACCAGCGACCAAGAACCGGGCGGCCATGTCCGACGAAGACCGCATCAAGCTCGAGCCCTCCTGGAAGACGCACGTCGGCGAGTATTTCCAGCGCGACGACATGCGGCAGCTTTCCGCGTTCCTGCGCCAGCGCAAGGCCGCCGGCGCGCGGATCTTCCCGCCGGGGCCGCAGATCTTCGCCGCGTTCGAGGCGACGCCGTTCGATGCGGTGAAGGTCGTCATCCTCGGCCAGGACCCATACCACGGCCATGGCCAGGCGCACGGCTTGTGCTTCTCGGTGCCGCCGGGCGTGCCGCCGCCGCCGTCGCTGGAAAACATCTTCAAGGAGATCCAGGGCGACCTCGGCATCCCGCGCCCGGACCACGGCTACCTGATGCCGTGGGCGAAGCAGGGCGTGCTGCTGCTCAACGCGGTGCTGACCGTCGAGGAAGGCCGCGCCGGCGCGCATGCGAACAAGGGCTGGGAAGGCTTCACCGACCACGTGATCGAGACGCTGTCGCGCGAGCGCGAGCACCTGGTGTTCCTGCTGTGGGGCAGCTACGCGCAGGCCAAGGGCAAGATCATCGACGCGCAGCGCCACCGCGTGCTGCGCGCGCCGCACCCGTCGCCGCTGTCGGCGCACCGCGGCTTCTTCGGTTGCGGGCATTTCTCCGCGGCGAACCGCTACCTGCAGCAGCACGGGCAGGCGCCGATCGATTGGCGCCTGCCGCCGCGCAGCGAATTGCAGCCGTAACCCGCGGCCGGACCGGGCTCAGCGTTTCTTTTTCTTCTTCTTCGCCGGTGCGGGCGCCGGCCGTCGCTTCTGCGGCGGGCTGACCGGCGGCGCCTCGATCCTTTCGACGGACGCGGCCTTCAGTTCCGTTTCCATCTGCTGCAGCATCGGCAGCATCTTCTGCTGGATCGCCGCCATCAGCTCCTGCATCAGCACCGGGTTCCGGTCGAGCATGCGCTGGCCGGCCTTGCTCTCGTAGAACTTGGCGATGGCGCGCACGTCGTCGCGGTCGAAGTTGCGGCGGTACACCTCGATGTACAGCGGCTTCATTTCCTCCCAGGCCAGGGTCTTGCGCACGATCTCGCTGGTACGCGCCTGGATGTCGGCTACCTCGGCCTTCTGCGCCTCGCTCAGTTCCTTGCCCGCGGTGATCTGCTCGAACTGCTGGCGCTGCACCGTCTCGATCTGCGGCTGGATCGCGACCAGCATGCTTTCCGCGCGGGTGGCCCTGAGCAGGCGTTCGATGTCGGCCTCGCTGGGCTCCGCGGCGATGGCGGGCAGGGCGAGGACGACGTACAGCACGGGAACGAGGAAGCGCAGGCGCATGCGGGGACGGGAGTGCGAAGGAAGCGGCATGTTGCCCAGCAAAACGTAAACCCACGGTTAAGTCGCGCCGGAACGGCGCGCCGGACCGTTGTCGCCGGGCCGGCATCCGCCTGTCCTACAATGCCCGTATGGGGAGCGGACCGCTGCACATCACGCCGACGCTGACGATACCGGACGACGAGCTGGTCGAACGCTTCGTGCGCGCCAGCGGCGCCGGCGGGCAGAACGTCAACAAGGTCGCGACCGCGGTCGAACTGCGCTTCGACCTGGCCAACTCGCCGTCGCTGCCGGAGCCGCTGCGCGCGCGCCTGCTGGCCAGGCGCGACCGCCGCCTCACCGACGACGGCGTGCTGGTGATCGAGGCGCAGCGCTTCCGCACCCAGGAGCGCAACCGCGACGACGCGCGCGACCGCCTGGCCGCCTTCGTCGCGGCCGGCCTGTCGGTGCCGAAGCCGCGCGTGGCGACCAAGCCCAGCCGCGCGGCGAAGCAGCGGCGCTTGACCGCCAAGCGCGAACGCGGCGAAATCAAGCGCGGCCGCTCGCGCGGCAGCCACTGGGAGTGATTGCTTGAAGGAACGGGCACCCGTCGTCCCCGCGACCCCGCCGAACATGCCGCGGGTCAGGCCGAACCGCTTCGCCCGCTGGCTGGGCCGCAGCGTGCTGCGCCTCGGCGGCTGGCGCGTGGTCGGCGAATTCCCCGACCTGCCGAAGCTGGTGATCATCGCCGCGCCGCACTCGTCGAACTGGGACGGCATCTGGGGCATGGCGGCGAAGATCGCGCTGGGCGTGCGCGTCCACGTGCTCGGCAAGGCGCAGCTGTTCTGGTGGCCGCTGGGCCCGATCCTGCGCAAGCTCGGCGCGGTGCCGATCGACCGCAGCGCGGCGCACGGCACCGTCGGCCAGGCCATCGACCTGATCAGCGGCTCCGAACGAATCTGGTACACGCTGGCGCCGGAAGGCACGCGCAAGCGGGTGGAGAAGTGGAAGAGCGGCTTCCTGAAGATCGCCCGCGGCGCCGGCGTGCCGGTGCTGATGGTGTACTTCCACTACCCGGAAAGGATCATCGGCATCGGCGACCTGTACTGGCCCACCGACGATGCCGCGGCCGACATGGCGCGCATCCGCGAATGGTACCGGCCGTGGATGGGCAAGAACCGCGGCACCACGTGAGCGTGGTGCGGGCGGCATCCGGCGCGTTGGCACCGGATGCCGGCAATCACAGGTTTTCGCCGCCGAACTTGTAGGTGAAGTTCAGGTAATAGCTGCGGCCCAGCGAATCGAACCACGAGATGTCGTAGTACGGGTACGCGGTGTAGGTCGGATCGCGCGGCGGCATCTCGTCGGTCAGGTTGTCCACGATCAGCGAAATCCGCGCGTGGTCGCTGATGTTGTAGGCCAGCGTCGCGTTGTAGCGGTAGGTGGCCTCGATCCACGGGCCCGGATCGCCCTCCTCCCAGACTTCGTCGTAGGACCAGCCGTTGGGCAGCCGGCCCAGGCGCTGGCCGTGCAGCGTGGCCGCCCAGCCGTTGCGCTCCCACGACACGTTGGCGCTGGCCTTGGTCCGCGGGATGTCGTAGCCGCTGTTGATCACGAACTCGTCGATGGTCAGGTCGCCGGCGTAGACCTGGATGTCGTGCGCATGCACCCAGGTGTAATCGCCGCCGAAGCGGAACGTGCCGATGCCGGTCTCCAGCCGGTAATGCACGCTGAAGTCGACGCCGCTGGTGCTTTCGCGGGCGATGTTGATCGGGTTGACGTAGACGCCGTAGATGGAACCGTTGGCCAGCCGGGTGATGCGCGACAGCGCGTCGACGCAGGTCGGCGAGGACGGATCGAGCTCGCCGAGCCGGCAGTCGGCCTCGTTGCGCATCACCTCGTCGGCGCGCAGGTCCTGCACCTGGTCGCGCATGTCGATGTCGAACCAGTCCAGCGAGAAGTCCAGGGCCGGCAGCGGCGACCACACCACGCCGGCGGTCCACGAGGTGCTGGTCTCCGGGTCCAGGTCGAGGTTGCCGCTGCGGCCGCGGATGATGCCTTCGCCGCTGTAGCTGCAATCGTCGATCGCCTCGTCCGGTTCTTCGGTCGCGCAGCGGTAATAGTCGGTGACCGAGGTTTCGTCGTTGCCGGGGCCGGCGTACAGGTAGTGCAGGTCGGGCGCGCGGAACGCGGTGCCGTACGAGCCGCGCAGCAGCAGCGATTCGAGCGGGCGCCATTCCACGCCCGCGCTCCAGGTGAACTTGCCCGGGTCGCGCCCGGAATAGCGGTACTGGTCGTAGCGGCCGGCCGCGCTCAGGTTCAGGCCCTGCAGCAGCGGCAGGCGCAGTTCGCCGGCCAGCGCCCAGCGGTAGCGGTCGCCGTGGCCGTCGGAATCCTTCCAGCTGTAGTAGTAGTACTGCGTCGCCAGCGGGTCGGGATTGAGGTCGTAGGCCTGGTTGCCGAGTTCCGCGGTGGCGGCGAAGCCGGCCGGTCCGCCGGGCAGGCGGAACAGCCCGGTGTTGGTGACGGTGAACGCCAGCGTGTCGGTGCGCGATTCCGGGTGGTAGACCGTGTCGGCGGCGATGGCGTCGTATTCGGCGCGGGTCAGCGGCGCGTACAGGCGCGCCGGATCCGCGTCGAAGACCGGATAGCCCCAGTCCTCGTTGAAGCCGACCTGCGGCCCCAGGAACAGGTCGTTGGCGGCGGAAGCGACGATCTGCGGCCAGCTGATCCGCGACCGGTACTGCGAATGGCTCAGCGAAGCCTCGTAGTCCCAGTCCCGCGCGAACGTGCCCTTGAAGCCGGTGGTCAGGCCCAGGGTCTTCTGCACGTTGCGGATCATGCCGTTTTCCAGCCCGCCCATTTCCTCGGGGCTGAACTGGCGCTGCCAGTATTCGACCTGGTCGGTGGCCTGGTTGTAGAAATAGCCCTCCTCGTTGCCGTCCGGCGCCATGTAGCTCCACGCGGTCACGTCGCGGAACAGCGCCAGCTTGTGGTGGCCCAGTTGCAGGTCGGCGAACCATTCGCTGCCGTTGTCGAAGAGGTAGCTCATCGACGCGTAGGCGTTGACGCCCTGGCGCCGGCTGATGATGGTGCCGTAGCCGATCGATTCGTCGCTGCCGCAGTAGTAGCCGGGGCCCCAGTCGTCGAGTTCGTCGCTCCAGTCGCCGTAGCGCGGGCGCGAGGCGTAATAGGTGCTGCCGTCGTTGAGGTGCGACAGCGCGGCGCAGGCGTCGGCGCCGGGGTCGAGGTAGGTGTCCCACCAGTCGGTGCGCAGGAAGGCGCGGCGCGCGATCCGCGAGCCCGTGGTCGGCGCGTCCTTGGTCGAATCCTGGATGCCGCGCTCGTAGGCCCACAACGGCTTCTGGCTGATCAGCTCCGCGCCGAACACCGAGTTGAAATTGCCGCGCGAGAAGCCGCCGGACAGGCTGTAGTCGAACGATTCGCCGCCGCCGCGGCTGGTGTCGCCGTAGCGGAAGTCCACGGTGACGCCGTCGGCCTTCCGCTTCAGGATGAAGTTGACCACGCCGGAGATCGCGTCCGAACCGTAGATCGCCGAGGCGCTGCCGGTCAGCACTTCGATCCGGTCGACCATGCCCAGCGGGATGTTGGAGATGTCGGTGAAGTTGCTGCGGCCCTTGAACGGCAGCGGGAAGTCGGCGATGCGGCGGCCGTTGACCAGCACCAGGGTGTGGTTCGGGCCGAGCCCGCGCAGGTCCACCTGCTGCGCGCCGGGCGAGAAATCGGCGCCGCTGGCCGATTGCTGGCTCTGGGTCTCGCCGCCGTTCTGGGTCATCGCGCGCAGCACGTCGGGCACCGTGGTGAAGCCGCTGGCGCGGATGTCCTCGGCGGTGATCACCGTCACCGGCGCCGGGCCTTCGACCTGCGCGCGCGGGATACGCGAACCGGTGACCTCGACGGCCTGCAGTTCCTGCACTTCCGGCGCGTCTTCGGACGCAGCGGGGGCGGATTGGCCGTTCGATGCCGGCCGGGCGGCCGGCCGCGACGGCGCGGCCGGCGCCTTGCGCTCGACGATCACCACCGCGCCGGAGGCATCGCGTTGCGCGGCGAAGCCGCTGCCGCGCAGCAGCTGGTCCAGCGCCTCGTCGGCCGAGCGCGCGCCGTGCGCGCCGGGGGTGCGCAGGCCGCGCAACCGGTCGGCGCGATAGACGAATTGCGCGCCCGACTGCCGCGCCAGCGCATCCAGTGCGGCGACCAGGTCGCCGGCGGGAATGTCGATGGGCGGGGGCGCGGTTTGCGCCTGGGCGGCGAGGGCGACGGAACAGGCCAGGGCCAGGCTCGACAGCAGGGCACGGATCGGACGCATCGATTTCCCCACGGGCGCACGGGACGGCACCCTCTCCTTTGACATGGACGAACGAGCCGCGCGAATCCCGCCCGCCGCGGCGACGGCTCAGCGGCTGTGCAGCACGATGCGTTCGCCGTCGGCCTCGGCGCGCACCGGGAAGCCCTGCTCGAGCAGGCGCACGAAGGCCTCGGCGTTGGACCAGCGGAAATTGCCGCCGACGCGCAATGCCGCCGCGTCCGCGTCGGCGATCACGATCTTGCGCGTGCCGTAGCGGTTGAATTCGGCCGCGGCCTCGGCCAGCGGGGTGTCGTGGAAGCTCAGGTAGCCGCTGCGCCAGCCGAGTTCGCGTTCCGCGGCCTCGACCCCGGCGCTGCGCACCAGCACGCTGCCGTGGCTGGCCACGGCGATGCTGCCGGCCGGCAGCAGCGTGCTGGGCTGCGCGGGCTGGCCGCCGTCGGCCGCGGTTTCCAGCCTCACCGTGCCTTCGGTCACCACCACGCGCACGCCGGCGTCGTCCCGGCGCACCGCGTAGCGGGTGCCGACCGCGGTCGCGCGGCGGTTGCCGGCGCCGACCACGAACGGGCGCGACGCATCCTTGGCGACTTCGAAGAAGGCCTCGCCGCGCTGCAATTCGATGCGGCGCCTGGCGCGGGTGAAACCGACCTCGACGCGACTGTCGCTGCTCAGGGTCAGGCGCGAGCCGTCGCCGAGCGCGAGCGTGCGCAGTTCGCCGGTCGCGGTCGCGTAAGCCGCCTGCTCGGTCGGCGCGTAGCGGAACCAGGCCCAGCCGAGCGCACCGGCGAGCAATGCGACCGCTGCCAGCGCGGCATGGCGCGACGGATGCGCGGCGCGTGCCGGCGGTCTCGGTGCGAACCGCAGCTTGCCCGGGTCGACCCATGCGCCGGCCGTCGCGGGCGCGGCATCGGCGGGGGCGAGATCCGACTGCGACCATTGCCCGCGCGGCGGGATCGTGCCGGCCGGGACGCCGGCGCCCAGCGCCTTCAGCCGCCCGGCCTGCCGCCAGGCCGCTTGCAGCCGCAGCCAGGCCACGCGATGCGCGGTCGCGGCCGCGAGCCAGGCGTCGAGTTGCGCCTGGTCGTCCGCGTTCCAGGCCCCGCCATCGCGCCGGGCCAGCCAGGCGGCGGCAGCCTGCTCAATCCTGGCGCTGTCCACGGCCATCTTCCTCCGGGTCGGCTCCGCGCCGCGGCGCTTCGGCCTGCGCGGGCAGGCCGTAGAAATGCTCGGCGATCAGCCGTGCGCCCTTGGCAACGTGCTTTTCCACGGTTTTCTCGCTGATGCCCAGGCGCATGGCCACCTCCCTTTGCGGCAGTTCCTCGACCCGGCGCAGCCAGACCACCTCCCGGCAGCGCTCGGGCAGGCGGTCGAATGCCTCGGCCAGCCGCTTGAGCACCTGCCGCCCGCCCAGCCAGTGTTCCGGCGAAGCCTCCTCTACCAAGACGTTCAGCGCGTCCAAATCACCCATCGTTTCGATCGACACCACGCGCGCGCGCCGCCGGCGGTCGGCCATCAGGTGCCGGGCGGTGGCGAACAGGAACGACTTCGGCGCGGTCGGCAGCGCCTTGCCCGCGGCTTCGTACACGCGCACGTAGGTTTCCTGGCGCAGGTCGTGGATTTCCGCGGTGTGCGGCCAGCAGCGACGCAGGTAATGCACCAGCGCACGTTCGTGCACCAGGATCTCGCGGGCGAACCAGTCGTCGAGGGAATCGTCCATCGCCGCAACATTAACCCAGCACGGGCCGGGGGCGCGGCAGCGGGAAAACCCGCGGCCGTTCGTCTGGTTATGCTGCAGGCCGGCATCGGCCGCTTCCCGAACGAGGTATCGCCCCGTGCAACGCAATCCCGTCGTGTCCCGCCTGCTGGCCGCGCTGTTCGGCCTGCTGCTGTCGCAATCGGCCGCCGCCGCGGCCTACCAGCACTTCCTCATCGGCGATCCGGCTGCGCCGACGCCGGGCAAGGTGGCGCCGGGCCTGTTGCTGGCCGGCGGCGGCGACCGCAACCGCGACGCGGTGCGCTGGTTCCTGGACAAGGCGGGCAACGGCCACGTGGTGGTCCTGAGCGCTTCCTACACCACCGAGATCGCCGACGAGTTCTACAAGGACGTCGGCGGCGTCGCTTCGGTCGAAACCTTCGTGTTCTCCGGCCGCGCGGACGCCGACGACCCGAAGATCCTCGCCAGCCTGGCGAAGGCCGACGGCATCTTCATCGCCGGCGGCGACCAGTCGCGCTACGTGCGCTACTGGCGCGGCACGCCGGTGGCGGCCGCGCTGGACGCGCACGTGCGCGCGGGCAAGCCGCTGGGCGGCACCAGCGCCGGCCTGGCGATGCTCGGGGAATACCTGTACGGCGCGATGGACGGCGGCAGCCTGCGCAGCCCCGCGGCGCTGACCGATCCGCTGGGCCCGGCGACGACCATCGAAACCGGCTTCCTGCACCTGGCCCTGCTGAAGGGCGTGGTCACCGACAGCCATTTCACCGAGCGCGAGCGGCTAGGCCGGTTGTTCGCCTTCCTCGCCAAGGCGGAGGCGCTGGACGGCGGCAGGCCGCTGGTCGGTGTCGGCGTCGACGAGAGCGCGGCGCTCGCGGTCGAGGCCGACGGCAGCGCGCGCGTCTACGCCACCGATCCCGGTGGCGGCGCCACCGTGGTGCGCGGGGGCTTCGGCGCGCAGCAGCCGGGGCGGCCGCTGCGCGCGGCGCGCATCGATACCGTCGGCGTCGGCGCCGGTTCGGTCCTGCACCTGCCGGAAGGCCGCGTCGATGCGCCGGCTTTCCGCCGCAGCTATCGCGTGGACAATGGCCGCATGAGCGAACTGTCGATCTCGCCGGTACTGGTGATCCACGGCGGCGCCGGCGTCACCCGGCTGGAGCCGGGCGAAGAGAAGCGCGCGCGCGCGGCGCTCGAGAAGGCCCTGCGCGCCGGCCACGCGCGGCTGGCCGCCGGCGGGCCGGCGCTGGACGCGGTGACCGTGGCGATCACCGTGCTCGAGGACGACCCGCGTTTCAACGCCGGCAAGGGCGCGGTGTTCACCCACGACGGCCGCAACGAACTCGACGCGTCGATCATGGACGGCGCCACGCTGCAGGCGGGCGCGGTCGCCGGCGTGCACCGGGTCAGGAACCCGATCCTGCTGGCGCGCGCGGTGATGGAGAAGTCGAAGCACGTGATGCTGGCCGGCGACGGCGCGGAGATCTTCGCGGAGGAAGCCGGCATCGAGCTGGTCGACCCGGCGTACTTCCGCACCGAAAAGCGCTGGCAGCAACTGCAGAAGGCGTTGCGGGAAGAGGCGGCGAAGCAGGCGCACAGCGACATCGAGACCGCCAAGCACTTCGGCACGGTCGGCGCGGTCGCGCTGGATGCGCAGGGCAACCTCGCCGCGGGCACCTCGACCGGCGGCATGACCAACAAGCGCTACGGGCGCATCGGCGATTCGCCGGTGATCGGCGCCGGCACCTACGCCAACGCGAAGTGCGCGGTGTCCGGCACCGGCTGGGGCGAGTTCTACATCCGCGCCGCGGCCGCGCACGACATCTGCGCGCGGGTCGAATACGCCGGGCAGACCGTGCGGCAGGCCGCGGAAACCGTGATCAACGGCGTCATCCCGAAGGCCGGCGGCGACGGCGGCGCGATCGCGCTGGGCGCCGACGGCAGCTTCGCCGCGCCGTTCAACACCGAAGGCATGTACCGCGGCTGGATCGGCGCCGACGGCGTGCCGCACGTGGCGATCTACGGGGACGAGGCGTTGCCGCAGCCGTAGCGCTCACGCCGCGCGGCCGAAGGCCGCGCGTTCCTCCTCGTCGAGCGCGGGCACGACCGCGCGCCGTTCGCGCGCCGATGCCGCGCCCGCTTCCAGCACCGCCATCACCGCCAGCGCCTGCGCGTCGGTCACCGGCGACGGCGCGCCGTCGCGGATCGCGTCGCGGATGCCGGCGTAGTAGCGGCGCTGGTCGCCGGCGGGCACGGCGATCCTTTCGGCCGCTGCGTCGCCCGGGTACAGCAGCAACGGGTCGTCGTCGACGCCCCAGCCCGCGTCGCCCGGCCTGGTGCCGGCGAGCAATTGCGTTTCCTGCGGATCGAGGCGCTGCTTCACCGCGCTGCCCCGGGTGCCGTGCACGGTGAAGCGCGCGCTGCCGCCGGCGACCAGCATGCCGGCGTGCAGGACCACGCGCAGCCTTTCGTAGCGCAACACCGCGTGCGCCCAGTCGTCGGCCTGCGCGCCGGGGCGCAGCGCGGCGAGGTCGGCCTGCACGTCGAGCGGCAGGCCGAACAGCTGCAGCGCCTGGTCGATCAGGTGCGGGCCGAGGTCGAACCAGAGGCCGCCGCCGGGCTGCGCGCTCTCGCGCCAGCGCGCGCGCACCTGCGGACGGAAGCGGTCGAAGTGCGATTCGAAGTGCGCGACCTCGCCGATGCGCCCGTTGGCGATGGCCTGGCGCACGCCGAGGAAGTCGCTGTCCCAGCGCCGGTTGTGGAACACGGAAAGCAGACGCCCGTGTTCCTTCGCCAGCGCGCGCAATGCGCGCGCCTCGGCCAGGTCGAGGGCGAACGGCTTGTCGACGACGACGTGCCTGCCGGCGCGCAGCGCGGCCGTGGCCAGCGGCGCGTGCTGCGCGTTCGGCGCGGCGATCACCACGACGTCGATGCCGTCGGCTTCGATCGCCCGCAGCGGATCGGCGACGACTTCGACGTCCGGCAGGTCGGCGTGCACGGCGTCGGCGCGGCTCGAGGCGACGCAGGCCAGTTCCAGCCCCGGCGTGGCCGCGAGCAGCGGCGCATGGAAGGTCTTGCCGGCGTAGCCGTAGCCGACCAGCGCGACGCGCAGCGCGGTGCGCTCAGGCACGCAGCGCCTCCGCGTGCAGGTCGCTGCGGTTCTGCACGCCCGCGCGCCGGTGCAGCCATTCGCGGAACAGCTTCAGGCCCGCGTGCTCCGCCGAGCGCGGCGGGTACACCAGGTAATGCGCGTAATCGGTTTGCAGCGAGCGCCCGGTCACCGGCACCAGCAGCCCGCCCTCGACCAGCAGCCGCGCGCGGGTGATCCGCCCCAGCGCGATGCCGACGCCTTCGACCGCGGCGCGGTGCAGCGCCTCGGAGTCGTCGAAGTTGGCGGCGAAGCGCGTCGGTTGCGGCGTGCCATGGCGCGCCGACCAGCGCCCCCAGTAATCGTCGTCGGTGCCGAGCAGCGGCCAGTCGTGCAGCGTTTCCAGCGTCGGCTCGCCCAGCCGGTCCTTCAATCGCGCCAGCAGCGCCGGGCTGGCCAGCGGCACCAGCACTTCGTCGAACAGGTGCTCGACGACCAGGCCGGGCCAGCGTCCCGAGCCGGTGCGCAGCGCCGCGTCGATGTCGGCCTGGCGGTCGAAGTCGACCAGCGCCACGTCCGAATGCAGGCTCAGCTCCAGTTGCGGGTGCAGGGCGAGGAATTCGCCGAGTTGCGGCACCAGCCAGGCCGAGGCCATCGACGGCACCAGGCTGATCCGCAGCACGTCGTCGCGGCGCGCGGCGAACGGGCGCAGCGCCTGTTCGATCGCCTCCATGTGCGGGGCGATGCCCTCGAGCAGACGCCGGCCGTCGTCGGTCAGCTTGATCCCGCGCGAATTGCGTTCGAACAGGGTGCGGTTGAGCCGCCCTTCCAGCGCCTTGATCTGGTGGCTCAGCGCGCTGACGGTCAGGTGCAGCGACTCGGCCGCGCGCGACAGGTTGCCGCTGCGCGCGGCGGCGAGGAAGCCTTGCAGGGCGTGCAGCGGTGGGCGTGACATCGGGTCGGGCTTGAATGGAATCGAAGGCAGGCTTGCGGAAATGGCGATTTCCAGCAGCGATATGCCGGGTTAGTTTCTACTCCGTTCAATAGGCGGGCGCAATCCCGCGCCCGGAACGCGACGGAGGCCGCCATGAGCCTGTTCAAGAGCCTGCTGTTCCTGCACGGTCATATCGTGCGCCCCGAAGACGCGGAGTTGCTCGCCCGCGATGCGGCGCCGCAATCGCCGGCCGACCTGCCCGGGCCGCTGCATTGGCTCGGCGGCCGGCGGCTGCGCGCCAGGCGCCACCATGGCGCCGGCGATGCGTCCGAACTGCCGCCGATCACCCGCGAGCCGGTGCCGCGCCGGCCCGAACTCGCGGGCTGCGGCTGAGCTGCGGCGCGACCGCGACGCGATCGCCGCGTTCGCCGGCGAGCCGATCGGGCGCGCCCGCTACTACGACATCGACCAGGACTACCTGCTCGGTTTTCCCGAGGAGGTGGAACATTTCGAAGTCGTCGGCGCGCGGGAGCCGTCGGGCGGGACAGGCGCCGCGCCGCGGCGCTCACCGCTCCGAATGCCCGGCCTCGTCGTATTCGCGCGGGTGGAACAGGTCGGGCCTGATCAGTTCGACGAAGGCGCGCGCCTGCGGCGACAGGTACTTGCCCTTGCGCACGATCACGCCGTAGGTGCGCGGCGGGAACCATTCGCTCAGCGGGCGCACCGCCAGCCGCTCGCGGTCGGCGTCGCTCAGGCAGATCGAGCTGACGATCGAGATGCCCATGCCCATCGCCACGTACTGCTTGATCACCTCCCAGCCGGTCAGTTCCAGCGCCACCGTGTACGGCACCCGGTTCTTCTGGAACACCAGGTCGATCAGGCGGTAGGTCACCTGCCGCTTCGGCGGCAGGATCAGCGGGTGCGGCGACAGGTCGTGCAGGTCCAGGTCGCGCTTGCCGGCCAACGGATGCCCGCGCGGCACGATCAGCATCGGCTCGAAGCGGTACACCGGCTCGTAGCTCAGGTCGGCCGGCACGTCGAGCATCGAGCCCACCGCCAGGTCGACCGCGTCGGCGCGCAGCAGGTCGGCGCCGTCGGCGCTGATCGCCGGGTGCAGGGTCAGGCGCACGTCCGGGTGCTGCGCGCGGAACGCCTCGACGATGCGCGGCAGCAGGTAGAGGATGGTCGAACTGTTGGCGGCGACGTTGAGTTCGCCCTTGTCCAGCCCGCGGACCTTGTCCCGGAACTCGCTGGCCAGCCCGTCCATGCCCTCGACCAGCGGCTGGGCCAGGTCGTGGAGCAGTTGGCCCTCGCGGGTCGGCGACATGCGCCGGCCGGAGCGCTCGAACAGGACCACGCCGAATTCCCGTTCCAGCGCCTGCAGCTGCTGGGTGACCGCCGGCTGGCTGATGAACAGGGCCTGCGCCGCCCGCGAAACCGAACCCAGCCGCACCGTCTGGCAGAAGGCGCGCAGCGGCTTCAGCCGGTCGGACTTGTAGGCAAAGCGCGGAGCGGCGGACTCCCGGACAGACATATCGAATACCACATAAGCAATTCTTATAAATTGAATTGCAATAACTGAATTGTCAAATAATTTGCTGCGGCGCACCGTGACGGCTCACCCACCGAACCGGAGCCTTCGATGCCTGCCCCCGCCTACGCGCTGCCGGAACGCGAAACTTCCCCCCACGACCGCGCCACCCCGGGCATCGCCCTGACCGCCAACCGCGCCGGCCAGGCCGAACTGCTGCCGCCGGGCCTGCTGGCCCTGCTGGTCACCCTGCACCGCGCCGTCGAGCCCGCCCGCCAGGAGCGGCTGGCCGCGCGCCGCCTGCGCCAGGCCTTCTTCGACGGCGGCGGCCTGCCCGACTTCCGCGAGGACACCCGCGCGATCCGCGAAGGCGACTGGCAGGTCGCGCCGCTGCCGGCCGCGCTGCAGGACCGCCGCATCGAGATCACCGGCCCGGTCGACCCGAAGATGGTGATCAACGCGCTGAACTCCGGCGCCAACTGCTACATGGCCGACTTCGAGGATTCGACCTCGCCGACCTGGGACAATCTGCTGACCGGCCAGCGCGCGCTGATCGGTGCGGTCCGCGGCGACCTGGCGTTCGTCGCGGACAACGGCAAGCGCTATGCGCTGAAGCCGTTCGACGAACAGGCGGTGCTGATCGTGCGCCCGCGCGGCTGGCACCTCGACGAGAAGCACGTGCTGGTCGACGGCCAGCCGATCGCCGGCGGCCTGTTCGACGTCGCCGTGTTCGCCTGGCACAACGCCAGGGCGCTGGCGGCGAAGGACCGCGGCCCGTACTTCTACCTGCCCAAGCTGCAATCGATGGAGGAAGCGGCGCTGTGGGAGACCGCGCTGGCGCACATCGAGGCCACGCTGGGCCTGCCGCAGGGACAGATGAAGGCGACCGTGCTGATCGAGACGCTGCCGGCGGCGTTCGAGATGCACGAGATCCTGTACGCGCTGCGCGGCCGCATCGTCGGCCTGAATTGCGGGCGCTGGGACTACATCTTCTCGTACCTGAAGACCTTCCGCCGCCACCGCAACCGGCTGCTGCCCGAGCGCGCCCAGGTGACGATGGTCCAGCCGTTCCTGAAGGCGTACTCGGAACTGCTGATCCAGACCTGCCACCGCCGCGGCGCGCACGCGATGGGCGGCATGGCCGCGCAGATTCCGATCGCGGGCGACGAGGCGGCGAACGAACAGGCGCTGGCGCGGGTGCGCGCCGACAAGCTGCGCGAAGTGACCGCCGGCCACGACGGCACCTGGGTCGCGCACCCGGCGCTGATCCCGGTCGCGAAGGTGGTCTTCGACGCGCACATGCCCACGCCGAACCAGCACCACGTGCTGCGCGAGGACGTGCGCGTCGCGCGCGACCAGCTGATCCAGCCGTCGGCCGGCAGCATCACCCGCGCCGGCTTCGAGAACAACGTCGAGGTCTGCGTGCGCTACCTCGCTGCGTGGCTCGACGGCAACGGCTGCGTGCCGATCCACTGGCTGATGGAGGACGCCGCCACCGCCGAGATCAGCCGCACCCAGATCTGGCAGTGGCTGCACGCGAAGGACGTGCACCTGACCGACGGCGTCGCGATTGACTACTCGCTGCTGAAGGCCACGCTGCGCAACCTGCCGCTGAAGCTGGGCGACCGCAGCGCGCTTCCCGGCGCCTCGCGGATCGAGGAGGCCATCGAACTGCTCGACCGGCTCAGCCGCGCCGACGAACTCGCCGAATTCCTGACCCTGCCCGCCTACGAAAAGATCGACTGACGCCGACCCGCACCCGCCGTACCCCATCCCACGAAGGAGCACCGCCATGAGCAACAAGCTGCCGACCGCCGAACAGATCCAGAAGGACTGGGACACCAACCCGCGCTGGAAGGGCGTCAAGCGCAACTACGGCGCCGCCGACGTCGTGCGCCTGCGCGGCACCGTTCCGGTCGAGCATTCGATCGCGAAGATCGGCGCGCAGAAACTGTGGAACTACCTGCAGACCGAGGATTTCGTCAACGCGCTCGGCGCGCTGACCGGCAACCAGGCCATGCAGCAGGTCAAGGCCGGGCTCAAGGCGATCTACCTGAGCGGCTGGCAGGTCGCCGCCGACGCCAACCTGGCCGGCGAGATGTATCCCGACCAGTCGCTGTACCCGGCCAACTCGGTGCCGCAAGTGGTCAAGCGCATCAACAACACGCTGCTGCGCGCCGACCAGCTGCACCACGCCGAGGGCGACGATTCCATCGATTTCCTGCAGCCGATCGTCGCCGACGCGGAAGCCGGCTTCGGTGGCGTGCTCAATGCCTTCGAGCTGATGAAGGCGATGATCGAGGCCGGCGCCTCCGGCGTGCACTTCGAGGACCAGCTGGCCAGCGTGAAGAAGTGCGGGCACATGGGCGGCAAGGTGCTGGTGCCGACCCGCGAGGCGATCGAGAAGCTGAACGCCGCGCGCCTGGCCGCCGACGTGATGGGCGTGCCGACCCTGCTGGTCGCACGCACCGACGCCGAAGCCGCCGACCTGCTGACCTCCGACGTCGACGACAACGACAAGCCGTTCTGCACCGGCGAGCGCACCGTCGAGGGCTTCTTCAAGACCCGCAAGGGCCTGGACCAGGCGATCAGCCGCGGCCTGGCCTACGCGCCGTACGCCGACCTGGTGTGGTGCGAAACCGGCAAGCCGGACCTGGAGTTCGCGCGCAGGTTCGCCGAGGCGATCCACGCCAGGTACCCGGGCAAGCTGCTGGCCTACAACTGCTCGCCCAGCTTCAACTGGAAGAAGAACCTGGACGACGCCACCATCGCCAGGTTCCAGAAGGAAATCGCCAGCTACGGCTACAAGTTCCAGTTCATCACCCTGGCCGGCTTCCACGCGCTGAACTACTCGATGTTCAACCTGGCGCACGGCTACGCGCGCCGGCAGATGAGCGCTTTCGTCGAGCTGCAGGAAGCGGAGTTCGCCGCCGCGGAGAAGGGCTTCACCGCGGTCAAGCACCAGCGCGAGGTCGGCACCGGCTACTTCGACACGGTCACCCAGGCGATCCAGCAGGGCCAGTCGTCGACCACCGCGCTGGACGGTTCGACCGAGAACGAGCAGTTCTACGAAACCAAGGCGGCCTGAGCGTCGCCGTGGAGGGGGGAACGCCGGGCTTGCGCCCGGCGTTTCTTTTTGGGCCCGCCGGGCGGGCCCGTTGCCGCGGGTCGGCATCGCGATTGGCCGGCCGGTCGCGAAGGAGGTGAAGGAAGGTATCGAATTGGGGGCCATGCGGCCGTCCCGCGCGTGGGTTAGACTGTGATGCAGCGCGGCAAGACGGCGCAGCTGTAGCGGTATTCGGGGTGCATTTCCGCCGTTGGCTAAGGGGATGGCGCATGAATCCGGAGCACGCGGCCCTGATTTCGGGCACGGGCCCAGCGCAGACAAGCGTGGACAGCGGGCATGGCGCCGGCCAGGGCGTGGCCGTGCTGTCGGAAGCCGAGTGCGCGCTGTTCGCGCGTTGCGGCAGCGTCCGCCCGTTCGCCGCCGGCGCGGAGGTGTTCGCGCGCGGCGCGCGCGGCGCCAGCATGTTCGTGGTGATGCAGGGCATGGTCGCGCTGGATTTCGGCGACGACATCCCCGGCAAGCGGCTGGGGCCGCGCGAGTTCTTCGGCGAACTGGGGCTGCTGATCGACGGTCACGCGCGCAGCGCGACGGCGACCGCGATCGAAGACTGCGTGCTGCTGGAACTGAAGGGCCAGGACCTGCAGGCGCTGATCGACAGCGAGCCGGCCACGGTGTCGCGCTTCATGCACCGCGCGATCATGCGCGTGGTGTCGAACGAACAGGACCTGATCCGCCGCCTGCGCGGCCGCAATGCCGAGCTGCAGACCGCGCTCGACAACCTGCGCGTCACCGCGCACCGGTTGAACGAGAGCGAGGAACTGAACCGCACCGACGAACTGACCGGGCTCGGCAACCGCCGCGGCCTGGCCGCGTTCCTCGAGCGCATGGGCGACGACGAGGGCGGCCTGCACGGCTACGGCCTGATGCTGGTCGACTGCGACCGCTTCAAGGCGGTCAACGACGCCTATGGCCACCTCAACGGCGACCGTGTGCTGCAGAGCGTGGCCAACATCCTGCGCTCGCTGCCCGGGCAGCAGGATTTCGCCTGCCGCCTCGGCGGCGACGAGTTCTGCCTGATCATGCGCGCGACGCCGGAAGACCTGCTGCGCTACGCCGACTTCATCGTCGGCACCGCGCAGTCGCTGCTGATGACCCAGCATTCGCCGCCGCTGATCACCACGCTCAGCGTCGGCGCCTACCTAGTCGATCCGCACGGCGACTGGAACGACTGGTACGCGCGCGCCGACGCCGCGCTGTATCGCGCCAAGCGGGTCGGCGGCAACCGCGTCGAGTGGCAGGACTGAGATGCACGCGGGCACGCGCGAGCCGGATCGCGCTTCCGGCGCCGACGAAAGCCCGCGGCTGCGCACGCTGCTGCTGACCGACCTGGCCGGTTCGACCGAGCTGGTGGAAAAGCTCGGCGACGTCGCTGCGTCGGAGCTGTTCCGCGAGCACGACCGCGCGGTGCTGGAGCTGCAGCGGCGCTGGCGCGGGCGCCTGATCGATCGTTCCGACGGCCTGCTGCTGCTGTTCGAGCGGCCGATCGACGGCCTCGGCTTCGCCCTCGACTACGTGCACGCGCTGCGCGAACTGGGCAAGGCGCGCGGGCTGCAGTTGCAGGCGCGCGCGGGCCTGCACGTCGGCGAAGTGCTGACCTGGAGCAACAGCGACGCCGCGGTCGAGGCCGGGGCCAAGCCGCTGGAAGTGGAAGGCCTGGCCAAGCCGCTGGCCGCGCGGCTGATGCAGCTGGCGCGGCCGGGGCAGATCCTGCTGTCGGCGGTGGCCGAGCCGCTGGCGCACCGCGCCGCGCGCGAGCTGGGCGAGCGCGGCGAGCACCTGCTGTGGAAATCGCATGGCCGCTGGCGCTTCAAGGGCATGCCCGAAGCGCTGGAAATCCACGAAGTCGGCGAGGTCGGCAGCGCACCGCTGCGCGCGCCGCGCGGCGACGGCAAGGCGTGGCGCGACATCCCGCTGTGGCGGCGCCCGGCGGCGCTGGCGACCGAGGCGCTGTTGCTGCTCGCGTTCGCCGTCGGTGCGTGGTACGTGACCCGGCCGCAGCCGGCGATCGCCTTCTCCGAGCGCGACTGGGTGGTGGTCGGCGACCTGCGCAACCTGACCGGCGACGCGCGCCTGGACGAATCGCTGCAGCAGGCGTTCCGCATCAGTCTGGAGCAGTCGCGCTACGTCAACCTGCTCAGCGACCTGAAGGTGCGCGAGACCCTGCAACGCATGCAGCGTCCGGCGGGTGCGGCGGTGGATCGCGCGCTCGGTTCGGAGATCGCCCAGCGCGACGGCGCACGCGCCCTGCTGCTGCCCACCGTGGCCGAAGTCGGCGGTCGCCTGCGGGTCAGCGTGGAGGTGGTCGACCCGCGCACCCAGACCACGGTGTACGCGCTGTCGGCGGACGGCAAGGGGATTGGCTCGGCGCTGGCGTCGGTGGACGAAGTGACCGACGAGTTGCGCGAGAAGCTGGGCGAAGCACTGCAATCGGTCGAAAAGAATTCGGTGACGCTGCCCAACGTGGCCACGCCCAGCCTGGATGCGCTGAAGGCGTTCGCGGTGGCGCGCAAGGTGATGAAGACCACCCGCGACCGCGAGCAGGCGCTGGGCCTGTACCGGCGTGCGCTGGAGCTGGATCCGCAGTTTGCGCTGGCGCATTCGGACATGGCCGACGTGTATTCGGCGTATGGCGAGATCGCCAAGGCCAGTGAAGAACGACGCAAGGCGTTGGCCATCCCGCAGCGACTATCGGCGCAAGAGGGGGCGCGCATCGAATTGTTGCTGCGGCAATACGGCGCACCGATGGCCTATTTCCGCAAGGCGGACGAATACCTGGCGCTGTATCCGGACGACTACCGGATCATCGGCAGGTTGGGCGACCTCCAGTGGCACCACCTCAACGATTTCCGCCTGGCGGAAGCCAGCCGTCGTCGCGCCATGAAGCCGCAGGCCGAGCGTGTCGAGGCTAATCGGTATGGCGTCGCGATCGCGTTGCTCGGCCAAGAGCGGTACGACGAGGCACTGGCGGAATTCCGCCGCTCGCATCAAAGCGGGTTTACCGGCGACAACGAGATGCATGCGCGGGTTTACGACGCGCTTCGCCGGCATGCGGAGGCGGACAAGGTTTATCTGGCCGGCAATGCTGGGCGTGATGGCTGGAAAGGCGAGGCGGGCGTCATGACCGGCATCGACCGGGGACAGTGGCCGCTGGCGGCCGAGGCCGCACGCGCGTGGGAACAACAGGCGGTCGCCGACGACGACGTGCTGGAGGCCCTGCGCGCACGCGCGGCGATTGTCAGCGTGGCCGTGTTGTCCGGGGAGGCGGACGCCGTGCGCGAAGTGCGTGCGTTACGCGATGCCGTGCAGTCGAGGGCGAAGGAAGTCGATGCGGTCTATTCGCCTGCATCGAGCGAACTGCAGTTGCTGGTCGGCCTTCTTGGCGCTTACGGGAACGACGCTGCGGTGGTGGCCGATGCCCTGCGCAGCGTGCAGGACAGCAGTGCGGTGCGCGATTACCCCACCGTCGCGCAGTTGCAGCAGGTGGTGCTGGCCGAGCAGGAACGCTTGAGCGGAAAGCCGCAGGCGGCTGCCACGCGGTTACGCTCCCTGGTCAAGGACGATACAGCGTTGGTGGTGGCGCATTGGGCGCTGATGCGCGCCGAAGTCGATGCGGGCAATGCCGATGCCGCACAATCGCAGTCGCATTGGCTGGCCACGCATCGTGGGCGGATTTTTGCGGAGAACACGACAACCGACGTGTTGCGGTTCTTCAACGCGGCGGTATCGGCAGAGGCCGTGCGCGCGGGACAGCCGACGAAAACTTCACTTCAATAGAAGATACGGGCCACGTCGTCGTGGCTATGGCGACGTGGCCCGTAAGTGAGGATTCCAGCCAATGCAGGCTGTCAGTCGGCGCTGAAGCCCTTGGCGCAGTCGAAATTGACCACGGAGTTCAACGACTGCTCCAGCTTCGCGCGATCGCGCACGATCTTGCTCTTGGGCGCGATGCTGTCCGTCGCCTGCAACTGCAGACAGCTACCGGCCGAAACGGCGTTCGCCTCGATCTTGTAACCCACCTTGGCCAAGGCCGCGCTGGCGTCCTTCTTGAACAACCGCCGGAAGTCGTTGTCGGTGGACAGCTTGTCCAGCAGCTTCTTGGTGACCTTCGGATCCAGCGGCGCCGGCTTCGCGCCCTTCTTCGTTGCCATGATTGTTTCCCCTGGTTGACGGATGCAACGGTCGAGACGTTACCCTTGCCGGATTTTTCCGGCAAGTCCAAGATCGCGCTTTCGACAGGGGATGGGCATGCGGGTACGGCGATGCGCGGTGCTGTGGCTGGAGCCACGCGAAGTGGCGCACTTCGAACTGGAGCGATTGCTGGCCGGCGACACCGGCGTGGTCAGCCGGGTGCAGTGGTTCGCACATGCGCCGCAATTGTCCGCGCCGGTGGAAATCGATGCCGATGATGCGGCCCTGCTCGGCAGCCTGAGTCCGACGGACTGGGTGCCGGCCACGCCGCTGCGCGAAGCGCATGGCGCCGCGCGCGTGCGCAACCTGTTGCAGGCCGGCCTGCTGGTCGGCAGCACCAAACCCTGGGCCGCACCGCGCGAAACCGACGAGCGCTTCCGCGGGCAGTATTGGCACGGGCTGGCCGCGACGCTGCATGCCGCTTCGCGTTGGGATGGCATCGACGCGGCCGGCGAGGTGGAAGAGGCCGGCCTGTTGACCGCCGAAGGCTTGCGCGAAGCCTACGGCGCACCGCCGCCGATGCTGCACGAATGCGGCGACGCGCGCGCGCGCGTCGACCTGCCGCGCGCGCAGCGGACCGCGCTGGACGACCTGCTGGACGCGCGCGCGACCTGCCGCAACTTCGACACGGAAAAACCGCTGCCACTGGCGCAGCTGTCGCAGGTGCTGGAACGCGCATTCGCCGCGCGCGGCATGGTGCACGGCGCCGACGACTTCGACGTGCTGAAGAAGGCCAGCCCGTCCGGCGGCGCGCTGCATCCGACCGAGTGCTACCTGATCGCACGCAAGGTCGAAGGGCTGGCGCCGGGCCTGTACCACTACCGTCCCGTCGACCACGCGCTGCAGCCGCTGCCGCTGGACGAAGCCGCGGTGCTCGCGAATGCCGGCCGGCATGCCGACGCGCAGGGCATGGATGCACTGGAGTACCTGTCGTGGATCGCGGTCGGCGGCCAGCAATGGTTCGCCGACGCGCCGGTGCTGTGCGTGCTGGCGCCGCGCTTCGTGCGCAACTACTGGAAATACCGCAACCACCCCAAGGCGTACCGCGTCTGCATCCTCGACATCGGCCACCTGTCGCAGACGTTCCTGTTGAGCGCGACCGAACTGGGCCTGGGCAGTTACGTCACCGCCGCGATCAACGAGGCCGACCTGGAGCGCGCGTTCGGCCTGACCCACTGGATCGACGGGCCGCTGGCGATCTGCGGCCTCGGCCCGCGCGCGTCGACGATGCAGACCTACGAACTGGACCCGAACCGCCGCGCCTGGCCGCGCTGAGCGCGCCGTCCTGCGCTCGCTGATGTAGGAGCGGCGTGAGCCGCGACCGGGTAGTGTCCGGGCCGGGAACGTTTCGCGGAGCGCCTGACGAGGGCGGTCGCGGCTCACGCCGCTCCTACAGGGGAAATTTCCGGCGCCTCGTGGTTTCAAGCAGGTCGGGGCTACGCCCCCGACGCGCCATGCGTGGCCGTGCGCGGAGCGGAAAGCAGCGGGGCAAGCCCCGCCTGCAGTCGCCATGTGTGGCGCGGAGGGGCGGGCCGGAGCCCGCCCCCGAGCGGTCACTTCTTCACTTCCGGCGTGTGCGTCTTCAACGCCTCGGCCAGGCCCGGCACGCCGTCGGCGCCGGCCGGCACGCCGATGCTGGAGCCCCTGAAGTCGGCGCCGATCGGCTCGGCGCGGCCGCCGAGGCATTGCGCGAGGAAGCCTTCGGCGACCGCATTGAAGGCCTTGCTGTTCTCCGGCCGGGCGAAGCCGTGGCCTTCGTCGGGGAACAGCACATAGGTCACCGGGATGTTCTTCGCCTGCATCGCCTTGACGATCTGGTCGCTCTCGGCCTGCTTCACCCGCGGGTCGTTGGCGCCCTGGCCGATCAGCAGCGGCTTCACGATCTTGTCGGCGCGGGTCAGCGGCGAACGTTCGGTCAGCCACCTGCGGCCTTCCTCGGTGCGCGGGTCGCCCATGCGCTTGGCCAGTTGTTCGAAGAAACTGGCCCAGTACGGCGGTACGGTCGCAAGCAGCGTGTTGAGGTTGGACGGGCCGACGATGTCGACGCCACAGGCGAACGCGTCCGGGGTGAACGTCAGTCCGGCCAGCGTGGCGTAGCCGCCATAGCTGCCGCCCATGATCGCCACCTTGTCGGCGCGGGTCACGCCCTGCTTGACCGCCCACTGCACCGCGTCGATCAGGTCGTCGTGCATCTTGCCGGCCCACTCGCCATCGCCGGCATTGGTGAACTCCTTGCCGAAGCCGGTGGAACTGCGGAAGTTGGTCTGCAGCACCGCGTAGCCGCGGTTGGCCAGCCATTGCGCATAACCGCTGTAGCCATAGGCGTCGCGTCCCCACGGGCCGCCATGCACGAACAGCACCATCGGCACGGACTTGTCCGGCGTGCCGTCGGCATTCGGGTCGGCATGCTTCGGCAGGGTGAGGTAGCTGACCAGGGTCAGGCCGTCGCGCGACTTGATTTCCCGTGGCCACATCGGCGCCAGCGGCTTGCCGTCCAGCGCCGGGCGCGCGGAAAACAGCTTGGTCAGCTTGCCGCCGTCGCCGCGGTCGTAGCGGTAGTAGGCCACCGGGGTCTCGGCGGCGGAGTAGGCGACGATCCAGGTGTTGTCGTCGAGCGTGCGCGAAACCACCCCGAAGTCGCCCGGGCCGATGTCGCCGAGCGTCTTCAGGTCCGCGGCGATGGCGTCGTCCAGCGGCTTCCATTCCTCGCGCAGGTAATCGACCGCGACGGCCTGCTCCTTGCCGGTCCGCGGATCGGCCAGGGTGCCCCCGATGTCCGTGCGCGCGTCTTCGTGCAGCAGCGTCCTTTCGCCGCTGGCCGTGTCCACGGCGTACAGCGCCGAGGTGTTGCGGTTGCGCGAATCGACGAAGTACAGGGTCGAGCCGTCGGTGGTCAGGCCGGCGGGCCCGGTGCTCAGCGCGTCCTCGAACGGGATGTCGTCGAACTTCTCCCAGCCGCCCTTGCCGTCGGGTTTCAGCACGTCGGTGCCGCCGTCGGGCCGCGAGCGGGTGGCGTAGCGGATCCGGTAATCGGCGTCGGCGATGTAGTCGCCGATCTGCGCGTCGTTCTTCTGCAGCAGCGTGCGCTTGCCGCTGGCCAGGTCGACCCGGTACAGGTCGTGCCACTGCGGGTCGCGGTTGTTCATCCCGATCAGCACGCTGTCGGGCTGCAGGTGGCTGACCGCGGCAACCTGGGCGCGGGTCTTCGGGAACGGCGAAAGATCCCGGCTCGCGCCCGACTGCAGGTCGACCGCGTAGGCGTGGAAATCCTCGTCGCCGCCGGTGTCGCGCAGGTACAACAGCGTGTCCGGGCGGTACGACCAGAAATAGTTGCGGATGCCGCGCGCCTTGTCGGCGGTGACCGCCTTCGCCTGCGCGGGGTCGCCGGCCGGCGCGACCCAGACGTTCAGCACGCCGTCCACCGGCGCGATCCAGCTCAGGTGCTTGCCGTCGGGGCTGAGCTGCACGTTGGCGCGCTCGGGATTGCCGAACAGCGCCTCGCGCGGGATCAGTTCGACCTCGTCGATGGAAGCGGGCGCGGCCGCCTGCGCGGCGGCGGGCGCGTCGCCCCGGTCGCAGGCGACCAGCGCGAGCATTGCGGCGAAGAACAGGGTATGGCGCATTGGAGGCCTCCAGGCGATTCGGTCGGAAACGGCATGGATGGACAACGGGGGAAAGGCCGGCGCGCGGCCGGCCGAGTTTGCGCTTCCCCGCGGCGGATGCCAAACCGGGCGCCGCCGCGCGCCGGCGCGGGTCACGCGGCGCGGTGCAGGCGCTCGCCGCGGTCGAGGCGGCGGTAGCCCAGCGCCTCGGTCAGGTGCGGGGTGTCGATGTCTTCCGAACCGGCCAGGTCGGCGATGGTGCGGGCGACGCGCAGGATGCGATGCATCGAGCGCGCAGAAAGCTGCAGGCGTTCGATCGCGCGCTCCAGCAACGCCTGGTCCGTTTCGCGCAGGCGGCACCAGCGCATCGTCTCCGACTGGCCGAGTTGCGCGTTGGCCTTGCCGGCGCGCGCCTGCTGCACGGTGCGGGCGCGTTCGACGCGGGCGCGGATGTCGGCGCTGGCCTCGCCTTGCGGCGCATCGGGTCGCAATTCCTGCGGCGGCAGGCGCGGCACTTCGACGTGCAGGTCGATGCGGTCGAGCAGCGGCCCGGAGATGCGCGAACGGTAGCGGCGGATCGCCTCCGGGTTGCAGCGGCAGCGTCCGCACGGATCGCCCGCCCAGCCGCACGGGCACGGGTTCATCGCCGCGACCAGCTGGAAGCGCGCCGGGAATTCGGAACTGCGCGCGGCGCGCGACACGGTGACGGTGCCGGATTCGAGCGGCTCGCGCAGCACTTCGAGCGCCTTGCGGTCCCATTCCGGCAGTTCGTCCAGGAACAGCACGCCGTTGTGCGCCAGCGAGATCTCGCCGGGCCGCGGGTCGGCGCCGCCGCCGACCAGGGCGACCGCGCTGGCAGTGTGGTGCGGCGAACGGTACGGGCGTTGCCGCCAGCGCGACGGGTCGAGTCCGCGCCCGCTGACCGAAGTGATCGCCGCGGTTTCCAGCGCCTCGGCTTCGCTGGCTTCGGGCAGCAGGCCGGGCAGGCGCGAGGCGAGCAGGGTCTTGCCGCAGCCGGGCGTGCCGACCAGCAGCAGGTGGTGGTTGCCGGCCGCGGCGACTTCCAGCGCGCGGCGCGCGTGCGCCTGGCCGCGCACGTCGGCCATGTCCGGGACCAGGGTGATCTGCGGCGGCGGCGCTTCGGCCGGCGGCAGCTGCTTGCTGCCGTTCAGCATCGCGCAGACCTCGAGCAGGGTGCGCGCGGTGTAGGCCTCGACGTCGCGCGCCAGTGCGGCCTCGGCGCCGTTGCCGGGCGGCACGATCAGCTTGCGCCCGGCCCGCGCCGCCGCAAGCGCGGCCGGCAGCACGCCGTCGACCGCGCGCAGCTCGCCGGTCAGGCCGAGTTCGCCGAGGAATTCGTATTCGCCCAGCGCGTTGCGGTCGACCTGTCCGCTGGCGGCGAGGATGCCGAGCGCGATCGGCAGGTCGAAGCGCCCGCCATCCTTCGGCAGGTCCGCCGGCGCCAGGTTGACGGTGATGCGACGCGCCGGGAATTCGAACTGCGCGCACAGGATCGCGGCGAAGATGCGGTCGCGCGATTCGCGCACCGCGGCTTCCGGCAGGCCGACCAGGTTGGTCCGCGGCAGGCCGCCGGACAGGTGGACCTCGACCCGGACCGGCGGCGCGGACACGCCGGCGCGTGCACGGCTGTGCACCAGCGCAAGGCTCATGGCGGCGGCGCTCAGTTGGTGGTCGAAGGGGGCGCGTCGCGCCGGCCTTCCAGCCCGGCGACCGCGCGTTCCAGCGCTTCCAGCTTCTCGCGGGTGCGCAGCAGCACCGCGCGCTGCACGTCGAACTCCTCGCGCGTGACCAGGTCCAGGCGCGACAGGCCCGATTGCAGCGCGCCCTTGAATGCCTGCTGCAGTTCCGCCCTCGATTCGCGCAGGCCCGGCGGCACCAGGTCGCTGAGGCGGCGCGCGAGTTCGTCGATGTGGCTCAGGTCGATCTTCGGGTCGATCATGATGCGGCTCTTGTCGGTGCACCTTGCGGCGGTGCGTGCAGCTTGCGCGCGCCGCGCGGGCGGCGGCATCGGCGTTCGCTGCACCGCGCCGTCGGAAAATTCCGAAACGCGGGCCGCCATTGAACCCGACGCCGCGGCAGCGCGCAACCGCGCTATGCTGCACGCCATGCAGACCGGGAGAATGTCGCGATGAAGATGATCATGGCGGTGATCAAGCCGTTCAAGCTGGACGACGTGCGCGAGGCGCTGGCCGAGGCGGGCGTGGCCGGCATCACCGTCACCGAGGTCAAGGGCTTCGGCCGGCAGAAGGGCCATACCGAGTTGTACCGCGGCGCCGAGTACGTCGTCGATTTCCTGCCCAAGGCCAAGGTCGAGGTCGCGGTAACCGAGGACCAGCTCGAGCGCGTGCTCGACGCCATCATCCGGGCCGCCGGCACCGGCAAGATCGGCGACGGCAAGGTCTTCGTCTACGACCTGGAGCGGGTGGTGCGCATCCGCACCGGCGAGCTCGACGCCGACGCGCTGTAGCCGCATCCGGGGCTCTTTTGCAGAAGGGGGAAGCGGAATTGCAACCCGCTTCAGCCTTCGACAGGGCGGGGGCCGCTAAGCTGTGCGCCGTCCCGACCGTCTTTCGTCCCCGCATGCGTTTCCGCCCCTTCCTTGCCGGCCTGTCGCTGGCCGCCCTGCTCGCTGGCTGCGCCGGCAACGAGCCCGTACCGCCGCCCCCGCCGCCGGTCGCGCCGCAACTGCCGCCGCTGAAGATCGGCCTCGCGCTGGGTGGCGGCGCGGCCAAGGGTTTCGCCCACATCGGCGCGATCAAGATGCTGGAAGCCAACGGCTACAAGGCCGACGTGGTCGCCGGCACCAGCGCCGGCAGCGTGGTCGGCGCGCTGTACGCCAGCGGCATGGACCCGTTCCTGATGCAGCAGAAGGCCATCGCCCTCGACGAGGCCAGCATCCGCGACGTCAGGCTGTTCGGCGGCGGGCTGGTCGAGGGCCGGGCGCTCGAGGATTACGTCAATATCCAGGTCGGGCGCCGGCCGATCGAAAAGCTGGCGCTGCCGTTCGCCGCGGTGGCCACGCGCCTGGATACCGGCGACCGCACCGTGGTCGTGCGCGGCAACCCCGGCCAGGCGGTGCGCGCCTCGAGCAGCGTGCCCGGCGTGTTCGAGCCGGTGAAGATCGGCGGCCACAGCTACGTCGACGGCGGCGTGGTCAGCCCGGTGCCGGTCGACGCGGCGCGCCAGCTCGGCGCCGACCTGGTGATCGCGATCGACATCTCCAGCAAGGCCGGGGGCGATGCGCCGACCGGGATGCTGGGCATCGTCAACCAGTCGATCACGATCATGGGCCAGACCCTGGGCAGGCAGGAACTGGCGCGCGCCGACGTGGTGATCCGCCCGCAGGTCAACGACATCGGGCCGGCCAGTTTCGAGCAGCGCAACAACGCGATCCTCGAAGGCGAGCGCGCGGCGCTGGCGGCGATGCCGCAGATCCGCGCGAAGATCGCCGAGGCCGAGAAGGCGCGCCTGGCCGCGGCGCTGCAGAAAATGCAGCAGGCGCAGCCGAAGCCGCAGGACATCGACTGCGGCGACAGCTGGGTGCGCAGGCTCAACCCGTTCTCGAAGGAAAAGCCCTGTTCGTGACCTTTTCCCTTCTCCCGCCGGGAGAAGGGGATCGGCCGTCGGCTCCTAGGCCGGCGCGGCAACCACCTTCGCGCCGACGCGCCGGCGTTCGCCATCCATGTCGTGCAGCGGGCGCACTTCGATGCTGCCGTAGCGGATCCACGGGAACTCGTGGGCGATGCGCACCGCTTCGTCGATGTCCGCCGCTTCGATCAGGTTGAAGCCGGCCAGCACTTCCTTGGTTTCGGCGAACGGGCCGTCGAGCACCGTGCTGCGGCCGTCGCGCACGCGCACGGTACGCGCGCTGGCGGGCGGTTCCAGCTGCTGGCAGGCCAGCAGCGTGCCGCGGCTTTTCAGCTCATCGGCGTGTTCCAGGCAGCCGCGCATCAGCCGGTCGTATTCGGCGGCGGGCAGCGTCGCCAGCAGTTCGGGATCGGGATAGACCAACAGCAGGAATTGCATGGGCGGCTCCGGCGGGGGCGGTCGGGGGCGTCATCGTCGCACAAGCGCAATCCTTGCAAAACAACCATTTGCGGATGGGTGGAGGATTTTCCGCCCCGCCTGTCGATTTCACGCCCGCCCGCCCGTCGTTACGGTGGAATGCGGGCGATCCGGCCCGCCGGGAGCACGGCGATGAAAGTGATGGTGATGGTGCGCGCCACGCGCGATTCCGAGAACGAAGTGATGCCCAGCCAGCAGCTGCTGGCCGACATGGGGCGGTTCAACGAGGAACTGGTCAATGCCGGAGTCATGCTGGCCGGCGAAGGCCTCAAGCCCAGCGCCCACGGCGCGCGCGTGCGCTTCGAAGGCGCGAAACGCGACGTCGTCGACGGCCCGTTCGCCGAGACCAAGCAACTGATCGCCGGCTTCTGGCTGTGGCAGGTGCGCTCGCTCGACGAAGCGATCGAATGGGCCAGGCGCTGTCCCAATCCATTCGAAAGTGGCGTATCCGAACTGGAAATCCGCCCGGTGTTCGAGGCCGGCGACTTCGGCGAAGCCTTCACCCCCGAGTTGCGCGAGCAGGAAGAGCGACTGCGCGAACGCCTCGGCACGCAATGAACCCACCACCCGGAGATGCCAAGATGAAGCTGATGCCCTACCTGATGTTCGCCAACAGCCAGTGCCGCGAAGCCTTCGATTTCTACGCCAAGGTGCTGAACGGCAAGATCCTGGCCACGTCCACCTACGGCGACATGCCGGTGATGGAAGGCCAGCCGCCGATGCCGGAAGCGATGAAGTCGCAGATCGCCAACATCCACCTGCTGGCCGATGGCGCCGAGATGATGGGTGCCGACAACGCCATGATCATGGAAGGCCAGGCGCCTGAAGGCGACAACACCACGGTCAACATCGAGGTGGACAGCATCGGTGAAGCCGAGCGCATCTTTGCCGAATTGTCCGCGGGTGGAAAGGTCGTCTGCCCGATAACGGAAACCTTCTGGGCGCACCGCTGGGGCATGTTCACCGACCGCTTCGGCAAGCCGTGGATGGTCAACTGCATGAAGCCGATGCCGGGGGCGAACTGACATGGGCGAGCGGATCTTCATCAACCTGCCGGTGCGCGACCTGGAGAAGGCCAAGGCCTTCTATACCGCGCTCGGCTATGCCCTCAACCCGAAGTTCACCGACGGCAACGCCGCCTGCGTCGTCGTCAGCGAGCACATCTGCCTGATGTTGCTGGTTCACGACTTCTTCAAGGGCTTCACCGACAAGGCGATCTGCGACACCGCCACCCACATCGAGGCGCTGTTCGCCTTGTCGACGGGCAGCCGCGAACAGGCCGACGCGCTGATGGAAAAGGCCTTGGCCGCCGGTGCGCGCGAAACCCGCGATGCAGACGACTACGGCTTCATGTACCAGCGCGCCTTCGCCGACCCCGACGGCCACACTTTCGAAATCTTCTACATGAACGAGGCCGAATTCCCCGGCGCTGGACAGGAGAACTGACATGCCAGGCACCGTCAAACTGTACCGCGTGCTGAAGGCGCCGCCCGAGCGCGTCTACCGCGCCTTCCTCGACCCCGACGCGATGGCCAGGTGGCTGCCGCCGTACGGTTTCACCGGCAAGGTCCATGCCATCGACGCCCGCGTCGGCGGCAAGTACCGCATGTCGTTCACCAACTTCGGCACCGGCAAGACCGAGTACTTCGGCGGCGAATACCTGGAGCTGGTGCCGAACCAGCGCATCGTCCATACCGACGCGTTCGAGGACGCGAACCTGCCCGGCGTGCTGCGGGTGACCATCGCGCTGAAGCCGGTGTCGGTCGGCACTGAGGTCGACATCGTCCAGGAAGGCATCCCCGACGTGATCCCGGTCGAGGCCTGCTACCTCGGCTGGCAGGAATCGCTGGCGCAGCTGGCGAAGCTGGTCGAAGCGGAAATACCGGATGCGTGACATGCAGAAGACATACCGAGCGAGCTGCCATTGCGGGACGGTCGTCGTCGAAGCCGGCCTCGACCTGGCGGAAGGCAGCTTCCGCTGCAACTGCTCGATCTGCCGGCGCCACCGCTCGTGGCTGGCCGTGGTGCCGCCGGACCGCTTCCGCCTGCGCGCCGGCGAAGGCGCGCTGACCGAATACGTGTTCGGCGCGCACAACATCCACCACTGCTTCTGCCGCCATTGCGGGGTCAAGGTGTTCGGCCGTGTCGACGCGTCCCCGCGGGGCGGGCTCTACGCCGTCAACCTCGGCTGCCTGGAAGACGTCGGCGAGGAGGAGCTGTCGGCGGTGGCGTTCGCCTGCATCGACGGCCTGAACGACCGGTTCGATGCGCAGCCGGAGTTTTACCGCCACATGTAGTGGCCACAACCTGGAATGGGAGGAAGACCGATGAGCTACGTGGATGGATTCGTGATCCCGGTGCCGAAGGCGCGCCTGGACGAGTACAGGAAACTGGCGCGGCTGGGCCGCAAGGTGTGGATGGAGCACGGCGCGCTGGCCTACCACGAGACGGTGGCCGACGACGCGCCGGTGGGCAAGCTGACTTCGTTCCCGCGCTCGGTCAAGCTGAAGGACGACGAAGTGGTGGTGTTCTCGTACATCGTCTACCGGTCGCGCGCGCACCGCGACAAGGTCAACAAGCTGGCGATGAACGACAAGCGCTTCGCGAAGATGGACTGGAAGAAGATGCCGTTCGACGGCAAGCGGATGATCTTCGGCGGCTTCAAGACCATCGTCTCGGCGTGAGGGCGCGCCTTGCAATCGCCGCGGGGCGGTGGTGTCATCCGCCGCCATGACCGCGCCGAAACTGCAATCGACGCTCGACACGCTGTGGCGGATGGAATCGCCGAAGCTGATCGCGCGGCTGGCCCGGATGACCGGCGACGTCGGCGTCGCCGAGGAACTGGTGCAGGACAGCTTCGCCACGGCGCTGGAGCGCTGGCCGCGCGACGGCATGCCCGACAACCCGGCGGCATGGCTGATGTCCGCGGCGAAGAACCGCGGCATCGACCACCTGCGCCAGCGCCAGCTGCATGCGCGCAAGCACGGGGAGCTGGCGCTGGAACTGGAAAGGGAATCGATGAGCGACGATCCCGCTAGCGACGCGAGACTGGAAGACGACATCGGCGACGACCTGCTGCGCCTGATCTTCGTCTCCTGCCACCCGGCGCTGCCGGCCGAAGCGCGCGTCGCCCTGACCCTGCGCCTGCTGTGCGGCCTGAGCACCGACGAGATCGCGCGCGCCTTCCTGCAGCAGGAGGCGACCGTCGCCCAGCGCATCGTGCGCGCGAAGAAGACCCTGGCGACGAAGCAGGTGCCGTTCGAGGTGCCGCGCCGCGGCGAGCTGCACGAGCGCCTGGATTCGGTGCTGGAAGTGGTCTACCTGGTGTTCAACGAAGGCTATTCGGCCACCGCCGGCGAGGACTGGATGCGCCCGGCGCTGTGCGAGGAGGCGCTGCGCCTGGGCCGCGTGCTCGCCGGGCTGATGCCGGACGAGCCCGAAGTCCACGGCCTGCTGGCGCTGATGGAATTGCAGGCCTCGCGCACGCGCGCCCGCACGGGTCGCGACGGCGCGCCGGTGTTGTTGATGGAACAGGACCGTTCGCGCTGGGACCGGCTGCAGGTCCAGCGCGGCTTCAATGCCCTGCAGCGTGCGGCGCAACTCGGCGGCGCCGATGGCTTCTATGCGCTGCAGGCCGCGATCGCCGCCTGCCACGCGCGCGCGCTGCGCGCCGAGGATACCGACTGGCGGCGCATCGTCGCGCTGTACGCGCGGCTGGCCACGGTCGCGCCGTCGCCGGTGGTCGAACTCAACCGCGCGGTCGCGGTCAGTCGCGCTTCCGGCCCGGCGGCGGCGTTGCCGCTGGTCGATGCGCTCGGCAGCGAACCGCAGTTGCGCGGCTACCCGCAACTGCCGGCGTTGCGCGGCGACCTGCTCGAACAACTCGGCCGCCGCGACGAGGCCCGCGCCGAATTCGAGCGCGCCGCCGCGCTGACCCGCAACGCGCGCGAACGCGAGCGGATGCAGGCGCGGGCGCAGGCGTGCGCGGACTGATATCGACGCCGCGGATGCGGGCGAGACGATTCAACCGCCGCTGCCGGCTGCCGCGGCGAGTTCCGCACCCTCATCCTTGCCGGAGGTTTCGATCAACCGCAGCGGCTGGCCGCCGAAGCGGTATTCGAGCGCCTGCTGCAACTCGTCGAGCCGGCGCACCTGCGCGCACAGCGCGTCGGCTTTCGCCTCGATCGCTTCCGATCGCGCGTCGAGTTTCGCGTCCAGCTCGTCGCCGACGCGGTCGGCGCGCGCTTCCATCGCGTCGGCGCGGCCGGTGGCGATCTGCCACAGCAGATGGCGGGCGATGCTGCCCTTGAAGTCCTCGGCTTCCCGTTCGACGTACTTCTCGAAATTGCCGCCGAATGCATCCTGGTCCCAGCGGCCCTTGCCGAGCGTGGTGTCGACATAGGCCAGCGCCTCCTTGCGCTTGCGCTCGATCTTGCGCGCGTTGAGCCAGCTGCCGGTGAGCACGTCGACCACCCCGCCGAGCGCATCGTAGGTGATGTCCACCACGTCGCGGGCCAGGCCCGCCACCTGCGGCATCAGCGCGCGGGCCTCCGTTTCCATCAGGCGCAGGCGCTGCGCATCGGCCGCGCTGACCTGCTGCACGCGATGGTCGACGCTGAGTTCGCCGCCGTGGAAGAAGATTTCCTTCGGCGCGCCCTCGTCGCGGTACAGCCAGATGCCGCCGGTGTCGGCCAGCACGTTGTAGGGCGTGGACAGGCCGCACTGGTGCGAGGAGACCTCGGGGCGATGCTCCTTCGCGGCGGGCGCGTCCGCCGCGTCGCCGGCGCGTGCCGTGGCGCACAGGCAGAACAGGACTGCGAACGGGGCGAGCTTGCGCATGGGGGTTGCGTTGTCGGGGGAGGCCGGCAGGTTCGCCGGGGTCGGCGCCGCGGTCGCGTGCGGGAAGTCACTGTGCGGGAAGTCATCCCGCGGGCGGCCCGGGCCGGAGAGCGGGGCCATGCCCGCGACAGTTGCGCACGCATCTCCCTCCCGCGCAAAGGAGAGGGGGGCGGACGGGTCAGGCGATGTCCTTGAACCAGGCTTCGACCACGCCCTTGTGCTTGAAGGTGATCGGCTTGCCGCGCCGGTCCAGCGCCTTGCCGGCCTGCACGCGGATCCAGCCTTCGCTGATGCAGTATTCCTCGACGTTGTCGCGCTCCATGCCGTTGAAGCGCACGCCGACGCCGCGGGCCAGCGCGGCGGCGTCGTGGTAGCGGCTGTCTTCGTCGACGGCCAGGCGGTCGGGAGGGGTGTCGGTCATGGTCGCAGATCCTCGGAAGATGCCCTGATTTCGATATGCAGCCGTTCGTGCCGAGCGCGGCGAAGCGCGGCTTCGCGGAGTCGAAACGCAGCCAGGCTGCTGGCGGTCCCCCGGCTCCGACCCTGCGGGCCCGGGCTCAGGACGAACGGTTGCCGGAAACGATTGTAACGGGCGGATTCAAGGCAGCGCGACCGTTTCGCTCAGCGGCGACACGCCGTTCTCGTCGAAGGCCTCGACCGCGACGTGGTAGCCGACGCCGACGTTCAGCGCGCGCAACTCCAGTTCGGTGCCGCGGTCGGCGAAGACCTGGTAGGCCAGGGTCAGACGGTCCGGGCGGATCCCCCAGCGCACGTTGTAGCCGACCGCGCCGGGCACGGCCTGCCAGCGCACGGTGGCGTTGCGCGCGTCGGCGCCGCGCTTGGCTTCGACGCCGGTTGGCGCGCGCGGCGGCCCGCCGTCGGCATTGCCGAACACGCGCAGGTCGCTGATCGCCAAATGCTTCGCGCCGACGTGGCCGTGCACGTAGCGCACGTGGCGCGCGCGCACCGGCGCGGGCAGTTCGATGTAGGCGTTCGGGCGGTCGCGGCGCGGCCCCTCGGTCGCGGCCAGCGGCCGCCACCGCTTCCCGTCCAGCGAATATTCCAGCTTGAACTCGGTGTAGATTCCCGGCTCGCCGCCGTAGAGGTCCGACTTGTAGTCGGCGAAGTCGACCTGCACCGCGCGCAGCGTGCGCGTGCCGCCAAGGTCGATGCCGAGCGTTTCCCCCGCGGCGTTCCGCTTCGCCACCCAGAACGTGCGCGGGTCTTCGTCGGTGGCGTTGCCGGCGGCGAATTCGCCCAGCGTCGACGACGCGCGCGCCGGCTTGCGGTACGACAGCAGCATCCAGCCGGTGAACAGCGACTCGGGGTCGTCGACCTTGCCGTCGGGCACGTAGTGCGGGAAATCGCCGAAGCGCGTCGACACCGCCATCTGCCCGTCGTCGTAGAACTTCGCCGGGAACATCGCGATGCGGCGCTCGAAGGTCCAGTTGTAGCCGATCCACGGCGAGCCGCTGTTCCACCAGTTGCCGTGCGCGTCCTGGAAGCTGGAACCGTGGCCGGCGCCGTGGACGAAGCCGCCGGGTTTGTAGGCGACCGGGTTGTACGGCGCGTACTCGAACGGTCCCAGCGGCTTGTCGCCGACGTAGACGCCGTTCGCGTAGACGTTGTACTCGGTGCCGGGCGCGGCGTACTGCAGGTAATAGCGGCCGCCGACCTTGCTCATCCACGCGCCTTCGACGTAGTTGCCGTAGGGCTTGCCGTCCGGATAGGTCGCGCCGTGGTGGTCGGGGCCGAAGCGCTCCCAGCCGTGGCGTCCGGGGTCGAGTTGCAGCATCGGCTTCGGCTTGCCGCGGAAGGCGAAGCCGCGCGGCGCCTTGTCCATCGCGATGCCGTAGATGGGATAGGTGGCAGACGAGCCCCAGTACAGGTACCACTGGCCGTCGTCGTCGATGAAAAGGTCCGGGTCCCACGGACCGGGCGGGATCTTGCCCGGCGGCAGCGGCATGATGTCCTGCCCTTCGCCTACCGCGTCGGGAATCAGCGGCAGCAGTCGGGTCAGGAAGTCGAACTTGCCGCTGGCCGGATCGGTGGATTGCAGCAGCGGCCGCGGTGCCATCGCCGACTGCATCAGCACCAGGCGGTCGCCATCCGACACCGCCGCCGGCGCGACGTTGCCTTCGAACGGCCAACGATTGGGCACGATGAATCGCCAGTCGACGAGGTTGGTGGAACGCCAGTAGCCGTCGGCGAGGGTCAGGAACAGGTAATACGCGTCGCCATGGCGGACGAATACCGGGTCGGCGGCGGTGCGGAAGGAGATGCCGTCGTTGAGGTGCTGGAAGTCGTAGCGGTAGTCGATGTCCAGCGGATTGGCGTAGGTGCGCGCGCCGGGGCGCGGGTCGGACGCATGCGCCGTCGCGGCGCAGAGCAGCAGGCAGGACAGGGGCAGGAAGCGCGGGATCGTCGTCGGCATCGGCGTTGTTGCACGCGTGGGGTGCCGTCGATGTTAGGCATGTAAACGTTACATGCGAGCCGCGGCGCAGCATCCCATCGTCGGAGCGGCGCAAGCCGCGGCTGCAATCGTCTGGCGCGCCGCGGAAGACTCCGCAATGCCGGAAGGTTCCCCGTCGCGGCTTGCGCCGCTCCTACAGGGCTTCGCCGCGGCCCTGTGCCTTCGCCCGGCGGATCACCGCGCGCACCAGTTCGCGGTCGCGGTGGCGGGAAATGGCAATGGCGCCCAGCGCCACCGCTTCGTCGCGCAGCGGCGCCGGCAGGTCGTAGTGCGCGCCGCTGGTCTTGTCCTGGAACGCGCGGCGCGGGATGCCCAGCGCCGCGGCGAAGGCGTGCAGTTCGTCCAGCGTGTCGGCCATCAGGTGCGCCCAGCGCTGGCCGCGCCAGAGGGTGACTGCGTCGTCGACGTAGACGGCCATGGATACAAGCAGACAAATCCGTTGATCGGAGCAGTATAAGGTCAGGGTGAAATCTCGATGGGCGTGGGTACGTTCACCAGGTCCCAGACTATCTGCATGTCCTTGTTGGAAAGTGCGATGCAACCATCGGTCCAGTCGAAACGCTGACTGGCCGCGGATAACCAGCCCAGGCCATTCCTTTGCCCATGGATCATGATGGCGCCGCCAGGCCGAACTCCGCGCCGCTTGGCCGATTCCTCGTCGGCGTCGTTCGGATAGGAAATATGTATGGCGCGGAAGAAAGCGCTGTCCGGTTTCTTGAAATCGAGGAGGTAATGGCCTTCCGGAGTGCGTCGATCGCCTTCCTGTTGCTTATGTCCAACCGGGTTGCCGCCCAGTGCGACATGAAATATGGCGATGGTCTCGCCGTTGCTGATCAGTGAAAGCGTGTGGTCGGATTTGTCGACCTTGACGAGGTCGATGGGTGCCGCCGTCGCAATCCTTGGTGAGGGCCTGAGGACTAGGGTGAGTGCGGCTGCGAGCAGGGCGAGGGATGACAGAAGCAGCCACCTGTTCGTCGGTTTCGTCGGCATGAGTCGATGCAGGCCTCAGGAGGCTGGCTGCGACTCGACACCACCACGTCGCATCGGATCCGGCAGCGCCTCGCCCTTCCCGGTGAAGGCCAGCGACACCGAATTCAGGCAATGCCGCATCCCGGTCGGCGGCGGGCCGTCGGGGAAGACGTGGCCGAGGTGGCTGCCGCAGCGTGCGCAGACTTCCTCGGTGCGGATCATGCCGTGGCTGGTGTCGCGCAGGTAGCGGATGTGGTCGTCGGCGTACGGCTGGAAGAAGCTCGGCCAGCCGGTGCCGGAATCGAACTTGGCGCTGCTGCGGAACAACGGCAACCCGCATAGCCGGCAGCAATAGACGCCTTCCAGCTTGTTGTCGAGGAATGCCCCGCAGAACGGCGCCTCGGTGCCGTGGTGCAACAGCACCCGGCGTTCCTCGTCGTTCAGTCCGGCGATCAGCCGCGCGCGCTGCGCGTCGTCCGGCGGGGTCAGGTCGAAGGCGTCGCCCATGCGCTCAGCGGCTGCTCAACTCGCGCTTCGGGCCCAGCTCGCGCCGCGTCCAGTCGTCGATCATGCGCTTCTCGTAGCGCAGCGGATCGGTCTGGTTGATCGGCGAACTGCCCATCATGAAGCCGAAGTCGCGCAGCTTGCTGTCGCCCTGCGCCAGCACCTGGCCGTCGCTGCCGTACAGCGTGTAGCTCAGTTCCATCCGCGGCGGATAGCGGTCGCGGATGATGCGCACGTGGTCGTAGCTGATGCCGTGCCACGGCTCGTATTCGCCGGCGCGGGTGATGTCGGTGATGTTCACCTGCAGCGTCTCGCCGGGCCGCAGCTGTTTGGTCGCGCTCTTGCGCACGTGTTCGGCCAGTTGGCGCACCCAGTCGCCTTGCGCGGCTTCCCAGCGGTTGTGGGTGTAGCGGAGGTCGCTGAACTGCGCCGGGTCGCTCCATGAAACGGCAACCGGGCCTTCGTCCGGCAGGCTGCGCGGCTTGTCCGGGTCGGTCACGGTATCGGCCGCCTGTGCGGCCAGCGGCAGCATGGCGAGCAGGAACAGGGAATGCAGGGACGGCAATTTCATGGTCGGCTCCCGAAGCGGGTCTGGACTGATTCTGCTCCCGCCGCGGGCGTCCGGCAAAGGCTGGCAACCGCGCGTTTCCACGTGGTTCATCCGGCTGCCGGGGTGGCTGAGGCCATGCCATGCCCGGCCGGTTCGCGGCGCTCGCCGCCGTTGCGCTTGCCACACGTGGCTCCCGATCGCGCGGCTGCGTGTCGCGCGGATGACGATGGTGCGACGGTGCTTTCCGCACGGCGTCTTGGACCGGCGCGGGCGGGCGGCGATGATGGGCATCCCCGTTCGCGCCAGGGTTGCCGCATGTCCCAGCCGGTCAAGATCGATTTCGTTTCCGACGTGGTCTGCCCATGGTGCGCGATCGGCCTGCAGGCGCTGCTGCGGGCGATCGACCGGGTCGGCGACGGCCTGCAGGTCGAGCTGCGTTTCCAGCCGTTCGAACTGAATACGGACATGCCGGCCGCGGGCGAGGGCATCGCCGAACACCTCGGCCGCAAGTACGACATGGACGCCGGGCAGCTGCGGCGGAACGGCGAGGCGATCCGCCAGCGCGCCGCGGCGCTGGGCTTCGCCATGGACCTGGAGAAGCGCGACCGCATCTACAACACCTTCGACGCGCACCGCCTGCTGCACTGGGCCGGCACGCTGGGCGCGGACGCGCAGCGCGCGCTGAAGCTGGCCCTGCTGCGCGCCTACCACGGCGCGGGCCGCGACGTGTCCGACGCCCAGGTGCTCGCCGCCGTCGCCGGCGAGGCCGGGCTCGATGCGCAGCGCGCGGCACGGGTGCTGGCTGCCGGCGTGTACGCCGATACGGTGCGCGCGCAGGAACGTTTCTATCGCGAACAGGGCATCGGCGCGGTGCCCTCGGTGATCTTCAACGAACGCCACCTGGTGCAGGGCGGGCAGCCGCCGGAACTGTTCGAACGGGCGCTGCGCCAGCTGTCGGGCATTGCCGCCGCGTAGCGGCCCGCGTGCGTCAGCCGTGGCGGCTGACTTCCACCGTCTCGTGCCCGGCCATGTCCATCACCACCGCGGTGGGGATGCCGTGGAATTCGTGCAGGCGCGAGGCCATGATCCCGGTGGTTTCCATCGCCTCGTCGCGGCGCGCGAACCAGTGGCGGCCTTCCTCGCCTTCGTACAGCTGCCAGCCGCGCGACTCCGCGCAGATGGTGAACAGGTAACGTGACATCGTCCGCTCCCCCGAGCATCGGGAAGCGACAGGCTGGCGCAAACGCGGCGGGGCCGCATTCGGGCGAAGCCGCGGCGCGGCGTAGGAAAATTCCGACGCCGCGCCGCGTGCGGGGTTGCCGGGTCAGCCCAGCTTGCGCGCGGCGGCGTACGAGGCCAGGTTGCCCAGGCCCACGGCGCCGACCAGCACCGCGATCACGCCGGGGGTCACTTCGCGCCAGCCGGCGGCTTCGACGATGCCGAAGCCGATCGCCAGCGCGACCAGGGTGATGCCCCAGCGCAGCGACGACAGCCGGCGGTGCATTTCGTCGCCGCGCAGGATGCTGGCGACCAGCTCCGGCGAGCCGTTGCTGGCGACCAGCTGCTTGCGCACGCGGGCGTCGACCACCGCCTTGATCGAATAGGCGATGCAGATGAACAGGGTGATCGGGATGAGAATGCCGAATTCCATGGTGGCTCCTTTGTTCTGGTCCGGGCGGCCGGTATGGCCGTTCGGGCCAAGGGATACCGCGGTCGTGCCGGCGGTTGCAGCGGGGCTGCGGGAAAAACCGCTTGCAACCGCCCGCCCGCCGGGCGTATCCCATGCCGCATGGACGCCGACCGCGAACTCGTCGAAGCCGTGCTCGCCAACCGCGCGGGCGCGTTCGAGCGGCTGGTGCGCGAATACCAGGGCCTGTGCTGGCACGTGATCCAGCGCATGGTGCGGCACCCGGAGGACACTCGCGAGCTGTGCCAGGAGGCGTTCCTGCGCGTGCACCGCTACCTGCACCAGTACCGCTTCGACAGCCCGCTGAAGTCGTGGATCGGGCAGGTCGCCTATTCGGTGGCGAAACGGCACCTCGAACGCAAGCGCATCCCGCTGGCGGACCTTGCTTCCGGAAGCGGGGCGGACGATGCCGACGGCGCGTCGCTGCTGGACAACCTCGGCGACGGCTTCGACCTCGAGGCCGCGCACGCCGGGGCCGACGAGGAGCGCGAACTGCATGCCGCGATCGAGCGCCTGCCGCCGCTGCAGCGCACGCTGCTGACCCTGTACCATCTGGAAGAGCTGCCGATCGGCGAGATCGCGTCGATCACCGGCCTGGCCGAAGGCACCATCAAGAGCCACCTGTTCCGCAGTCGCAAGCAACTGCGCGAGATCCTCGCCCCGCGCATCGGAGTCGCCGCATGAACAACGACAGGCACGAACCGCATTCCGGCGGAATCCCTTTCGACGAAGCGCAATGGCAGGCGCAGGAACGCGCGCGTCTGGCCGCGCGCGATGGTGGCACCGATGCCGACGCCGCGGAACTGCGCATTGCCCACGCCCTGCGCCACGCGCCGCCGGTCGGCCTGTCCGCGGATTTCGCCGCGCAGGTGGCGGCGCTTGCGCAGGCGCAGACGGCCTCGGCCTCGCGCCTTGAACGGAACCTGCTGCACGCACTGACCATCGCGTTCGGCCTGTCTGCGGCGGCGACGGTGGCCTATTACGGGCGCGACTGGGCGGCGGCGTTCGCGGCGACCCTGCCGGGCGGCGCCGATGCGCTGACATGGGCGGCGATGGCGGCGCTGTGCCTCGCCGCCAACTGGGGCTGGGGCTTGCTGCGCCACCCGGGCACGCAGCGGCACCACGCGTAGGCCCGTCGCGCGGGTGGGCAATAAAAAACGCCGTCCGTCGCCGGACGGCGTCCCGAAGCGGGACGAACCGAAGCTCATCCCTTGATGCATACCACCTGGCGCAAGGTGTGCACCACTTCCACCAGGTCGCTTTGCGCGGCCATCACCGCGTCGATCGGCTTGTAGGCCGCCGGCGATTCGTCGATCACGCCCGCGTCCTTGCGGCATTCGACGTGCCTGGTCGCTTCGCGGTGCTGGGCCAGCGTGATCTGCTGGCGCGCCGCGGTGCGGCTCATCACGCGGCCGGCGCCGTGGCTGCAGCTGTGGAAGCTGTCCGCGTTGCCCTTGCCGCGCACGATGAAGCTCTTCGCGCCCATGCTGCCCGGGATGATCCCCAGCTCGCCCTCGCGCGCGCTCACCGCGCCCTTGCGGGTGACCAGCAGTTCCTCGCCGCCGTGCGTCTCCTTCTGCACGTAGTTGTGGTGGCAGTTCACCGCCACCCCGGCCACGTCGAACTTCGGCAAGCGGTGGCGCATCTCGCGCAGCACCTGCGCCATCATCGCCTCGCGGTTCGTGCGGGCGTAGTCCTGCGCCCACGACACCGCTTCCACGTAGTCGTCGAACAGCTGCTCGCCTTCCAGGAAGAACGCCAGGTCCTTGTCCGGCACGTCGATGCCGAGCACGCGCCTGGCCAGCTCCTCGCGCGCACGCGCGATGAAGTAGCTGCCGATCACGTTGCCGGTGCCGCGCGAACCGCTGTGCAGCATCACCCAGACGGCGTCGGTTTCGTCGAGGCAGATCTCGATGAAGTGGTTGCCGCCGCCCAGCGTGCCGATCTGGCGGTCGATCTTGTCGGTGCGGATCTTCGGGTGCACGGCCTTGATCTTCTCCAGCCGCGCGAACAGCCCCGACTCGGCGACGCGGGTTTCGATCGCTTCCGGCACCTTGCGGTGGTCGCCGCCCGGGCCGTTGCCGGCCGGGATGCCGCGCTCGATGCCCGAACGCAGCTTGGCCAAGTCGTCCGGCAGGTCGTTCGCGCGCAGCGTGGTGCGCACCGCGGCCATGCCGCAGCCGATGTCCACGCCGACCGCGGCCGGGATGATCGCGCCGCGGGTCGGGATCACCGAACCGACGGTCGCGCCGATGCCCAGGTGCACGTCGGGCATCACCGCCACCCACGGCCCGACGAACGGGATCGCAGCGATGTTGCGCAACTGCCGTTGCGCCTTCTCCTCCACCGGCACGCCGCGCACCCAGCCTTTGATCGGGACGGTGCTGCCCTCGGCGTGCAGCAGCTCGTATTGCGTTTGCATGTTGGATCGCTCCGTTGATATCCCTTGCGACGAATCCGTTCGTCGCGAGGGGTTCTACCCCGAAATCACGGACGGTTGTAAAAGGGCTGAGAACTTCTGGTCTTGCCTGGCGACCCTTCGTCGCATCCTCGGGTTGTGGAACCGCTCGATGTATTCGAACACATCAGCCCTCGCGGCATCGAGCGTTGGGTAGGTCATGCGGTAGACCCGCTCGCGCTTGAGCAGGCCGAAGAAGCCTTCGCACGCGGCGTTGTCACCGCAGTGGCCCAC
>NZ_PDWR01000021.1 GCF_010211755.1 Pseudoxanthomonas sangjuensis | reverse complement strand
GTGGGCCACTGCGGTGACAACGCCGCGTGCGAAGGCTTCTTCGGCCTGCTCAAGCGCGAGCGGGTCTACCGCATGACCTACCCAACGCTCGATGCCGCGAGGGCTGATGTGTTCGAATACATCGAGCGGTTCCACAACCCGAGGATGCGACGAAGGGTCGCCAGGCAAGACCAGAAGTTCTCAGCCCTTTTACAACCGTCCGTGATTTCGGGGTAGAACCCCAGCCAGCCCGTGTACTCGCGTGATGGTATAGCCCTCGCAGAAGTAGATCTCAGTGCCTCCGTCTGACGGGGCGAATGGCGCTGGATCACACTTGGGGCGCCCTCCGGCAAGGATGGCTTGGTAGTTCTTCCAAGCAGAGGTGATGATTGAGGCGTGCTCTGGCTTGAGGTGCGACACGTCGATGCCGAAGTTACTTTGGGTGTCTGAAACGATTTTTATGGACGGCGGAAGGCGAGTTTTTGATGGATTCTTGGGTAGGCCAGTTGCAGGATCGTCCTCATAGCCCGCCGCAAAAGGCTCCTGTGCAACTTGAGCGGCCGGTTGCTCGGCCGTGCAGCCCATTACGACACCTGCGACAAAGCTAATCCCCAAGGCCCAACTCAACTTCATGCCGCCCCCCCCCAATATCTGAATTAAGCCGACCCGCGAAGCGGCATCGGCTTGAATGAATCGTTAGGGCCTGGCCGGGGTTTGCAGTGCCTGCGGTAGGTCCACTCCGAGTAATAGAACTTGCCCGTTATCGCACCCGTGCTAGCGGAAACTTCATAAATCCGCCACGAGTCGTCCGCACGAGCAATGGCGAATACGTAGAACACAGCACTCCCATCGCTGGACGGCGACGCGTTGAAGAATTGCAACGCTTCATTGTTTGACTCGGCGTCGGACAAGGCTAGGGCGACGATGCGCTCATCGGCCTCGTAATTTCGGTCGTAAAGCTGGACGCAGGAATCTCCGGGCTTAATCTCTGGAATTAGAGTGTGGGCCTGACTGTCGCCGGAAAGTGCCGCCAAAAAGAGAAGTAAAGGTCGTCCCACGATGCGCTTGTCCTGGGCCCTAACGCCGATTGGGCCTCAAATGAGGCGTAGCACGGATTCTGCGGCTGGCCGGAACGGTGCGTCAATCGGGGTTTTCCTACAGGAAACAGCGACTTGCGGCGATGGTCGGCGAAAGGCGGCGATGAAACATTGCGGGCGTTATCCGGTGTGGAGACGCCCCCATGCAATATGCCCGTGAAGATGCAGCCATGAATCCGCTGCCCGCAGAGCCGGAATGGCCGCGGGTGCTGGACGAAGTTCGTTGTCGGTTGCGGACGAAGCGCCACCGCACGCGCATCGCTTCCTGAAGCCATGCCCGTGTTCCCGTTGCTGGGCAAGGCATCCGCGGTCGCATTGCTGGCCGGTGCCTGCCTGTGCCTGTGGCTGCCGACCCTGCCGCCGTGGCCGCTGCTGCTGGCCGCGCTGCTCGCCGGCATCTGGGGTCTGTCGCGCCACGACTGGCGGCGACCGCTCGGTGCACTGCTGCTCGGCATCGGCTGGGCCGGATTGCACGCGACGCACGGCCTGTCCGCGCAATTGCCGCCGAAATGGGAAAGGCGTGAAGTAGAAGTCAGCGGCCGCGTAATCGAATTGCCGCAGGTCGAAACGCGACGCACGCGCTTCCTGCTCCACATCGACGGCGACGAGGCGCAGCCGGCGCCGCTGCGCGGCAAGCTGTTGCAGCTGTCGTGGTACGACGACTTCGACGCCACCGAGCCCGGCCCGCGCACGCGCCTGCATGCGGGCGAGCGCTGGCGCTTCGTGCTGCGCGTGCGCGCGCCGCGCGGGCTGCGCAATCCCGGCGGTTTCGACAGCGAACGCCATGCCCTCGAGCGGCGCGTCGCCGCCAGCGGCTACGTGCGCGATCCGGAACGGGCCGCGCCGCTCGCGCCGGCGCGCGGCATCGACGCCTGGCGCGAGCGCATGTCGGCGCGGATCGCGAAACGGACGCCGCCGGACGCCTCGAGTTTCGTCCGCGCGCTGGCGCTGGGCGACACCGGCGGGCTCGACGACCGCGACTGGGAAACCCTGCGCGCGACGGGGCTGACCCACCTGGTCGCGATTTCCGGCTTCCATGTCGGCCTGGTCTCCGGCTTCTTCGCCTTGCTCGCCGCGTTGCTGTGGCGCGCCGCCCCGGCGCTGGCCCGCCGCGTGCCGCGCCCGCAGGCCGCGGCGGTGTCGGCCTTGCTCGGCGCGCTCGGCTACGCCGCGGTCGCCGGCTTCGCGCTGCCGACCGTGCGCACCCTGCTGATGATCGCGATCGTCGCGCTGGCCTGGCTGCTGCGGCGTGGCCTGCGCGCGGGCGATGCGCTGGCGCTGGCCGCGATCGCGGTGCTGCTGTTCGATCCGCTGTCGCCGCTCGCCGCGGGTTTCTGGCTCAGTTTCGCCGGCGTCGCGTGGCTGTTGTGGTGCCTGCCGCACGAAGGCCGGCGCCCGCTGCTGAAGGAATTCCTGTCCGCGCAGGGCGTGGCCACCGTCGGTCTGCTGCCGTTGACCGTGGTGCTGTTCGGGCAGGCGTCGCTGGTCGGGCCGCTGGCGAACCTGGTCGCGATTCCGTGGTGGAGCCTGGTGGTGGTGCCGCTGGCGCTGCTCGGCACGGCGCTGGAAGCCGCGCATGCGGGCTTCGGCGAATGGGCGTGGCACGCGGCCGCGGGATGCTTCGATGCGAGCTGGCGGCTGTTCTCGGCGCTGGCGCAGAGCCGTTTCGCATTGTGGTGGTTGCCGGAGGCGCGCGGGTTCGCGTTGCCGCTGGCGTTGTTCGGCGCGTTCTGGCTGCTGTTGCCGCGCGGTGTGCCGGGCAAGCCGCTGGCGCTGTTGCTGTGGTTGCCGCTGCTGTGGCCGGATCGCGAGCTGCCGCGGCCCGGCGAAGCGCAACTGGTCGTGATCGACGTGGGGCAGGGGCTATCGGTGCTGGTGCGCACGCATTCGCATGCGCTGCTGTACGACGCCGGCCCGGCGGTGCGCGACGGTTTCGATGCCGGCGAGCGCGCAGTCGTGCCCACGCTGCGTGCACTGGGCGTGGCCAGACTCGACCGCGCGGTGATCAGCCACGGCGACAACGACCACGCCGGCGGATTCGATGCGGTGAAGCGGGTCGTGCCGGTCGGTGCGACTTTCGCGCCGGCCGGCTCGCCGACGCCCGCGGAAAGCGGCTGCGTGGCCGGACGCGGCTGGGAATGGGACGGGGTGAAGTTCCGCTTCCTGCATCCGACCGCGGGCTTCCCGTACCTGGCGAACGAATCGAGCTGCGTGCTGCGCATCGAAACCGTGCACGGCGCCGCGTTGCTGACCGGCGACATCGGCGAGGTAGTCGAGCGCATGCTGCTGCGCCGCGCCGCCGCGGATTTGCGCGCGGACGTGGTGCTGGCCGCGCACCATGGCAGCAAGGGGTCGTCGGACCCGGCCTTCGTCGCCGCGACCGGGGCGCGGCTGGCGCTGGTCTCGGCCGGCCACGGCAACCGCTTCGGCCATCCGGCGCCGGGCGTGGTCGCGCGCTGGCGGCACGCCGGCGCCGAGCTGCTGGATACCGCCGACAGCGGCGCGCTGGGCGTCTGGCTGTCCGCGGATGGCCTGGCGGTGCGCGAGCGGCGGGTGGCCTTCCCGCGGCTGTGGGATGCGGCAAGGCGCTACTCCGCTTCCCGCACGGGGCAGGATGCCCCGTAAGGGGCCGGCGAGGGCGGTGCGAACGGAGCGGGACGCCTTCCCGCCCACGCGTGCGGGAGAGGGGGGAAGTCGGTTTGTGCGGTCCGTATTGGCCGCGGTCCGCCGGCCTGACATATCCTATGCGCCTGATTTGGAACGGCCTTGGCGCCGGAGGAAAGCGAACGTGCTGGAACTGGTCAAGGCGGGCGGCTGGCCCATGATCCCGTTGCTGCTGCTGGCGGTGCTGGCCCTGGCCATCGTGGTCGAACGCTTCTGGAGCCTGCGCCGCAAGGAAGTGCTGCCGCCGGGACTGGGCGACGAGGTGCGGCGCTGGGCCGCCGGCGGCCAGCTGGACCCGGCGCACATCGAGTCGCTGCGGCGCAATTCGCCGCTGGGCGCGCTGCTGGCCGCGGCGCTGGACGTGCGCGGCCGCCCGCGCGACGTGATCCGCGAGCGCATCGAGGACACCGGCCGCTACCTGGTGCACCGGATGGAGAAGTTCCTGAACTCGCTGGGCACGATCGCCGCCGCCGGGCCGCTGCTCGGCCTGTTCGGCACCGTGGTCGGCATGATCCAGATGTTCCTCGGCATCCTCGACCACGGCGTCGGCGACGTGAACCAGCTCGCCGGCGGCATCGGCAAGGCGCTGGTCTGCACCGCCACCGGCATGGTCGTCGCGGTGCCGGCGCTGTTCTTCCACCGTTATTTCCGCGGGCGCATCTCCGGCTACGTGGTCGACATGGAACGGGAAGCCGGGCGCCTGCTCGACGTGCTCGACACGCGCACCTCGCACCCGCAAGGCTGATCGGATGCGCATCCGCGACCGGCAAGCGCACGACGAACCCGAGATCAGCCTGGTGCCGCTGATCGACGTGGTGCTGGTGCTGATCATCTTCTTCGTGGTCACGACGACCTTCGACGCGCGTTCCACGCTGCAGCTGCAGCTGCCGAGCGCCGATGGCCAGCCGGGGCAGACCCAGGGCAAGCGCCTGAGCGTGTTGATCAACGCCGAGGGGCGCTATTTCGTCGGCGACAACGAAGTGCTGCGCACCGACATCGACGCGCTGAAGCAGGCGATCCGCGACGCCAGCGGCGGCGACACCGGGCAGCCGGTGCTGCTGCGCGCCGATGCGCGGGTGCCGTACCAGGCGGTGGTGACCGCGCAGGACGCGCTGGGCCAGCTCGGCTTCCGCAAGCTGATCGTCGCCACCGCGCCGGAGCCGAAACGTTGAACGACGACGCGACGGCGAAGGCCACGTCCTGGCAGATCTACCGGCGCCTGCTGGGGTTCGCGAAGAACTATCGCGGCCTGCTGGCGCTGGCGGGGCTCGGCATGCTGTTCGAGGCCGGCGCCGGCGCGGCCTTCAGCAAGCTGATGGAGCCGGTGGTCAACGAGACCTTCATCAACCGCAACGAGCAGCTGAGCCTGCTGCTGCCGCTGGCCATCGTCGGCCTGTTCGTGGTCCGCGGCATCGCCGGCTACGCCACCGACATGGGTATGGGCAAGGCCGCGCGCAGCATCGCCCGCGACTTCCGCGTCAACGTGCTCGGCAAGTACTTGCGCCTGCCGGGCCTGCGCTTCGACTCCGAGCCGGTGCCGTCGATGCTGGTGCGGCTGGGTTCGGACAGCGACCAGGTGGCGCAGGCCGCGGTCGATTCGATGAAGGTGATGCTGCAGAACGCGCTGCAGATCGTCGCCGCGGTCGGCGTGATGCTGTGGACCAGCTGGCGCGTGACCGTGGCGATCGCGCTGCTCGGTCCGCCGCTGGCGTTCGTGATGAACAAGGTCGCGCGCCGCTACCGGCAGATCGGCCACCGCATCCAGGAAAGCAGCGCCGACCTGCTGCAGGCCGCCGACCAGGCGCTGAGCAACCAGCAGGAAGTCAAGGTCTACGGCGGACAGGGGCTGGAGCAGGCGCGCTACCGCGTGCTGGCCGACCGCAACCTGAAGCTGGCGATGAAGGTCGAATCCACGCGCAGCGTCTCGTCGGCGCTGGTGCAGATGATGGGCGCGATCGGCCTGGCCGCGCTGCTGTTCTTCGCCGGGCACGAGGCGATGGCCGGGCGCCTGAGCGCAGGCGGCTTCGTCACCCTGATGATCTCGATGATGGCGGTGATCCCGGCGCTGAAGAACCTGACCAACGTGCAGAACATGCTGCAGCGGGGCGTGGCCTCGGCCGACCGCCTGTTCGCCGTGCTCGATGCCGACGAGGAAGCCGATACCGGCACGCGCCGGCTCGACCGCGCGCGGGGCCTGCTCGAATTCAGCCACGTCGGCGCGCGCTATCCCGGCGCGGCGAAGAACGCGCTCGAAGACGTCAGCTTCGTCGCGCGGCCGGGCACGGTGACGGCGATCGTCGGCCGTTCCGGCAGCGGCAAGTCGACCCTGGTCAAGCTGATCCCGCGCTTCTACGAAGCCGCCGCCGGCAGCATCACCCTCGACGGCCATCCGTTGCAGGAATACCCGCTGGCCGACCTGCGCCGGCAGATCGCCCTGGTCGGCCAGCAGGTGATGCTGTTCGACGGCAGCGTCGCCGCCAACGTCGCCTACGGCGAGCTGGGCGAGGCGCCGCCGGAAGCGCTGGAGCGCGCGGTGCGCGGCGCCAACGCGATGGAGTTCGTCGAACAGTTGCCGGACCGGCTCGACGCGCAGATCGGCAGCAAGGGCGGCCGCCTGTCCGGCGGTCAGCGCCAGCGCATCGCCATCGCCCGCGCGATGCTGAAGGACGCGCCGATCCTGATCCTCGACGAGGCCACCGCGGCGCTCGACAACGAATCCGAACGGCTGGTGCAGAATGCGCTGCAGAAGCTGATGCCGGACCGCACCACGCTGGTCATCGCGCACCGGCTGTCGACGATAGAACACGCCGACCAGGTGCTGGTGCTCGATCAGGGCAGGCTGGTGGAGCAGGGCACGCACGCCGAGCTGCTGGCGCGCGACGGCCTGTACGCGCACCTGTACCGCATGCAGTTCCGCGAGGCCGAGTGAGCAGACAGACGCGACTCCCCGCCTACTGGTTCGACGACGCGCCGGTTCCGCTGCACGCGCGGTTGCTGTCCGGCCTGTACCGGCGCCTGGTCGCGCTGCGGCGGAACCTGTTCGACAGGGGCGTGCTGAAACGCCACCGCGCCGGCGTGCCGGTGGTCGTGGTCGGCAATCTCAGCGTCGGCGGCACCGGCAAGACGCCGCTGACCATCGCCATCGTGCAACGCCTGCGCGAAGCCGGCTGGAACCCGGGCGTGGCCAGCCGCGGTTACGGCCGCGACGACGAAAGCCGTGCGCTATGGGTCGAGAAGGGCACCCCCGCCGCCGCGGGCGGCGACGAGCCGGTGCTGATCGCGATGCGTACCGGCGCGCCGGTGCGCGTGGACCGCGACCGCGTCGCCGCCGCGCGCGCGCTGGTCGAAGCCGGTTGCGACGTGGTGGTCTGCGACGACGGCCTGCAGCACTACCGGCTGCGTCGCGACGTCGAGATCGAGGTCATCGACGGCCTGCGCCGCTACGGCAACGGCCAGTTGCTGCCGGCCGGCCCGTTGCGCGAGCCGGTGGAGCGCGGCGCGCAATGCGACTTCCGCGTGGTCAACCTGGGCATGGCCGACATCGCCGGCAGCGGCGACGCCGGCTTCGGCGAATGGCCGCTGCGGCTGGTCGCCGGCAGCGCGCAGCCGCTGCGCGGCGGCCGCACCCTGCCGCTGGACGCGTTCGGCGGGCACCGCGTGCATGCGGTCGCCGGCATCGGCAATCCGCAGCGGTTCTTCGACATGCTGCGCGGCTACGGCATCGGCGTGGTGCCGCACGCGTTCCCCGACCACCACCGCTATGCGGCCGGGGATTTTTCCTTCGGCAGCGAACTGCCGATCCTGATGACCGAGAAGGACGCGGTGAAATGCGCGGCCTTCGCCGACGACTGGTATTACAGCGTGCCGGTGGCTGCGCAGCTGCCGGAAGCGTTCTGGGCCGGCCTGCTGGAGAAGGTGGCGAAAAGCCGCCGCGAGGCGGGCAGGGGCGGGCGGGAGGCGCAATAGCAAAACCGGTTACGCTTCCCGTCCCTCGCCCCGCGCCTCCCGTCCCATGACCGATTTCATCGTCGCCATACCCGCCCGCTACGCGTCCACGCGCCTGCCCGGCAAGCCGCTGGCGCCGCTCGGCGGCAAGCCGCTGGTGCTGCGCGTGGCCGAACGCGCGCTCGCCGCCGGCGCGCGCGAGGTGTGGGTCGCCACCGACGATGCGCGCATCGCCGGGGCCTTGCAGGGCACGGCGGCGAAGGTCGCGATGACTGCCTCGACCCACCTGTCCGGCAGCGACCGCCTCGCCGAATGCGCGCGCATCGCCGGCTGGGGCGACGATGCCATCGTGGTGAACCTGCAGGGCGACGAGCCGTTCGCGCCGGCCGAAGGCATCCGCAAGGTCGCCGAAACCCTGGCCGACAGCGGCGCCGACATGGCCACGCTGGCGACTCCGATCACCGAGCCGGAACAGTTCTTCGACCCGAACACGGTCAAGCTGGTATGCAAGGGTGGCGGCGACGCGGGCCTGCCGGGCGACCGGGGCGGCTTGCGCGAACTGGCCGGACGGGATCCGGAAGCGGTACGACGCCTGGCCCATGGCTTCGACGGCTGGCGCGACGCGCTGTACTTCAGTCGCGCGCCGATCCCGTGGCATCGCGACGCGTTCGCGCAGGACCGGCGCGTGTTGATGCCGGGAACGAGTTTCCGTCACATCGGCATCTACGCCTATCGCGCCGGGTTCCTGCGCCGCTTCGCGGCGATGCCGCCCGGGCAGCTGGAGCAGATCGAGTCGCTGGAGCAACTGCGCGCGCTGGAGGCCGGCTTCCGCATCGCGGTGGCGCTGACCCCGGCCGAATTCCCGCCCGGCGTGGACACGCCGGATGACCTGGCCCGCGCCGAAGCCTGGCTGCGCGGGCATGGCGGCTGAGGGCCGGCGACGGATGAAATTGCTGCTGGTCTGCCTGGGCAACATCTGCCGTTCGCCGATGGCCGAGGGCGCGCTGCGCCTGCGCCTGGACGCGGCCGGGCTGGACTGGGTGCGGACCGATTCGGCCGGTACCGGCGGCTGGCACGCCGGCGAAGCGCCGGACCGCCGCGCGGTCGCCTGCGCGCGCGGGCACGGCGCGGACATTTCGGCCCTGCGCGCGCGCCAGCTGCGGGTCGCCGACTTCCACGATTTCGACTGGCTGCTGTGTGCCGACGCGCGGAACCTGCGCGACCTGCGCGCCACCGCCCCGGCCGGGCTGGAAGGCAAGGCGCGGCTGCTGCTGGACTGGAGCGGGGTCGCGGCCGGCGGCGAAGTGCCCGACCCGTACTACGGCGGCCACGACGATTTCGAGCGCGTGTGGCGGCTGGTCGATGCCGCCGCGCAGGCCGTGGTCGACCGCATCTGTGCAAGGAGCGCGAGTTCGGCATAATCGGGGGATGAATGTCGCGGCGACCCTCCCCGAACTGCCCGAAAGCCTGGAGTGGCTGAATTGCGCCGGTGGTTCGTTGCGCGAGCAGCGCGGCCGGGTCGTGGCGCTGGCCTTCGTCAACGGCGCCTCGCTGTGGTGCCGGCAACGCCTGCTCGAACTCGAGCATTGGCGCGTGCGCCACGCCGGGCGCCTGCAGCCGATCGCGGTCCACGTGCCGCGTTTCGATTGCGAGCGGGAACCCGAATTCGTGCTGAAGCTGCTGCGCCGCCACGGCATCTCGATGCCGGCGGCGCTGGACCGCGACTGGGTCGCGTGGCAGCAGTTCGGCATCCGCTCGTGGCCGACCGTGCTGCTGATCGACGCCGAAGGGCGTCCGCAGGCCGAAGCGGTGGGGCAGGACGGCATCGCCGAAATGGAGAAGGCCGCGGCCCTGCTGTGCGATGCGCTGCCGCCGCCGAACGAGGACGACCTGCGCGCGCCGGCGGAAACCCGGCCGGAGCCGCGCCTGCCGTTGCGCTTCCCGGTCGGGCTGGCGGTCGGCGGCGACCGCCTCTTCGTCGCCGACAGCGGCAACCACCGCGTCCTCGAATGCACCCGCGCAGGCCGGGTGCTGCGCCAGTTCGGCACGGGCGCGGCCGATTTCATCGACGGCGAAGGCGAACTTGCCGCGTTCCGCCACCCGCACGGGCTGGCGCTGGCGCGCGAGTCGCTGTACGTGGCCGACACCGGCAACCACGCATTGCGCCGGATCAACCTGCGCAGCGGCCACGTCGACACCTTGTGCGGCAACGGCCGCGCCGGCCAGCCGGTCGAAGGCGTGGTGCGCGCACCGCGCGACGTGGCCCTGAACCAGCCGGCCGCGGTGGCCGCCACCGACAAGCAGCTGTTCCTGGCGCTGGCCGGCGACAACCGCATCTGGGGCTTCGACCCGGGCAAGCACAAGCTGGAAGCGCTGGGCGGTTCGGGCCAGCTCGACCTGCGCGACGGCACCGGCGCGATGGCGGCGTTCGCGCAACCGGCGTCGCTGGCGGTGGTGCAGCAGACGCTGTACGTCTGCGATGCGCTGGGTTCGGCGGTGCGTTCGCTGCAGGTGCGCTCCGGGCTGGTGCAGACGCTGGTGGGGCAGGGGCTGTGGGAATCCGGCGATGCCGACGGTCCGCGCGAGCGGGCGAGACTGCAGTATCCGCAGGCGATCGCGCTGGACGCGGCGGGTTCGCCGCTGCTGTGGATCGCCGATACCGGCAATGGCCGCCTGCGCACGCTGCGCCTCGGCGGCGGCGAGGTCGCGACGGTGGAGCTGCCGCGCCCGCTGAACGGCCCCGCCGGACTGGCGGTGGCCGACGGCAAGGTGTGGATCGCGGAAACCAATGCGCATGCGGTGCTGAAGTTCGATCCGGCGACGGGCGAACTGGAGCGCGTGGCGGTGGATGAGTGACGATTCCCCTCCCCGCAAGTAGGGGGAAGGATCGCGGGTTCGGTCGTGAGCAAGCCGCCACCGACTAGAATTCCGCCATGAGCCGTACCGATGCCCCGGCCTTCGACGGCAAGGCCTTCGCCGCCGAACTGAGCACCGCCCCCGGCGTGTACCGCATGTACGCCGCCGATGGCACGCTGCTGTACGTCGGCAAGGCCGGCGCGCTGAAGAAGCGCGTCGCCAGCTATTTCAACACCTCGCCGAAGGCGCCGCGCACGCTGGCGATGCTGGCCCAGGTCGCGCGGATGGAAGTCACGGTCACCCGCACCGAGGCCGAGGCGCTGCTGCTGGAGAACCAGCTGATCAAGTCGTTGGCGCCGCGCTACAACGTGCTGTTGCGCGACGACAAGAGCTATCCGTACGTGCTGCTGACCAGCGAACAATGGCCGCGGATCGCCGTGCACCGCGGCCCGCGTGCCGTGCCCGGCCGCTATTTCGGCCCGTATCCCGGCGTGACCGCGGTGCGCGAAACGCTGAACCTGATGCAGAAGCTGTTCAAGATCCGCAACTGCGAGGACAGCGTGTTCCGCAACCGCTCGCGGCCGTGCCTGCAGTACCAGATCGGCCGCTGCACCGCGCCGTGCGTCGGCCTGGTCGACGAAGCCGAGTACGCCGAGTCCGTGCGCCGCGCGTCGCTGTTCCTCGACGGCCGCAGCGACGAACTCACCGGCGAGCTCGGCGCGCAGATGGAGGCGGCCAGCGCGAAGCTGGAATTCGAGCAGGCCGCGCGCCTGCGCGACCTGATCGCGTCGATCCGCTCGCTGCAGGCGCGGCAGTACGTCGACGGCCATGCCGCCGACCTCGACGTGCTGGCCTGCGCGATGCAGGGCAGCGCCGCCTGCGTGGTGCTGCTGGCGTTCCGCGACGGCCGCAACCTCGGCACGCGCGCGTTCTTCCCCAGGACCAACGGCGAGGAAAACGCGGAAGAAGTGCTGGCCGCGTTCGTCTCGCAGTATTACGCCGAGCAGACCCCGCCGCGCGAGATCGTGCTCGACCGCGAAATCCCCGAAGCCGCGCTGATCGAAAGCGCACTCGGCGACTCGGCCGGGCGCAAGGTGCAGCTGAAGTGGAACGTGCGCAGCGAGCGCGCCGGCTACCTCGACCTGGCCAGGCGCAACGCCGAAATGACCCTGGCCACCGAACTGACCAGCCGCAACGCGCAGCAGGCGCGCAGCGAGGCCCTGCGCGACCTGCTCGGGCTGCCCGACGTGGCGAAGCGGATCGAATGCTTCGACATCAGCCACACGATGGGCGAGGCGACCGTCGCCAGCTGCGTGGTGTTCGACGCCGCCGGCCCGGTGCGCGCGCAGTACCGCCGCTTCAACATCGCCGGCATCGAACCCGGCGACGACTACGCGGCGATGCGCCAGGCCATCGAGCGCCGCTTCCGCCGCGCGGTGGAGGAGGGCGGCGTGCTGCCCGACGTGCTGCTGATCGACGGCGGCGCGGGGCAGCTGGCGCAGGCGCAATCGGCGCTCGCCGACCTCGGCGTGGACGGCGTGGTGCTGGTCGGCGTGGCCAAGGGCGAGGAACGCCGCCCCGGGCACGAGGCGCTGGTGTTGCCGGATGGCCGCGAATTGCGTCCCGGCGCCGCCTCGCCGGCATTGCAACTGGTCCAGCAGGTGCGTGACGAAGCGCACCGTTTCGCGATCACCGGGCATCGCGGCAAGCGGCAGAAGGCGCGCATGACTAGCAAGCTCGAGGACATCGCCGGCATCGGCCCGCGCCGCCGCGCCAGCCTGCTCAAGCATTTCGGCGGTTTGGCGGGGCTGAAAGCCGCAGGCGCCGACGAGATCGCCCGCGTGGAAGGCATCAATGCCGCGCTGGCCGAGCGAATCTACGCTAATCTTCACGGGTTGGAGCCGTCCGGCGCTTCCCCCACGTCCGGCAACGAATAGGTTCGATGAAGCTCACCATCCCTACCTGGCTGACCCTGCTGCGCATCGTGCTGATCCCGGTGCTGGTGGTGGTGTTCTACCTGCCGTACCGATGGACCAACTTCGCCGCGGTGATCGTGTTCGTGCTGGCCGCGGTGACCGACGCGCTCGACGGCTGGATCGCCCGCCGCTACAACCAGTCGTCGGCGTTCGGCGCCTTCCTCGACCCGGTCGCCGACAAGCTGATGGTGGCGGTGGCGCTGTTCCTGATCGTGCAGGGCCACCCGACGTCGTGGATGGCGTTCTGGGCGGCGGTGATCGTCGGCCGCGAGATCGCGGTGTCGGCGCTGCGCGAGTGGATGGCCGAGATCGGCCAGCGCGCCAAGGTCAAGGTCGCCACGATCGGCAAGGTCAAGACGATCGTGCAGATGGTGGCGCTGTCCTGCCTGCTGTACTCGGTAACGCCGGCGCACCAGCTGCGGCCGGGGACCGGCATATGGCTGGGCGGGCCGGTTTTCCACCTCGGCGACTGGCTGCTGGCGGGCGCGGCGCTGTTGACCCTGTGGTCGGGCGTGCAGTACCTGGTCGCGGCATGGCCCAGCCTGCGCGCCAATGAACGCGCAGCTGTTGACAGTGCCCGGCGGGATGCTAAAATTTCCTCTCTCTCGACGCGGGAATAGCTCAGTTGGTAGAGCACGACCTTGCCAAGGTCGGGGTCGCGAGTTCGAGTCTCGTTTCCCGCTCCAAATTATTTCCTCCGGGACTCCCGGAAGAAGCGAAGACGAAACCCCGGCAACGGGGTTTTACTTTGTCGGGCGCTTGAAATGCCGCCCGCTTTGCGCCAGTCTCGGCGCAGTCCACCGGCCTGGTGGCAGAGTGGTTATGCAGCGGACTGCAAATCCGCGTACGCCGGTTCAATTCCGACCCAGGCCTCCAACATCTGCAGGAAGTCGGCCCGCGAAAGCGGGCCTTTGCGTTTGCGCCTGGCTCCGGCCACGGGTCGCGGAAAAAGCGCCGTTCGGCTGCAGGCGGTTTGACCCGCAGTGGCGGCGCGACAGGCCCTGAACATGGGGCAGGGAAGGTAAAGGCGACGAAGTGATCCTGCGGCGCGTGTCGGGAATGCATGCGGGCGCAGGCGACTGGCGCCCGAACCGCTCCGCTCGAACCTGCATCGCCAAGCGTCTTCCGCAAGGCGAATGCGGCCGCGCCTGAACGTGCGTGCGCAGTCGTCCGCAGGGATGATTGCGAGAGGACATCGGTAAATCGCTGCACTTTCGCCAAGAGGAAAATATCGCCTCTTGATTGTGCCTTGCAGCATAAGTTTTCGTGTTCGAAGCCTTGCAATGAGGCATTCCACTGCTTTATGGTGCAATCGATTGCATCGAGGCGAATCTTCAAGGTTTCGTGCCGATTGGGAGGCCGTGGGATGGAGGGTTGTCTGTTCGATCGGATCGGCATGCCGCATCGGCGGCCGGCGTGTTCCACGTGGCGGGGGCGATGCCCCGACGATTCGCATGGGCCGCTTTCTTGCGTGGCATGAGGATGCCGCGATGAGCTTCCCGGATTCCAGGTTCACGAGGCGAAGCGCGCTGCGCGCCGCGGTGTTGGGCGGCATCGGGCTGGCTGCCGCCGGAGTGGCGCCCGGCTTCGCCACGGAAAAGCCGCTCGCGCTCAAGGGCAACCTGAAGCATTCCGTCTGCCGCTGGACGCTCTCGCAACAGTCGCTCGCGCAGCTATGCCGGACGGTGAAGGGGATTGGTTTTGCCGCCATCGACCTGGTCGGCCCGGAAGACTGGCCGACCCTGAAGGCGCATGGCGTGTACAGCTCGATGTGCAATGGCGCGGAGTTGGGCCTGACCAGGGGTTTCGCCGCCACCGAATTCCACGACCAGTTGGTCGAACGCTACACCCGCCACATCGACCTGGTCGCCGATGCCGGCTACCGCAACCTGATCTGCTTTTCCGGCAATCGCAACGGCATGGATCCCGCGGAGGGAATGGCCAACGCCGAGGCCGGGTTGAAGCGCATCCTGGGGCATGCCGAGAAGCGCGGCGTCGTGCTGGTGATGGAACTGCTGAATTCCAGGGTCGACCACCCCGACTATCTCTGCGACCGCTCCGCATGGGGCGTCGAGCTGTGCAGGCGGATCGGGTCGGACAACTTCGGCCTGCTGTTCGACATCTACCACATGCAGATCATGGAGGGCGACATCATCGCCACCATCCGCAAGCACCACGCCTGCTTCAGGCACTACCACACGGCGGGCGTGCCGGGCCGGCACGAGATCGGCGACAACCAGGAACTCAACTACCCCGCCATCTGCCGCGCGATCCGCGATACCGGCTTCGACGGCTACGTGGCGCAGGAGTTCGAGGCCGAAGCGGCGGATCCCGTCGGTTCGCTGCGCGAGGCGATACGCCTCTGCGACGTCTGAAACACACATCCACCCAGGTGAAGAAACCCATGGCAGACAATCACTACGACGCGATCGTCGTCGGCTCGGGGATCAGCGGCGGATGGGCTGCCAAGGAGCTGACCGAGAAGGGGCTCAAGGTCCTGATGCTGGAACGCGGCCGCAACATCGAGCACGTCAAGGATTACGTCAACGCGATGAAGGAGTCGTGGGATTACCCGCATCGTGGCCGGCCGACCCAGGCGATGAAGGCGGATTATCCGGTGCTGAGCCGGGACTACGGCCTGTCCGAAGAAACGTTCGGGATGTGGGCCAACGAAAAGGACTGCCCCTACACGGAGACCAAGCGGTTCGACTGGTACCGCGGCTACCACGTCGGCGGCCGCTCGCTGATGTGGGGCCGGCAGAGCTATCGCCTGTCGGACCTGGATTTCGAGGCGAACCTCAAGGAAGGCATCGCCACCGACTGGCCGATCCGCTATGCCGACATCGCGCCCTGGTACGACCACGTGGAGAAGTTCGCGGGCATCGCCGGCACGCGGGAAGGGCTGGACGTCCTGCCGGACGGCGAATTCCTGCCGCCCATTCCGCTGAACATCGTCGAAAAGGACGTGGCTGCGCGGATCAAGCAGGCATTCGGCGGCACGCGCCACCTGATCCACTCGCGTACCGCGAACATCACCCAGCCCAAGCCCGAGCAGGGCCGGGTCAATTGCCAGTACCGGAACAAGTGCATCCTGGGTTGTCCCTACGGCGCCTATTTCTCGACCCAGTCGGCGACGCTGCCGGCGGCCATGAAGACGGGCAACCTGACGCTGCGCCCGTTCTCGATCGTCAAGGAAGTGCTCTACGACAAGGACCGCAAGCGCGCGCGGGGGGTGGAGATCATCGACGCCGAGACCGGCCAGACCTACCAGTACACGGCCAGGGTCGTCTTCCTCAACGCATCGGCCTTCAACTCGACCTGGCTGCTGATGAATTCGGCCACCGATGTCTGGGAAGGCGGGCTGGGCTCTTCTTCCGGCGAGCTGGGGCACAACGTCATGGACCATCATTTCCGCGTCGGCGCGTCCGGCCGGGTCGATGGCTACGAAGACAAGTACTACTTCGGCCGCCGCCCCTGCGGTTTCTACATTCCGCGCTTCCGCAATGTCGGCGGCGACAAGCGCGGTTATGTCCGCGGATTCGGTTACCAGGGCGGGGCCAGCCGCTCCGGGTGGTCGCGCGAGATCGCCGAGCTCAACGTCGGCGCCGAACTGAAGGACGCGTTGACCCTGCCGGGCGACTGGTCCATCGGCATGACCGGTTTCGGCGAGATGCTGCCCTACCACGACAACCGGATCAGCCTGGATCCGCACCGCAAGGACAAGTGGGGGCTGCCGGTGCTGGCGATGGACGTGTCCATGCGCGAGAACGAGCGGGCCATGCGCAAGGACATGGGCGCGGACGCCGCCGAAATGCTGGAGGCCGCGGGCGTCAAGGACGTCAAGGTGCACGACAACGACTATGCGCCGGGCATGGGCATCCACGAAATGGGTACCGCGCGCATGGGGCGGGACCCGAAGAATTCGGTCCTGAACATGCACAACCAGGTCTGGGATGCGCCGAACGTCTACGTGACCGACGGCGCCTGCATGACTTCCAGCGGCTGCGTGAATCCGTCACTGACGTACATGGCGATGACGGCGCGGGCGGCGGACCACGCCGTGCGCGAACTCAAGGCGGGGAACCTGTGATGGAGCGTCGCGAACTTCTGAAGATGATCGCCGCCGCCACCGGCGCGGCCATGATCGGCATACCGGCCTTCGTCTACGGGCAGGAACCGGTTCCGGCCGCGAACAACGCCTTCTCCGGGGCCGATGTGGCTAAGCTGGACGAGATCGCGGAAACCATCCTGCCGCGGACCAGCACGCCGGGCGCGAAGGACGCGGGAGCAGGCCTGTTCATGGCGCAATTCGTCACCGACTGCTACGTCCCCGGGGATCAGGCGGTGTTCCGCGCAGGCCTGGCCGACATCGACAAGCGCGCGGGCGGCAGCTTCGTGGCGCTGGCGCCGCGGGACCGCATCGAACTGCTGCGCACCCTGGATGCCGAAGCCAGGAAGCAGGCCGGCGGCAACGACGGGAAGAAGCCGGAGAAGCCGCACTACTTCACGATGATCAAGCAACTCGCCATCTTCGGCTTCTTCACTTCGCAGACGGGGGCGACGGAGGCGCTGCGATACGTCGCCGTGCCGGGCCGCTACGACGGCGACATGGCCTACGTGCCGGGCACGCCTGCGTGGGCGACCAACTGATGGGCGCCAACGGTCCGCTCGCGCCCATGCCGCGCTTCCGGGAGACATGATGAACAAACCGATCCTGATGACGGCCTGCCTCGTGGTCGCGACCCCCGCGCTCGCGCAGACAGGCGGCGATCCCTCGCGCGATCCCGCCCGGACCGAAGTCTGGAAGCCGGTTCCGGCGGTCGTGGCCACGCCCCGGGATGCCGCGCCCTCCGACGCCGTGGTGCTGTTCGACGGCAAGGATCTCTCGGCTTGGGAAGGCGAGCAGGGCGGGGCGGCGCCCTGGGCCGTGGCCGATGGCGCGTTCACCGTGGTGCCGGGCAGCAAGGGCATCCGCACGAAGCGGCGCTTCTGCGACATCCAGCTGCATGTCGAGTGGCGCACGCCCACCGAAACGAAAGGCTTCGACGGCCAGCAGCGCGGCAACAGCGGCATCTTCCTGCAGGAGCTCTACGAGCTGCAGGTGCTCGACAGCTACGACAACCCGACTTATTCCAACGGCCAGGCCGCCTCGATCTACAAGCAGTCCATCCCGCTGGTGAATGCCTCGCGCGCGCCGGGCGAATGGCAGGCGTACGATATCGTCTGGAAGGCGCCGCGCTTCTCGGAAGGCGGCGGCCTGGTTTCGCCCGCCCGCATCACCGTGCTGCACAACGGCGTCCTGGTGCAGGACGACACCGTCCTGTCGGGCAAGACCGAATACATCGGCGCGCCCTCGTACTCGCCGCATGGCTGCGCGCCGATCTACCTGCAGGACCACGATTCCAGGGTCAGCTACCGCAACATCTGGGTACGCGAGCTGTAAGCGTCTTCCTGATCGTCGGGGCGACGCCCCAACAGATCGAGGAATGCAATGGCCAGCGACTTCAGCCGCCGCGATTTCATCAAATCCACTTCACTCTTCGGTATTTCCGTCGCCATGTCGGGACCCGCGAAAGCGCTCCTGTCGCGCGACGGCGTTTTCGCGATAAGGAACCGGTTCTTCACGGCCTCGTTCGACACGACATTGGGCACGTTCGATGTCCGCAGGATCGATGGCAAACCGCTGCTGACCGGCGGAACCTGCCGCATCAATTTCGATGTCGGCCCGGACGGCGCGAACGCGGCGCCGCGCATGCTCTCCGGAGGAGGTTTCCGCCATTCGGCCACGGTCGCGGCGTTCGAAGACCGGCTCGGCCGGGGCGAGCGGCTTACAGTGCGTTGCGTGGATGCCCGCGGATCGACCGACGTCGACGTTCACCTGTCGCTGTACAACGGCCGGCAGGCGATCGTGTTCGAGGCGGTGTGCACGAACGCATCGACGGGCGAAATCGCCATCCACAGCATCGAACCGGTGCGCGTGGCGAAAGCGGAAGGCGGGATCCTGCATGCGCCCGGCGTATCGAAGTGCCTGACCAATGGTGAAATGTATTACGACGCCGGTTCCGTCCACGTCTTCGGCAATCGCGAAGGGGCCGTCTCGTCCGCGAACCTGAAGGGAGTGACGCTCGCCAACGAGCCTTTCGCCGGCAGTGCCGAAACCATCCACAGCTGGTGGAACGCGGGCCTGTACAGCGGCCACGACCAGGAGGGAATCGCGCTGGGGTACCTGCAGAACGACCTTTGCCTGGGCAATCTGCTGATCTCCCGGGCAGCCGAAGGCGAGATTTCATTCATCGCCGAATCGGTCTACGCACCACGGCTGGTTCTTCCGCCCGGTCGCTCGATCAGTTCCAACCGGTTCATCCTCGGAATCGCGGAAACCCCCCACCGCGCACTGGAGCACTACGCCGCCGCGGCAGGCACGGCCAACAACGCACGGTCGAGCCAGTCGCTCGACGGCTGGTGCAGCTGGTTCTACACGCTGTCCCGCGTGTCGGCGGACGAGGTGATTGCGAACACCGAATTCGCCGCCAGACACCTCAGGCAATACGGGCTGGAATACATCCAGATCGACGAGGGCTTCCAGCGGTGGCACGGCGATTGGGAGGGCAACGAGCGGTTTCCGCAAGGCATGAAATGGCTTGCGGACCGCATCCGGAGCCATGGTTTCAAGGCGGGTATCTGGATCTCGCCCTATGTCATTTCCGAGTCCACCCGGCTATTCCAGGAGCACCCGGACTGGCTGGTGCGGCGGCGCGACGGAAGCCTGCAACGCATCGGCAACTGGCCCGCGGGTACCGAGCCGCCCGCCGACGAGAACCCGAAACGGTATTGCCTGGACATCACCCACCCGGAGGCGGCGGCGTGGCTGCATCGACTGATCGACACCATCGTCAACGACTGGGGCTACGAGATGATCAAGATCGACTTCGTCGCCTGGTCGATACTCGCCGCCGAGAGTTTCCGCGACCCCACCCGTTCGGCCGCCGACGTGTACCGCAAGGGCATGGAAATCATGCGCCGCGTGGCCGGGGAAAAGTGCCACATCCTCGACTGCGGGCCGGGCGCGATCACTACCGGCCTGATCGACAGCATGCGTATCGAAGCCGATGTGTACTACGGCTTCCGCGAAGCGGCGTGGGAGACGTATTTCACCCATCCGGCCAGCAGCGCCTCCGCCGCGGCGAAGCGCTACTACTTCCACAAGCGGACATGGGTGAATGACGTCGACCACCTGTGCATGGACCTGCTGAACCGCTCGCAATCCGAGGCCGCGGCCACGCTGATCGCATTGAGCGGCGGGAACACGATTTCCGGCGACCGACTCACGCAGCTGGACGATTCCGGTCTGGATATCCTGAAGAAGATCCTGCCATCGCTGGGCGAAGCGGCCGCTCCGGTGGATCTGTTCGACCAGGACCTGCAGCATGCTTTCGTCCTCGACGTGGAACGGCCGTTCGGCCGCTGGACGCTGCTTGCCGTGTTCAACCCGGACCTGGCCAGGGTCGTCACGCGGAAACTTCCGCTTCGAAGGCTGGGGCTTGATCCGGCGCGTACCTACGTCGCATTCGACTTCTGGAAGCGGCAACTGGTCGGCGAGGTGACGGGCGAACTGGAGGTCGTCGTGCAGCCGGGCAGCGTGACCCTGCTGACCCTGCATGAGCGGTCGGGCAAGCCGCAATTCGTTTCCACCGATCGCCACGTGTCGCAAGGCGCGGTGGAAATCGACGATATCGATTGGAACGACGCGACCGGGACGCTTTCCGGCACGTCAACCGGACCTTTGCATTCCGCCCACCAGGTCTTCGTGTACATGCCCGACGCGCTCGACTGGACCTGGGATGGCAGTGCGCTGTTCCGCGACCGCGATTCCTACAGCCTGAAGCTGGTGGACCGCCACCTGGTCCGCGTGCATGTCCGCTTCGATGCAGGCGACAAGGTGCGCTGGGAGATCCGGCGGGACGAGTTCCCCGGAAACCAAAGGGGGAAATGATCGGGCCGGCCGCCTCGGCGCCCTCCACGGGCGTCCTCTGCGGACGCCGTGGTCGTAAACGCCGTGGCGAGGAAACGCGGGGCCGCAGCCGGGACGGTTTTCAACATGGATTCCGCCGGGTATCAGCGATTCATGCTTGCAGGAAGGTGTTCGCGCAGGTAATCCGCGCCGGTCTTGATGGCCGCGGCCGGATCGAGCGGCTGGTCGTGCTCGATGATGTACCACTGCACGCCCGCCTTCGCGGCGGCGGGGAGGATCGCCTCCCAGTCCAGGACGCCCTGGCCCAGGGCGGCGAAACCGCCTTCGTCCCGGGCCTGGCCCTGCGGCGCATTGTCCTTGGCGTGTACCGCGAACACGCGTCCGCCGAACTTGCCGAGCATCGCCGCCGGGTCGTGGCCGCCCCGCGCCACCCAGGCCAGGTCGAGTTCGGTCTGGAGTTCGGGGCCGGCCGCTTCGAACAGGAGCTCGAGGCCGGTCTTGCCGTCGAAATCGACCAGCTCGAAGTCGTGGTTGTGGTAGGCCAGCGTCATGCCCCTGGCCTGGACCCGCCTCGCAAGCTCACCCAGTTCCTTGCCCAATGCAGTCCAGCCCGCGGCATCGGCCGGGCGATCCTTCTCGCTCAGGTAAGGCACCACCAGCGTGGCGTTGCCGATCGACTTGTTGAAGGCCACGACGCCATCGAGGTCGTTGCGCAGGTCGGCCAGTTGCGCGTGGGTCGAGATGGCCCTGATCGAATACTTTTCCAGCAGCCGCTTCAGTTCTTCGGCCGACACATCCTGCGTGCCGACCGTCTCCACGGCGTGGACGCCCGCATCGTGGACGATCTTCAATCGCTCATCGAGCGAGGCGATGTTGCGCAGCGTATACATCTGCACCGCGATGGGCCTGGCCTCGGCGTCGGTGTCTTTTGCGAAGCCGGGCAGGGCGGCGAAGAACAGAAGCGCGGCGGTCGCGATCTTGCGGGAGTGGGTGCTCATCGTGGTGTCCTCTCGTGATTCCGATGATTGCGAACGGGAGTGGAGCCGGGCGCGTCGCCCTTCGCTCAACCGATGGGGGTCCAGGCGCGGGTCCTGGCCGATGCGATGACGCGATCGACGATCAGCGCCGAGCGCAACCCATCGTCGAAGGTCGGCAGGCCTTCCGGCCGTTCGGCCCCGATGGCGCGATAGGTGTCCGCGACGAACGCCTCGAAGCAGTTGCCGTAGCCTTGCGCGTGGCCGACCGGCAATATCGAGAGCCGGCGCTGCTCGGCACTTCCCGCGCCCGGGCCGCGCACGAAGATCTCCTCGCGCTGGTCGGGCAATCCGATCCAGAGCCGTTCGCAATCTTCCTGGTCGAACGCCACGCTGGCCCTGGCGCCGTCGATCTCGAACCAGAGGCGATTCCTGCGCCCGGCCGACACCTGGCTGACGGTCAACGAAGCCAGGGTGCCGTTATCGGTCTTGAACAGGGCCGCGGCGACGTCTTCGCTGGACACCGCCTGCATCGCGGCCCCCGCCGCCGGCGTGGCGAAACTCTGGCCGGTCGCGGCGGCGCGCTCGGCGATCACCGTTTCGAAGGCGGCGCTGACGTCGACGAAGCGTTCGCCGCCGACCCACTCCACCAGGTCGCACCAGTGCGAACCGATGTCGGCGAACACGCGGGATGCGCCGCCCAGTGCCGGATCGACGCGCCAGTTGTTGCTGGCCGGATCCAGCAGCCAGTCCTGCAGGTAGCTGCCGTGGATCAGGCGCAGCGGTCCTAGCTCGCCCTGCGCGATGCGCGCGCGCGCTTCGCGTACGACCGGGTGGTAGCGGTAGACGAAGGGCACCGTGGCCACCCGCCCGCTGGACGCGGCCAGCGCCGCCAGGGCCCGGGCGTCTTCCAGCGTCGTGGCCAGCGGCTTTTCGCAGACCACGTGCTTGCCGGCCTCCAGCGCGGCCTGCGCCATCGGCCGGTGCAGGTGGTTCGGGGTGCACACGTGCACGACCTGCACCTGCGGATCGGCGATGACCTCTTCGATATCGCGATAGGCGCGCGGAACATTCCAGGCCTGCGCCACTTCGCGGGCGCGCTCCGGCGACGACGCGCTCACGCCGCGCACGACGGCGCCGGCCAGCAGCGCCGCGCGGCGATGCACGGCGCCGATCATTCCGGTGCCGACGATGGCGACCCCTAGCTTGCTCATCGGTCTGGACCCTCAGTGCGCGGACGACGCGGCGACGGCGGTCGGCCGCTCGCGGAACAGGAACAGGAAGGCGACCAGCACGACCAGCGCGACGCCCGCCGGGAACAGCCAGATCTGCCGCCAGTCGGGACCGGCCGCCGTGGTGTAGTGCTCCACGACCGCGCCGGACAGGAAGGTGCCGATCAGCATGCCGACGCCGTACGTCGCCAGGGTGATGAAGCCCTGCGCGCTGCTGCGCGCGTCGGGCCCGGCATGGGCATCGGTGTAGATCTGGCCGGTGACGAAGAAGAAGTCGTAGCAGATGCCGTGCAGCACGATGCCGATCACCAGCAACGCGAACCCGCTGCCGACATCACCATAGGCGAACATGCCGTAGCGCAGCACCCAGGCCGCCATGCCGACCGCCAGCATGGTCTTGACCCCCAGCCGCACGAACAGGAACGGCATGGCCAGCATCAGCAGCACTTCGGACGCCTGTCCGAGCGATTGCAGTCCGGCCGCGCCGCGCACGCCGAGGTCGTTGAGGAAGGGGTTGGTGAAGTTGTAGTAGAACGACAGCGGGACGCAGATCGCGATCGAGGCCAGGAAGAACACCAGGTAGGCACGCGATTTCAGCAGGCGCAGCGCGTCCAGTCCCAGGATCTGTCCCAGCGTCGCATTGCGTTGCTGCGCCAGCGGCGGCGTGTGCGGAAGGGTCAGCGCATACAGGCCGAGGGCCAGCGAGGCCGCCGCGGCCATGCGGAAGGTGAGCTCGAGCCGATGCGCCTGTTCCCAGCCCAGCCAGCCGATCAGCACGCCGGCGACGATCCAGCCGATGGTGCCGGCGACGCGCACGAACGGGAACTGCTTTTCCGGCGACTGCATGTGCCGCATCGCGATGCTGTTGACCAGCGCCAGCGTCGGCATGAACAGCAGCATGTAGGCCATGACGCAGGTCGCGAACGTGTTGAAGCCGCTGGCCGTGGAGGCGACCCACATCAGCGCCGCGCCGGCCAGGTGCAGCACCGCCAGGATGCGCTGCGCCGCGAAGTAGCGGTCCGCGACCAGGCCGACCAGGAACGGCGCGACGATGGCGCCGATGGACTGGCTGAGGTAGGCCGTTGCGACCTGGCTGGCGCTGGCCTGCAACGGCCCCTGCACCAGGTACGTGCCGAGGGTCACGAACCACGCGCCCCAGATGAAGAACTGCAGGAACATCATCGCGCCCAGGCGCGACATGGTGAACGTCATGACTTCCCCTCCCAGGTCGGTATCGGTTCAAATTCCCAGCATGCGGCGCAGCGTTTCCGGATCGGCGCCGCTGTCGGCGAAATCGTCGAAGGCGCGTTCGGTCACGCGGATGAGGTGGTCGCGGATGAAGGCGGCGCCCTCGCGCGCGCCGTCTTCCGGATGCTTCAGGCAGCACTCCCATTCCAGCACGGCCCAGCCGGGGAAGTCGTACTGGGCGAACTTGGAAAAGATCGCCTTGAAATCGATCTGGCCATCGCCCAGCGAACGGAACCTGCCGGGGCGATCGATCCAGTTCTCGTAGCCGCCATAGACGCCGCTGCGCGCACTGGCGCGGTACTCGGCGTCCTTGACGTGGAAGATGCCGATCCGGTCGTGGTAGCGGTCGATGAAGCCGAGGTAGTCCATCTGCTGCAACAGCAGGTGGCTGGGGTCGTACAGGATCTTGGCGCGCGGGTGGTGGTCGACGGCGTCGAGGAACCGCTCGAAGGTCGCACCGTCGTGCAGGTCTTCGCCCGGATGGATCTCGTAGCACAGGTCCACGCCGCAGGCGTCGAAGGCATCCAGGATCGGCCGCCAGCGACGGCCGAGCTCGGCGAAGGCCTCTTCCACCAGTCCCGGCGGCCGTTGCGGCCAGGGGTAGAAATACGGCCAGGCCAGCGCGCCGGAAAACGTGGCATGCGCCGTGAGCCCCAGGCGCTGGCTGGCCCTGGCCGCCAGCATCAGCTGCTCGACGGCCCAGGCCTGCCGGGCCGCCGGATTGCCGCGCTTGTCCGGCGGGGCAAAGCCGTCGAACAGGACGTCGTAGGCCGGGTGGACGGCAACCAGCTGCCCTTGCAGGTGGGTGGACAGTTCGCTGATCCGGATGCCGTGCCGCGCCAGCATGCCGGTGAGGTCGTCGCAGTAGGCCTGGCTCTGCGCGGCCTGGACCAGATCGAAAACGTGGGGCGTGCTCGTCGGCACTTGTACGCCAGAATAGCCAAGCCCGGCGGCCCATTCGGCCAATGTGTCCAGTCGATCGAACGGCGGCTTGTCACCGATGAACTGCGCGAGGAACAGCGCTGGACCCTTGAGCGTTTTCATGCCGATCCGTCTCGATGCAATCGATTGCATAATCTAGCATGGGAAAGCCGCGACAATCGTTGTGCAGCGCATCGAAGGAAGCCGGACCAAGCCATGCCCACCATCTACGACATCGCGAAGCAGGCCGGGGTCTCGGCAGGCACCGTGTCCCGCGCGCTTTCCCGGCCGGAGAAGGTCCTGCCGGCCACGCGCGAACGCATCGAGCGGGCCGTCGCCGAACTGGGCTATGTCCCCAACGTGGCGGCCAGGACGCTCAAGACCCAGCGAAGCGGCAAGATCCTGGTCACGGTGCCGGACATCGCCAATCCCTTCTTCGCCCAGATCCTGCAGGGGGCCGAGGAAGCCGCGCAGGCTGCCGGCTACGCCGTCCTGCTCGGCGATACCCAGCACCAGCCGGAGCGGGAGGAGCGTTACGCGCAGATGCTGCGGCGTAACGAGGCCGACGGCATGATCGTCCTGGGGCACCGTCTTCCGCCAACGGCGTGGAAGATCGTCAAGCAATTGGGCGCTGCCGCGCCGGTCGTCAACGGCTGCGAGTTCGACCCGACGCTGGGTATTCCCAGCGTCCACATCGACAACGCGGCTGCGGCACGCGCCGCGATGGAGCACCTGTATGGCCTGGGGCACGAGCGGATCGCCGTGGTGGGCGGCCCGCCCGACAATCCCTTGCACCAGCAGCGGCTGGAAGGGGCCAAGGCCGTTGCCAGGGCGCGGGGGCGCCTGCGCCTGCTGAGGATCGCGCCGGGCGACTTTTCGCTCGAATCCGGTTATGCGGCGGCGAGGAAGCTGTTGAGCGATGCGTCTGCGCCCACCGCCGCGTTCTGTTTCAGCGACCAGATGGCGCTGGGCGTTCTCGCCGCGTGCAGGGATTTGGGAATCCGCGTGCCGGAGGACTTTTCGGTCGTCGGCTTCGACGATCTGGCCTCGTCCCGCTATCTCAGTCCGCCGTTGACGACCATCAGCCAGCCCATGCGGCAGATCGGCATCCGCGCGGTCAACCTCCTGCTGGCCATCATCGAGACCGTGGAAGTGCCGCGCCAGCAGACGCTGGATTTCAGCCTGATGCTGCGCGGATCGACCGCAGCGCCTGCGCCGTAGGAAGCGCCGGGGCAGGTCCGCCCGATTGCGCCCGGTCCGGCTCCCGATGCGAAAAGGCCCGCTTGCGCGGGCTTTTTCGCTTCATCGCGGCGGGCGCCGGTTCAGAACCGCGGCAGTGCCTGCTTGTCGCACAGTCCCGACAGCGAATACAGCAACCGGCCGCCGGCGTCGGTCTTGTCCAGTTGCAGTTCGCCGGTATAGCGGTCGATGGTGGCCACGGTACGCGGCGTGGTGCTGTCCTGCTGCGCCGGCGCCAGGACGAAGGCGATGGTGCTGTCGCTGGTGGACAGCGTCGGGGTCAGCCCGCTTTGCGGGTCCGGCGTGTTCAGCTGCGCCCGTTCGACGATCTTGCGCATCGATTCCTGCCAGGTCGCAAGGCCGTCGAGGTAGCGCAGCTGCACGTACTTGCCGACGAAGGGCTTGGCCGACTTCGATGCTTCGTGCTCGGCGAGCAGGCGCTCGTTGTTGAGCGCGAACACGCGATCGACGCCGATGGTGCGCGAGTAGCGGGCCGACACCGTCTCGAGGATGGGCCTGAGCTCGGGCCGCGCGCGCACGGCGTCGTTGAAGCTGCGTTCGACGAAGCGGTCGAACTCGGTGACGCTGATGCTGCCGTTCTCGCGTTCGCGGCTCTTGTCGCGCAGCGATTTCTCGAACTGGTTGACCAGCTTGCGATCGTCGTCGCCGAGCCGCGCGCGCGCCGAGTCGGTACTGGAAACGAACGGCGGTGGCGACCAGTCCTCGATGTGGCAGACCAGCGAAAGGTCGTTGCCGGACGGCGTGGCGGCGGCGGTAGCCAGCGCCAGGGCGATCAGGCTCGATAGCATGGGGATTCCTGTTGCGGTTGCAGTGGCCGGACGCGATGCCCCTCCTGTCCGGTGCCGGAATCTTACCGGAGCGGCCGGCGCATTCGCCGCCCGTCGCGGACCGGGGTTCAAGCTAGGCTCAGGCCCGCGCCGCGCTGCCGTATCATTGCCGGTGCACGACCGCCCGGGTGGCGAAACTGGTAGACGCAAGGGACTTAAAATCCCTCACCCGAAAGGGAGTGTGGGTTCGATTCCCACCCCGGGCACCAGTCGATGCGACGCACGTCACGATTCGAAGCGAGGAACGGATGCAGCGCTACTTGGCCTATGCACTCAGCATCGCCCTGACCCTGGTTTCGCTGGCGCTGGCCACGCGCTGGCCCGGCTGGATCTGGGGCGTTGCCGGCTTCGGCCTGTTGACCACGCTGGGCACGCTGGACCTGGCGCAGCGACGCAGCACCCTGCGTCGCAACTACCCGATACTCGCGCACTTCCGCTACGGGCTGGAGGCGGTCGGCCCGGAGATGCGCCAGTACTTCATCGAAGGCGATACCGCCGAGGTGCCGTTCTCGCGCCAGCAGCGTTCGTTGGTCTACCAGCGCGCCAAGGGCGTGATGGACGTGGTGCCGTTCGGCAGCCAGCAGGACGCGTATGGCGTCGACTACGAATGGCTGAACCATTCTCTGGCGCCGGTCGAAATCGAATCGCACGACTTCCGCGTCGACGTCGGCACCGCAGGCGGCACCACACAGCCGTATTCGGCCAGCGTGCTGAACATCTCGGCGATGAGCTTCGGCGCGCTGTCGGCCAACGCGATCCGCGCGCTCAACGAAGGCGCGCGCCGCGGCCGTTTCTACCACGACACCGGCGAGGGCTCGATCTCGCCGTACCATCGCGAGAACGGCGGCGACATCGTCTGGCAGGTGGCGTCGGGCTATTTCGGCTGCCGCGACGACAAGGGCCGCTTCGACCCGGAGAAGTTCGCGAACAACGCGCGCGACCCGCAGGTGAAGATGATCGAGGTGAAGCTGTCGCAGGGCGCCAAGCCCGGCCACGGCGGGGTGCTGCCGGCGGCGAAGGTGAGCGCCGAGATCGCGGCCACGCGCGGCGTGCCGATGGGCGTGGACTGCGTGTCGCCGGCGAAGCACTCGGAGTTCTCCACGCCGCTGGGCCTGTTGCAGTTCGTCGCGCGGCTGCGCGATCTGTCCGGCGGCAAGCCGGTCGGTTTCAAGCTGGCGATCGGCCACCCATGGGAATGGTTCGGCATCGCCAAGGCGATGGGCGAAAGCGGGTTATTGCCGGACTTCATCGTCGTCGATGGCGCCGAGGGCGGTACCGGCGCGGCGCCGGCCGAGTTCATCGACCACGTCGGCGTGCCGATGCACGAAGCCTTGATGCTGGTGCACAACACCCTGGTCGGGCTGGACCTGCGCGAGCGCGTGCGCATCGGCGCGGCCGGGCGCATCACCAGCGCCTTCGACATTGCCCGCACGCTGTCGCTGGGCGCGGACTGGTGCAACGTCGCGCGCGGCTTCATGTTCGCCCTGGGCTGTATCCAGTCGCAGAGTTGCCACACCGACAAGTGCCCGACCGGCATCGCCACCCAGAACCCGCGCCGCTGGAAGCACCTCGACGTGGCGGACAAGGCCGCACGCGTGCACCTGTACCACCGGAACACGCTGAAGGCGCTGCGCGACCTGCTCGGCGCGGCCGGGCTGGAGCATCCATCGCAACTGGGTCCGGAGCACATCCTGCGCCGGGTCTCGCCCACCGAAGTGCGCTCGCTGGCGGCGCTGTACCGCTCCGTCGCCCCCGGCGAGCTGTTGGCCGGGATCCCGGACCATGCGGTGTTCCGCGACTTCTGGGCCGAGGCGCGCAGCGACAGTTTCGCGCCGCCGGCGCGGGCTGCGGCCCTGTGCGCCTCGAAGTCGATCTGAAGGCGGCCGGGCGGGTCCGGCCTGGCTGCGGGTTTGACCGGAAACGCCGCTGCCATTACCATTTGCGCCCCGATTCGACCGGGCGATTAGCTCAGCGGTAGAGCACTGCTTTCACACGGCAGGGGTCAGTGGTTCGAAACCACTATCGCCCACCATTGGTTTCAGGTACTTGGGCCACCTTTGCGGGTGGCCTTCGTCTTTCCGCCCCGCGAAGAAGCGGCCGGCGAAGTCCTGCGGGCTGGCTGCAGGGGCGACGGGATTCGACGCGCCGGTCCTGGGCCTGCCATGGAATGGGGGCAGGGGGGGCGTTTCCGCGGTCCTACAGCCGCGTGCGCCTTCGCGGATACGGCCGGATGCGAAGGCGGTGTCCGCAGTTCGCGACGCCAGGCCATTGCCTGCCGAGGCGATGGCTGTAACCCCTTCCGTTGCGCTGGCCGAAGCGGCACCGTGTGCCACCGTGCGCGTGGTGAATTGCGAGCCGTGCCGGGAGCCTGTCCAGGCACGGCATCCCCGGACCGCGACGCGAACCTGGCGCTGCCTCGCCTGTACACAGGCCGCAGTCGCCAATCGACAGTGCGAAACGGACACATCGGCCGCGTACGGCGCGCGGGTCCGTCGATCGGGACGGCAAGGCGCCCATCCCCCCCCTTTTCAGGGGGTGGGATTCAACGGGGGGCTTGGTTCTACTCCACTCTTCTTCGGTGCTTCACATGGTGGCCGGTAACAGGCCGCGTCCGTGCAAGGGGAGAGTGTTCATGTCGTTGATGTCCAAGCTGTTTCCGCTGATTGTCATGACTGCGGCGGGTTGCAATGCCGCGTATGCGGCCAATCCGAACCATCCGGCCGCGGGCCGGGCCTTGAGCCTGATCCAGAATCATCGCGCGGCCATCCGCGCTTCGGCCGACGACCGCTACGTCACCCGCGACGTGATCGTGGATGCCGACGGAACGGAACACGTCCGCTTCGAACGTACCTATGGCGGCCTTCCGGTGATCGGCGGCGATCTGGTCGTGCATTCGCGGAACGGGAAGCTCAGGTCCCTGTCCCTGTCCCAGAAGAAGGTGCTGGGCCTGTCCACCCGTCCCTCGCTCAAGTCGGACGATGCGGTCGTTGTCGCCGGCACGGAATTCGGCTCCGACTTCGCCGGCACGCCGCAGAGCGGGCTGGTGGTGTATGCGCGCGGTCGTGGTGCCGCCCGGCTGGCATGGCAGGTACGCTTGTCCAACGAGGGCGCCGACATGACCTACATCGTCGATGCGCACGGCGGCAGGATCCTCGACAGCTGGAGCAACCGGCATACCGCGGCGGTCACCGGCTCGGCCAAGACCCTGTATTCGGGCAGCGTGTCCCTGGTCACCAACTCGGTTTCCGGCGGTTATGAAATGCGCGATCCGTCGCGCGGCGGCATGCGCACCATCGATGGCTCCAACAGCCGTACCTCGGGCCAGGTCTACAAGGATGCCGACAACGTCTGGGGCAACTTCTCCACGTCCGATCCGGCCACGGTCGTTGGCGACGCGCAGTACGGCGCGGCGGCCACGTGGGACTACTACAAGACGGTACACGGCCGCCTGGGCATCGCCGGCAACGGCAAGGGCAGCTACAGCCGCGTGCATTATGGCCGCCGTTACAGCAACGCCTACTGGAACGACAGCTGCTTCTGCATGACCTACGGCGATGGCGACGGGGTCGTGCTCGGGCCACTGGTTTCGCTCGACATCGCCGGTCACGAGATGAGCCACGGCGTCAACGCCCAGACCGCCAACCTGATCTACTCGGGCGAGTCCGGCGGCCTGAACGAGGCCAACTCGGACATCCTCGGCACCATGGTCGAGTTCCATGCCAACAACGCCCAGGACACGCCGGACTACCTGATCGGCGAACGGGCTTTCCTGGCCAACGTGCCCGGCAGCGCCGATCAGCGCGCCCTGCGCTACATGTTCAACCCGATCGCCGACGGCCGCTCGCCCAACTGCTACTACAGCGGCATCGGAAACCTGGACGTCCATTACTCCTCGGGCGTGGCCAACCGCTTCTTCTACCTGCTGGCCGAGGGCAGCGCCGCCAAGACCTTCAGCGGCGTCAAGCATTACGCGGCGACCTGCAACGGGGCGAGCGTGACCGGCATCGGCCGCGCCAAGGCCGAGAAGATCTGGTACCGCGCCTTGTCCGTGTACTTCACCGCCGACACCGACTATGCCGGCGCGCGCGCGGCCACCATCCAGGCCGCGAAGGACCTGTACGGCGCCACCTCGACGGAAGCGAGTCGGGTTGCCGCCGCCTGGTCCGCGGTCAAGGTGAACTGACCGCACAGGCATCGGACCGACGAAGCCGCAAGGAGCGCCCGCACGGCCGGGCGCTCCTTCGCGCAATACGCCTGTTGACAACAAACACATCCGCCCAGGGGAAGTAATGATCGGCTCTAACCGGAATACTGGCGCGCGCAAGGCGCGCACCCGCGCAACTCCCGAAGTCGCTCCCATCGCCCGAGCCGTGCGCCATGTGCTGGCGGTCTCGGCCACCGTGCTGTCGCTGTCGGTGCCTGCCGTCGGTTTCGCGGGCACCTGCAACTACAACGCCACGACCAACACGTATGCCTGCAATGGCGATTTCGCCCAGGGCATCCCGGAAGGCGCCTTCGTCCCGCCGGCCGACCTGACGGTCGTGCTGGGCGACGAGACGCCCACCAGCGTCATTCCGGCGGCTGGCGAAACCGGCGTGGACGCGTCGTGGGTCGGCGACATCACGATCGTCTCCCACATGGGCACCGGCATCGAAACCAGCGGCGCGGACGGCATCCGGGTTTCCGCCGCCAGCGGATCGGCGACGCTCGCGAACTACGGCAGCATCGCCACCGACGCGACGGCCTACAGTGCCGGGGCGCTGGATATCTATGCGGTTGACGACGTCACGATGGTGAACGGCGGCGATGTCTTCGCCGGCGCCACCAGCGGCTACAACAGCGTTGTCGCCGCCGTCGTGTCCGCGGGCAGCGGCGACATCAGCGTCGACAACCTGGCGGACGGCAGCTTCTCCGCCGGTTCGTTCCACGGCAGCGCCACCGCGCTGTCGGCCGAAGGCAATGGCATCGCGATCAGCAACGACGGCGTGATCAATGCCGACTCGGTCTACGGCAACGCCACCGGCATCGACGCGTACGGCACCGATGTTTCGGTGCAGAACAGCGGGGACGTCAGCGCGAGCGGCTACATGTCCGCGGCCGGCATCAGTGCGTACGGCAAGTACGCCGCCGTGGACAACAGCGGCACCGTCTCGGCCGACGCGGATGCCGACAACGGCAACTGGAACGGCGCCATCGGCGTGCGCGTCGCCGCCTACGACGCCGTGGTCCACAACGGCGAGGGCGGCCTGATCACCGCCTCGAATACGGCGACGAACGACTGGGCCTGGGCGCGCGCCCGCGGCGTCTACGCCACCGGCTTCTTCGATGGCGTGACGGTCGAGAACGAGGGCGACATCCAGGCCTACGCGCGTTCGGACAACGGTCGCGCCAACGCGGATGGCATCTATGCCTTCGGCTACGCCGGCCCGACGACCGTCACCAATGCAGGCGACATCGAGGCCCACGCGGTTTCGGCGAATGGCGGGGCCTATGCCACCGGCATCAACGCGATCGGCTATGCCTCCGGCGACAACGACTCCGTGGTCGTCAATGCCGGCTCGATCCACGCCCAGGCCGACGGTGCGTACGCCTATGCCTTCGGCGCGGTCAACCTGACCCGCCAGCGCTACGGCAGTGGCTACCTCGCCAACGACGGGGATATCCGCGCCGAGGCCACCGGCGGTTACGCCACCGCCACCGGCGCGATGAACCTGGCCCTGCGCTATGGCGACGCGACGGCTGCCAATACCGGCGCCATCGAAGCGATCGCCGATGGAACCTACGGCGCATCGGCGACCGGCCTCTACAACTACGCGCTGGTCTACGACGCCTTCGCCGACAACAGCGGCATGATCGACGCCACGGCCACTGGCGACGTGGCCATCGCCGTCGGCATCTACAACCACGCCGTGATGTATGGCAGCACGACCACCGTCAATTCCGGCGACGTCGGCGTCCATGCCGACGGCGATGCGCTGTTGGCCCGCGCTGCCGGCGTGGTCAGCACGGCCGAGGCGGCCTCCTACCTCACCAACTACGGCAGCATCGACGTCTCGGGCTCTTCCGTGGACGGCGACGCGACCGCAGCCGGCCTCTACGCGCTGAGCTACGAGCTGAGCACCGTGCGCAACTACGGCGATGTTTCCGCCGCCGCGGCGAGCACGAACGGCGACGCCAGCGCCTATGGCACGTTCGCATTCGGCGGATTCTCCGGAATCGGCCTGCTGATCAATGGCGGCGAGCTCGACGCCACGGCGTCGGCCGGCACCGGCGGCTATGCCTACGCAGCCGGCGGCGCGGTGATCGCCGACGTGGCCAGCATCTTCAACGACGTGTCGATGGGCGCCACGGCAAGCGCCGGCGAGGGCGGCATTGCGCTGGCCACGGCCGCGCGCGCCTACGGCCTCAACACCGCGATCTACAGCTACGGCGACCTCAGCGCCACCGCCATGGCCGACGGCGGGACGGCGCAAGCCATCGGCGCCTACAACTTCGGCTATACGAGTGGCGCGTTCTACAACGCCGGCAACATCGCCGTCGACGCCGCCGCGGACGGCGGCATGGCCGCGGCCTACGGTGCCTATTCGGTGGGCGTCTACTACGCCTACGCCGGCAACCTGGGCACGATTTCCGCCGAAGCGACCGGCGACCAGACCGTCGCCATGGGCCTGGTCAACCTGTCCATGCTGGATGCGATCACGGTCAATCAGGGCGACATCTCAGCTGTCGCCGTGGGTGGGCAGGCCGACTACGGGCAAGCGGAAGCCACTGCGTTCGGCATCTACAACATGGCGACGTACTACGCCTCGTCGGTCGACAACAGCGGGACGATCTCGGCGACTGCGCTGGCGCAGGAGGACTTGGCCGGCAGCTATGGCTTTCTGCAGGCCAAGAGCGTCGGTGTCGCCGCGTTCGCGGCCAACAGCTACTGGTACACCGACGTCGTCAATTCCGGCGACATCGCTGCCACTGCCATGACCAGTCAGGGTTATGCAGCGGCTTGGGGCGTGGCCGCCCAGGTGGGCGGAAAGTACGCCGGTGCGCTCACTATCGACAATACCGGCTCGATCCTGGGCTACGCCTCGGCCGACTTCGGCTCGGCAAGCGCCACGGGCGTCTATGCTTACAACCTGTTGGGCGATGTCGGCGTGACGAATTACGGCGACATCGACGCCGTCGCCCGTACCGAGCGCGGCATGCCCGAGCGGTATGCCGACACCTACGCCTATGCGACCGCCGTTGTGGCGGTGAGCCCGTTCGGCTACGGCGACGCAAGCGTGGACAACCACGGCAACATCCGTGCCCATGCCTCTGCCGAACGCGGCATTGTCGGGGCGACGGGCATCCAGGCCTTGGGCAAGTACGCCAATATCACCAACGCAGCAGATGCCAGCATCATCGCCACTGCCGAGACATCGGTGTATGGCGGCGGGTATGCGGCCGGCCTCGTGATGGCCGGGATATACGGCATCGACCTCGTCAACGACGGCCAGATCATCGCTTACGGCCACACCCACGGCCTCTCGGAAGACACCCATACGTTTATCAGCTTCGCCGCCGCCACAGGCGTCTATGCCGGGGCGGACTTCGGGAGCAGTACCTCGATCGCCAACAACGGCACTGTCGATGTCATCGCGATTGCCGAGGACGCCCAGAACTTCTTCAGCGGCCTGGCTAGCGCGACCGGCATCGGGGTGTACTCGCGGGGCGATGTCGCGATCATCAACTCGGGGAACGTCACCGCCTCGGCAGACACCAATCTGGGAGTTGCCATCGCCTACGCCACCGATGTCAAGGCCGGTCAATACGGCAGCTTGGTCAACGAAGCCGATGGAGCCATCGTCGCCCAGGCCTCGTCGGGCAGCCTGCACGGCGACTACAACGGTGGCGTCGCCCATTCCCAGGGCATGAAGATGCGAGGGGCCAGCTACGCCACGATCTACAACGCGGGCACGCTCGTTTCGCATGCCACGGTCACCGCCGACAGTGCGGCGTACGAGCGCCCCGCCATAGCGGGCGCGATAGGCGCTTCCATCGGCTACTACTCCAGCAGCGGGACCAGCGAAATCGTCAACGCAGGCGACATCGAAGCCGTCTCCAGCGCCGATTTCGGCTATGCGATGACCCACGGAACCTATATTCGCGCCCAGTGGAATGCCGACACTGCCAACACCGGCGCCATCCGCGCCAGTGCCACTGCCGTCGAGGGCGATGCCTGGGCGGTTGGCAGCTACGCGTACGCGCTGCACCAGACGGTCACCTACGACTGCGGCTACAAGGACGGCCCCTACGGCCAGTACTACACCTGCGACTGGGCGAACCCGAACCGGGTGACGGATGGTGGCACCACGACCATCGACAACGACGGCCAGATCCGCGTCGCGTCCAGCGCCGAGGGTGGCGTCGCGCACGGCTACGGCGCCGTGGCAATCGGCGCGCTCGAGGCGGGCATCACCAATGCCGGCCACATCAGCGTCGTCGCCGAGGCCGACGACGCGGTAGCGGTCGGCGCGCTCGCCAACAGCTTCTACGGCAGTGCGAGCCTGACGAACGGCGGCGACATCCTTGCCGTCGCCACTGGCCCGACCGCCAACGCCACTGGTGCGAACCTCCTCGCCGAAACCGGCGTCCAGGCCGACAACAGCGGCACGATCATCGCGGCCGCCTACGGCGACGACGCCACGGCCACCGCGGTGTCGATGCAGTCCTACGGCAGCAACGTGCTGACCAACACCGGCACCATCGCCGCCATCGGCGACGGCGCGCGGATCGCCATCTCCTCGAGTGCGGATGCGGCGGCCACGCTGGTCAACCGCGGTTCGCTCACGGGCGCGGTCGTCACCGGCGGCCTCGACGACACCCTGGAGAACGCGGCCGGCGCCACCTGGCGCGTCGTCGGCGAGTCGGACTTCGGCGATGGCAACGACTACGTCGTCAACAGCGGCACGATCCTCATGGACGACGCCTCGATCCTGATGGGCGCCGAAGTGGTCGATGCGGCTGCCGCCGACTTCGCGGCGTTCGCGGTTCCCGGCATCGATGCGTTCGCCAACAACGGCACGATCGTCGTGAATGGCGCCGACAACGCCATCGACGCCAACGGCGGCGCGTTCTACAACAACGGCGTGATCAGCTTCGTCGACGGCGCACCCGACGACGTGCTGACCATTACCGGCGACTTCTCCGGCGACGGCGCCATCAACCTGGACGTCAGCGGCCTGAACCAGGCCAGCGACCAGCTGTACGTCGACGGCAGCATCATCGAGCCGACGACGCAGACGCTGAACGTGAACCTGCTCGACCTGCCGACCGCGCCGAACATCGACGTTCCGCTGATCGCCACGAGCGGCACGCTCGCCGGCGACTTCGTGCTGGGCGGCGTGCGGTTCGCGCAGGACGGCTTCGTCACCATGGACTTCGGCCTGAACGTGTCCGACGACTCGGTGTCGCTGGGCGTGGACGTCGTCGGCCTGAACGCCACGGGTTCGCTCGCCGCGGTCGTCGCGCCGGGCGTGCAGAGCCTGGTCAACGCCCAGGTCGGCACTTTCCGCCAGCGCATGGGCGTGGTGCCGGAAGCGGGCCAGGCCGGGGTGGGGCCGTGGATGCGCCTGTTCACCGACAGCGGCGACGTGGACGCGCGCTACAGCGGCAATTTCGGTGCGGGCGGACTCGGCTTCCACCAGTCGAACCATGGCTGGGAAGCGGGCATCGACACCCGTCCGTCCGAGCACATCGCCTTCGGCGCATTCATCGGCAAGTCGGATGGCAGCCAACGCCTGCAGGGCGCGGGCAGCAACCGCCTCGACGGCAGCACCTTCGGCCTGTACGGCACCTGGTTCGGCGGCCACGGCGCCTATGTCGACGTGTCGCACCGCTGGACCGGCGTCGATGCGCGCCTGCGCTCGGCCTTGGGCGCGCACACGACCAAGGCGTCGGCGCAGTCGTTCAACGTGGAGGGCGGCTTCACCGCCTGGACGTCGACGGGCGGGCTCAACGTCGTGCCGCAGCTGCAGTACACCCACACCCGCATCGGCGACATCCGCACGCTGCACGCCAGCCAGGCGGAATTCGCCAACGATGGCGGCGTGTCCTCGCGCGCCCGGTTGGGCGTGGCCCTCGACCGGACGTTCCAGGGCGGCGGCTTCACCCTGATCCCGTATGGCTCGTTCAACGTCGTGCGCGAGTTCGACGGCGACTTCGACCATGCGGTCAACGGCGGCATCCAGGGCACGACCAGCACCGACGGCACCAGTGCCATGGTCGAGTTGGGCCTGGGCGCCCGCAAGGGCCGGTTGTCGGTCGCCGGCGGCGCGAACTGGATGGATGGCGGTGCGGTGGACAGCGTCACCGGCGCGCAGCTGACGGTGCGCTACAGCTGGTAAGCGGGTAGATCGGCCGGCCGGATTTTTTCCGCCGGCCGACCGGCGGCACGCCAACGCGTGGCTCCGGAGGAGTAGCCTCCGGAGCGCGCGTCGGTGGTGCCGGCGAATTTCAGCAAGTTGCGGTCGGGATCCCGGCCGGGTTCGAGGAGTGGCAGTAAGTGGCAAAGAAGAAAGCTCCCGGCACGAGCGCCGGGGAAACCAGCAGCCAGGTTGCCGGCGAGCCGGGGCAGGAAGCGGCCGAACCGATCCTGCAGACGGTGGAGCCTCCGCCTCCGGCGGCGCCCGCGGCGCCGCAGGCGAAGGCCGCCAAGCCGCCGCTGGACCTGATGAAACTCAAGGTCGAGAAGTCCTGTTCGCGCGGCTTGGCCGGCTGGCTCGCCGCCAACCGGATCTCGCTGGCCATCTCGTCCTACCAGAGCGGGCGCCTGTATCTGGTCGGCAGCGACCGGCAGGGGCGGGTGTCGTTCTTCGAGCGCATTTTCGAGCGCGCGATGGGCGTGGTCGGCAACGCCCAGCGAATCTACCTCGGAGGCCTCTACCAGTTGTGGCGTTTCGAAAACGTGCTGCGCCCGAACGAGGTGATCCACCAGCAGTTCGACAAGTGCTACGTGCCGCGCAACGCCCAGACCATCGGCGACCTCGACATCCACGAGCTGGGCATCCGCAGGAACGGCAAGGTGGTGTTCGTCAACACCAAGTATTCGTGCCTGGCCGAGCTGAGCCAGACCCACAGCTTCAAGGCGATCTGGAAGCCGGACTTCATCAGCAAGCTGGCGCCCGAAGACCGCTGCCACCTCAACGGCCTGGCGATGGTCGACGGCGAGCCGCGCTACGTCACCGCGGTCTGCAGGAGCGACACCGTCGATGGCTGGCGCGACCGGCGCCACGACGGCGGCGTGGTGATCGACATCACCACCAACGAGATCGTGTGCGAAGGCCTGTCGATGCCGCATTCGCCGCGCTGGGCGAACGGCAAGCTGTGGGTGCTCAATGCCGGCACCGGCCACCTGGGCTGGGTCGATTTCGAGACGAAGAAGTTCGTGCCGCTGGCGTTCGTGCCGGGCTTCGCGCGCGGCCTGTCGATCATCGGCAACGTCGCCGCGGTCGGACTGTCGAAGCCGCGCAACCAGCGCTTCGAGGGCCTGCAGCTCGACGAGGAGCTGAGCAAGCGCGACGCCGAGCCGTGGTGCGGCGTGCAGATCATCTCGCTGGCCAATGGCGACGTGAGCAACTGGATCCGCTTCGAGGGCGACATCAGCGAGATCTTCGACATCTGCTTCCTGCCCAACGTCCGCAATCCGATGGTGGTGGGGCTGCGCACGCCGGAAATCCGCGAGCTCATCACCTTCGAAACCGAGCTTGGCGCGGAGGCCGTGACCGCATGAGGACGAACACGTTCACCGCGACCGTCGCCGGACTGCTCATGGCAGCGGCCGCTGCTGCGCAGGCCGCGGTTCCCGCTGCGGGTACGCAGCCGCAGGCCGGGACCGGGGCCATCTTCGCCGCGCTCGACACCAACAAGGACGGCACGCTGTCGCGGCAGGAATTCCAGGCCGGCTATCCGGGTCTGGCGCGCGCGATCGCGCTCGAGTTGCGCCTGCGCGAGCAGTTCCAGGCGCTGGATGCCGACCATAGCGGCGCGATCGAGGCCGGCGAGTACGCCAACCTGGAACTGGTCAGGCGCGCGGGCAAGTCCGCGCCGGCGCTGGCGGGATTCGATGCCAACCACGACCAGAAGCTGGAATTCGCCGAGTACGTGGTGGCCGTGCGCCGGCTGGCCGCCCGGGCCGCAGCCGGGAAGAAGTGATTGGGCGGAGGGGCTTCGCCGAAGCCCGCCGCCGTCAGGGGATTGCCGAATTGAACACAGAAGTGCCGTTCGAAATCATTCCGGTCTGGAAGCAGGTCGATGCCGGACTCACGGCCGAGCTGGTCGAGCTGTGGGGACGTACCAACGCCGTGCCCGATCCCGAAAGGGCGGCGATACGCGCACGCCAGGCGGTATGCGTCGCCCGCAGCGGCGATGGCGCGCTCTGCGGCGTCGGCACGGCAGTCCTGAGCTTTCCCCGGCGCCTGCGCCAGCCGTTGTACTACTACCGGCAGTTCTTCGCCCCGGAATTCCGCGGGCACAAGCAGGCGGTTCCCTTCTTCAACCGCGCGCGGCAGGTGCTGCAGGACTACACCGCCGCGCAGGCGACGCCGGAGAGCATAGGCGTTCTGCTGGAGTTGGAGAACCAGCTGCTATCGGCGCGCTATACCCGCGCATTCGAGCCCGCGGCCGATTCGGCCTTCATCGGCTATTCGCCGAGGGGCCTGCAGCTGCGGGTGTCCTATTTCGAAGGGGCGACACTGCATCCATTGCCGCCCCGGCCACGGCCCGGCGCACCCGCATGACGCCGGAAGGGCGTGCCGGCCGTCAGTGCCGCACCAGGCCAAGCAGGCGCGCGCGGTCGATCGCATGCCGGCGATTTCCCGCGGAGAGCTTGCCGAAGATGTTCTTGAGGTGCCATTTCACGGTTTCGTCGCTGATGCTCATGTGATTCGCGATCAGCTTGTTGGGCAGGCCCTGGGCCAGGAGCTGGAGGACATTCGCTTCTTTCGCGGTGAGCAAGCCGTGGCCGGATGACGCCGGGGCCGGGGTGGCCGTGGCGCCGCGATTGGCCGACGCCGGGAGAGACGGCGCGCCGGCTCCCTCGGGCCCATCCGGATGGCGCAGTTCGCGGGCCATCCGGGCGGCCAGCGGATGAGTGTCTTCCGCCAGCCTGGCGATGCCCCCGATATCCGCTAGCCCCAGCGCCTCCGCCAGCAGGGGCAGCGCATCGGCGGACTCGAGTTGCCTCGACACGACGGCCCGAAGCGCCTTGATCGTCAATGCCTCGCGCCCGCAATTGAGCCTGTCCGCAATGGCGGCGGCCGCTTCCAGCTGCAGCCGGGAGGCATCGGGGTCCTTCCGGGCCAGTGCGATGTATGCCTGCGACATGCGCGAGGCCAGCTGGTGCTGCGCAAGGAACGGCTGGAATTCGCGCGACTGGAAGCGGGGCGAAAGTTCATCGAGCGCGCAGGCGAGCTTGGCCGCGGTTTCGATGCGCGCGCGCATCGCGTGGATCCGGATCCGGTCCGCAAGGCTGTGCATGCACAGGCGGGGCATGTTGCGGCCCTTGCCGATCGCATGCAGGCTCGAGAGCAGATTGAGGGCGCGCCGGTCGTCGCCCTGGCGCATCGCGATGCGGGCGAGGGCGCGATACGCGGCAAGGATCGTGTCGGGGAAGCCCGACCGCTCGACGACGTCGAGTCGATTCGCCATCAGCATCAGCGCGGCCTGGGGCCGGTCGCGCTCGGTCTGTACCGCGGTCAGAACGGCGGCGAGGATGCAGGAAATCATGCCGCGGCGGCCTTCTTCCCTTTCGGCTTGGGCGAGGGCTTCTTCGAGCCCTTCTTCCGCCAGGCAGGCATTGCCGTCCCATAGATGGCTCAGGCACGACATGGCCCGGCCGAGCGCGGCGGCCAGCCGGAGCGACCCGGACGATCCGAGGGCCGACCACCGGGCCAGCAGTTCGCGTACGTGCCCACTGGCGCCGGCATGCAATGCGACGAGCGCCTGCGCGTTCAATGGCGCCGCCTTGTAGAGAGGGTCGTCCGCTTGGTCGGGCGCGTCCGGCCAAGCCTCGATGATCCCCGGCAGCAATCCCACGCGATCGGAATACGCGGCCGCTCCGCCCGCCACCCTGAGGGCGGTCATGCGCAATTGCGGGACGGTTTCCGGATCCTCGGCAACGCCGCGCGCGACACTCATTGCGGCTTCGTTCCGTTCGCCCAATGCGTCCAGCCAGGCCGCCTCGAGCCTGAGCCGGGTGTCCGCGGCGAGGATGAGGGAGGGAATGCGTTCCACCAATTCCCGCGCTTCGGCCAGCCTTCCCTGGGTCCCCAGCGCCCAGAGGGAGCGCGCCACGCAGGCATGCGCGAGCGGTTCGTCCCCGGACGCAAACGCATGGCGCGCCGCGCTGTCGAATCGACCGTGGTCGGCAAGCCAGCGGGAGGCGCGGGCATGGGTTTCGATCTGCTCCCGCTGCGGGAGCTGCTTGAACCTGTCGTGCAGGAAATCGCGGACCAGCGGATGCAATACCAGCGAATCGTCCTCGCCGAGGACCGTCGTGGGCACTTCATCGACGACCTGCCGGATCAGCGGGCCGCACGGACCGGCAACGGCCTCGCAAAGGCCCGGGTTGATATGGTCGAGAACGGAAATCCGGACGAGGAAAGACGCCAACGGCTCGCGAAGCCGGGAAAACATGGACCTGACCAGGTATTCCTGAAGGTTGCCGTGCCTGGTCGACAGCGACCTGACGGCGTCGGCCATGTCCGGTTGGTGCTCGACCGCCGAGATGGCCAATTGCAACCCGATGGGCCAGCCTTGGGTGATTTCGTGCAGATGCACCTGTTCGTTCGCGCCCGCTTTCCGCCCAAGACGCCGCTTGATGACTTCCAGGGATTCTTCCAGGCGAAGGCGGAGGTCTTCGTGGTTGAGAATGGCCAGATGGCCCTTGGCGGCCGATTCCGTGGCGCTGATGGGGAGCGGCTTCCGGGAGCCGATGAGCAGGCGGAAGTTGGCCGGCGCATTCAGGAAGAGGTACTGGACCAGTTCGTGCGTCGCCTCGGGCAGCCGTTCCGCGTCGTCGATGACGAGCACGGTTTCGCTGTCCGAGCGGGCGATCTCGGCCAGCGCCCCCGTCATGGCCTCGATTTCCTGGCCGGGCCTGCTGCCGTACATCGTCGCCAGCGAATCGAAGGGAGCGGAGTCGGGCGCGTGTGCATGCGCCAGCGCATGGAGCAGGATCGAGGTGAACCTCGCGGGGTCGTCCTCGGCGTCGGCGCCAAGCCAGGCGACCGTGGCATTCCGGTTCGACCACAGTTGCCGCCATTGCAGCAGGAGCGTGGTCTTGCCGAAGCCCGCGGGGGCGATCACCGCAACGGCGCTGCGATCGGCGAGATCTTTCCAGCGCTGGGTCAGCCGCTCGCGCTTGAGCGAGGATTCAGGCAGTCGCGGCGGAGCCGTTTTCAGGACGGCGTCGAATTCTAGCATCGCTGATGAGGCATGACTGATTCAGAAAGTAAGGGCGACACCGGCGATCTGTTGCATGGATGATGATACGGCGAACGAAGGGCGATGGAAACGAAGGGCAGGGCGCGAGGAAGGGTGATCGGTGGAGCGCGCCCTATGAAGAAAGGCCACCGTGCCTCTCTTTGGCGCGCCGGCGGTATTCGGTGGGAGTCACTCCAATGGCGCGCCGGAAGGCGCGGCCGAAGTTCGCCGAATCGCTGAAGCCAAGCCGCACGGCGATCTGCGAAACGGTGGTGTCGGAGCCCAGAAGCAGTTCGCAGGCGCGCTCGAAGCGCACCTGCTGCAGGAGTTCCCGGAAGCTCAGGTTCTCCCGCCGCAAATAGCGGTCGATGGTACGCGGGGAAACCCTGTTGCTCTGGGCAATGCTCTCCAGCGTCGGCGCCTGCCCGTCGGACTGCCGGATCATCATGCGCAAGTATTCGACCCAGTCCTGGCTGGTGCTGCGTGGCCGCTGGCCCATGGCCTCGCAACGCCGGTCGATTTCCCGCATCTGGTGGACGTCGGCGAACGGCAATGGGTGGTCGAGGACGTCCGGTCCCATGACCACGCGCACGCTGGGCAGGGAGCCCTCGTCGAAATGGAACCGCGTCGGCGCCAATGCGCGATAGCGCGCGATGTGCGGAGGCGGCGGCATCGATACGAAGATGTCGAGTCCGCCGCCGCTGCCGCCCAGCATCGAGCGCAGCTGGTTGTCGTGCGCGACCGCCAGGGTCTCCAGGTAGAAGCGCAGCATCTCCAGCGGCATCGCGATCGTCGGTGCGTAGACCACTTCGCCCGCGCCCGCCGGCTCGCGCTGGTAGCGAAAGGAGAAGGTCTCGGTCATGAGGTGGTAGTGCCGCATCACCAGGCGCATCACCTCGTCGATGTTCCGGCAGCTGAGCATGCCGTAGCCGAGCAGGTCGTGCGAGGTCATCTTTATCAGCCGGCCGAGCTCGAAGCCGAGATCGCTGTGGCCCGTCAGCTGGCGCGCGCTGGCGATGAAAGCCTCCACTTCCATCGGTTCCAGCGCGGCGTCGCGCTGGTCGAACTTTGCGCTGGCGATGTCCGCCATGCGCAGCAGGGCGACCGTATCGACTCCATGGGCCTGGAGCCAATCGCGAAGCAGGACCAGGTACCGGACTGGAACCCTGCGCGCTGTGTTCATGGCGGTCTCCCCCTTGCTTGTCCGGAACTTCGCGGCTGTCGAGAACTGACAGGAAGATGTCGTTACCGGACCTCGCGCAACTCCGATGCTTCCGCTGACCATGGTACTACCGGTGTATCCCGGCCCGGGTTTTCCCGGAAAGACATAGCCCGCTGCCGGCGGATTCTAGTCGGCGGCAGCCACGCATGCCACAGGAGGGATTCATGTATCACGAGCAGGTCCATGTTTCGGTAATGGACGACGAAGCGCTGCCCTGGGTGCCCTTCGCGCCCTATACGAACGACGTCTACCTGAAGTATTTCAAGCTCGATCCGATCCGCGGCGAGATGATCGTGCTGATGAAGGCGCCAGCGGGCATGGAACTGCCGCGCCACCACCATTCTGGCACCGTCATCGTCTACACGATCGAGGGACGCTGGAAGTACAAGGAGCACGACTGGATCGCCGGCCCGGGCAGCGTCGTGTTCGAAACCGCCGCGTCCAGCCACACGCCGGAAGCGGTCGGCGACGAAGGCCAGGTCGTCGTGCTGAACATCGTGGTGGGCGACCTGATCTTCCTCGATGCGAACGGCCAGGTGCTGGCCATCGAAAACTGGAAGACCGGGCTGCAGCGCTATCTGTCCTACTGCGAGCAGGCCGGCATCACGCCCCGGGACCTGACGGCTTTTGGCTGAGGCCGCAGGCATGCGCAGGGGAGAGTGCGCGGGCTGGGTCCTCGTGACGGGAGCCGCTTCCGGCATCGGTCGCGCCACGGCCCTGGCGTTCGCCAGGGCCGGCGCCAACCTCGTGCTGGTCGACATCGACGATCGGGCGCTGCAGAAGGCGTGCGACGAGGTGCTGGCGCTGGGGCGGGATTGCGCCACCCGGGTCGTGAACGTTGCCGATGCGAAGGCGATGGCGGATCTGGCCCGGTGGGTGCGCAGCGAAATCCGCATCCCGGCGCTGGATGTGCTGGTCAACAATGCCGGCATCGGCTACCTCGGCTCGTTCATGGACACGCCGGTCGAGGCCTGGGAAAGGGTGTTGCAGGTCAACCTCATGGGCGTGGTGAACGGTTGTCGCGCCTTCTTGCCCGACATGGTCGGCGCAGGGGGAGAGCGCCGCATCGTCAACGTCGCGTCGCTGGCCGGATTGGTGGCTGCGCCCAACATGAGCGCGTACGCCGCGGTGAAGCATGCGGTGGTGGGCCTGGGCGAAAGCCTGTGCCTCGAGCTGAAGCTCAAGGGTGCGCAGGTCGGGGTGACGACGGTCTGCCCCGGCATCATCAATACCCAGATCACGAAGGCCCGCGCCAGTGTCGCCGCGTCGATCGGCGATGCGCAGTACGAGCGCCTCACGGCGTACTACGCGAAGCAGGGCGGCCGGCCCGACGTGGTCGCCGATGCGATCGTGCGCGGCGTGCGACAGCGGCGCGAGCTCGTGCTGGTCGGCCCATTCGCGGCTCCCCTCTACTACTTGCGTCGCTGCTCGCGACGACTGGCGCAGCGCCTGATGTTGCAGGACGCGCGCCGCGTCGGCTTCGTCTGATTCCGGAACCCCACACCGGCTCCGCTACAAAACAACCACAGGAGTTCCCGTGATCCCCAACGATCGCCATTTGCGTTTCCCGAAGATCCATCGCCTGTCGCTCGCGGCGGCCATCGCCCTGTCGTTCGCTCCCGCGGCGCAGGCTGCCGAGATCGGCACCGGCAACCCGGATGTCGTGGTGCGCTGGGACAACACCATCCGCTACAACCTCGGCATCCGCACCGAGAAGCAGGACGGCGCGATCCTGGCCAATCCGAACTACGACGACGGCGACCGCAATTTCGATCGCAACAGCCTCGTGGCCAATCGCCTGGACCTGCTCAGCGAATTCGACGTGACGGTCCGCGACAGCTTCGGCTTCCGCGTCAGCGGCACCGCCTGGTACGACCATGCCTACCAATCGCTGGACAACCGCAACGCCGCCACGGCCAATACCCTGGATGACGGCGGCGCTCCGGTCGCCGGCGAACTGTCGTCTTATGCCGACCGCTATGCGCGCGGCGCTTCGGGCGAACTGCTGGACGCGTTCGTATTCGCGCACGGCGACATCGGCAGCGTGCCGGTCAGCCTGCGCGCAGGCCGCCACACCGCGTACTGGGGCGAGAGCCTGTTCGGTGGCGGCGCCATCCACGGCATCTCCTACGGCCAGTACTCGCTCGACCTGTGGAAGGCGCTGGCCACGCCCGGCATCGAGGCGAAGGAACTGTTCCGCCCGCGCACGTCGGTGACGCTGCAGGTGCAGCCGACGACGCAGCTCACCATCGGCCTGCAGGCCTTCTTCGACTGGGAAGAAGCCCGCTATCCGGAATCGGGCAGCTACCTGACGGTCAACGACGCGCTGCTGCGCGGCGGCGACTCGCTGGTCATCGGCCCTGGCCAGCGCCTGCTGGCGGGCGATATCCACGAGCCGAAGAAGCACGGCGACTGGGGCCTGATGGCGCGCTGGAGCCCGGAATGGCTGGGTGGCGGCACCACCGGCCTGTACGTGCGTCGCGCCACGGACATCCAGCCGCAGCTGACGGTGACGCCGGCGGTGGCGGCCGTGCCCGCCGCGACGTGCAGCGCCGTCGGCCTGACGCCGCTGGCTCCCAACACCTGCTACATCAACCCGGCGGCGGCCAGCGTGCCGCAGATCCTCGCCGGCCAGGTCGGCCGCTACGACGTCTACTTCGGCCAGGACATCGACATCTACGGCTGGAGCCTGAGCAGGCAGGTCGGCTCGCTGAGCCTGGGCGCCGAACTGAGCTATCGCCGCAACATGCCGCTGCAGAGCGTGCCGGTGACCGTGCTTCCCGCGCCGCTGGTCAATCGCGCCGCCGGCCAGGTCGCCATCGACGACCTCGACGGCAACGCGCCCGGTGCGCGCGGCAACACGCTGCACGGCGTGGTGAACCTGCTGGGCCTGGTTTCCGAAACGCCGCTGTTCGACTCCGCGTCGTGGGGCGCCGAACTGGCGTGGAACCGCTGGGACAAGGTCACGCACAACCCGGGCGCGTTCAAGGGGTCGGCTGCGTATCGCGGCAATCCGGCGAACATCGACGCGGTCAGCAAGGACTACTTCGGCATCAACCTGACCTTTACGCCCACCTGGTACCAGGTCATGCCAGGCGTGGACCTGTCCATGCCGACCGCGTGGTCGGCGGGCCTGTCGGGCAACTCGGCCGTGCTGTCGGGCGGCAACGAGCAGGCGGGTTCCTTCTCGGTCGGTATCGCCGCCGACATCCAGGCGCGCCACAACGTCGCGTTGCGCTATGTCGGCTTCTACGGCGACTACACCCGTACGGCATCGGGCGCGATGAACGTGCCCAACGGCACCAACGCGGTGCTGTCGGATCGCGACCATGTGCTGCTGACCTACAAGACCACGTTCTGATCGAACCGCGGAGAGACGAAATGAACCAATTCCGATACCTGTGCGCCGGCCTGCTGGCCGCGCTCGCCTCCGGCAGCGCCCTGGCCGCCGTGAGCGCCGACGAAGCCCAGCGGCTGGGCACCACGCTGACCGCCGTCGGCGCGGAGAAGGCGGGCAACGCCGAGGGCACCATTCCCGCCTACGAGGGCGGACTCGCCCGCGCGCCGGCGGGTTACAAGGCCGGCTCCGGCGTACGCCCCGATCCCTGGGCGGGCGAGAAGCCGCTGTATTCGGTCCACGCGGCCGATCTGGCGAAGTACGCGAAGTTCCTGACCGCCGGAACGCAGGAGATGCTGCGCCGCTATCCCAAGACCATGCGCGTCGACGTCTATCCGACGCATCGCTCGATGGCGTTCCCGGACTTCGTGCTGGCCAACACGCGCAGGAACGCCGAATCGGTGAGCACCACCGACGGCGGCCTGGGCCTGCAGGGCACGTACGCGGGCTTCCCGTTCCCGATCCCGAAGACGGGCCAGGAAGTGATGTGGAACCACCTGCTGCGTTTCAACGGATCGACGTACTTCACCAAGTACGACTCGATCAACGTGAATCCGGCGGGCAAGGCGGTGCTGGCCACGACCGGCGAGATCTACGTCGACTATCCGTACTACGCGCCGGATCGCAAGGGACAGTCCGCGCCGAACGACGTCTACTTCCGCACCAAGATCGCCTACACGGCGCCGGCGCGCCGCGCGGGCGAAGCGCTGCTGGCGCAGGACTACATCAACCCGACGAAGTTCGGCCGCAAGGCCTGGCAGTACCTGCCGGGCCAGCGCCGGGTCAAGCTCGCGCCGGAAATCGCCTACGACACGCCCAACCCGGGCGCGATGGGCCGTTCGACCTACGACGAAGCGTGGGTGTTCAACGGCGCCATGGACCGCTACGACTGGAAGCTGCTGGGCAAGCGCGAAATGCTGATCCCCTACAACAGCTTCAAGCTGGTCTACGCCAAGGATCCGTACGCGGCGACCACGCCGGGCCACGTCAATCCCGATAACGTGCGCTGGGAACTGCATCGCGTGTGGGTGGTCGAGGCCACGCTGAAGCCGGGCAAGCGCCACATCTACGCCAAGCGCGTGTTCTACATCGACGAGGATTCGTGGATCGCGGTGGCCTCCGACCAGTACGACGCCCGCGGGCAGCTGTTCCGTTCCGGCTTCGTCTACACCAATCCGTCGTATGACCTGCCGGCGCCGTCGGCGTCCGCGCAGTCGTTCCACGACTTCATCGGCGGCGGCTACAACATCACCGGCCTGCTGGGCGCCTACGACGTCGGCCTGAAGTTCATCAAGCCGCTGTCGAACTCGGCCTGGACGCCGGACGGATTGGCGGGAGCCGGCATCCGGTGATCGTCGTGCCGCGCCTTCTGATTGCGACTGCGGGGGCGGTAGTCGCAGGGCTGCTGTTCGCCGCGCCGCCGGCCGCGAACGCCGGATCGGATCCGCTCGATCGCCCGGCGCGCATCAGCCCGCTCGCCCCGCGGGCGCTGGTGACCGGCATCGCGTCGGCGGGCGAGCGGCTGGTGGCCGTGGGACAACGCGGCCACGTGCTGGTCTCCGCGGATTCCGGGGCAACCTGGGCGCAGTCGGAGGTGCCGGTCTCGTCCGACCTCACCGCCGTGCAGTTCGTCGACGCGCGCGTCGGCCACGCCGTCGGGCACGACGGCGTGGTGTTGCGCAGCGAAGACGGCGGACAGTCATGGAAGCGCGTGCTCGACGGCCGGCAGGCGAACCGCCTGCTGGTCGACTACATGCAGGAACGCGTTGCGGCGGATCCGTCCGACGCCAACCAGGCGCTGCTGGACGAAGCGAAGCGCAATGCCGGGCTCGGCCCAGACAAGCCCTTCCTCGACGTCTGGTTCGACAGCCCCGACGAAGGCTTCGTCGTCGGCGCCTACAACCTGATCTTCCACACCGCCGACGGCGGGCGCAGCTGGCAGCCGTGGTTCGATCGCACCGACAACCCGCGCCTGTTCAACCTGTATGCGATCCGGCCGGTCGGTGAGACGCTGGTCATCGCGGGCGAGGGCGGCCTGCTCCTGCGGCTGTCGGCCGAACAGCAGCGCTTCGTCGCGCTGCCCTCGCCGTACGAGGGCAGCTGGTTCGGCCTCGTCGCCACGCAGGACAACCTGCTGGCGTTCGGCATGCGCGGCAACGCCTGGCTCAGCACCGACCGCGGCGACACCTGGCAGCAGGTCGACTCTGGCCTGCACGCCAGCATCACCACCGGTGTTCGTACCGAAGACGGCGAGGTCTGGCTGGCCGACCAGAGCGGAGCGGTTGCCCGCAGCACGGATGGTGGCCACGGCTTCCACGCGCAGCCGCTGGCGGCGGCGCTACCGGCCGCGGCGCTGGCACTGCAGGGCCAGGCGATCGTGCTGGGCGGGCCGCGCGGCCTGCAGCGTTTCGACAGGGAAAAGGCCCGATGAGCATCAAGCCGAACGACCACGACACCATGCCGGTGGTGCGCTCGCTGGAAGACTTCCCGCGCAACTCCGGCAACCTGCTGGAGCGGCTGGTGTTCAACCACCGCATGGCGTTGCTGCTGTTCACGGGTTTGCTCACGCTGGTGCTGGGCTTCATGGCCACCGGCGTGAAGCTCAACGCCAGTTTCGTGAAGATGATCCCGGTCGATCATCCCTACATCCAGAACTTCCTCTCCAACCGCGACGAACTGCGCGGCATGGGCAACACGCTGCGCATCGTGGTGGAGAACCCTGATGGCGACATCTTCGATCCGCGCTATCTCGAAACGCTGCGCCAGATCAACGACGAACTGTTCCTGACCGAGGGCGTCGACCGCGCCTGGGTGAAGTCGCTGTGGTCGCCCGCGGTGCGCTGGACCGAAGTCACCGAGGAGGGATTCCAGGGCGGCCCGGTGATGCCCGACAGCTACGACGGTTCGCCCGAGAGCATCGAGCAACTGCGCCTGAACATTACCCGCGGCGGGTTGGTGGGCAGCCTGGTGGCGGGCGACCTCAGGTCGAGCGCCATCGTGCTGCCGCTGCTGGAGCAGGATGCGGAAGGGCGGCGGCTGGACTATCGCGCGCTGTCGACGGCGGTCGAGAAGATCCGCAGCCGCTACGAACAGGGCACGGCGAACGACGGCAAGTCGCGGGCAGTGCGCATCCACGTGGTCGGCTTCGCCAAGATCGTCGGCGACCTGATCGCCGGCCTGCTCAACGTGATGGCGTACTTCCTCGCGGCGATCCTGATCGCGGCGGCGCTGCTGTACTGGTATACGCGCTGCGTGCGCAGCACCCTGCTGGTGCTGGCGTGCTCGCTGCTCGCGGTGCTGTGGCAGTGCGGACTGGTCGCGCTGGCCGGCCTGGAAATCGACCCGTATTCGATGCTGGTGCCGTTCCTGATCTTCGCCATCGGCGTGAGCCACGGCGCGCAGAAGATGAACGGCATCATGCAGGACATCGGCCGCGGCACCCACCGCCTGGTGGCCGCGCGCTACACGTTCCGACGCCTGTTCCTGCCCGGCGTGACCGCGCTGCTCAGCGACGCGGCCGGCTTCGCGCTGCTGGTGCTGATCCCGATCCCGGTCATCCGCGAGCTCGCGCTGACCGCGAGCCTGGGTTTCGCCGCGCTGGTGTTCACCAACCTGCTGCTGCTGCCGGTGCTGCTCAGCTACTTCGGCGTCGGCGCCAGGGCGGCGCAGCGCAGCCTGGAGGTGGAACGGCGCGACGCGCTCGGCGAAACCGGCCGCATCTGGCGCTGGCTCGGCTACTTCGCGTCGCGCCGGCGCTGGGCGGCCGCGGCGCTGGCGGTCGCGGCGGTGCTGGGGGCGGGCGGCTACCTCGCGAGCCTGCGCCTGCAGACCGGCGACCTGGATCCGGGCGCGCCGGAGCTGCGCGCGGACTCGCGCTACAACCGCGACAACGCCTACATCACGCGCCACTACGGGCTGACCAGCGACGTGTTCGCGGTGATCGTGAAGACGCCGCCGGAAGGCTGCCTGAAGTACGAGACGCTCGCCCACGTCGACCGCATCGCCTGGGAGCTGAAGCAGGTGCCGCAGGTGCAGGCCACGCTCGGCCTGGCCGACGTGGTGCGCCAGATCACCGCCGGTTCGTTCGAAGGCAACCCGAAGTGGCTGACCATCAGCCGCAACCAGGACATCCTCAACTACGGCGCGCAGCAGGCGTCGGTGAACAACCCCGAGCTGTTCAACACCGATTGCTCGGTGATGCCGCTGATCGCCTTCCTCTCGGACCACAAGGCCACCACGCTGCAAAGCGCGCTGGGCGCCGTCGAACGCTTCGTCAAGGAGAACCCGACCGACCCCGCGCAGTTGCAGGTGCTTCCGGTCGCCGGTTCGGCGGGCATCGAGGCGGTCACGAACATCGTCGTGCGCAAGGCCAACCGCAGCATCCTGTTCTACGTGTACGCCACGGTGATCGTCCTCTGCCTGGTGACGTTCCGCTCCTGGCGCGCGGTGATCGTCGCGGTGGTGCCGCTCGCGCTCACCTCGATCCTGTGCGAAGCGCTGATGGTCTGGCTCGGCATCGGCGTCAAGGTGGCGACGCTGCCGGTGATCGCGACGGGCGTGGGCATCGGCGTCGACTACGCGCTGTACCTGCTGTCGGTACAGCTGGCGGCGCAACGCCGCGGCCTCGACCTGGCGCAGGCCTATCGCGAAGCGCTGCGCTTCACCGGCCGCGTCGTCGCCCTCGTCGGCGTGACGCTGGCCGCGGGCGTGGTGACGTGGGCCTTCTCGCCGATCAAGTTCCAGGCGGACATGGGCGTGCTGCTGACCTTCATGTTCCTGTTGAACATGGTCGGTGCGCTGGTGCTGATCCCGGCGCTCTCCCACTTCCTTCTCAATCCGACACCGGCCGTCCGTGCCACGGCGCAGGTCGCAGGAGCACAAGCATGAAGAAGACCCCGATTTCGCTGGCCATGCTGGCGCTGGGTTCCGCCGCCGGCACCGCCAGCGCGCAGGCAACGCTGCCATTCCCGCCCGAGCCTTCGGCCAGCCAGGCCGGCCGCACGCTGGCCGAATCCAAGCACCAGTGGCGGCCGCAGGTCTCGCGGCTGCCGGCGGATGCGCCGAACATCGTCGTCATCATGCTCGACGACGCCGGCTTCGCCCAGGCCGACACCGTCGGCGGACCGATCCACACGCCGACGCTGACGCGCATCGCCGACAGCGGTATCCGCTACAACGCCTTCCACACCACGGCGATCAGCTCGGCGACGCGCGCGGCGCTGCTGACCGGGCGCAACCACCACCGCGTCGGCAGCGGGACGATCACCGAGCTGGCCAGCGACTTCGACGGCTACACCGGCACGATCCCCAAGAGCAGCGCCACCGTCGCCGAAGTGCTGAAGGACTACGGCTACAGCACGGCCGCGTTCGGCAAGTGGCACAACACGCCGGCCAATGAAACCGGTGCGACGGGGCCGTTCGACCACTGGCCGACGTCCTATGGTTTCGAGCACTTCTACGGCTTCCTCGGCGGCGAGACCTCGCAGTACGAGCCGCGCCTGTTCCGCGACCACACGCCGGTCGAGCCGCCGCGCGACGCGGGCTACCACCTGACCGAAGACCTGGCGACGCAGGCCGTGGACTGGTTGCGCCGCCAGCACAGCGAGGCGCCGGGCAAGCCCTTCTTCCTGTACTGGACGCCGGGCGCGGTGCACGGCCCGCACCAGGTGTTCAGGAGCTGGACGGAGAAGTACAAGGGCCGGTTCGACCGGGGCTGGGACGTCTACCGCGAAGAAACGTTCAAGCGCCAGAAGGCGCTGGGCTGGATCCCGAAAGACGCCAAGCTGACGCCGCGCCCCGATTCGCTGCCGGCCTGGGACAGCCTGTCGGCCGAGGAGCGCAAGTTCCAGGCGCGGTTGATGGAGGTCTACGCCGGCTTCCTCGAACACACGGATACCCAGGCCGGCCGCATCGTCGACGAACTGGAGCGCCTGGGCCTGCGCGAAAACACGCTGATCTTCTACGTGTTCTCCGACAACGGCGCATCCGCGGAGGGGCAGTCCGGCACGATCAACGAGCTGCTGACGCAGAACGGCATTCCGGTAAGCACGGCGCAACAGATGGCCGTGCTCGAGCGTGACTATGGCGGGCTCGACGCGCTCGGCACGCCGCTGCTCGAGTCGATGTACCACGGCGCCTGGGCCTGGGCCGGCATGACGCCGTTCCAGGGCACCAAGCTGGTCGCCGGCTATTTCGGCGGCACGCGCGCGCCGCTGGCGGTGTCGTGGCCGCGCGCGATCAAGCCGGACGCGAAGGTGCGCACGCAGTTCCATCATGTCAACGACATCGTGCCGACGATCTACGACGTCGTCGGCATCGTGCCGCCGGAGGCGGTCGACGGCATCGCCCAGGACCCGCTCGACGGCGTCAGCATGCGCTACAGCTTCGGCAACGCGCGCGCCGCCGGCACCAAGCCGGCGCAGTACTTCGAGGTCTTCGGCAGCCGCGGCATCTACGCCGACGGATGGATGGCTTCGGTGTTCGGTCCGCGCGTGCCGTGGAAGCCCGGATCGTTCGAGGCGCTGCGCACGTGGAATCCCGACGAGGACGTCTGGACGCTGTATCGCCTCGACGGCGATTATTCGCAGGCGGTCGACCTCGCGGCCGCGCAACCGCAGAAGCTCGCCGAGATGCAGGCGCTGTTCGACCGCGAGGCGCGCGCCAACAAGGTTTACCCGATCGGCGCCGGCTTCGTCCCGTTCCTGTACCCGGGCCAGCGCATCGGCAGTGGCCTGAAGGAGTGGCATTTCAGCGCGTTGACGCAGCGCCTGCCCGAGTTCGCGGCGCCGAATCTGCGCGCGCGCAACAGCGTCGTCGCCGTGGACCTGGACGTGCCGGCGCAGGCCAGCGGCGTCGTCTACGCGCTCGGCGGGCGGTCCGGCGGCGTCGCGCTGTATTTCGACGGCGGGTACGCCTTCTACGAGTACAACGGCATGGTGGTCGCGACGACGAAACTGCGTTCGCCGCAGCCCCTGCCTGCCGGCCGGCATCGCATCGAGGTCGAGACGGCGATGACCGCGGCCAAGCTCGCCGCGCCCGCGCAACTGACGTTGCGCATCGACGGCATCGAGGTCGCGACGGCGACCACGCCGTTCACCGCGCCGCTGGCGTTCACCGCGACCGAGACTTTCGACGTCGGCGCGGATCTCGGTTCGTCGGTGTCGCTGACCTACCTCGAGCGCGCTCCGTTCGCGTTCACGGGCAGCGTGCACGACGTGCACGTTCGCTACGCGCCGTAGGAGAACGCGCATGTCCGAGCCCGTGGAGCAGGGCCTGCACCTGATGGCCAAGCCGGTCGGGCCGGTCTGCAACCTCGACTGCGACTACTGCTTCTATCTGGAAAAGGAGCGGCTGCACGCGCCACGCACGAAATTCCGCATGTCCGGCGAGACGTTGCGCGCATACGTGCGCAGCTACATCGCCGCGCAGCCAACGCCGGAGGTCGAGTTCACCTGGCAGGGCGGCGAGCCGACGCTGATGGGGCTCGGGTTCTTCGAGGAGGCGGTTCGCCTGCAGCGCGAATACGCCGGCGGCAAGACCGTCCGCAACACGCTGCAGACCAACGGCACGCTGCTCGACGAAGACTGGTGCGCCTTCCTGGCGCGCGAGCGCTTCACCGTCGGGGTCAGCCTGGACGGCCCGCGCGAGCTGCACGGCCTGCACCGCTACGACAAGCGCGGCCGTTCCAGTTTCGACGATGCGATGCGCGGGCTTGCGTTGCTGCAGCGGCACGGGGTCGACTACAACGTGCTGGTCACCGTATCGCGCGAGGCCTCGCGGCAGCCGCTGGAGGTCTACCGCTTCCTGAAAGAGCAGGGCGTGCGCCACATCCAGTTCAATCCCGTGGTCGAGCGCCTGCCGACGCCGGCCGACCGGCAGCGCGGCCAGACCTTCGCGACGCCGCCGGAAGCCGGCGGGGCGGCCGGCGCGCCGCCGGAGCTGACGCCGCAGAGCGTCGAATCCGCCGCCTATGGCGATTTCCTGATCGCGGTCTTCGATGAATGGGTGCGCCGCGACGTCGGCACGGTGCACGTGATGAACTTCGAATGGGCGCTCGCGGCCTGGTGCCAGCTGTCGGCGACGGTCTGCCTGTTCGCGCCGCGTTGCGGCAAGGCGGCGATCGTCGAGCACGACGGCAGTGTGTATTCCTGCGACCACTACATGTATCCGGAATACCGCCTCGGCAACCTGCGCGAGACCGACGCGGCGGCGCTGATGGCCTCGGCGAAGCAGCGCGACTTCGGCGCGGCGAAGGAAGAGGCGCTGCCCGGCATCTGCCGGCGCTGCGACTACCGTTTCGCCTGCAACGGCGAATGCCCGAAGAACCGCTTCCTCGCATCGCCGGACGGCGAGCCGGGATGGAACTATCTGTGCGCGGGCTACCTGAAGTATTTTCGCCACATCACGCAGTACATGAACGCGATGGCGCAACTGCTCGCGGCGGGCTTGCCCGCGTCGGCGGTGATGGACGCCTTCGACGGTCCGCTGGTCGTGCGGAAGCGACCGGCCCCGCACGCCCCCGGGACACGCTGACATGAACCAGACGAGGACATATCGATGAACGGCCTGATGATGCAGCAGCCGCTGCTGATCTCGGCATTGCTCCGGCACGCGGAGCGCCATCACGGCGAACGGGAAATCGTGTCGCGCCGCGTGGAAGGCGACATCCATCGCTACACGTACCGCGACCTGGCCGCGCGCGCGCGGCGCATGGCCAGGGCCATGGAGGCGCTGGGCGTCGCGTCCGGCGACCGCGTGGCCACGCTGGCCTGGAACGGCTACCGGCACATGGAGCTGTACTACGCGGTTTCGGGCTCCGGCGCGGTGTTGCACACGCTCAATCCCCGCTTGCATCCGGACCAGCTGGCCTGGATCGTGGGGGATGCGCAGGACGGGGTCCTGTGCTTCGATTCGACCTTCCTGCCGCTGGTCGAGGCGGTGGCCGCGCGGTTGCCGAGCGTCCGCCACTTCGTGCTGATGAGCGACCGGGCGCACATGCCAGCGGAAACCGGCATTCCCGGGTTGCTGTGCTACGAAGACCTGTGCGACGGCCACGGCGACGACTACGCGTGGCCCGAGTTCGACGAGAATCGCGCGTCGTCGCTCTGCTACACGTCCGGGACCACGGGCAACCCGAAGGGCGTGCTGTACAGCCATCGTTCGACCGTCCTGCATACCATGGCCGGCGCGTTGCCGGACGTGCTGGACATGTCCGCGCGGGAAACCGTGCTCCCGGTGGTGCCGATGTTCCATGTCAACGCGTGGGGCATCCCCTACATGGCATGCATGGTCGGAGCGAAGCTGGTGTTCCCCGGCCCGGCGCTGGACGGCAAGTCGCTGTACGAGCTGTTCGAAGCCGAAGGCGTGACCCTGACCGCCGGCGTGCCGACGGTCTGGCAGGCGCTGCTGGCGCATGTCGAAGCCAACGACCTGCATTTCTCCACGATGCGCCGCACCGTCATCGGCGGCGCCGCGTGCCCGCCGGCCATGCTCGACGCATTCCAGGAACACCATGGCGTGGAAGTCCTGCACGCATGGGGCATGACCGAGCTGAGTCCGATCGGGACCGCGTGTTCGCTCAAGCCGGAATTGGCTGCGCTGGGTGGCAAGCAGCGCCTGGCCATCCAGTCCAAGCAGGGCAGGGTGCCGTTCGGCGTGGACATGAAGATCGTCGACGCCGACGGCGGGGAGCTGCCCTGGGACGGCAAGACCTCCGGCGAGTTGCTGGTGCGCGGGCACTGGGTGCTCGCGAAGTACCTGCGCGGCCCCGACCCCTGCATCGACGGCTGGTTTCCGACGGGCGACGTCAGCACGATCGACGCGTACGGCTACATGCAGATCACCGACCGTGCCAAGGACGTGATCAAGTCCGGCGGCGAATGGATCGGTTCGATCGACCTGGAGAACATCGCCATGGCGCACCCCAAGGTGGCGATGGCCGCGTGCATCGGCGTGCCCCATCCGAAGTGGGACGAGCGGCCGCTGCTGGTGATCGTCCCGAAGCCGGGCGAGGAGCCCGGCCGCGACGAGATGCTCGCGCATTTCGAAGGGAAGGTCGCGCGCTGGTGGATCCCCGACGACGTCGTCTTGGTCGACGCCATTCCGCTGGGCGCGACCGGCAAGATGCAGAAGAACCGCTTGCGCGAGCAGTTCAGGCAGCACCTGATGCCCAATGCCTGAGAAGGTCGGCGCCGCTTCCGTCCGACGGGGCCGATCGGCGTGATCGAAGCCGGACACCGGGCCGTCGAAGCTGGTGAAAACGCTGCATGCCCTGTGCCATGAAGCGACGCATGCGCCGGAAAACCGGGGGGGGATTCGATCGGGCGGGGGCGAATATATGTGATGAATGTCACAAAAAACGCGCGGTGTGGCTGGATACTTGGCCCGTATCTAGTCCCAGCTAAGACTTTTCCCGATATCGCGAGTCGACCAAGGGGATTAGGGTGTCTCGTGCGTCGCTCCGGTCTTGGGCTAGTGGGGGAGAGGATGGAAGCGCCTGCAAGCCCGACAAGAAAGCCCGAATGAGCATGCCCCCCCTGTTTCAGGGGGGGGCAAGGCTCGTGGTTTCGGGTTAACGAAGCGGTGCGGTGCGTGCCGTTCGTCCTTCGTGGCGGCCGGGCAGCAATCAGTGATCCAAACAGGGGGGGCAGGGAAGATGAATCGCGTATTCCGCATCGTTTGGTCGTACGCCTTGCGGGCTTGGGTGGTGGCTTCGGAATTGAGCAGGCGCCGCGGCAAGCGCGCCAGTGCGGTCGACACGCGTGTCGCTGACCAAGGCAGGGGAGGCGATCACGACATTGGCGGAGCCTCTCCGCCCACGGCGTGGCCGTTGCGGCTGGCGATCATGCTTGCACTGGTTGCGCTTTACGCACCGGCGCACGCCGCGGACCGTTACTGGGATGTCAACGGCAATACGGCCGGGCTGGGCGGTACGGGCACCTGGAACGGCAGCAACCTGTTCTGGAACAGCAATTCCACCGGTACTGGTGGCTCTGTCTTCGCCTGGGACAATGCGGCATTGGACGATGCCTTCTTCGGCGGCACCGCCGGCACGGTTACCTTAGGGTCGCCGATCACAGCTCACAGCCTGAACTTCCTCGCCAACGGTTACACGATCACCGGCAACACGTTGACTCTGGCCGGTACCAACCCGTTCATCAGCACTACCGGCGGAAACACGGCGACGATCAACTCGGTCCTGGCCGGCAGCAATGGCCTGACCGTGAACGGCACCTCCACCAACGGCTGGATTGCGCTGGGCGGCAACAACACGTTGACCGGCGGCATTACCGTCAACGGCAACGCGCGTCTGGTGGGCAGCGGCAGCAACAGCTTCAACGGCGCCGCCAACGTGGTCACCGTCAACAGTGGCGGCGTGCTGCAGGTCAACAACGCCAGTGCCTTCGGTGGCAACACCGCGGCCGCCAACCTGGTGCTCAACAACGGCGGCAACCTCTGGTTGGGCGGCATCAGCCTGACCCACAACATCACCGCTGCCGGCGGCGGCACCATCAACATCAACCAGCCATTCGCCAATCTCACCAGCACCTGGAACGGCAATCTGGTCCTGACGGCCAATACCACGCTGCAGGTGACCAATACCGGTGCCAACGGCAATACCGTCTTTGCGGGGAACCTCACGGATACCGGCGCCAACAAGCTCAGCCTGGTACTGAACGAAGGCGGCAGCGTCGACAGCAGTCTCTATCTGGACGGCACTAACAGCTTTACCGGCGGCATCACGGTGAATGCCGGTCAGCTCTTCATGAGGGGCACCGATGCGGCCGCTGCCGCCGCCGGCAACGTGGTCACTCTCAACGGCGGCTATCTCCGTGTGGAAGGCGATGCCTTCGGCGGGGATACGGACGCCGCGCAGTTGATCCTCAACGGCGGCACCCTGCGCGTGGAGACCAACAACACGCTCAACCACGATGTGACCCTCACCGGGGGCGACCGCTACATCGATGGCCTCGGCAACGCCACCTGGAGCGGCGCCACGGTGCTCACGGCCGACACGCTGCTGCACCTGGGCGTCGGCGGCCACAATCTGACCGTGCGCGGACCGTTGCAAGATACCGGCGCCAACCAGCTTTCGGTGCAGACGCAAGGCGGGAATGTCCGTTTCAACGGTCCGCTGAGCTTCACCGGCGACCTGACCCTGGCCAGCGGCACCACCTGGTTCGACGGCGGCGCTTATACCTACAGCGGCGACACCATCATCAGAAACGCCGCGCAGTTGATACTGAACAGCACCAGCCTGTCGCCAAACAGCAACATCCGCTTCGAGGGCCTGAACAACGGTAGCAATACCCTCATCTACGGCACCAATGCGGAACCCAGCATCACCATGCCCAACGGCACCGGCGGCGGCGAGCTGTGCTGGGCTGGCACCGGCGGCTTCTATGCGCTGAACAACCAGTCGGACGTCACCGTCAACCTGGGCGGAGCCGGCGCCACGCTCACCTGGAACGACGGTCTCTTCGTGCCCGACGGCCACGCGTTGATCCTGGGCACCAATGTCACCGGCGGCGACGCCCGCCAGGTGGATTTCCAGAACGGTATCGACCTGTCCGGCGGACTGCGCGAGGTGCGCGCAGACAACGGCAACGTCAACGACCACGCAATGATCAGCGGCGCGCTGGTGGGCAGTGGCGGCCTTCACGTGCTGGGCAACGGCGGCCTGGAGCTGACCGCTACCAACACCTACTCGGGTGCCACGGTCATCGGCGATGGCACCGCAGGCGTTGGCCATCTGATTCTCGGCAGCGCAGGGGCCAACTCGGCCAACAGCAACATCCAGTTCGACGGTCCCGACACGATCAACAACGGTGGCATGCTGCTGCTGACCGCTGCCTACGGCGATTTCACCGAGTCTCTCGGGGCCGGCGGCAACCAGATCCAATGGACCGGCTCCGGCGGCTTCGGCGCCATCGGTGGCGAACGGCACGTCAATATCGGCGGTGCCGGCGCGACCCTCACCTGGGGTGCCGGCGGCTTTGTGCCCGATGGCCAGATGCTGCGTTTCGCCGGCCGTTTCGCCGACTCCACCGTGGTGTGGGACAACGGCATCGATCTGGGCGCAGCGGCGCGCGCGATCAATGTCAACGAGGGCAACAATCTCGATCGCGATGTCCGCCTGCAGGGCGTGATCCAGGGTGTGGGTGGCCTGGACCTGATGGGGCAGGGCGATATCGACCTGTTCGGATTGAACACCTATTCGGGAACCACGCGGATCAACGGCGGCGACATTACAAGCGCCACCGATGGCATGTACGTCTACTTCAACACCTTCACGGACATTGGCACGGCCAGTTCGTTCGGCACCGGCGCCACCATTGAATTGGGAAGCCACAACGGCGCCATGGTGTACACCGGCGCCGGCCCCGCCAGCGGCAACCGCAATATCGGCCTGTCCGGACGTAGCGGCGCACTGCTGCATCTGTTCAATCGTGGGGGCGGCGCACTGGAGATCGGCGGTGACATCGCCACGACCGTCAGCGGCGCGAGCAACGAACTGCGCGTCGGCGGCACTTTCGTCAGCACGGATGCGAACGGCGATGGTGTGGCCGACGATCCGAACATCCTCTCGGGCGTCATTTCCGACGGCGCGGGTACGACCTCGCTCATCGGCACCCAATGCGCCGCCGGCAGCGTGTGGCGCCTGGGCGGCGCCAATACCTTCACCGGCCGCTTCAATCCCAATGGCTGCACCTTCGAAGTCACCTCGATCGCCAATGCGGGCGACGCCTCCGCTGTGGGCGGCGGCGACCTAATCGCCGACTTTCGCGGCGCTGGCGGAACGGTGCGCTACGTCGGCAGCGGGGATACGACCGACCGCCTGTTCTGGTCATGGGGCAACGCCCACTTGGAATCCTCCGGCTCCGGTGCCTTGGTGCTCACCAACACCGGGCTGATCGTCGACCGCAATGGCGGCTTCACGCAGTTCCTGGGCGGCACCAATACCGGCGACAACCTGTTCGCGCCGACGCTGGTCAACGGCCTCACGCCGGCCGAGTTCCACAACCCCAACAACATCTTCAATCTCATCAAGGAGGGCCCCGGTCTGTGGGCCCTGGTCACCGACAACAACGCGCATGCGAATGCCTACGCGGGCCTTACCCGCATCTTCGGCGGTGCGTTGCGCGCGGACGATGCCGGCGCGATCACTGGCGGCTTCGGCGTCATCAGCAGCCATGGCACGACCGGCTCCAGCGAACGCAGCAGCCTGATCCGCTTCGAAGGCACCGCCGATGGCACCGGTGGCGTGCTGGGCCTGACCGCCGCCAGCGGCGGGTTTTTCCGCGGCACCAGCACCCGAGGGCTCGCCTTCATCGACAACAACGGCACGACGGTTGGCGTCGATCCGGATGGGGCGACGGGGCCGCTGCCGGCATACGGAACCGAAGTGCTGGACGACGACAACTATGAGCAGGGCGTGCGCTGGATCGGTTCCGGCGGGTTCGCAGCGTGGGACGGCACCCAGGTGGTCAACCTGTTCGGCGACGGCCGCGAGCTGACCTGGGGCAGCGGCGGCTTCGTGCCGACCAGCCACGAACTGGTGTTCGGCTATGTCACCGCCGACGGCACGGTCGATTTCCAGAACGGCATCAACCTCGGCGCCTCCGGCCGGACCGTGCACGTGAACAACGGCACCGCCGGCCGCGACGCGATCATGAGCGGCGTGCTGCGCAGTACCAGCGCGCTCGGCGGGTTGACCAAGACCGGTGCGGGTTCGCTGACGCTGACCGCCAACAACACCTATACCGGTACCACCAACGTCAATGCGGGCACGCTGGAACTCGGCGACGGCGGCACCACCGGCAGCCTGGGCACCGGGGCAACGGCACTCGTCGCGGCGGGCGCCACGCTGGTATCGAACCGTTCCAATGCATACACGCTGAGCCAGACCGTCATCGGCGACGGCACCCTGGTACAGCGCGGCACCGGCACCACGACAATGACGGCCAACAGCGACATCGACCACGTGGTGCTGGAGCAGGGCACGCTGGTGACGCCGGGCACGCTGCTGACCGAGGACGTGACCTTCACCGACGACGGCGGTGCCACCTTGCAGGTGACCGGCACGCTGCAGACGGCGGCAGCGGGCGCCACGCTGGTGGCGGGCGGCATCGGCAACGACACGATCCGCATCGATGCGGCGGGAGCCGTGCTGGCCAACGGCAGCCTGGGCGATGGCAACGACACGCTGGACGTGGCCGGTACGCTGGACACGATGGGTGGGGTGTTCGACCTGGCCGCGGGCGACGACAGCTTCGTCATCCACGACAATACCAACGTGCTGGGCACCGTGGATGGCGGCGCCGGCATCGACACGCTCGACGCGACCATCGCGACCACCGCCAACCTGGGCGTAGTGCTCAACTTCGAAACGCTGGACAAGAACGGCGCCGGCACGCTCAACATCAACGGCCCGGGCACGTCGGACTTCGCCACGGTGAATGTCAATGCCGGCACCCTGAATGTGGTGGCGGGTGCCGATGTCGCGGCGGCTACGGGCGGCACGATCGACACCATCGTCGCGACCGGCGCCACGCTCAATATCGATGGCGCCTTCGGCTGCGGCGACGGCACCGACACCATCACCATCGCCGGTAACGTCACTGGCACTGGCACCATCGACCAGTGCGGCGGCGACGACCTGCTGACGCTGCAGGATGGGGCGAATGTCGACGGCTACACCGGCGTGTTCGACGGTGGCGACGGCATCGACACCGTGCAACTGGATATCGCCACCAGTCTCGACTTCGCACAGGGGACGGTCACCAACTACGAGAACCTGATCAAGAGCAACGTCGGTACCGCGACGCTGAGCGGCGACCACGCCTACGACAACACGACGATTGCGGGCGGCACGCTGGACGTGGACGGCAGCCTGACCACGCCGGCCATCGCGATGACCGGCGACGGCACCACGCTCAACGTGGATGGGCTGGTGCAGGCCGCTGGCGCCACCCAGACCACGATCACGGGCAGTGCGGGCACCAATACCGTCAACGTCAACGCCGGCGCCACGCTGCTGGCGAGCGCCGACCTGGGCGACGGCGCCGACATGCTCGACCTGGCCGGAGCGCTGGATACCGGCGCGGACGTGTTCGCGCTCGGTGCCGGTGACGACACGCTGATCCTCAACGACGGCGCCGACCTGAGCCAGGCGAATGCGATCGACGGCGGCGACCACGGCCTTGGCGATACGGTGGTCCTCAACAACGCACTGGCGATGACGCTGGACGCGAGCGAGACCGTCAACTTCGAGTTCCTGGTCAAGAACCAGGCGGGCGAGGCCACGCTCACCGGCGCGCTCGACTTCAGTGGCGGCACCGCGCTCAACGCCGGCACCCTGACCGTCGACGGCACACTGGAAACGCCGTCCGTCGCGCTGGCCGACGATACTGTGCTCAACGTGGATGGCACGCTGCAGGGCAATGGCGGCGGTTATGCCGCGCTCACCGGCAGTGCCGGGACCAACACCGTGACCGTGGCACAAGGAGCGCTGCTGCAGGTCGGTGGCGATCTGGGCGATGGCAACGACGTGCTCGACGTGGCCGGCACGCTGGACACCAACGGCGGTGCATTCGGCCTGGGTGCAGGCGAAGATACCTTCGTCATTCACGACAACACCGTGGCGCTGGGGACTGTCGACGGCGGCGACGGCATCGACCTGCTGGACGTCGTCATCAGCAGCGGCAACACCGCGTCGCTGGACAGCCTGTTCGGCTTCGAATCGCTGACCAAGGACGGCGACGGCACGTTGCAGATCGATGGCACGGCGGAGTTCATCGACGTCGACGTGCTGGCAGGATTGCTGGACGTGACCGGCGACGTGACCGCGCAGAACACCACGGTGGAAGCTGGGGCGACCCTGCAACTGAGCGGCAACTACAACGGCACCGCGGGCGACGACACCTTCGTGGTCGCCGGCACGGTCGCCAGCAGCGGTGCGCTCGACCTGGGCGATGGCAACGACATGCTCGACGTGTCCGGCGTGCTGGACACCGGCGGCGGCACGTTCGCGCTGGGCAACGGCGACGACAGTTTCGTCGTGCACGACGGTACGGTGGTGCTGGGCACGGTGGATGGCGGCGATGGCCTCGACACCCGCGTCTACGACATCAACCTCAACGCCGACGTGGGCGCGCTGCTCAACTTCGAAGGCATCACCAAGACCGGCACCGGCACGTTGAACATCACCGGGCCGGCCGCGACCGACCTGCAGGAAGTGCAGGTGCTCGGCGGCACGCTGAACGTCGGCGCAGGCGCCAGCGTGATCGCGACTCCCGGCACCACGCTCGACACCCTGGTGGCCACGGGCGCCACGCTGAATGTGGATGGCAGCTACGGCTGCGGCGACGGCAACGACACGATGAGCGTGTCGGGCACGGTGTCGGGCAGCGGCACGGTCGACCTGTGCGGCGGCGACGACCTGCTCACGCTCAGCGACGGCGCGGACCTGTCGGGCCTGCTGAACCCCATCGACGGCGGCGCGCACGGCACCGGCGATACGGTGGCGCTGAACTTCAGCGGCGACTACACCTTCACCGACAGCCAGACCGTCAACTTCGAGAACCTCAGCAAGCAGAACAACGGCACCGCGACCCTGACCGGCATCCAGACCTGGGAGACGGTCCAGCTCGACGGCGGCGCGCTGACGGTGGATGCGTCTTCGACGCTGTTCGCGCCGAGCCTGACGATGGCCAACGGCACCACGTTCCAGGTCGACGGTTTCGCCAGCGGCGGGCCGCTGTTCATCGACTCGATGACGATCACGGGTAGCGATGGCGTGAATACGGTGCTCGTGTCCGAAGGCGCGATGCTGCGCGCCGGTGGTGGCCTGGGCGACGGCGACGACGTCCTCGACGTGGCCGGTGTCCTCGACGTAGGCGGCGGTATCTTCGATCTGGGCGCGGGCGATGACCGCTTCATCGTCCATGACACCACCACGATGCTCGGTACGGTCGACGGTGGTACCGGCACCGACCTGCTGGAGGTCAACGTCAGCAACGGCAACACCGTGCCGCTGGGCACGCTGCTGGGCTTCGAGTCGCTGGGCAAGTCGGGCGAGGGCACGCTGCAGATCAATGGCGTGTCCGAATTCATCGATGTGGACCTGCTGGCCGGCACGCTCGAAGTGACCGCCGGCGCCAGCGTCGCGGCGCAGAGCACCTCCGTGGCCGCAGGGTCGACCCTGCAGCTCGACGGCAGCTACACCGGCACCGCGGGCAGCGACACCTTCGTGGTGGCCGGCGCGGTCACCGGCACCGGAACGCTCGACATGGGCGATGGCGACGACAGCTTCACGATCCAGGACGGCGCGGACTTGTCGGGGCTGCTCAATCCGGTCGGCGGCGGCGGCGGCATCGACACCTTCGTCGCCGATATCGCCGGGGATGCGACCCTCGGCGGCGCGGTCGACTTCGAGACGCTGGGCAAGACCAACACCGGCACGCTGCATATCGACGGTTCCGCGCCGTCGTCCTTCGACACCGTCAATGTCGAAGCGGGCACGCTCGACATCGGCGTTGGCGGAAGCGTGGCGGCATCCCCCGGCAGCACGCTCGACACGGTGGTTGCGGCGGGCGCGACGCTGAACATCGACGGCAGCTATGGCTGCGGCGACGGCAACGATACGATGAGCGTTTCCGGCACCGTGTCGGGCAGCGGCACGATCGACCTGTGCGGTGGCGACGACACGCTGACGCTCAACGACGGTGCGGTGCTGGCCAACGTGATCGATGGCGGCGCGCACGGTACGGGCGACACGGTGGTGCTCAACAACGCCGGTGCGTTGAGCTTCGATGCGTCGAACACGGTGAACTTCGAGTACCTGCAGAAGGACAACGTGGGCGAGGCGACGCTGACCGAGACGCAGGGCTTCACCGGCGGAACGACGATCAACGCCGGCGCGCTGACCGTGGCCGGGACGCTGGAAACGCCGACCGTCGTGCTGGCCGACGACACGGTGCTCAATGTCGATGGCGCGCTGCAGGCGGCTGGCGGCACGGCGACGATGCTCACCGGCAGCACTGGCACCAACACGGTGACCGTTGGCGCCGGCGGCACCCTGCTGGCGACGGGCGACCTGGGCGGTGGCGACGACGTGCTAGATGTGGCGGGCATGCTCGACACCGGCGGCGGCGTGTTCGCGCTCGGCGACGGCGACGACAGCTTCGTGGTCCACGACGGCACGGTGGTCGGCACGGTGGACGGCGGTGCCGGCATGGACACGCGCGTCTACGACATCAACCTCACCGCCGACCTGGGGGCGCTGGTCAATTTCGAAGGTGTGACCAAGACCGGTACCGGCACGTTGAACATCAACGGTCCCGTCGCTACCGATCTGCAGGAAGTGCAGGTGCTCGGTGGCACGCTGAACATCGGTCCGGACGGCAACGTGGTCGCGACCGCCGGCGGCACGCTCGACACCGTGATCGCGGCGGGCGCGACGCTGAACATCGACGGCAGCTATGGCTGCGGCGACGGCAACGATACGATGAGCGTTTCCGGCACCGTGTCGGGCAGCGGCACGATCGACCTGTGCGGTGGCGACGACACGCTGACGCTCAACGACGGTGCGGTGCTGGCCAACGTGATCGATGGCGGCGCGCACGGTACGGGCGACACGGTGGTGCTCAACAACGCCGGTGCGTTGAGCTTCGATGCGTCGAACACGGTGAACTTCGAGTACCTGCAGAAGGACAACGTGGGCGAGGCGACGCTGACCGAGACGCAGGGCTTCACCGGCGGAACGACGATCAACGCCGGCGCGCTGACCGTGGCTGGGACG
>NZ_PDWR01000020.1 GCF_010211755.1 Pseudoxanthomonas sangjuensis | reverse complement strand
CCCCCGGCACCACCGGAATTGCCCCGCCGCCGCCCGTCGGGCCGGCGCCCGACGCCGCGCGCGCGCCAGCGGTCGTGTTGCAGGTCGGCAGCTATTCCAGCCGCGAGAACGCCGACCGCGCGCTGGCCCGCCTGACCGCGGCCGGCATCGCCAGCGCCACGCTCAGCGGCGTCGACAGCGACGGCCGGCGACTGTGGCGCCTGCGCGTGGGCGCGAGCGACACCGAGGCCGACGCGCTGGCCCGCCGCATCGCCGGCCTCGGTTTCGGCCTGCCGCAGCGGGTGCGGGAGTGAGCAGGAAGTTCGCGGTTCGCGGTTGGCGGCGCGTGGCTGGACAGAGGCGGCGCTTCCGCGAATCCACGCCCTGCCGAGCATGAACCGCTGACCACGCAGCGCGAAACATCCAATCCCCCAGCCATTACAATCGCAAGACACTCATCACCTCCGGCTTCGGCCGCCCTGGAGTACGCCTCACCATGAAGTTCTTCCGTTCCGCCACGGTCGCCCTGGCCGCATTCGCCACCGCCGCGGTCGGCCTGGCCGCCGCGCAGACGCCCGCTCCTGCCGCCGCGCACGCCGCCGAGACGGTCGCGCCGGTCGCCATCCCGCCCGCGCCGAAGCCGGTCGGCACCGCGTGGGTGCTGGTCGACTACGCCAGCGGCAACGTGCTGGCCGGCGAAAACTACGACCAGCAGCTCGAACCGGCCAGCATCACCAAGGTCATGACCTCGTACGTGGTCGCCGCGGAGATGAAAAACGGCAAGGTCAGGCCCGACGACCAGGTGATGCTGAGCGAGCGCGCCTGGCGCGAGGGCGGCGCCGGCACCGACGGCAGCTACAGCGGCTTCGAGGTCAACAAGACCGCGCCGCTGATCGACATGGAGAAGGGCATGGCGGTGCAGTCGGGCAACGACGCCGCGATCGCGCTGGCCGAGCACGTCGCCGGCAGCGAGGAAGCCTTCGCCTCGCTGATGAACAGCTACGCGGCGAAGATCGGCATGAAGAACTCGCACTTCGTCAACGCGCACGGCTTGCCGGCGGAAGGGCACGTGACCACGGCCTACGACCTGGCGCTGCTGGGCCGCGCGCTGATCCGCGACTATCCGGAAACCTACGCCTACAACAAGATCAAGGAATTCACCGTCGGCACCATCACCCAGCCGAACCGCAACCTGCTGCTGTGGCGCGACGCATCGGTGGACGGCATCAAGACCGGGCATACCTCCAAGGCCGGCTACTGCCTGATGAGCTCGGCGCAGCGCGGCGACCAGCGCCTGATCGCGGTGGTGATGGGCTCGACCTCGGAGAAGCAGCGCGCCGACGACAGCATGGCGCTGCTGAACTGGGGCTTCCGCTTCTACGAAACCCACCGCCTGTACGACGCCGGCAAGGCCATCGCCACGCCGCGCGTGTGGAAGGGCAAGGTGAAGCAGGTGCAACTGGGCGTGGCCAGGCCGCTGCTGGTCAGCGTGCCGCGCGGCCGCTACAACGCGCTGAAGCCGAGCATGGAGCTGCCGAAGCAGCTGGTCGCGCCGATCGCGCAGGGCCAGGCGGTCGGCACGGTCAAGGTGACGCTGGACGGCAAGGTCGTGGCGCAGGCGCCGCTGGTCGCGATCGCCGCGGTCGAGCAGGGCGGCTTCTTCCGCCGCCTGTGGGATGCGTTCTGGATGTGGTGGGAATCGAAGTAAGCCCTTCCGGTTCCGCGAAAGAAGCCGGCGCAAGCCGGCTTCCGCGTTTTTCGCGCCGTTAACCACAACGCTGCGATCCGGGCGCACACTTGGGTTCCCGTCCCGCCGCCCCGATAATGCCGCCATGAACATCTCCTCCGATGGCATCAAGTCCGACAATCCCGAGCACGGGTTCCAGTTCCCCGGGGTCTTCGAGCTCAGCGCGATGGGCGCGGCCGACAAGGGCCTGGAGTCCGAGCTGCCGAAGCTGCTCAACCAGTGCGCCGGCGTCGAAGTGCTGGAAGAAAGCATTTCGTGGAAGCATTCGTCCAACGGCAAGTACGTGTCGGTGCGGATCAGCTTCCGGGTCGAGAGCCGCGAGCAGTACGACGCCGCGCACCAGGCGCTGCGCGACCACCCGGAAGTGAAATGGACGCTGTGAATCCTGCAGCCCCCTCCCTTGCGAAGCAGGGGAGGGCGGGGGAGGGGTTGCGAGCGCCGCAGGCGCGAGTGCTTTTGCCATGAGCGAAGAGATGCAACCGCAAAGGCAACAGCACCCCCTCCCAACCTCCCCCTGCACGCTGCGCGTGCAAGGGGAGGAGTTGTTCCCCTGCGTCGTCCGCGACCTCGGCCGCCGGCCATACGAGCCGGTGTGGCGCGCGATGCAGCGCTTCACCGACCAGCGCGGCGACGGCACGCCGGACGAACTGTGGCTGGTCGAACACGAACCGGTGTTCACGCTGGGCCAGGCCGGCAAGCCCGAGCACGTGCTGGCGCCGGGCGACATCCCGGTGATCCACGTCGACCGCGGCGGCCAGGTGACCTACCACGGCCCCGGGCAGATCGTCGCCTATCCGCTGTTCGACCTGCGGCGGATGAAGGTCGGGGTGAAGGAATACGTCTGCCGGATCGAGCAGGCCATCATCGACACCGTCGGCGAATGGAACATCCACGCCGAGCGCAAGGACGGCGCGCCCGGCGTGTACGTCAACGGCGCCAAGATCGGCGCGCTCGGCATCCGCGTGCGCCACGGCTGCACCTTCCATGGCCTCGCGTTCAACATCGCGATGGACCTGGAACCCTTCCAGCGGATCAATCCCTGCGGCTACGCGGGATTGCAGGCGGTATCGCTGCACGACCTCGGCGGCCCGTCGTCGATGGACGCGGTCAAGCCGGTGCTGCTGGAGAAGCTGGCCGAGCAGTTCCGGCTGGAGCCGCGTTCGTAGGAACGCCCGGATGCGTCCCTACGGGCGCCCGGCATCGTGACACAATCGGCGCATGACCGCCGATCCGACCGAAACCGTCGCGCAACGCGCGCTCGCCCGACTGCGCGATGCGTCTTCCGACGCCGCGCGACTGCTGGACGATGCCGGCATCGCCGCGAAAGTCGCCAAACTCGCCATCGCCAGCGACTTCGCGCTGGGGACCCTGTGCAAGCAGCCGGAGTTGTTGCCGCAACTGGCCGGCGACGCCACGACGCCGCGGCCGCCGCCGCAACTCACGGCGGACAACGCGGCCGAGTGGCCGGCGCTGCTGCGCCGCCATCGCGCCGCCGAATCGACCCGACTGGTCTGGCGCGACGTGGCCGAAGGCGCCGACGTCGACGAAATCCTCGCCGGCAGCACGCGGCTCGCCGAGCAATGCCTGCAACTCGCGCTCGACGCGCTGGAGATCGAATTCGCGCGCCGCCACGGCGTCGTCCGCAACGTTGCCGGCGAGCCGCAGCGGCTGGTCGTGTTCGGCCTCGGCAAGCTCGGCGGCGGCGAACTGAATTTCTCCTCCGACATCGACCTGGTCTACGCCTTTCCGGAAGACGGCGAGTCCGACGGCGCGCGTCCGCTCGCCGCCGAGGAATACTTCACCCGCCTCGGCACGCGGCTGGCGAGGCTGCTCGACGAGGCCACCGCCGATGGCTTCAGCCACCGCGTCGACCTGCGCCTGCGCCCGTTCGGCAACGCCGGGCGCGTGGCGTTGTCGTTCGCGGCGATGGACCTGTATTTCCAGCGCGAAGGCCGCGACTGGGAGCGCTACGCCTGGCTGAAGGCGCGCGCGGTGGCCGGCGACGTCGCGTCCGGCGAAGCCTGGCTGCAGGCGCTGCGGCCGTTCGTCTACCGCCGCTACCTCGATTTCACCGCGCTCGACGGCCTGCGCGAGATGAAGGCGATGATCGCCGCCGAAGTGGCGAGGCGCGAGCTGAGCGACGACGTCAAGCGCGGGCCGGGCGGGATCCGCGAGATCGAGTTCCTCGCCCAGGCGCTGCAGTTGATCCACGGCGGCCGCGACGCGTCCCTGCGCGAGCGGCGCCTGCAGCCGGCGTTGCGCGCGCTGGTCGCCGCGCGCCAGGTCGATGCCGGCGCCGGCGCGATGCTGGCCGATGCCTACCGTTTCCTGCGCCGGCTGGAGAACCGCCTGCAGATGCTGCGCGACGCGCAGACGCACGTGCTGCCCGACGATCCGGCGGATCGCGCGCGCATCGCCGTCCCGCTCGGTTACGGCGACTGGGACGCGCTGCGCGCCGAACTGGAAACGCATCGCGGGCGCGGCGCCGGCGAATTCGCCGAACTGCTGGCGCCGCGCCGCGGCCGGCGCGATTCGGATGCGTTGCAGGCCTACTGGCGTGCGCTGCCCGACGGCGGCGGAGCCGATGCGCTGGCGGCGGCCGGTTTCGTCGATGCCGCGTCCGCCGACGCGTCGCTGCGCGATTTCGCCCGCGCGTCCGGCGTGCGCGGCCTGTCCGGCGCCGCCCGCGCGCGGCTCGATCGCGTGCTGCCGGCCCTGCTCGAAGCCGCGGCGAAATCCGCGCGGCCCGACGCCGCGCTGCGCCGGCTGCTGCAGCTGCTGCACGCGATCCTGCGCCGCGCCAGCTACCTTGCGCTGCTCGACGAACAGCCGGGCGCGCTGGCGCGGCTGGTCGACGTGATCTCGCGCAGCGCCTTCCTTGCCGACCGCCTGATCGCGTTCCCGTTGCTGCTCGACGAACTGCTCGATGCGCGCGTCGCCGGGCCGCTGCCGGACCGCGGGGAGATGCGCGCCGGGTGCGAAGCGGCATTGCGCGACGACGATCCCGAGGCGGCGCTGCGCCAGCTCAACGAAACCCGGCTCGCGCTGAGCTTCCGCATCGCGCTCGCCGCGCTGGACAAGCGCCAGCCGGCGCAGGACAGCGCGCGCCAGCTCGCCTTGCTGGCCGAGGAAGTCGTGCGCGTGGCGTTGCGCATGGCCGAGGGCGAGGTCGCCGCGGCGCACGGTCGCGTGCCGGGCGGGCGCTTTGCGGTGATCGGCTACGGCACGCTGGGCGGCGAGGAACTGGGTTTCGGTTCCGACCTCGACCTGGTGTTCCTGTACGACGCCGCGGCCGACGCGGTTTCGGACGGCGCGCGCCCGCTGGAGGCTTCGCGCTGGTACGCGCGGCTGACCCAGAAGCTGGTGGCGTTGCTCGGCGCGATGACCAGCGCCGGCCGGCTGTACGACGTCGACGCACGGTTGCGCCCGGACGGCGGCAAGAGCCTGCTGGTGACTTCCCTGGCCAGCTATCGCGACTACCAGCGCGAACGCGCGTGGACCTGGGAACACCAGGCGCTGGTGCGCGCGCGCGGCGTCGCCGGCGACGGGTCGCTGTTGAACGATTTCGAATCGGTGCGTACGCAGACCCTGTCGCGCCCGCGCGACGCCGGCAAGCTGCGCGACGACGTGGTGAACATGCGCAAGCGCATGCGCGCCGAGCTGGACCGCAGCGACGAGGCGCACTTCGATCTGAAGCAGGGCGAGGGCGGACTGGTCGACATCGAGTTCCTGCTGCAGTACCTGGTGCTGCGCGAAACGCCGGCGCATCCGCGGCTGCCGGCATTGCGCAACACCGGCGAACTGATCGAGACGCTGCACGCCGCCGGACTGATCGATGCGGCTTCGCACGACGCCTTGTCGCAGGCGCATTCGCTGTACCTCGCCGAGGGATTGGCCTGCACGCTGGACCGGCGCAAGCGGATCGTGCTGGAGACGGAAGCGATTGCCACGATGCGGGCTAAGGTGACGGGGGCTCTGGGCAGTAGCGGGCTCAATTTCCTGGACCGCTGACTAAACCAATTGGCAGGCATGTGTCCTGAAAAACCATTTAGGTTTGTGGACTAATAGGGGTCAAGTGCGTGGAAGAAGAACTTCGCAGACTAGTTGTTGAATGCACGCAAGATGGACTCGCGAATCCATTGCGTCCTGATCGCCATATAGAGTTTTCCGATCGATATGGGATCACTGTCGAGCGGTTCTATTACTGCTTCGCCAAGATTGTTGCACTAGACTTTGCAGATGGTGTTATGTCGTTCTCGGACGGAGACGGCGCTATGAACCGCCTCTGGAGCATTTCGGATTTCGGGTTAACTGGCTTTGCGTTGGAAGTATTCGAAGCTTTTGATGAAGGCGAATACACGCATAGTGATGACCCGTCGGAAGTCATCCCATGGCAAAAATACACACTTCCTTGGGTCATGGAGGCTCTTACTAAAGATGGTTTACTGGCGCGTGTTCAGTCCATTCAAATGCAACGCGGCAAATAGGATGGAGTTTCTGATCGCGTTGACAGCGTGAGATCATAAGACGACCATCCGTCGGTCAAGTTGTGGAGCGGTCGGACATGGCCGAGAACAAGACCAAGGCCACGCAGGCGAGCGTCGAAGGCTACTTCGCCGCCATCGCCGACGAAGCCCGGCGCGAGGATTGCGAAGCCCTAGCCAGGCTGATGGCGAAGGTCACGAAGCAGCCGCCGGTGATGTGGGGAACCGGCATCGTCGGCTTCGGCAACCACCACTACCGCTACGAAAGCGGCCGCGAAGGCGACATCTGCGCGGTCGGCTTTTCCTCGCGCAAGGGCGACATCAGCCTCTACCTGACGAACCTGCCCGACCGGGAAGGGTTCCTTTCGGAACTCGGCAAGCACAAGGCCGGCAAGGGTTGCCTGTACGTGCGCAGGCTGGCCGACGTCGACCTCGAGGTGCTCGAGAAGATGATTGCCGCATCGTACGCGGCGAGCAGGGCCGCCTAGGATCGGGCTATGGGTTGTCCGATTGCAGCCCCAGCCGTTCCTTCACGATCGCCGCCACGCGCGCGGTCTCGCGCAGCGGCTCGGCTTCGAACGGCGCCAGCGCCGCATCCATCTCGCGCACGCGGCCGCGGGTCAGCAGGGCGTCGACGAAATTGCGCGGCCGGCCGCCGAGGTGCCACGGTTCGAACACGAACACCGGCGCGCGCGTCGCGCAGGCCTCGGATAGCATGTTGACCGAATCCGGCGTGCAGACGATGCGGTCGGCCCAGGCCAGCAGGCCGGGGTAGGGATTCTCGCCGTCGGCCTGGCCACGCCAGGTGACGCCCCGGAACTTGCCGAAACGGGTCCGCAGCGCGTCGGCGATGCCCGCCGGCGTGCGCCGCGACGCCGTCGCCAGCAGGCTGCCGCCGTCGCGGGCCAGCGCGGCTTCGAGCTTCGCCGCCAGCGCCTCGAACGCGGCCGCGTCGAAGTGCCAGTGCGCGCTGTCGCCGCCGAGCAGCAGCGCGGTGCGCGGCGAAGGCAGTTCGGCGAAGGCGGCGAACTGCGCGCGCGCCCCGGCCAGCCACGCGTCGTCGACCGGGTTCAGGCTGCCGAGCAGGGTGACGACGTTGTCGCCGCGCAGGCCGTCGTGCTGCGGCACGACCACCAGGTCCCAGTGCGACGGATCGATGCGCGGGTCGAGGATCTGCACGGTCCTGACCCGTTCGTCCTGGGCCTGTCGAAGGGCGCGTTCGCGCAGCAGCCGCGTGGCCAGCGCCGCCTGCCGGCCGCAACCGATCGCGAGGCGCGGCGGTTGCGCCAGGGCCCGCGCGAAATCCGGGCCGAACGCCGCGCGCGCCGCGCCCGGCAGGCGCCGCGGCGCGAGCCAACGCCACGGCGCGCGGGACTGCAGCACGACATCGCGGGTCGCCCCGCCGAGCGCGCTCGCCAATGCCCCGGCCTGGCGGCGGTTGCCGGCATGGCCGTCGGTCAGCGTCCACGCCCGCGGCGCAGGCCCGGCAGCGACCGACGGCTGGTCATCCGGCGCTGGGTTTGTGAGTCGTTCCACGAATCAAAACAATCCGTTCCGGTTGGTTCGGGTGTCGTCGAAGTCGCAACACTCTACACTGCGGGCCGGTCTCAGAACCCGCTTCTTCCTTCCCAGCAGGAATTCACCCGATGTCCGAACCCCTGAACACCGCCGCGCTCGACCAGCTGTTCAATACCGCCCGCACCTACAACGGCTTCGGCGGCGAGATCAGCGACGAGACCCTGCGCCGATTGTACGACCTGCTGAAGTGGGGGCCGACCTCGGCCAACAGTTCGCCGGCGCGCTTCGTCTTCGTCAAGTCGCCGGAAGCCAAGCAGAAACTGGCCCCGGCGCTGTCCGAAGGCAACCGGCAGAAGACCCTGGCCGCACCGGTCACGGTGATCGTCGGCTTCGACCAGGATTTCCACGAGAAGCTGCCGTACCTGTTCCCGCACACCGACGCCAAGGCGTGGTTCGACGGCCCGCGCGAAGGCCGCCACGAGGCCGCGTTCCGCAACGGCACCCTGCAGGGCGCCTACCTGATCCTGGCCGCGCGCGCGCTGGGCCTGGACACCGGCCCGATGTCGGGCTTCGACAACGCCCTGGTCGACGAAGCCTTCTTCAAGGGCACCACGATCAAGTCGAACTTCCTGGTCAACCTCGGCGCCGGCGACCCCGCCAGCATCTTCCCGCGTTCGCCGCGCCTGCCGTTCGACGAAGCCGCGCGCATCGAGTGATTCGCGCGCGCTCGAGTCCGCCTTCGCCATACCCCCGCCTGCACCCCACGAGGAACACAACCATGCGCAAGATCCTGCTCGCCACCGCCCTGTTCGCCCTCGCCGGTTCGGCCTTCGCCGCCCCGGTCGCCTACAAGCTCGACGCCACGCATACCGACGTGCTGGCCACCTGGAACCATTTCGGCTTCTCCAACCCCAGCGCGCACTTCGGCGCCGTCGAAGGCACCCTGGTCTACGACGCCGACCAGCCGACCGCGTCCAGCGTCGAAGTGACCATCCCGCTGTCCGGCCTGGCCGGTTTTTCGGAGAAGTTCGACGCGCACCTGCGCAGCGCCGATTTCTTCGATGCCGAGAAGTTCCCGGTCGCCACCTTCAAGAGCACCCGGGTCGAAGCGGCCGGCGAAGGCAAGCTGACCGTCTCCGGCGACCTGACCATCAAGGGCATCACCAAGCCGGTGGTGCTGGACGTGACCCTGAACAAGGTCGGCGAGCATCCGATGAGGAAGGTGCCGGCGATCGGCTTCAACGCCGTCGCCACGGTCAAGCGCAGCGACTTCGGCCTGGGCCTGTACGCGCCGGTGGTCAGCGACGAGGTCAAGCTGAGCATCACCACCGAGGCCACTGCCGCCCCGGCCGCGCACCACTGACGCGCCCGGCGGGCGGCGGGGAACCGCCACGACGCAACCGCCGATAGCACCACGCCGGTCCCCGCGGGGCCGGCGTTTTCTTTTGCCGGGAGGGCCCGGCTGCTAGACTGGCAGCCTCGTTTTCAGCTGCCGAACGCCCCCGCCATGAGCCAGACCGCCACTGCGCCCGCCAACGCCGAGAAGCGCTATACCGTGCACCGCAGCGACCTGCCGTTGAGCTGCCCGCTGCCGTCGATGGCGCTGTGGAACTCGCATCCGCGCGTGTACCTGCCGATCGAGAACGAGCCCGGCGGCGAGACCAGCTGCCCGTACTGCGGCTCGCATTTCGTGCTGGTGGACTGAGTCCGCGCGCACGGAGCGGGCGACGATGCGCCGCCTGACCGTGGTGCAGCTGCTGCCGGCGCTGGAGTCCGGCGGGGTCGAACGCTCGACCCTGGAGATCGCCGCGGCCCTGGTCCGCGCCGGCCATCGCGCCATCGTGGTCTCGGCCGGCGGACGGCTGCTGCCCGCGCTGGAAAGGATTGGCGCCGAACACGTCGCCCTCGACATCGGCCGCAAGTCCTTGCTGACCTTGCGCCACGTACCGGTGTTGCGCCGACTGTTCGCCGAAACCGATGCCGACATCGTGCATGCGCGTTCGCGCTTGCCGGCGTGGCTGGGCTGGCGCGCGTTGAAGGGGATGCAGGGGTCGAAGCCTCGCTTCGTCACCACGATGCACGGGCTGAACTCGCCCGGCCGGTACAGCGGGATCATGGCGCGCGGCGAGCGGGTGATCTGCGTGTCGAACACGGTGCGCGACTACCTGCTGCAGCACTATCCGCGCACCGATCCGGCGAAGCTGCGGGTGATCCCGCGCGGCATCGACACCGCGCAGTTCCCGCGCGCGCCGCTGCCCGACGTCGCAGCGCGGCGGCGCATTGCCGGCGAACATCCGGCGCTCGGCGGCGACGGCCCGCTGCTGTTGCTGCCTGGGCGCGGCACGCGGCTGAAGGGCCACGCCGATGCGCTGCGCCTGCTGGCCGGCCTGCGCCGCGCCGGTGGCGACGCACGGTTGTGGCTGCCCGGCGCGCGCGAACGCGGGCGCGAGGACTACATCGCCGAAATGGAAGCCGAGGCGGCGAAGCTCGGCGTGTCCGCCGCGGTCGCCTTCACCGCGCCGACCTCGCGCATCGCCGAAGCCTACGCCGCCAGCGACCTCGTCCTGCAGCTGTCGCGCAAGCCCGAGTCGTTCGGCCGCACCGTGGTCGAGGCGCTGTCGGTCGGCCGCCCCGTATTGGGCTGGGCGCACGGTGGCGTCGGTGAACTGCTTGCCGAACTGCAGCCATGTGGCGCAGTCGAACCCTTCGACGAGGAAAAACTGTTGGCGGGCGCACAATCGCTGCTGGCACATCCGCCGCCGCCATTGGCTACCATGCCCTACACTTTGCGGGCGATGCAGGACGCCACGCTGGCCCTTTACCAGGAAGTTGTTGAACACGATGTCGAATCCGCCGTCCGCTGAACCCGGCCGCGAGCCGCTTTCCGCCACTGTCCCCGTCGGCTGGCGCTGGGCGCCGACCTGGGTGCTGTGCTTCGTCGCGCTGTGGCCCGCGCCCGGCTATGCCGAGGCGGTGATGGTGCTGGGCGCGCTGGCCGCGATCGTGCGCCTGCTGCTGGCGCGCTTCCGCGGCGGCACGCAATTGCTCAGCGGTCCGGCCTGGGCGCTGACCAGCGTGCTGTTCGCCGTGTACTGGCTGCCGGAACTGGTCTCGTCGATCGATGCGGTCGACCACGGCCGCGCGTTCAAGGAATCGCTGGTCGACCTGCGCTACCTGCCGTTCCTGTGGCTGGTCGCCGCCGCGGTGGCCAACGCGCGCGGCCGTCACGCCACCTTCACCGGCATCGCCGTGATCGCCGCGGTGTGGACCATCGACGCGTTGCTGCAGGCCGCGTTCGGCACCAGTCCGCTGTTCTGGGGCATCGACCAGGTCAAGCAGTTGATCAGCGGCCACGGCATGTGCAGCGCGCAGGAGATCGCGCTGCTCGACCGTCTCAGCGGCGTGCTTGGCCCGTGCAACCTCAAGCTGGGCGTGATCATGGCCAGCCTGTCGCCCTTCGTGCTGTTCGCGTCGGGCAAGCGCTTCGGCATCGCCGGCTGGCTGGTCGCGGCGGTGGCGGTCGGCACCGTCGTGCTGCTGGCCGGCGCGCGCGCGGCGTGGCTGACCTTCGCCCTGGTGCTGCTGTTCTCCGGCTGGCGCCTGCTCGGCTGGAAGCGGTTGCTGGCGGTGTTCGCCGCCGGCGCGCTGGCGCTGGTGGTGTTGAACTTCGTTTCGCCGCAGTTCCACCTGCGCATCCAGCGCACCGGTGCGGTGCTGGCGAACAGCGAGGACAGCGTCGACATCGCCTTGTCCGGGCGCGCGCAGATCTGGGGCGCGGCCGTGTGCATGGTGCGCGAGCATCCGTTCAACGGCGTCGGTGCGCGCAACTTCCGCGATGCCTACCCGGCCTGCAACCCCGCGCCCGACGTCATGCCGGCGTGGGGCGAGGGCCCGGCGCACCATGCCCACCAGATCGTGCTGGAGATACTCAGCGAAACCGGCGCGATCGGCCTGCTGCTGTGGCTGGCCGGCGCGGCGCTGGCGTGGCGCGCATGGCGTTATTCGTCGCCGCGGGCGAAGGAGAACGCGCGGCCGGCGATGCTGGCGCTGGCGGCGACCGTGTTCCCGCTGAACACGCATCTGGCGTTCTATTCCACCTTCTGGGGCGGGCTGACCCTGCTGCTGGCAGCGCTGTATTCGGGCAGCCTGCTCGCGCGCGACGATGGCTGAGCGCGGAGCGCAGGGCTGCTGGTTCATCGGGCCGGCGGATTTCCTCGCCGGTTGCGTCGCGCGGCTGCCGCAACGCGCGTTGCTTGCGCTCGGCGCCGCGCTCGCATGGCTGTCATGGCCGCTGCTGGGCAAGCGCCGGCATTACGCGAAGGCCAACATCGACCTGTGCTTCCCGCGGCTGGACGAAGCCGCGCGCGATCGGTTGCTGAAGGACAACATCCGCAACACCGTCACCGGCGCGCTGGAACTGATCCGCGGCTGGTACGCGCCAGCCGAAGTGTTGCGCGGCATCGCCGACGTCGAGGGCCTGGAACACCTGCAGGCGGCGCTCGCGACCGGCCGCGGCGTGCTGCTGTTCGGCGGGCATTTCCCGCACGCCGAGTTGTGCGCGCGCCTGCTCGGCGACGCGGCCGGCCAGCGCGTCCACGTGCTGGTCCGCCACAACAACCATCCGTGCCTGGAGCGGATGATGGACGGCGCGCGTCGCCGCGTGTTCGCCGGCACCATCGGCAAGAAGGACGTGCGCGGCCTGCTGCGCGCGCTGTCGCAGGGCGGCATCGTCGCCTATTCGGCCGACCAGAACTTCAACTACCAGAACGCCTTCGTGCCGTTCTTCGGCGTGCCGGCGTCGACGCTGACCGCGACGCCGGACCTGGCCAAGCGCGGCAACGCGGTGGTGCTGCCGTTCTGGTTCCATCGCGACGCGGAGGGGCGCTACAAGCTGCGCGTCGAGCCGACCTGGCCGAACTGGCCGTCCGGCGATCCGGCCGCCGATGCGGCGCGCTACATGGCCGAACTGGAAAAGGTCGTGCGCGAGCACCCCGAGCAATACCTGTGGGTGCACCGCAGGTTCAAGACGCGGCCGCCGGGCGAGGCGGATGTTTACCGGAAAGCCCGGCGGTCCGACGGCCCGTAGAGCGTAGCTTGCTGCGCTCGGTTCTTGCCCTGGACACCAGGCGCGGACCAGAGCAGGAGCGGCGCAGCAAGCTGCGCTCTACGGGCGCAAGGCGCCTAAGCGAACTTCGGAGTTTTCCGATGTTGTTCGCGATTGTGCATCGTTACCATCGCCGCATGTCCAGCCCCAGGCTCACACGCGGCCGCAACTCCGAGAGACAAGCGGTATACGCCGTCACCATCGTCACCCGCCTGCGGCGGCCATTGTTCGGCTCCACAACTCTGGCCAGTATCGTCCGGGAGCAACTGCAACTTTGCGATGCAGAAGGCATTACGCGGACCCATGCCTGGGTGGCAATGCCGGATCACGTGCATTGGCTGTTTGAATTGCGCTCGGATGGCCTTTCCGCCTGTTTGCAACGTTTCAAATCTCGCAGCGCCCGCGCGGTCAACTCGATCCGAACCACCGAGGGCGCTGTCTGGCAGGCGGGATTCTACGACCACATGCTGCGCGACGAGGACGATCTCCTCGCACAAGAGCAATACATCATCGATAACCCGGTACGCAGGGGCCTGGTCGGGAATCCGCACCAATACCCGCATTGGGGGTGTCGCTGGATCCCCAATCTGAATCCGGATGCCCAAACCCGTAGAGCACAGCTTGCTGTTGCCCGGGGACGGGACGATTGAAAGCATCGAGGCTGGCTCTGCCCTGCGAAAGCGAAGAACGAGCGCAGCAAGCTACGCTCTACGGAAACCGGGAAACCGGGCCCTCCTGCTTAGCGGTAGACATCGCCTTGCTGCCCGTCCGGCTGCCGCTTGAAGCGCTTGTGGATCCACAGGTACTGTGCCGGCGCTTCGCGCACCATGCCCTCGATCGCCGCCATCACCTGCGCGGTGTCGGCGGTGGCGCCCTTCGACGGGAAGCCTTCGAATGCCGGCGACAGCTTCAGCGTGTAGCCGCCCTCGTCGCGGCGCACGTGCGAGAACGCGCCCACCGCCGCGCCCGACAGCCGCGCCAGCTGGTGGGTCGAGGTCAGACTGTAGGCGGGACGGCCGAAGAACGGCACGAACACGCTGTCGCCGCGACGCGTGTCCTGGTCCGGCGCGAACCACAGCAGGCCGCCCTGCTTGAGATGCTTCAGCGCCGGGCGCAGTTCGTCGCGGGCGAACATCGCCGTGGCGTAGCGCAAGCGTCCGCGCTTGACCGCCCATTCCATCGCCCCGGTCGCGTGCGGCCGGTACATGCCGGCCAGCGGCGCGTGGTCGCACATCAGCCGCGCGCACAGTTCCAGCGTCACGAAATGGCCGGAAACCACGATCACCCCGCGCCCGCCTTCGCGCGCGGCGGCCAGGTGCTCCAGTCCTTCGACGCGCAGGCCGCGGCGCATCGGACCGACGCCGCCCCACCACGCACGGGCGAATTCGAACAGGCCGATGCCGAGCTCGGCGAAGTTGCGTTTCAGCAGCGCGTCGCGCGCCGCCGCATCCAGTTCCGGGAAGCACAGTTCGAGGTTGCGTTCGGCGACCTTGCGCCGCGCGCCCAGCGCCACCCGCAGGAGCGGCCCGAGCAGCACGCGGCCGATCCAGCGCTGCAGCCGCCACGGCAGCCGCGCGGCGGCGGCGGCGAAACCGATGCCCAGCCAGGTCGGCCATTCGCGCGGCGCCAGCGGCGGCGGTTCGCGCTGCGGCGGCTTCGGGGCAGCGGTGGTCTCGGTCTCGGCGGCGGCCATTCCGCCATTGTAGCGGGCGGGGCGGGTATCCTATCGGGGATGCAAAAGGACGTGACCGAAAGACTCCTGCGCGGCCTGTACTCGGCCGTGCTCTACGTTTTGACCCCGGTCACCGTCTACCACCTGATCTGGCGCGGTTTCCGCTTCCGCGATTATTTCCAGCGCTGGAACGAGCGCTACGCCTCGTACGACGAACCGGCCGGCCCGGTCGACATCTGGCTGCATGCGGTGTCGGTGGGCGAGGTCAACGCCGCCGTGCCGGTGGTCAACGCGCTGCGCCAGCAACGCCCCGGCCTGCGCCTGCTCGTCACCACGATCACCCCGACCGGCTCCGAGCGCGTGCGCGCGCTGTGGGGCGACACGGTGCAGCATGTCTATGTGCCCTACGACCTGCCCGGCGCGGTGTCGCGTTTCCTCGGGCATTTCCGCCCGAAGCAAGCGCTGGTGATGGAAACCGAGCTGTGGCCGAACCTGCTGTTCGGCTGCCGGGACCGCGGCATACCCGCCTATATCCTCAACGCGCGGCTGTCGGCGCGCTCGCTGCGCGGCTACCGCGTGCTGGCGCCGCTGATCGCGCGGGTGGTGTGCACGCTGCGCCGCATCGGCGCGCAATCGCAGGCCGACGGCAAGCGCTTCGTCGCGCTCGGCGCGCCGCGCGGGAACGTGGTCGATACCGGCAACCTGAAGTTCGACATCGCCGCGCCGGCGGGACTGGATGCCTTCGTCGCCGGGTTCCGCGCGCGCGCGCGGCAGCGCCCGGTGTGGATCGCCGCGAGCACCCACGAGGGCGAGGAAGCGGCGGTGCTGGCGACCCACGCGCGACTGCGCCGGCGCTGGCCGGACATGCTGCTGCTGTGGGCGCCGCGCCATCCCGAGCGCTTCCCGCGCGCGGTCGAGCAGGCGCGCGAAGCGGGCTGGAAGGTCGCCACCCGCCGCCGGGACGGATGGCCGGGCGCGGACGACGGCGCGTTCGTCGTCGATACGCTGGGCGAACTGATGGCGTTCTACGCCTGCGCCGACGTCGCCTTCGTCGGCGGCAGCCTGCAGCCGGTCGGCGGGCACAACCTGCTGGAACCGGCCGCGGTCGGCACGCCGATGGTTACCGGCCCGCACCTGCACAACTTCGCCGAGATCTCGAAACGGCTGAAGGAGGCCGGTGCGCTGGAAATCGGCAGGGACGCGGAAGAAGTCGGCGCGCTGGTCGAGGCGTTGTTCGACGACGAAGCGGAGCGCCAGGCGATGGCAGCGGCCGGCCGCGAGCTGGTCGAACGCGGGCGCGGCGCGCTGACGAAGACGCTGGAGATGATCGCGGCGGATATCCCGCCGCCGTAGGGGCGCGGCGCGTCGTGCGCCCGCGCGATCAATGCATCCGCGACGGACGTGCGCTCAGGTCCACCAGCTTCTCGCGCATCGCATCGGCATCGCCGGCCTGCGGCGCGGCGTGCAGGTAGCGGGCGAGGTCGTCGCGCGCGCCGCGGGCGTAGTCCATGTGCAGGTAGGCCAGGCCGCGGTCGCGCAGCGCTTCGGGCTGGTCGGGGCTCAGCTTCAGCACGCGGTCGGCGCTGCGCGCGGCGCGGTCCCATTCCTCGCGCTCGGCGTAGACGCCGTGCAGGTTGCGCAGCACGCGGATCAGGATCGAGCGGTGGCTGGCCGGGTCGAGGATCTGCAGCAGCGCGTTGTCGTCGGGGATGTCGCCGCCCAGGTGCGGCTTGGCGCGCTCGCGCAGCTCGTCGGCGCCGAGCGGGCGTCCGCCGTTGAACGGGTCCATCACCAGCAGGCCGTCGTCGACCGGCAGGCGCACGAGGAAGTGGCCGGGGAACGACACGCCGTCCAGCGGCACGCCGAGCCGGCGCGCGACTTCCATCTGCACCATCGCCAGCGAGATCGGGTTGCCGAGGCGGCGGTCGAACACCTCGTTGAGGTAGCTGTTGCGCGGGTCGTAGTACTCGTCGTGGTTGCCCGTGTAGCCGACTTCGTCGAACAGGTAGCGGTTGATCGCCGCCATCTTCAGCGGCCACGGGTCGATCGCGTCGATTTCCGGGCGCAGGTGCTCGGCGTGGGTCTGCGCCACGGTGTCGTACAGGTCGGCGTCGAGGTCGGGGTATTCGTCGCGCGCGATCAGCAGCGCGGTGCCCAGCAGCGGCAGGCTCTCGTCGGGCAGCTCCGCCAGCGCATTCCAGTCCGGCAATGTCAGTCGTTCCCCCATGCCCGCACTGTGCGGCCATTCCCGCGGACAATCAAGCCTTATGCCGGGAAATGTGCGGCATTGCGCCGTCCGGACGGGGCCCCGGTTCAGTTGGCCGGCGCGGGGATGCCCTTGCCGAACTTCAGCTGCGCGCCGTTCTCCAGCTTCAGCTTCGTCGCCTCGCCGGCATTCAATTCCAGCACGTAGCGCGCCGGCACCTTGCTGGGGTAGGACGGGCAGCCGTTGCCGGCCGAGCACGGCGGCACGTCGCGCTGCTGCGCGACCAGCTTGCGGCCGTTGTCGAAGTACAGGATGTCGAGCGGGATCTTCGTGTTCTTCATCCAGTACGCCTGCGGCTCCTCGTACTCGTGGATGAACAGCATGCCGTGGTCGGCTTCCATGCGGTCGCGGAACATCAGCCCGCGCTCGCGCTCGGCCTCGTCGTCGGCGATTTCCACCTGGTAGCGCTGGCCCGCGATCTCCACCCAGCTGCCGCTGGCGCTGGCGCAGCCGCCGAGCAGCAGCATCGAAACGAGGAAGGTCGGTCGGAGCAGGGACATGGCGGGATCCGTTGGATGCGTCCCGCCTAGGTTATTCGACCCGGCCGGCGCGGGCGATTTCCGCGGGAGCCGCCCCCGCGAATCAGAACAGCGGCTGCGTTTCGCCGCTTCCGGGCTCCGGCCTGCGCTTGCGCGGACCCCAGCCGCCGGCGCCGGCCTTGAACGGCTCCGCGCCTTGCGGCGCCGGCCGCGCCTTGCGCTGTCGCGCCTGGGCTTCCCGATGGCTCGCTTCGGCCATCTTCCTGACCTGGCGCTCGCGCTGCAGCCAGACCTCGTCGAGCACGGCATCCTTCCGCTTCGCGCTTTCCTTCAGCGCATTGTGCTTGCGGGTGACGACGTCTTCCTCGCTCGCGGTTTCCGGCACGTGCTGGAACGGGATCCGCATCGGCGCCGCGTCCAGCGCCACCGCGCGCTGCATCGCGCCGAAGTAGACCGAATTGTTGCCGTACTTGCGGTTGATCGCATCGACCACGCGGCTCATGCCGCGGTCGCGGCGGCGGTCTTCCATCAGCTCGCCGGTGACGCTGCCGGCTTCCTCCAGCCCGACCAGGGTCACCGCCACCGACAGCGGCGGGTTGCGCTTCGGGTTCCAGCGCCGGGTCGCGATGTGGCGTTCCAGTTGCGCCAGCTGTTCGCCGAGCAGGCGCAGGAACGTCGGCGTATCGTCGATCGGCGCGAACGACAGGTCGCGTTCGAAGCGGTTGTCCAGCCCGACGAAGCGGATGCGGATCGCCATGCCGCGGGCCAGGAAGGGGCCTTCCCCCTTCTTCTCGTCGCGCATCCGCAACCGCATCGCCGCCTTGGCCAGCAGCTTGAACAACACCGAGCGCGCGCCTTCGAAGCTGCGCAGCTCCGGGCCGAGCACGTGCGAATGGCCGATCGAACCGCGTTGCGTCCTGCGTTCCGGCAATTCGTGGCCGCGCAACTGCATCCAGAAACGCTCGCCCTCGACGCCGCCCCAGACGCGGCGCAACTGCTCGCGCGGCGCGCTGCACAGCTGTTCGCTGGTTTCGATGCCGGCGTCCAGCAGGCGCCGTTCCATCGACGGGCCGATGCCGCAGAAGTCGCGCAATGCCAGCGCGTGCAGGCGATGCGGCAGGTCGGACTGTTCCAGCACCACCAGGCCGTCGGGCTTCTGCATGTCGGACGCGGTCTTGGCCAGGAACCTGTTCGGCGCGATGCCGATGGAGCATTTGATCCAGTCGAATTCGCCGGCGATGCGCCGCTTGATCCGCCGTGCGATCTCGATGGCGTTGTCGCGCTGGCGTTCGCGGCCGATCAGCCAGCACGGCACTTCGTCGATCGACGCGGCGTTGCCATGCGGGATGCAGTCCTGGATGGCGTCCATCAGCCGGTGGTGGACCGCGACGTAGCGCGCCGGCCGCGCTTCGACCAGCGCCAGGTCGGGACATTTGTCCAGCGCCTCCCACACCAGCGTGCCCGTGCCGACGCCATGCCGCTTGGCTTCGATGCTGGCGGCGATGCAGCAGGTGTTGTGCGACACGACCGGCACCACGCCGACCGGCCTGTCGCGCAGTGCCGGCCGGTCCTGTTGCTCGACCGAGGCGAAGAACGAGTTGAAGTCGACGTACAGGCAGCGCAGGGTCATGGCGCGGCGGCGGCAGCCACTGGGTGGCCAGTATCGCGCCGTTTCGTCTCAGTCGCGGAGATACGCCGGCGGCGTCAGCCGGCCATTTCGACCAGCCGGGCGATGGTGTTGTGGATGCGCGTGGTCGCGGTCAGTTTCAGCCTGCGCTCGATCAGGTTGTTGTTGAGCTTCGAGTCGCCGAACCGCGACGCGACCAGCAGCCAGGCCTGGTCGCCGATGAATTCGATCCGGTCGGGTGCGTGACCCGGCGCGAGGAAGGCATCGAGCAGCCCGCGGTCCGGCGCCGAAGACAGCAGGGTGAGGTAGGTGCGGCCCGGGTCCTCGCGCCGGAACGGATTGCGCTGCAAGGCCTGGCGGAAATAGCCGGCCGGTCGCGCGAGCACGGCGATGTCGCCGCCGAATTCCTCCGCGATCACGTCGTGCACCAGCGTTTCCAGCCGCGCCTGCCCCAAGCGGGTGTCGGCGATCACGTTGCCGCTCTGGATCAGGGTGCGCACGTTGCGCAACCCGGCCTGCTCCAGCGCCTCGCGCAGCGGCGCCATCGGCACCTTGTTCCTGCCGGTCGGCATGACGCCGCGGAGCAGGACGATCCGGGTGGCCATCGACGCGGCCTTCGCGTCAGAACACCTTCGGCGGTTCGCCGCCGACGATCACCACGTCCGCCGGTCGCCGCGCGAACAGGCCGACGCTGACCACGCCCGGGATCTGGTTCAACTCGCGCTCGAGCCCGACCGGGTCGACGATGGCCAGGTTGTGCACGTCCAGCACCCAGTTGCCGTTGTCGGTGACCACGCCGTCGCGCCACACCGGCTGGCCGCCGGTCCTCGCCACGATCTCGCGCGCGACCAGGCTGCGTGCCATCGGGATCACCTCGATCGGCAGCGGGAACCTGCCCAGCACCGGCACCTGCTTGCTCGGGTCGACGATGCAGACGAACCTTTCGCTGGCCTCGGCGATGATCTTCTCGCGGGTCAGCGCCGCGCCGCCGCCCTTGATCAGGCGCTTGTGCGGGTCGCATTCGTCGGCGCCGTCCACGTACAGCGACAGCGGGCCGGTGTTGTTCAGGTCCAGCACCTCGATGCCGTGCTGCTTCAGCCGCGCCGTGCTCTGTTCGGAACTGGACACCGCGCCGGCGATGCGATGCCTGATCCTGCCCAGCGCGTCGATGAAGAAGGCGACGGTGGAGCCGGTACCGACGCCGACGATCATGCCGTCCTCGACGTATTCGATGGCCTTTTCGCCGGCCAGGCGCTTCGCTTCGGACATGGTCTATTCGAGGGAGAGGAGGAATTTCCATTGCGCCGCGGTCACCGGCATCACCGACAGGCGGCTGCCGCGCTGGACCAGGGCGAAGCCGTCGCCGAGTTCGTCGGCGCGGCCCTTGATCTCGTCCAGCGAAATCGTGCGCTTGAGCTTCTTCACGAACTTCACGTCGACCAGGTCCCAGCGCGGCTGTTCGCGCGTGCTCTTCGGGTCGAAGTAGTCCGACTTCGGGTCGAACTGGGTCGGATCCGGGTAGGCCTCGCTGGCGACTTCGGCGACGCCGACGATGCCGGGCACGTCGGTGTTGGAGTGGTAGAACAGCACGCCGTCGCCGGGTTGCATCGCACGCATGAAGTTGCGCGCCTGGTAGTTGCGCACGCCGTTCCAGGGCTCGACGCCGACCTTCTTCAGCGCGTCGATGGAAAAGGCGTCCGGTTCGGACTTCATCAGCCAGTAGTGCTTGCGGCGGCTCACGCGGCAGCTCTCATGGGGCAACCCCGGTCAGGTAAGTGGCGGATTCGGTGCAGATCGCATCGGCGTGCACGTCCCAGTCCTCGGCGCGCAGCGATTCGACGCGCTGCGCGTCGAAACCGGCGCCGACCAGGTGCGGCGGCGCGGGCGCGATGCGGCGGAAGGCGAAGGTGCGGTCGTACCAGCCGCCGCCCATGCCGAGGCGGCGGCCGTTGGCGTCGAAGCCGACCAGCGGCATCACGACCAGCGACATGGCCTCCGGTTCCAGCGCGCTCGACGGTTCCACCGCCGGTTCGGGGATGCCGAAGCGGTTGCTGACCAGTTCGTCGCCGGGGCGCCACGGGGCGAAGCGCAGCTCCTCGCCATGGAGGATGGGCAGGCAGTACACCAGGTTCTTCGGCAGCTTCAGCTGGAAGCTGTGCAGGGCGATCTCGCCGTCCATGGCCCAGTAGCCGGCGACGTAACCCTGCCCGGGTGGGGCGTCCTGCCGGAAGAAGGGTAGCGCGAGCAACTGCGCAGCCAGCCCGTCGGCGGCGGCGATGCGCTGCGCGGCCGGGAGCTCGCGGCGGCGCTGGCGCAGTTCGCGGCGCAGCGCGGCGCGGTCGTCGCCGGTCGGGGCAGGGCTGGAGGCCATGCGGGGGATTTTGAGGCAAATCGCGCCTCGAATGTAGGAGCGGCGTAAGCCGCGACCGCTTCGCCATTGTGCGGAAAGCGGTCGCGGCTTACGCCGCTCCTACAGGAATGAATACATCCTCCGCCATGCCGGTGCCCGCGAAACGACCTTGAACCCGGGGTTCAAGTAGGAAGGCTCTGGGAACCATCGGGCTTCCCGCTACATGGCGGACCTGCACTCCCGGCTCACCGTCGCCTTCCCGTGGTCGTCATTAAGGGACAAGGCGAATGTTTGCGCGTGCTGTCGGACACGGCAGAGGATGTGGAGGTCAGTATAGCGACGCGCCGCCGAATGCAAAAGCCGTTTGTCGGCTGGGAATCGATTCCATCTGAGGCCGACGCGTGGAACGCGGAATGCGCATGCAATGCGTGGCCCGGAATCCCTGAATCAGGTCGTCTCGCGAAGCGGATCCGGCCGGAGTGATCCGGTCGGGAGCTGACGACGGATCTGCGAACCAAGCCACATGGCTATGGCCAGGGCGAATACGTTGACCCCCACGACAACCGGCTGATCCGTTTGCATGAGCGAGTAGTTGAATTTGCTGCCCACCAAGAAGTCGCCGTTGAGTTTGAGCGGCGAAAACTGGATGGATGCGGTGACGTGGAACCCGCTCGACAGGAAATAGCCGATGATCGGCGAGCTGAAGGCGGGAATTTGCACAAGCCAGTATTTGAAGTTCGACCGCTCTGCGCCGGGTTGTGCCTCGATGAGCTTCACGCCACACCAGATTCCCCACGCATAAAGGGTCGTGACGGCGATGCAGACAAGCCATTCGAGGGGATTGCTGCGGGTGAACAGCAGGGCCAGGCTTGCTGCGAAGCCCACGGCGCCACCGCCTGCGGCCAAGATGCCGAGCGTCCGGCGCTGCCAAGTTTTCATCCATCCCCCCGATTGCGTTTCAGCTTCCCAGCGCCCGGTCCAGCTTGTGGTTCAGGTCTTCGAGCACGCGGGTGAGTTCGCGTTCGCGCGAGCCGGCCTGGTCGCGCAGCAGTTGCAGCTCGTGCGCCAGGTTCAGCGCGGCGAGCACGGCGACGCGGTCGACCGCGGCCATGCGGTTGCTGCCGCGGACCTCGCGCATCTTGCTGTCGAGCAGCTTGGCCGCGGCCATCAGGCTGCCGCGTTCGCCGGCCTCGACGCCAACCGTGTATTCGCGGTCGAGGATGTGGACGCTGACCGGCTCGTTTCCGCTCACGTGTGCTGCTCCAGCGACTTCAGCCGCGCGATCATCGCCTCGACCCGGGAACGCGCCTGCTCGTTCTTCGCCAGCAACTGCGAACGCTCGCCGACCAGCTGTTCCTGCTGGTTGCGCAGGCTGCGGTTCTCGTCGCTCAGGCGTTGGCAGCGGTCGGCCAGTTCCTGGACCCGCGCGGCGATGGCGCGGAGCTGGTCGAGGAGGGCGTCGTGGTCCATGGCGTCACGATAGGGGCGCGGCCGACGGCCGGTCAAGGGCGGGGGGCGGGCGGGCCGTGACGCGGCTCACGACGCGGCCACGAACGCCGATTGCGGGTAGTAGTCCCGGATGAACTGCAGGCACTGTTCGGCCGGCAGGGCGCGCGAGACGTAGTGGCCCTGGATCTCGTCGCACTGGTGCCCGTGCAGGAACGCCAGCTGGTCGGCGGTCTCCACCCCTTCGGCGACGACGGTCTTGGACAGCGAATGGCCCATCGCGATGATCGTGCTGGTGATCGCCTCGTCGTCGCCGTCGCGGGTCAGGTCGCCGATGAAGTCCTGGTCGATCTTCAGCGTGGTGATCGGCAGCCGCTTCAGGTAGGCCAGCGACGAATAGCCGGTGCCGAAGTCGTCGATCGCCAGCGACACGCCGAGGTCGCGGCAGGCGCGCAGGGTATCGGCGTTCTGCTCCGGGTTGGCCATGATCACGCTCTCGGTCAGTTCCAGCTCGAGGAAGCGCGCCTCCAGCCCGGTTTCGGCGAGGATCCTCGCCACCACCTCGGACAGGTCGCCGCGCTGCAACTGCAGCGCGGAAACGTTCACCGACACGCTCAACCCGGCCATGCCGGCGTCGTGCCAGCGGCGCAGGGTTTGGCAGGCCTGGCGCATCGCCCATGCGCCGAGGTCGAGGATCAGCCCGGATTCCTCGGCCAGCGGGATGAACAGCGCCGGCGAGACGTCGCCGAACTCGTGGCTGTGCCAGCGCATCAGCGCCTCGGCGCCGACCACGCGCTGCGACGACAGCGACATGCGCGGCTGGTAGACCAGCGACAGCTCGTTGCGCTCCAGCGCGCGGCGCAGGCCGCCGGCGAGGATCGCGCGATGGCGGGTCTTCTCGTCCATCGACTCCGAGTACATCTGGTAGGTATGGCGGCCGATCGCCTTGGCCTGGTACATCGCGGTGTCGGCGTGCTTGAGCAGGTCGGTCGGCACCTGGGCGTGGTCCGGATACAGGCTGATGCCGACCGACGGCGACACCGCCAGCTCGAGGCGTTCGCCGAAGGTCAGCGGCACGTTGAACGCGGCGATGATCTGCTGCGCGACCTGCTCGGCTTCCTGTGGCGAGCCGATGTCCTCCAGCACCACGGTGAATTCGTCGCCGCTCAGCCGCGCCACGGTGTGCTGCGCGCCGACGGTCTGCTGCACGCGCGCGGCGGCGGCGCGCAGGATGCGGTCGCCGGTGGCGTGGCCCAGCGAGTCGTTGATGTCCTTGAAGCGGTCCAGGTCGATGAACAGCACGGCGATGCGGCCGTTCTCGCGGCGCGCACGCACGATCGCGCGCGACAGCCGTTCCGACAGCAGCGAACGGTTCGGCAGGCTGGTCAGGGTGTCGTAGTTGGCCAGGTAGCGCAGCTCCTGCTCGGCGCGCTTCTGTTCGGTGATGTCGTTCAGCACCAGCACGTACAACTGGCGCTGGCCGCTGGCGTCCGGGACCACGTTGGTGTCGATCCGGCACAGGATCTCCTCGCCGTCCTTGCGCACTTCCCACACCTCGCCCGACCAGCTTCCGTCGCGCGCCAGGTCGTCGCGCATGCGCTGGAAGAAGGCCCGGTCGTGCTGGCTGCTGTTGAGCAGCGACAGCGGCTGGCCGATCACCTCGTCGTCGAGGTAGCCGGTGATGCGGCTGAACGACTGGTTGACCGCGATGAAGTTGTAGTCCCAGTCCAGCACCGCCACCGCCTCGCTCATGCTGCGCATCACTTCGCTGGCGATGCGGTGCTCGTACTCGGCGTTGCGGCTGGCGGTGATGTCGCGCGCGGTGCCGGCGATGCGCAGCGGGCGGCCTTCGCGGTCGCGCTCGACCACGCGGCCGCGCACGCGCACCCAGGCCCAGGTGCCGTTGCCGAACAGGTCCATGCGCATTTCCGACATGAACAGCGGCGACTCGTCCTGCAGGTGGCTGCGCAGCGCCTGCATCACCTGCGGCAGGTCCTGCGGGTGGATCGGCGGCACGTCGCCTTCGCGGTTGTGCACGGTGATGTCGGCCGAACGCGCCACGTTCTCGTCGGCGCGCATCCGGTGCAGGCGGCGGCGCTCCAGGTCGTAGTCCCAGAACAGTTCGCCGGAGGCCCACAGCGCCAGCTTCAGCCGTTCGTCGGGTCCCGGCACGGCAGCGTCCCAGGCCGGTCCGCGCGCATCCCGCCACCAGCGCGCCAGGCGCGCACGGTTGGCGAAGCCGACCACGCCGGCCAGCACCGCCAGCGCCAGCAGCAGCCACGGCCATGTCGGCGCGGCCTGCGCGGCGGACGCGATCGCGACGACGACGGAGGCGGCGATGGCGGCCATGGATGTTGGGGATCCCCTCGGCGCTGGGCCGGACAAGCGAGTGTAGGCATGCATCCGCCCGGACAACAAGCGGCGCGGGCGCGGCGGGTTGCTACACTTTGTCCATCCGGCCGCACTTTGTCCGGCCCGGCCAGTGGATTGCGTTCAAAAACGACGTTCTGGAAATGACCGAGCTACCCGAACTTGGCGATGTCGTCCGCAGCGCGCAGCGCCTGGCGCCGGGCGTGGACCCCTCCGAATTGCATGGCGCGCTCAGCGGCTGGCTGGCCGGCGGCGGCGCGGACGCCGCGGACTGGCCGGCGCGGGTGCTGGCCGATCCCGCGCTGCCGGCGCCGGAACCGGGCAGCGCGCTGGACGAATTGCGCACCGCCACCGTGGCGCAGCTGGAAGACCGCGAGCTCGGATTCGAACTGCTGCTGCCCGATGCCGCCGCACCGCTGGGCGAACGCGCCACCGCGCTGTTCGACTGGTGCCGCGGCTTCCTCGGCGGCTTCGGCCTGGCCGCCGGTGCGAAGCCGAAGCTGTCCGACGAGGGCGAGGAAGCGTTGCGCGACCTGGCGCGGCTGGCGCAGGCCAGCGCGGAGCAGGGCGACGACGAGCAGGAAGACGAGGACGCGCTGGCCGAGATCGAGGAATTCGTCCGCGTCGCCGCGCTGCTGCTGCATGGCGACGTGGTGCTGGCCGCGCGGCACCGGCAGAAGTTGAATTGAGGGTTGTTCGGTTGCTGGTTCTTGGTTGTTGGGCAAGCGCCGGCCGTCGATTCCCTCCAACAACCAAGAACCAGCAACCAAGAGCTAGATGAAGTCCCTTGCCGGCATCTCCGCCACCGAATTCGCCCGTCGCCGCAAGCAGCTGATGCGCATGGCCGGCGACGACGCCATCCTGGTGCTGCCGGCCGCGCCGGAACGCGTGCGCAGCCACGACACGCATTACCCGTACCGGCAGGATTCCGATTTCTGGTACCTCAGCGGTTTCCCCGAACCCGAGGCGGTGCTGGTGCTGGTGCCGGGGCGCCGGCACGGCGAGGCGCTGCTGTTCTGCCGCGAACGCGATCCCGAGCGCGAAAGCTGGGACGGCCCGCGCTACGGCCAGGAAGGCGCGGTCGACGTGTTCGGCATGGACGATGCCTACCCGATCGACGACCTCGACGAGATCCTGCCGGGCCTGCTCGAAGGCCGCGGCCGCGTCTACTACCATTTCGGCCGCGACGCCGACTTCGACCTCAAGCTGATCGGCTGGGTCAACCGCGTGCGCGCGCAGGTCCGCCACGGCGCGCAGCCGCCGCACGAGTTCCTCGAACTCGGCCACCTGCTGCACGAGATGCGCCTGTTCAAGTCGAAGGACGAAATCAGGCTGATGCAGCAGGCTGCCGACATCAGCGTGCGGGCGCACGAAGCGGCGATGCGCGCGGCGAAATCCGGCGTGCGCGAGTACGAGCTGCAGGCGGAAGTGGAGCGGGTGTTCCGCGCCGCCGACGCGTGGCCGGCCTACGGCAGCATCGTCGGCGCCGGCGCCAACGGCTGCGTGCTGCACTACCGCGCCAACAACGCGGCGGCGAAGGCGGGCGACCTGGTGCTGGTCGACGCCGGCGCCGAATACCGCGGCTACGCGTCGGACATCACCCGCACCTTCCCGGTCGGCGGCCGTTTCTCGAAGGAACAGCGCGCGCTGCACGACCTGGTCGGCGCGGCGCAGGCGGCGGCGCTGGCGCAGGCGAAGCCGGGCGCGCCCTACGAGGCCGGGCACAACGCCGCGGTCGAAGTGCTGACGGAAGGGTTGCTGCACCTGGGCCTGCTGAAGGGCAAGGCCGGCAAGCTGATCGCCGAAGGCGGCTACAAGCGCTTCTACCCGCACAAGAGCGGGCACTGGCTGGGCCTGGACGTGCACGACGTCGGCGAATACCGCATCGACGGCGAATCGCGCCTGCTCGAGCCGGGCATGGCCTTCACCATCGAGCCGGGCCTGTACATTCGCCCCGACGACGCCACGGTCGACGCGAAGTGGCGCGGCATCGGCATCCGCACCGAGGACGACATCGTCATCACCGCCGACGGGCATCGCGTGCTGACCGACAAGCTGGCGCGCAGTGCCGACGAGATCGAGGCGCTGATGGCGTCGTGACGGGTCGCAGGCCGGGGCCGCGCCCCGATGCGCCTGCCTCCCTGCATGGCCGGTTTCGTCGCCGCCAGCGGCGTTTCGTCGCAACGGCGCTTCCCCGGCCGCCGGTCGCGACTATGCTTCGCCGCATCTTCCCGCGACGGAACCGCCACCGTGATCCGCAACTGCTTCTTCCTGATTCGCCTGGTCGCTGCCTGGGTCGGCGTGTTCTTCCTGGCCGCGCTGCTGTGGAATGGCCTGCTGTTCCGTGGCGCTGATCCGTGGCCGGTCGTGTTGGCCGGCGCCGCGGTGCTGGTGTTCGTGATCACCGGCGCGTTCTCGCACCTGCGCCGGGTGCGCCTGATCGCCGGCCGCACCGACGGCGGCACCTTGGGCAACCGCCAGCGCCGGCAGATCGAGATTCCGTTCGAGGCCGGCGAAGCCTTCGACCTGCTCGACGCCGCGATCCGCGAGCTGCCGCGCGTCGAGGAGGTGGAAAGCGCGCGCGACAGCCTGCAGATCAAGGCGAAGGTGCGCCGCCCCGATCCCTACGGCCGCAATCCGCTGGGGCGCTGGAATCCGCTGGAATGGTTCGGCGTGCCGCGCAACCAGATCCTGGCCACCGTGACCCCCGGGCACGACAGCGGCAGCGTCACCCTGGTCTGCGAACCCGAGAGCGGGGCGTGGAGCGACTGGTTCCGCGTCGACGACGGCACCAACCTGGAGAACGCCGAGGCCATCGCCCGCGCCGTCACCCGCCGCGTGGCCGAGCGCCGCCGCAACGAGCAGGCCGATGCCCAGCGCACCACGGTGGAAAAGGACCTCACCGTGGCCAAGCTGAGCCTGCTGCACGCGCAGGTGGAGCCGCATTTCCTCTACAACACGCTGGCCAGCGCGCAGTTGCTGACCCGCAGCGACCCGGAACGCGCCGAAACCATGCTCGGCCACCTGATCCAGTACCTGCGCCATTCGCTGCCGCGCACCGACGATGCGTGGTCCACGCTGGGCGAGGAACTCGAGCGCGCCATCGCCTACCTGGAAATCCTGAAGATCCGCATGGGGCCGCGCCTGGCCGTGCAGGTCGACGTGCCCGACGCGCTGCGCGGCACCCCGTTGCCGCCGATGATGCTGCAGACGCTGGTGGAGAACGCGATCAAGCACGGGCTGGAGCCGAAGACCTCGGGCGGCACGGTGTGGATCCGCGCGCGCCGCAGCGACGATGCCGTGGCGGTCACCGTGGCCGACGACGGCGAAGGCTTCAGTGCGGCCAAGCCCGGCGGCACCGGCATCGGCCTGAAGAACGTGCGCGAACGCCTGCAATTGCTCTACGGCGGCGCCGCGGCGCTGGCGGTAGTCGCCAATTTCCCGGCGGGCGTGGCGGCGACGATCTCGGTGCCCGCCGCCCAAGAACCAGCGCGGGACATGGCCCATGGCTAAGGCCGTCATCGCCGAAGACGAAACCTTGCTGCGCGATGCGCTGGTCGATGCGCTGGCGCAGGCGTGGCCGGCATTGGAAATCGCGGCCGAATGCGAGGACGGCGCCAGCGCCCTGGAGGCCATCGCCGAGCACAAGCCGGAAGTCGCCTTCCTCGACATCCGCATGCCCGGGCTGACCGGCCTGGACGTCGCGGCGGCGGCGGCCGAGGCCAGCCCGCGCACGCGCATCGTGTTCACCACCGCGTACGACCAGTACGCCATCGACGCGTTCGAACGCGGCGCGGTGGATTACCTGCTCAAGCCGGTGGCGCCGGAACGCCTGGCCGCCACCGTGGCGCGGCTGCAGGCGCGCGCGGGCGAAGCCGAGGCCGACAGCGCCGCGCTGGCCGAACTGCTGCGCAAACTGGGGCAGGGCATGCCGGCCGGCCGCGGCCAGCCGCCATTGACCTGGATCACCGCCAGCGTGGGCCGCGAGACGCGCCTGATCGGCATCGACGACGTGCTGTACTTCCGCGCCGCGGACAAATACACCACCGTGGTCACCGCCGAAGGCGAGGCCTTGCTGCGCACGCCGATCAAGGACCTGCTGGCCGCGCTCGATCCCACCCATTTCAAGCAGATCCACCGCTCGACCATCGTCAACCTGCGCGCCATCGCCTCGATCGTGCGCGACGACAGCGGCAAGGGCGTCGTGCGGCTCAAGGCGCGCCCGGAAACGCTGGTCGTGAGCCAGCCGTTCATGGCGTTGTTCCGGAACATGTAAGTCGATCCGGCGCGACACCGCTTCGCATCCACGCCGAAACCTTCCGGAGATCCCGCCATGCGTAACGCCATCGCCGTGCCCATCGCCGTGCTTTGCCTGGCGTCCGTGCTGGCCGCCTGCTCGCCCGGCACCCGCACCTTCGTCTATCGCAGCAGCGAGAACGGCGAGTGGCGCGTCGACGCGCGGGTCAGGGTCGCCAACGGCATCGCCGATTTCGAATGCCGGCACAGCGCCAGCGGCCGCTGCCACTACACCCTGTTCGGCGATTGCGATGCCGACGCCGATACCGCCTGCGAAGGCAAGCTGCTGCAGAGCTTCAGCCTGGCGGTGAACGATCACCACCGCTTGGCCGGGTTGCCCGACTTCCGCCTGTGCGTCAACGACCGCGCCGGCCAGCCGCATCCCGTCTGCAATCTGAAGTCGGCGCCCGGGTCATGAACCCGGCAGGCTGGTCGTAACGTAGTGCCGAGCTTGCCCGGCGGCTTTTCTCCCGCGCACGGCCATGCAGGGCTTTACGCAGGGCCAACGGGATCGCGGCGTTGTTGGCGCCGCAGGGGGGGCGCCGCGTCGCAGGGGCGCGGCGTGTGCCATGCCCCTGCGAGATTGTGGCTCACGCCGCCGCGAACGCCGGCCGGGTCAGGTTCTCCGGCGCGCCATCGGTGCACAGCACGTCGTCCTCGATGCGGATGCCGCCGTAGGGGCGGAACGCGTCGACGCGCGACCAGTCGACCTGGTCGGCGACGCCCTTCTCCTTCAGTTCCTCGAGCAGCATGTCGATGAAGTAGATGCCCGGCTCGATCGTCACCACCATGCCCGGTTCCAGCACGCGGGTCATGCGCAGGTACGGGTGGCCTTCCGGGCGCGGGATCTTCCCGCCGCGGTCGCTTTCGGCGAAGCCGGCGACGTCGTGCACCTGCAGGCCGATCGGGTGGCCCAGGCCGTGCGGGAAGAAGGCGAAGCTGACGCCCGATTCCAGCGCCGTCTGCGGCGACACCCTGATCACGCCGAAGTCCTTCAGGATCGCCATCAGCTGCAGGTGCGCGTCGATGTGCAATTGCTTGTAGTCGACCCCGGCGCGGACCGCGGCGCACATCTTCTGCTGGGCGGCATCGACCGCGTCGATCAGCGCCTGGAACTCGCCGCCGGCGTCCTTCGCGTAGGTGCGGGTGATGTCGGCGGCGTAGCCGCACGCGCTGGCGCCGGCGTCGATCAGGAAACTGCGCAGCGGCGACGGCGCGGCGCGGCCCAGGTCGGTGTAATGCAGCACCGCGCCGTGCTCGTTCAACGCGATGATGTTGCCGTAGGGCAGGTCGTTGGCGTCCTGGCCGGCGGCGGCGCAGTAGGCCATGTGGATGTCGAATTCGCTGCGGCCCTCGCGGAACGCGGCCTCGGCGGCGCGGTGGCCGCGCACCGCGGTGCGCTGCGCCTGGCGCATCAGCGCGATCTCGTACGGGGTCTTGTACGAGCGCCGGTATTCCAGGTAGTTGATCGCCGCCTCGGGGTTGTTCGGCGCGTAGTCGCCGAGCGCGCTCTGCGCCTCGCCGACGATCGCGCAGCGCGCGGCCGGCTTCGGCAGCAGGGCGAGGGCGTCCTCCGGCTTGCGGATCACGTGGATGTCGAAGTGTTCGACCCACCAGCCGTTCGGCGCGTCCGGCACCACGTGCCAGTAGTCGCGCGGCTGGTAATAGATCACCTGCGGCTTCCTGCCCGGCGTATGCACCAGCCACGAATACGGCAGCCTGGTCAGCGGCAGCCAGTGCTTGAACTGCGGATTGACCGCGTACGGATAGTCGCGGTCGTCGAACACCTGCCAGTGCTGGGTGCCGCTGGGCACGACCAGGTGGTCGAAGCCGCTGCGCGCCAGCGCTTCGTCGGCGCGGCGCTTGAGTTCGCTCAGGTGGTCGGCGTACAGGGAAGACGGGTCGGTGGCGCTCATCGGATGGCGTGCTGCGTGCGGGAAAGCGCCATTTTGCCGCAAGCGGCGCGGCCGTGGCGTGGACGCGGCGTCAGTGGTTCGCGTCCAGCGTGGCCATCCATGCCCGCAACGCCGCGCGATGCGCGTCGGACAGGGTCACGAAGCGCAGCCCCATCCACACCTGGCCGGGCGTGTTGGCCGGGCCGATCCACTGCAGGTGCGCGCCGGCGTCGACCAGGACGTCGCGGTACTGGCCGTCGCCGAGCCGGAACTGCATCTGGTACAGCGCGTCCTCGACCAGCGGCGCGCCGGCGACCAGCAGCATGCCGGTTTCGGAAATGTTGCCCAGGCGGCCGACGATGTCGCCGGTCATCGCATCGGTCACCATGACCGGCTGCGGCACGTTGCGGCGCAGCGCGCGGCGGGTGTCGTGGTTCACTGGCCCCCTCCGGTGATGCTGCGCAGTGCGCCGAGCGTGGCGCGCCAGGCGCGGTCGATCAGGCGGCCGCGGTCCTCGGTGACCACGCGCACCTGGTCCTGCGCCATCAGCCGCGCCACGCTGTCCAGCGATTGCTCGCCGACCGGCTGGCCGCGCTGGTTGACGAACAGTGCGTGGTCGGTGACCGGGCTGTACCAGGACAGGCGCTGGCGGACGACATCGCCCTGCTGGTTGCGGATGAACTCGAACCAGCTGCCGAACGGCAGCGTGCGCAGGTAGTCGTACAGCTCCTGTTCGCGCGGCGTGCGCGGCGCCTGCACCTTCTTCCTGACCTCGTTCTGTTCGCCCAGCTTGGCGCGGGCCTTCAGCCTGGCGGTCAGTTCGGTGCGCGAGGTGTCGTCGTCGCCGGTGCTGGACAGGCGGCGCGCGATCGCCGCCGCCTCGTCCTCGTGGTAGCCGACCTGGACCAGTTCGCTTTCGACGCGGGCCGCCAGTTCCTCGTCGGCGACCGCATCGGCGCCGCTGGTGATAGCGGCGATGCGCCCGGTCAGGTCCAGCGCTTCCTGCCACTGCGGCGAATCCTCGCCGTTGCGCAGCAGGGCCAGGGTCAGCACGTCGGCCCAGGCCTGCTTCAGCAGGGCCTGCACGAATTTCGGCTGCTGCCGTTCCTTCAGCGCCGCCTCGACGGTCTCGGCGGCACGCAACTTGGCCGTTTCCAGCCGGTCCTTGCCGCGCGCGGCCTCGACGTGGCGGCGCTCGGTGAGCTCGGCCTTGCGCGCCGCCGCCAGGAAGTGGTCCTGCACCTCGCGGTTGGCCTGTTCGAACACCGCCTCGTCGCCGTCGTAGTGGGTGACCACCTTGTCGACGGTCTGGCGTAGCCGCTGCACCAGGTGCGGATCGCCGCCGTCGTCGAGCCACACGGCGCCGGATTCCGCGACCGTGTTCAGCAGTTCGCGCGCCGGGTGCTGCGGGCGCACGAAGAAACCGGTGTCGCGCAGCGCGGCCTGCGCCACCGGCGCCTGCAGCTTGACCAGCATTTCGGCCGCGGGCGCGTCGCGCCGGACCTCGCGCTCGATCTCGCTGTAGAGCATGTCGAGCAGCTCGAAGGTGTCGGCGTCCTGCTGGGTCAGCGTGGCGCCGGCACCGAAGCGCGAGCGGGCCTGGGCGAGCAGGTGGTCGCGCAGGTCCTGCAGGGTGCGGTGCGGGATGCCGTCGGCCAGCCGTACCGGCTGCGCCTGCAGCGCCCGCAGCGCGGAAAGCACGTCGCCGGTGGGCACCGGCGTGCCGCCGGCCGCAGGCGAAGCGGCCGCGGGATTGGTCGCGGCGGTCCGCGCCCGGCGGCCCGACAGCAATTGCTGCAGGCCGGCGAAAGCCTCGGCGTCGCCCGCTGCCGGGGCGTTGCCTTCCGGTGCGGCCCGGCTGGCGATCGCCGTCATCAGCGTGTTCCACGCCGACGGCGACAGCCCGCTCCAGTCGGTCATCGGCCGCTCGCGACGCGCGTACGCAGCCGAGCTGCCTTCCCGCGGCTTCGTTTCCGGCGGCAGGGTCGCGCGCTCGGTGCGGGTACGCGGCGGCAGGAAGATCAGGCCGGGCAGCACGCCTTCGCCGGCCAGCAGCCCGTTCAGCACGCCCAGCCAGCCGTCGTATTCGGCCAGCGCGCGCTGTTCGAACGCCCGGTACAGCAGCAGCTGCGACTCCAGGTCGATCCGCAGCAACGGGGCGGCGTCGTGCAGGGCGCTGCACAGCGACTGCGGCCCGCCGGGGATGCGCGAAACGTCGAAGGCCGGCGAACCGGCCAGCACGCCGAAGCGCTGGCCAAGCAGGTACAGCGCCGTGTGCGAGCGGGTTTCGTGGCGGCGCACGATGTCGCGCAGCGCGACTTCCCGATCCATCACGTCGTCTTCGACCAGGCTCAAGTCGCGGTATTCGTAGCTGCCCGCGCCGGGACCGTCGGACGCGGGCTGGGGCAGGCGGATCGAGGCCAGCTGCGCCTCCAGGATCGACAGCAGCTGCGGCAGCAGGTCGCTGCGGTGCCGGCGCAGGGTGTGCAGGTTGGCCAGCTGTTCGGTCTGCGCTTCGTTGCTGTGCGCGGCCTCGGCGCGGTGGAACATCTGCTGTTCCAGTTCGAGCAGGGTGTTATTGACCCGGGCGGTCAGTTCGCCGGTCAGGTTGGACAGGTAGATGTCCAGGATGCGGTGTACCCGCACGGGCAGCCTGGCCGCGGCAAGGGTTGCCGGCGACGGGACCGGGACAGGCGGCTTGGCTGGAGACATCAAGATCGAAGAAGTGTGACGGCGGTTTCCCCGCGACATATGTATCACATTCCCGGAGGGGCCGCCGGTCGAGACGGCATCGGGGCTTAGCCTTCCAGAAACAGCGTGATGATGTCGTTGGCGAAGCGCCGGCCCAGCTCGGTCGGGACGAAGCGTTCGCCGGACGGCGTGTCGACGCGCTCCAGCCAGCCATTGCGGACGGCCCGGCCCAGCCCATCGGCGATTTCCGCCCCGGTCAGCCCGGTCGCGGCCTCGAAACCGGCCACGGCGAAGCCTTCGCGCAGGCGCAGCGCATTCAGCATGAACTCGAACGGCCGTCGCGCCGGCTCGATGCGCTCGTCGCCGCCGATGGCCTGCGCGGTGCCGGCCGCGGCGAGGTAGGCGGTGGGGTGCTTCAGCTTCCAGCGGCGCAGGATCGCCTGCTCGCTGCCCAGGGTGATCTTGCCGTGCGCGCCGGCGCCGATGCCCAGGTAGTCGCCGAAGCGCCAGTAGTTCAGGTTGTGCGCGCATTGCCGGCCGGGCCGGGCGTAGGCGCTGGTTTCGTACTGCGCGTAACCGGCGCCGTCGAGCAGCGCCTGGCAGCGTTCCTGCATGTCCCAGGCCGTGTCGTCGTCGGGAATGCCCTGCGGCGGCCGGGCGAAGAACACCGTGTTCGGCTCCAGCGTCAGCTGGTAGTGCGAGACGTGCGCGGGTTGCAGGGCGAAGGCGCGTTGCAGGTCGTGCTCCGCCATTTCCGGCGTCTGCTGCGGCAGTGCGTACATCAGGTCGAGGTTGAGGTTGTCCAGGCCGGCGTCCTGCGCCAGCTTCACCGCGGCTTCGGCCTCGCGGCCGTCGTGGATGCGGCCGAGCCGTTGCAGGCAACCGTCGTCGAAGCTCTGGATGCCGAAGCTGATGCGGTTGACGCCGGCCTTGCGGTATTCCCCGAACCTGCCGTGCTCGGCCGTGCCGGGGTTGGTTTCCAGCGTGATCTCGCAACCCGGCGCGAAGCGCAGCCGGCTGCTGGCCTGCTGCAGGAAGCGGTCGATCCTGTCCGGCGGGAACAGGCTCGGCGTGCCGCCGCCGAAGAACACCGTCTGCACGGTACGGCCCCAGACCAGCGGCAGGTCGAAGTCGAGGTCGCGCAGCAGCGCGTCGACGTAGTCGTCGAACGGCAGCTCGCCCTTGCCCTGGTGCGAGTTGAAGTCGCAGTACGGGCATTTGCGCACGCACCACGGCATGTGCACGTACAGCGACAGGGGCGGCGGGATCAGCATCGTGCTCAGGCCGTGGCGAAACGGCCGACCAGGCGTTCGGACACGGTGAATGCTTCGCCCAGCGCGTCGATGGCGGCGTAGTCCGGCTTCGCCGAGGCGAGGAAGTCGTCGTAGGCGGCCTGCGAGGTCCAACGGTCGATGGTGAGGAACCGGGTCGGGTTGCCGGCATCCCGCAGCAATTCGGTATCGAGGTAACCGGCGTGTTTGCGGAACAGCGCCGCCCATTCGCCGTCGCCGCCGTACAGCGCGACGAACTCGGCAATGCATTCTTCCCGCACTTCGAATTCCCAGACCGCGACGAACATGCGCATCAGCCCCGGGCGACGAACCGGCGCCGCAATTCCGCCAGCGCCTTGCCGCGGTGGCTCAGCGCGTTCTTCAGCTCCGCCGGCATTTCCGCCGCCGACCGGCCGCGTTCGACATCGAGGAACACCGGGTCGTAGCCGTGGCCGCCGGTGCCGCGGCGTTCGCGCAGGATGCGCCCGCGCCATTCGCCCTCGGCGATCAGCGGCTGCGGGTCGTTGGCGTGGCGCACCAGCACCAGCACGCAGTAGAAGTGCGCGGCGCGATCCTCGTCGGCCACGTCGCGCAGTTCGTGCAGCAACTTGTCGATGTTGGCGTCGGCGTCGCCGTGCGCGCCGCTGTAGCGCGCCGAATGCAGCCCGGGCGCGCCGCCGAGCGCATCGACGCACAGCCCGGAGTCGTCGGCCAGCGCCGGCAGGCCGGTCAGCGCCGAGGCATGGCGCGCCTTCAGCAACGCGTTCTCGACGAAGGTCGCCGCGGATTCGTCGGCGTCGCCCACGCCGAGGTCCGATTGCGCGACCAGTTCGACGCCGGCGTCGGCGAGCAGGTGGCGCAATTCCTCCAGTTTGCCGCGGTTGGAAGAGGCAAGGACGAGTTTCATCGGCGCCGGATTCATGCCTTCGGTTCCAGCAGGTCCCACTTGTTGCCGTAGCGGTCGCGGAACACGGCGACGATGCCGTAGCCTTCCTCGCGCGGGGCCTCGAGGAATTCGACGCCGCGTCCGCGCATCGCCGCGTAGTCGCGCCGGAAGTCGTCGGTATGCAGGAAGAACGCCACGCGGCCGCCGGCCTGATCGCCAATCCGCGCGCGCTGCGCGTCGCCGTCGGCGCGGGCCAGCAGCAGCGCGGTTTCGGCGCCGCGCGGGGCGACGCGCACCCAGCGCTTGCCGCCGCCGAGGTCGCTGTCCTCGAGCAGTTCGAAACCCAGGTCGCCGGTGTAGTGGGCGATGGCGCGGTCGTAGTCGTCCACGACCAGGGCGACGAGGGCGATGCGCCGCTTCACCGCTCTCCCGCCAGCGCGGCCTGCTGCGCGGCGAACAGTTCGCCGATGCCCTTCTCGCCCAGCGCCAGCAGCGCATCGAGCTCGTCGCGGCGGAAGGCATGGCCTTCGGCGGTGCCCTGCAGTTCGATGAAGCCGCCGCCGTCGTTCATCACCAGGTTCATGTCGGTGTCGCAGTCGCTGTCCTCGGCGTAGTCCAGGTCGAGCACCGGCACGCCGCGGTAGACGCCGACCGAGACCCCGGCGACCGCGCCGAGGATCGGGTCCTTCTTTATCTCGCCCTGCCGTTTCAGCCAGTTCACCGCGTCGACCAGCGCCACGTAGGCGCCGGTGATCGCCGCGGTGCGGGTGCCGCCGTCGGCCTGCAGCACGTCGCAGTCGAGGGTGATGGTGCGCTCGCCCAGCGCCGCGCGGTCGACGCAGGCGCGCAGCGAGCGTCCGATCAGGCGCTGGATCTCCAGGGTGCGGCCGCCCTGCTTGCCGCGCGCCGCCTCGCGGTCGCCGCGGGTGTGGGTCGCGCGCGGCAGCATGCCGTACTCGGCGGTCACCCAACCCTCGCCCTTGCCGCGCAGGAACGCCGGCGCCTTGTTCTCGACGCTGGCGGTGCACAGCACGCGGGTGTCGCCGAAACTCACCAGCACCGAGCCCTCGGCGTGACGGGTGTAGCCGCGCTGGATCGCGACCGGGCGGAGCTGGTCGGGCGCGCGGCCGCTGGGGCGGGCGAAGTTCATGCGGAAATCCGTGGCAAAGGGCGGCATAGGTTACCATTCGCGCTCTTTCGGACCGGCCGTTCCCATGATTCGCAGCATGACCGCCTACGCCACCGTCGAGCGCGCCACCGCGGGCGGCACGCTGGTCGGCGAACTGCGCGCGGTCAACCACCGCTTCCTCGAGCTGGGGCTGCGCCTGCCGGACGAATTGCGCGCGCTGGAACCGGCGCTGCGCGAGCGGATCGCCGCGCGGATCAGCCGCGGCAAGCTGGACTTCGCGATGCGCCTGCGCGCGCCGGAAGGCGCTGGTGCATTGCAGTTGAACCCGTCCGTGGTCGCGCAGCTGTCGGAACTGGCGCTGGACCTGGACGCGCGCTTCCCGAAGCTGCGCACCGAGCTGACCGAACTGCTGCAGTTCCCCGGCGTGCTGCAGAACACCGCGATCGACGCGGCGGCGTTGCAGGCCGAGGCGATGGCCCTGCTCGACGCGCTGCTCGACCAGTTCGTCGCCGCCCGCGAACGCGAGGGGGGCAAGCTCGCCGCGGTGATCGGCGAGCGCGTCGATGCGATCGCCGCGCGTTCGGCCGAGGCGCGCGCGCTGATCCCGCTGATCCGCGCCGGCCAGCGGCAGAAGCTGGAAACGCGGCTGGCCGAACTGTCGCAGCCGGCCGATCCGGGCCGGCTGGAGCAGGAACTGGTGCTGTGGCTGCAGAAGCTGGACGTGGACGAGGAGCTCGACCGCCTCGACAGCCACGTCAAGGAGATCCGCCGCGTGCTCGGCCAGCGCGAGCCGGTCGGCCGCCGCCTCGACTTCCTGCTGCAGGAGTTCAACCGCGAGGCCAACACCTTCGGCTCCAAGTCGGTCGACGTGCGTACCACCAACATCGCGGTCGAGCTGAAGGTGCTGATCGACCAGATCCGCGAGCAGGCGCAGAATATCGAGTGAAGAGCAGAGAGGAGCGAGAAGTGAGAAAAACCCCGGCCATCGCGGTTGCCACCGCCCGCTCCTCGCTTCCCCGCGCTCGTTCCTGACTTATGCGCGGAACCCTGTACATCGTCGCGGCGCCGTCCGGCGCCGGCAAGTCGAGCATCGTCAACGCGGTGCTGGCGCGCGACCCGCAGATCGCCCTGTCGATCTCGTTCACCTCGCGCGCGCCGCGCCCGGGCGAGCGCCACGCGCAGCACTACCACTTCGTCAGCGCGGAAGAGTTCCAGCGCATGATCGATGCCGGCGATTTCTTCGAGCATGCGCGGGTGCATGGCGACTGGAAGGGCACGGCGAAGCAGTCGGTCGAGCCGCAGCTGGCCGCCGGCAAGGACGTGCTGCTGGAAATCGACTGGCAGGGCGCGCAGCAGGTCAAGGCCAAGGTGCCGGACGCGGTCAGCGTGTTCATCCTGCCGCCGTCGCGCGCGGCGCTGGAGGAGCGCATGCGCAAGCGCGGCCAGGACAGCGAGGAAACCATCCGGCGCCGGCTCGCCGCCGCGCGCGAGGAGATGAGCCACTACGCCGAGTTCGACTACGTGATCGTCAACGAGGTGTTCGCGACCGCGGTGGACGAGATGTGCGCGATCTTCGTCGCCAGCCGCCTGCGCCGCGAGGCCCAACAGGCCCGGCACGGGGCACTGATTTCGACCCTGCTGGGCGGCTGATGGCGCCGGAATCCAGCCTAACCGGCTGATTTTCAAGGAAATGCTTGCAAGGAAGGGCGGCTTCCCCTAGAATCCCGGCCCCTTTCCCCATTTCGTTCGCGCGGCCGGCCGGCCGCCGGGAGCCCGCATGGCCCGCATCACCGTAGAAGATTGCCTGGAAGTCGTCGACAACCGTTTCGAGCTGGTCATGATGGCCGCCAAGCGCGCCCGCCAGCTGGCCAACGGCGTGGAATCGACCATCGACAACAGCGAAGACGCCGACAAGCCGACCGTGCTGGCGCTGCGCGAGATCGCCGCGCGCAGCATCGACAACGAATTGATCGACCGGGTCGAGAAGGCCGAGCGCGAGCGCAAGGAACGCGAGGCGCTGGAATGGGCCGCCGCCGAAGTGGTGGCCGACGACGACCTGTCGAAGGGCGACGACTGAGTTCCAGCCCGCTGCCAAGCCTCCTGCAACGGCCCGCCATGTGCGGGCCGTTCGTTTTCGGGCGCCGGCAATGCGGCATCGATCCGGCCTTTCGCCTGCATTCAGCGGCCGAATTTGCCGGATCCAGGCGGCAGGAATACTCTTCGGGGATGAACCCCGGCAATCCCGTCAAGACGGTGCGCAGCCGCGTCTCGTCCCCGGCGGACGAGGCGCCGGATTACGTGCTCAAGTTCGAACAGCTGGCGTCCTACCTGCCCAAGGACCAGCTGCCGCTGCTGCGCCGCGCCTGGGAAGTGGGCGCCGCCGCGCACGAGGGGCAGGTGCGCAAGTCGGGCGAGCCGTACATCACCCATCCGGTGGCGGTGGCCGGGGTGCTGGCCGAGCTGCGCATGGACGCCGAAACCCTGATCGCGGCGATCCTGCACGACACCATCGAGGACACGCCGCTGACCCGCGACGGCATCGCCGCCGAATTCGGCGAGTCGGTCGCGGAGCTGGTCGACGGCGTCACCAAGCTGGACAAGCTGAAGTTCCGCGACCGCCAGGAGGCGGCGGCGGAGAGCTTCCGCAAGATGCTGCTGGCGATGTCGCGCGACCTGCGCGTGATCATGATCAAGCTGGCCGACCGCCTGCACAACATGCGCACGCTCGGCGCGCAGGGCCCCGAGGCGCGCAAGCGCATCGCCCGCGAGACGCTGGACATCTACGCGCCGATCGCCCAGCGCCTGGGCATGAGCCTGGTCAAGTCGGAACTGCAGGACCTGAGCTTCCGCGCGATGTACCCGTGGCGGCACGCGGTGATCGACAAGCACATCCGCAGCCAGCCGGTGATGCGCCGCGAGTCGATGGACCAGATCGAGGGGCTCCTGTCGAAGCGGCTGCACAAGGAAGGCATCAAGCACCGCCTGGTCAGCCGGGTGAAGACGCCGTGGAGCATCTACAACAAGATGCGCGCGGAGGGCAAAAGCTTCGACCAGGTGATGGACGTGTTCGGCTTCCGCGTGGTGGTGAAGACGGTGCCGGAGTGCTACCACGCGCTGGGCGCGGTGCACGCGCAGTACAAGCCGCTGGACGGGCGCTTCCGCGACTTCATCGCGATCCCGAAGGCCAATGGCTACCAGTCGCTGCACACGGTGCTGTTCGGCCCGTACGGCTCGCCGATCGAGGTGCAGATCCGCACCGAGGAGATGGACCTGGTCGCCGAACGCGGCGTCGCCGCGCACTGGAGCTATAAGTTCGGCAACGAGGCGCCGAACAGCGCGCAGAGCCGCGCGCACGCGTGGATCGTCGACCTGATCGAGAGCCAGCGCGCCGCCGGCTCGTCGCTGGAGTTCCTCGACAACGTCAAGGTCGACCTGTTCCCGGACGAGGTCTACCTGTTCACGCCGAAGGGCAAGATCCTGTCGTTGCCGCGCAATTCCACCGCGCTCGACTTCGCCTATGCGGTGCACACCGACGTCGGCAACCAGGCGGTGGCTTCGCGCGTGGACCGCAAGCTGGTGCCGCTGCGCACCAGGCTGGCCAGCGGCCAGACCGTCGAGATCATCACCGCGAAGTCGGCGGCGCCGAAACCGCAGTGGCTGGAATTCGTGGTCACCAGCAAGGCGCGCACCGCGATCCGCCACCAGCTCAAGCAGCTGGAGCACGAGGACGCGGTGCAGCTGGGGCACCGCATGCTCGACAACGCGCTGGAGCAGCTCGACAGCTCGCTGGAGCGCCTGCCGCAGCAACGCCTCGAAGCCTTCCTCGCCGAACACCGCTATCCGCGCCTGGAGGCCTTCCTCGCCGACGTGGCGTTGGGCAACTGGATGCCGATGCAGGCGGCGCAGGCGCTGACCGCGTTCGCGGAACTGCGCGGGGGCGGGCATTCGAAGCACGTGCAGGAGAAGATCCTGATCACCGGCAGCGAGCGCGGCGTGGTCAGCTTCGCCAATTGCTGCCAGCCGATCCCGGGCGACGAGATCATGGGTTACCACACCGCCGGCAAGGGCATCGTGGTGCACCGGATGGATTGCCCGAACGTGGTCGAGTTCCGCAAGTCGCCGGAACGCTGGGTGCCCATCGGCTGGGATTCGAAGGTGACCGGCGATTTCGACGCGTCGCTGCTGGTCGACGTGGAGAACCGCACCGGCGTGCTGGCGCAGGTCGCGGCGGCGATGGCGCAGGGGCAATCGAACATCGACCGCGTCGAATACCTGGAGCGCGACTACAACGCCGCGGTGCTGCGCTTCCAGATCCAGGTGCGCGACCGCAACCACCTGGCCGAGATCATGCGGCGGCTGCGGCGGTTGAGCGTGGTGCAGGGCGTGCGGCGGCAGTGATAGCCGATGCACTCGAGCCGGGGGCATAAATGATCGGATTTCTTATCCTGCTTACAGCAGTGTTGAATGCTGTTTACCTGACATCGTTTTATCTATTGATGTCTGCGCTGCAGAGGTATGCGCCCGTCTATTGGGACGAAATTGGCCGTCCGAAAAGTTTCTCGGGGAGGGATATCTCCAGCATGCTGAATAACCTGTACTCGAGTCGATTGCAGGTGGCCACTGGTGAGAAGGCGAGAACTCTCGTGATGGTGGTAAGGGCATTGTTGCCGCTGAGTTTCGTGATTTCCGGTTTGACGATTTGGCTGGTTGCTGAGGCTCTCGACTCGGTCAATTGACTAATGGGGTCACGAGTCGAGGCGGACCCGCCCTATAATTCGTCGCAATCGCCGACAATCGGAACCGCCATGACCAAGCAGATCATCAACACCAGCAACGCCCCCGCCGCCATCGGCCCGTACTCGCAGGCCGTGAAGGTCGGCAACACCGTCTATTTCTCCGGGCAGATCCCGCTGGACCCCGCGACCGGCAACGTCGTCGAAGGCGGCATCGAGGCGCAGGCGCGCCGCGCGTTCGACAACCTCAAGGCGGTGGCCGAGGCCGCCGGCGGCTCGCTGGACAGGATCGTCCGCGTCGGCCTGTTCCTGACCGACCTGTCCGAATTCGCCGCGGTCAACGCGGTGATGCAGGAGTACTTCAAGGCGCCGTACCCGGCGCGTTCCACCGTGCAGGTCGCCGCGCTGCCGAAGGGTGTCGGCTTCGAAGTCGAAGCGACCATGGTGCTCGACTGACGGCCGGCATCACGCCGGGTCGGCGTCGGCGCGTACTTCGCTCGGAGTTTGCCCGGTCCAGCGCTTGAACGCGCGACGGAATTCGCGTGCGTCGTTGAAGCCGATGTGGCTGCCGACATGGGCGATGCTCAGTCGCGGATCGCGCAGGAGTTCCATCGCGCATTCGGTGCGGATGCTGTCGTGCAGGGCGCTGAAGGTGGCGCCGTCGGCGGCCAGGTGGCGACGCAGCGTGCGTTCGCTCAGGTGCATGCTGCTGGCGACCCTGGACAGGGTCGGGTTCTCGGCCAGGTGCCGGCGCAGGTAGCGCTCCACCGCCGCGGCGACTTCGCTCTGCTCCTGCATGTCCAGCATCAGCTGCCTGTGGCAAAGCTCCTGCACCTGGCGCGCGGTGACCGGGTTGTAGGTCGGGAAAGTCAGCGACATCAGCGCATCGTCCACCACCAGCGCATTGCGCGGCTGGTCGAAGCGGACCTCGCAACCGAACGATGCGACGTATTCGTCGGCGTAGGCGGGGGCCGGGTAGGCCAATTCCACCCGCAGCGGCGCGAAGCAGGAGCCGGCCAGGTCGCGCGCGACCATCAGGCAACTGGCGAACATTTCCTCGCACAGGAACGGCAATAGCTCCGGCGCGGGCACGGGCAGGTGCGCCCGCATCGCGATTTCGCCGTCGCGGCCGGCATCGATGTCCAGGTCGAGCAGCGCGCCGGTGGTGCGCTGGAAGGTCATGCCCAGCGCGATCGCTTCGCTGAAGCCGGATGCCGTCTTCATCGCCAGTCCGAGCAGGCCGAAATTGCCGAGGTTCTGCCGGCGGCCCACGACCAGGCCCAGATCGGGCCGGCCCAGCGCCCGTTGCGCGCGGGCGATGAATTCGAATGCCTGCCGATAGGACACGCGGGTGTGCGGATCGCTGATTTCCTCCGGCTCCAGGCGCAGGCCGCGGAACCACGGCGCGGGGTCGGTGCGTTGCTCGCGCGCCAGCTGCACCAGATGGCACAGGATGTTGGTCGGCAGGTTGGCCACCGACCAGCGCGCATCGCCTGTCGCGGTACAGCGTTGCAGCATCCAGATTCCGCCTTTGTCCGTTTTGCCCCCCTTAATATGCCACTGCCGCCCTCTCCTGCCATGCTGCAGGCGCACCAGACTTCGGCATGGCTCCACGCCGCGCGCGCTTCGCGCGGGGCGTCGAACCGCCAACAGGAGGAATGCATGCGTTTGCGCACACCCATCGCTCTGCTGGTCCTGGCCTGCGCCGGCTGCGGCAAGCAACCGGCTCCCGCGGCCGCGACGACGGAAGGCGGCGCCGACGTGGTCGCCGGCCTGCTGCAGAAACTGCTGGACGCCAAGCCGGGCGACGTGATCGAGATACCGGAAGGCAAGTTCTCCGTCGACCGCGGCCTGGTCCTGCGCGCCAGCGGCGTCACCATCCGCGGCGCCGGCATGGACAAGAGCGTGCTCAGCTTCAAGGGGCAGAAGGCCGGCGCCGAGGGCTTGCTGGTCAACGGCGACGATTTCGCCATCGAGGACCTGACCATCGAGGACTCGAAGGGCGACGGGCTGAAGATCAGCGAATCGCAGAACATCACCATCCGCAACGTCAAGGTGCAATGGACGGGCGGGCCCAGCACCGAGAACGGCGCCTACGGCCTGTATCCGGTGCTGACGAAGAACGTGCTGATCGAGAATGCGGTGGCGATCGGCGCCTCCGACGCCGGCATCTACGTCGGCCAGTCCGACGGCATCATCGTGCGCAACAGCCGCGCCGAGCGGAACGTGGCCGGCATCGAAATTGAGAACAGCCGCAACGCCGACGTGTACGGCAACGTCGCCACGGGCAACACCGGCGGCATCCTCGTGTTCAACATGCCGGCGCTTTCGCAGCAGGGCGGCAACGTGCGGGTGTTCGACAACAAGGTCGTCGCCAACAACCACGAGAACTTCGGCGCCAAGGGCACGCCGGTGTCCAGCGTGCCGGCCGGTTCCGGCATCGTGATCAATTCCAACGACGACATCGAGATTTTCGGCAACGAGGTGGCCGACAACGCCACCGCCAACTTCATCATCTCCAGCGTGTATTCCACCGGGTACAAGGACCAGAGCATGAACGCGCAGTTCGATCCCTACCCGGAGCGGATCTACGTGCACGACAACAAGGTCTCGGGTGGCGGCGACTCGCCGGACGGCCTCGACCTGAAGGCGCTGAAGCTGGCCGTTTACGGCCTGCGCGGGCGCTTCCCCGACGTGCTGTGGGACGGTTATCGCAACGACAAGCTCGCCGGCGGTCCGCAGATCTGCCTGCGCGGCGTCAACGGCATCATCGACGCCGACGGTCCCGGGGGCTACAAGCACCCGAAGAAGGACCTCAAGCCGTTCGATTGCGAACTGCCGCCGCTGTCGGCGGTCGACCTGAAGCGGGGTTGAGCCGGCCGTGCTGTCGAGGAAATCGATTTCGCGCTTCGGCGTCGCGCTGGCCCTGGTCCTGTCGTTGCCGGCGTGCAAGCCGGCCGGCGTGCATTTCTTCGCCGAGGGCCAGCCGGCGGCGTTGAGCGAATGGAGCGTGCTGAAGGTGCGGGACGGCCGCCTGTCGCTGAACGAAGGCGTGGTGCCGTACGACCTCAATACCCCGCTGTTCACCGACTATGCGCACAAGCTGCGCACCATCTGGATGCCGCAGGGGAAGTCCGCGCGCTACGACGCGCAGGGCGCGTTCGATTTCCCGGTCGGCACCATCATCAGCAAGACTTTCTACTACCCGTTGCCATGGGGAACGGCGTGGGACGGGAAATCCGTCGCGCGCACTTCGCCGGCCGACAGCGTGCTGGAAGGGGAAACGCTGGACCTGTCGAAGATACGTCTGGTCGAAACCCGCCTGCTGGTGCGGCGGGAAGGCGGATGGGTGGCGCTGCCCTACGTGTGGAACGATGCGCAGACCGAGGCGGTGCTGACCCGCACCGGTGCGATGGAGGACCTGGAGCTGGTCGGCGCGGACGGCGCGCGCGAGGCCTTCACCTACGTCGTGCCCGACCAGAACCAGTGCGGCAGTTGCCACATGCCGGAGAACCGCAGCCGCGCGCTGCAGCCGATCGGGCCGAAGGCGCGGCACCTCAACCGCGACTTCGATTATGCCGGCGGCGCGGAAAACCAGCTCGTGCGGCTGGCCAGGGCCGGCTATCTCTCCGGCGCTCCCGCCGATCCGGCGCAGGCGCCGCGCAACGCCGACTGGCTCGACGACGCGCACGCCTCGCTCGATGCGCGCGCACGCGCCTACCTCGACATCAACTGCGGGCACTGCCACAGCCCGACCGGTGCGGCGATCACTTCCGGCATGTGGCTGGACGCGCACACCCGCGATCGCCTGCACAACGGCTTCTGCAAGCAGCCGGTCGCCGCGGGCAAGGGCACGGGCGACCGCCTGTACGACATCCTGCCCGGCGACGCCGATGGCTCGGTGCTGGTGTTCCGTATGGAAAGCGACGACCCGGGGATGATGATGCCGGAACTGGGCCGTTCGGTTACGCATCGCGAAGGCGTGGCGCTGATCCGGGCGTGGATCGATGCGCAGCAGGGGAAATGCGACTTGTAGGAATTCGTGGGAGAACCGCGGCCTGAGCCGCCTGGCAAGTTCGACGGGAGGGGATCATGGGATTGATGCAACGGGAGCTGGTGGTGGGAGTGCGCCGGGCCCTGCTGGGCACGTGCGCGATGGCTGCGTCCGCCGGCATGGCGTGGGCACAGGAAGCGCCGGCGGCGGATGGCGAGGCGGTGGAGCTGGATCGCATCGTGGTGACCGCGCAGAGCCGCGAGCAGGAACTCAAGGACGTGCCGATCGCGCTGCAGGTGATCGGCGAGGACGTCGTCCGCGAAACCGTGGCCGAGAACATCGGCGACCTCGACAGTTTCGTTCCCGGCCTGGAGGTTTCCGACGGCCAGCCGACCCAGGCCGGCTTCAAGCTGCGCGGGTTGAGCACGGGCGATTTCGGCATCGGCACCGACCCCACCGTCGGCGTGTACGTCGACGGCGTCTATGCCGGCCGCGGCGGCGGCACCGTGCTGCCGTTCCTCGACGTCGAGCGCATCGAAGTGCTGAAGGGGCCGCAGGGCACGCTGTTCGGGCGCAACACCGCGGCCGGCGCGGTGTCCATCGTCACCAAGCGGCCGAGCGACCATCTCGAGGGCCGCGCCCGGCTGCGTGCCGGCAACTACGGCAAGCAGTATTTCGACGGCATGCTGAACCTGCCGGCTGGCGAAACCGCCGCGTTCCGCATCAATGCGTTGTACAGCGGCACGGACGGCTGGCTGGACGACGCCGCGACCGGGGAAGCGCTCAACGATGGCGAAAACTGGGCCACGCGCGCGGCGTTCCGCTGGAACATCGGCGACAACACCCAGGCGCTGGTCAGCTGGGACCACGAGGACCTGGACGCGCGCTCGCGGCCGAGCATCGGCATCGTCGCGTTGCCGGACCTGCCGGCGTTGCCGATGGTCCCGGCCGATGCCGGCCTGTACGAGGACCCCATCGGCCATCCCGCCTATACCGACGTCGGGGACAACAACGAAACCCGCAAGTTCGATGGCGCGACGCTGATCCTGGACCACGCCTTCGAATGGGGCCACCTGACCGCGACCACCGCATGGCGCACGTTCGATACGTACAACCGCGCCGAAGAGGACGGCACCAACCGGCGCTACCTGTACATCGACACCATCAACATCGAAGACAACACGACCTGGTACCAGGAATTCAAGTTCAGCGGCGCCACCGACCGGCTGGACTGGGTGGCGGGCGCGAGCTGGTTCAAGGAGAAGGCGGAACAGGCCAGCGTGGTGGACCTGTACAGCGACAGCGTGGACACCGCCGCCGGCGCGGCGCTGGGCATGCCGATCTTCAGCCTGCTGCAGTCCGTGGCCGACATGTACGGGGTGCCCGTCGACCTGTTCGGCCATCCGTGGCGCGAGGCTTACCGGAACACCGCGGACAGCACGGCATACGCCGCCTTCGGCGACGTCATCTGGCACGCCACCGACCGGTTGAACCTCACCTTCGGCCTGCGCTACACGCGCGACCAGAAGGACTTCAGCTGGCTCAACGGCTTCCACCAGGCGCCGGAGCTGCAGGCGCAGATCCAGGTCTTGGAGGACCTGGGGATCCTGGCCGCCGCGGGCCTGACCGCCGCCGACATCGCCGGGCTCGACCTCGCGTTCTCCGATCCGGTCTCCTACGCGAACAAGGGCGTGACCAATCGCGCCAGCGACGCCTGGAGCGACTGGAGCCCGCGCTTCGTCGTCGACTACCACCCCTCCGACGACACCATGCTGTTCGCCTCGCTGGCCAAGGGCTACAAGGCCGGCGGCTACAACGCGTTCTCGCCGGGCGCCAGCTTCGACAACGAGGAGGTGTGGAATTTCGAGACCGGCATCAAGCGCGACCTGCGCGGCCTGCGCGTGCAATACGAGGCCTCGGCGTTCCATTACGTCTACGACAACCGCCAGGCGATCCGCCTCGACACCTCGACCGACATCCCGCGTTACGTCATCAGCACCGGCGACCTGACCGCGTGGGGCCTGGATTTCACCGTGCGCTGGCGGCCCAGCGACAACCTCGGCATCGACTTCGCCACCGAGTGGATCGACTCCACCTACAAGGACTTCGTCACCCCGGATGGCTACGACCTGAGCGGCGAACCGACCGGCGAGGCGATGTGGTCGTTCGCCGCCGGCATCGGTTACACGGTGCCGCTGGCCGAACGCGGCGACCTGCTGTTCTCGCTGCGCCATTCCTATCGCGGCGGCGGGCGGTGCAATTCGGCTTCGTCCAGCCAGGGCAACTGCGGCCGTTACGCCAACTTCACCATCGGCGAGGAGCAGAACCGTACCGACCTGTACCTGCGCTGGCGTTCGCCCGCCGACCGGTGGAGCGTGGCGGCCTATGCGAACAACCTGTTCGACAACCGCTACGTGACCGGTTTGCACACGTATGGGACCACGGTGATCGGCACCACCGGCGCCAGCATCAGCGAGCCGCGCTACTACGGGATGGAGCTGCAATACCAGTTCTGACGGCGGAGCGAGGGGAAACCCGACTGGCGCGCGACGCGCTCTGCCGGCATCCTTACGCGATGCCGGCAGCACGGTCCGATACAACCAGATCCGCGGTTTCCGCGTTCGACCAGCCCATCGGTCGCCTGCCCGGCGCCGGCCCGCGCGCGCTGGAGAAACTCGCCGCGCGTGGGCTGGCCACGCTGCAGGACCTGTGGCTGCACCTGCCGCTGCGCTACGAGGATCGCACTACGTTGACGCCGATCCGCGACCTGCAGCCGGGCGTGCCGGCGCAGGTCGAAGGCCGGGTCGAAGCGGTCGAACGCGGCTTCCGCTACCGGCCGCTGCTGCGCGTCGCGATCGGCGACGATTCGCAGGCCACGCTGGTGCTGCGCTTCTTCCATTTCCGTTCGCAGCAGGTCAACCAGTTCCGCGTCGGCGCGCGGGTGCGCTGCTACGGCACGCCGCGACCGGGCCAGCACGGCCTCGAAATCGTCCATCCCAGCTATCGCGTCCTCGGCGACGACGAGGAGGCCGCGCTCGGCGCGCAACTCGATCCGGTCTATCCCGCGGTCGAAGGCCTCGGCCCGGCGACGCTGCGCAAGCTGATCGGGCAGGCGCTCGACAAGCTGCCCGACGAGGCGGCGCTGGAGCTGCTGCCGGCGGGCCTGCTGCGCGAACTGCGCCTGCCGTCGTTGCGCAGCGCGCTGCTGGCGATGCACCGCCCCGAGCGCGACGCCGACCTCGCCGCGCTTGCCGCCGGCACGCACCCGGCGCAGCGCCGGCTCGCGCTCGAGGAATTGCTCGCGCACCACCTCAGCCTGCGTCGCCAGCGCATCGCGATGCAGAAACACCGCGCGCCGGCGCTGGCGGGGAAGGGTGCGCTCGCGCGGAAGCTGCAGGACACGCTGCCTTTCCGGCTGACGAATGCGCAGCAGCGCGTGTTCGCGCAGATCCGCGACGACCTCGCCAGGCCCGTCCCGATGCTGCGGCTGGTGCAGGGCGACGTCGGTTCGGGCAAGACCGTGGTCGCGGCGCTGGCGGCGATGCTCGCGGTCGAGTCCGGCAAGCAGGCCGCGCTGGCCGCGCCGACCGAACTGCTCGCCGAGCAGCACCTCAACAACCTGCGCGCCTGGCTGGAGCCGATCGGCGTGCGCGTGGCCTGGCTGGCCGGCAAGGTCACCGGCAAGGCGCGCGCGGCGGTGCTGGCCGACGTTGCGTCCGGCGCGGCGCAGGTGGTGGTCGGCACCCATGCATTGATGCAGGAAGCGGTGGTCTTCCACGACCTCGCGCTCGCCATCGTCGACGAGCAGCATCGTTTCGGCGTGCACCAGCGCCTCGCCCTGCGCGACAAGGGGGCGGTCCTCCGGCAGGCTCAGGATGAGCGGGTTTCAAGCGTGCCGCACCAACTGGTGATGACCGCGACGCCGATCCCGCGCACGCTGGCGATGGCCGCCTACGCCGACCTCGACGTGTCCGCGATCGACGAGCTGCCGCCGGGCCGCACGCCGGTGCAGACCGTGGCGCTGAGCGCGGAGAAACGCCCCGAGCTGATCGAGCGCATCCGCGCCGCCTGCACCGAGGGCCGGCAGGCGTACTGGGTGTGCACGCTGATCGACGAAAGCGAGGAAGTCGTCGCGCAGGCCGCGCAAACGACCTTCGAGCAATTGTCCGCGTCGATGCCGGAACTGCGCATCGCCCTCGTCCACGGGCGGATGAAGGCCGCGGAAAAGCAGGCGACGATGCGCGCGTTCAAGCACGGCGACGTCGACCTGCTGGTCGCGACCACGGTGATCGAAGTCGGCGTCGACGTGCCGAACGCTTCGCTGATGATCGTCGAGAACGCCGAGCGCCTCGGCCTGGCCCAACTCCATCAATTGCGCGGCCGGGTCGGCCGCGGCGCGGCCGCGTCGACCTGCGTGCTGCTGTACCAGCCGCCGCTGTCGCAGATGGCGAAGCAGCGGCTGGCGACGATGCGCGAGACCAACGACGGCTTCGTCATCGCCGAAAAGGACCTGGAGCTGCGTGGCCCGGGCGAACTGCTCGGCACGCGCCAGACCGGGCTGGCCGGGTTCCGCGTCGCCGACCTGTCCCGCGACGCCGGCCTGCTGCCGCAGGTGCACCAGCTCGCCGACCGCCTGCTCGCCGAAGCGCCGGACCTGGCCGACTGCATCGTCGCGCGCTGGGTCGGCGGCGCGGCGCGCTATGCCTCGGCGTGACAAGGCAGTAGCGGGCGCAGGGGAGTGGGAAGCGGGCCGGGAAGCCCGCTCTCGCTCGCTTCTCACTCCGCTCCACCCACTCCTCGCTCTTCCCGCATAATCCCGCCATGACCAAACCCATTCCATTGCTGATCGACACCGATCCCGGCGTCGACGATGCGCTGGCCATCCTGATGGCCTTCAACGATCCCGGCCACGACGTCGTCGGCCTGAGCATCGCCGCCGGCAACGTCGGCCTCGAGCACACCGTGCGCAATGCGCTGAAGCTGTGCGAGGTCGCCGGCCGCGACGACGTGCCGGTGTTCGCCGGCTGCGCGTCGCCGCTGGTGTTCGTGCCGCGCGAGGACGCCGCCCACGTGCACGGCCGCGACGGCTTCGGCGACGTCGACTACGAGCCGGTCGCGCGCCGGGCCGAAGCCGAGCATGCCGCGCTCGCGATCCTGCGCCTGTCGCACCGGTACGCCGGCGAGCTGCTGCTGGTCGCGCTGGGGCCGCTGACCAACATCGCACTGGCGCTGAAGCTCGATCCCACCCTGCCGTCGCGCATCAAGCGTTTCGTCGTGATGGGCGGTGCGGTCACCGGCCATGGCAACATCACCCAGGCGGCCGAGTTCAACGTCGCCTTCGATCCGGAAGCGGCACACGTGGTGTTCGAGGGCTTCCCCGTGTTCGACCTGGCCGACTGGGAGGCGGTGATCGCCCACGGCTTCCACCACCAGAAGGCCGAACGCTGGCTGCAGGCGGACTCGCCGCGGGCGCGGTTCTACGACGCGATCTCGCTGCAGACCCGCCGGTGGTCGGCCGACCGCCGCGGCGAGCTGTGGCACAGCGCCGATGCGCTGGCGATGGCCTACGCGCTGCAGCCGGACGGCGCGCTGGAGCTGGCCAAGCGACCGCTGCAGGTCGAAACCGCCGGTGCGCTGACCCGCGGCGCCACGGTGACCGACTGGAACCGGCAGACCGGCCGCCCGGACAAGGCCCGGATCCTGCTGCGCTACGACCAGGCCCGCTTCGAGGGGCTGGTCGAGGCCGCATTGGCCGCGGGATAGGGCGGCTTGCGCCGGGCTCCGGCAGGCCGCTATAATGCCGCTCTTTCCCTGCGCCCTGGCGCAATCCAGACCTGAAAGGTGCCGCCATGAAGGCCGACATCCATCCGAATTACCGCGACGTCGTTTTCCACGACGTGACTTCCGATTTCAAGATCCTGACCCGCTCGACCATTCCGACCAAGGAAACGATCAAGTGGGAAGACGGCAACGAGTACCCGCTGGTCAAGGTGGAAATCTCGTCCGCGTCGCATCCGTTCTACACCGGCCAGCACAAGGTCGTGGACACCGGCGGCCGCATCGACAAGTTCAAGAAGCGCTTCCAGAAGAACTGAGCGCCGCGCGGGACGGATTCCATGCCGTCCACGACGCCCTGACGGCCGCGCCCAGCGCGGCCGTTTTCGTTTGCGCTCGCCGCGGGAACGGCGGCCGGCGATGTTCCGCTCCGGCGCTGCGGATTAGCCTTTGGTATGGGAACGGTATTTCCCGCTGGCGCCGTACGTAGGCGCCTGTGCGATAATTTTCGTTCCCGCGGCCGCGCCGCGGACTCCCGTCCCGTGTCCGCCGTGCGCAACCGGCGGGCGCAACCCCACGAAGGAGCGCTTTGTGTCCGATCTCAACCAGGCCACCCTGACCGCCGGCGACAAGTCGGTGGCCCTGCCGGTCCTCAAGCCCACCCTCGGCAACGAGTGCGTCGACATCTCGAAGCTGACCAGGGAAACCGGCCTCTTCACCTACGATTCCGGCTTCACCGCCACCGCCAGCTGCAAGTCCGCGGTTACCTACATCGACGGCGACAACGGCGTGTTGCTGTATCGCGGTTACCCGATCGAGCAACTGGCGGCGAAGTCCAGCTTCCTCGAGGTGGCCTACCTGCTGATGAACGGCGAGCTGCCTTCGAAGGCGGAATTCGCCAAGTTCGAGGACGAAGTCACGCATCACACGATGATGCACGAGTCGCTGAAGAACTTCCTGCACGGCTTCCACTACGACGCGCATCCGATGGCGATGCTGGCGGGCACCGTGGCCTCGCTGTCGGCGTTCTACCACGACACCCTCGACCTCGAGGACCCGGAGCAGCGCCGCCAGGCCGCGATCCGCCTGATCGCGAAGGTGCCGACCCTGGCCGCCGCCGCGTACCGCTATTCGATCGGCTGGCCGATCCGCTACCCGCGCAACAACCTCGACTACGTCAGCCGCTTCCTGCACATGATGTTCGAGGTGCCGAGCGAGCCGCTGGAACTCAACCCGGTGGTGGCCAAGGCGCTGGACCTGCTGTTCATCCTGCACGCCGACCACGAGCAGAACGCCTCGACCTCGACCGTGCGCCTGGTCGGTTCGACCGGCGCCAACCCGTACGCCTGCATCGCCGCCGGCATCACCGCGCTGTGGGGCCCCGCGCACGGCGGCGCCAACGAGGCGGTGCTGAAGATGCTGGAAGAGATCGGCACGCCGGACAAGGTCGACAGCGCCGTGGCCAAGGCCAAGGACAAGGAATCGGGCTTCCGCCTGATGGGCTTCGGCCACCGCGTCTACAAGAACTTCGACCCGCGCGCCAAGATCATCCGCGAGATGACCCACAAGGTGCTGGGCGAGCTGGGCGTCAACGACCCGCTGCTGGAAGTGGCGATGAAGCTGGAAGAGGCGGCGTTGAAGGACGAGTACTTCATCCAGCGCAAGCTGTACCCCAACGTCGACTTCTACAGCGGCATCATCTACAAGGCGCTGAAGATCCCGACCGAGATGTTCACGGTGATGTTCGCGATCGGCCGCACCGCCGGCTGGGTCTCGCACTGGCTGGAGCAGCAGGTCGACCCGGAAGCCAAGATCGGCCGCCCGCGCCAGATCTACACCGGCCACGACGTGCGCGACTACAAGGACATCGGCTCGCGCTGAGCCGCCGCGCCCACCGAGTGGAGGAAAAGCCCCGGCAACGGGGCTTTTTTCATGCCCGCGACAGGTGCGCGACCGCCGCGGTCGCCGCGTCGCGGTCGTTGTCGTCGAACTTCCCGACGATCAGCTCGTCCATCGGCACGCCGTCGAGGCAGCGCGCATTGACGTCGATGCCGTCGGGGTTCGACCTCGGCACGTAGAACGGCTTGATCCCGCAGTGCCTGCAGAAGAAGTGGCGGGCGACGCCGGTGTTGAAGCGGTATTCGGCCAGGCTTTCCCCGCCGGACAGCAGTTCGAACGCCGACGCCGGCACGATCAGGTGCAGGAAGCCGCTCATCCGGCAGATCGAGCAGTTGCAGTCGAGCACGCGCAGCGGCCATGCCGCGCGCACGGCGAAGCGCACCCGGCCGCAGTGGCAGCCGCCCTCGAGCGGAACGGTTTCCTCGCTCATGCCGGGGAGTGCGCCTCGTAGCCGGCGATTTCCTCGTCCGCCAGCAACTGCCGCAGTTGCGCGGCCGACGCGCGGCGCATCGGTTTCTCGTCGACGTTGGACAGTGGCGCCTGGCGCAGCGCGGCATGCGGCAGCACGGTCAGGTCGAAGGCCAGGTTTTCGGCGCTGAACAACCACACCGGCAGGTCGGCGTTGCGCTCGCGGTCCAGGCGCAGGCGGCGACTGCGCGATTCGGCGGGGATGCGGTGCTCCTCGAGGAAGCGCGCCACCGCGTCGGCGTCATCGCTGTGCAGGTGCAACTGCACCGGTGCGTGCGCGTCGGCGGTGCCGTCGAGCACCGCGCCGACCAGGCGCGGCGAGAACGGCGCGAAGAAGTCGAGCGCGCGCAGCGCGGCCTCGCGGCGCGCGCGCAGGCCGGCGGCATGCGCTTCACCGGCGAACAGGCGCTGGTATTCGCGCAGCGCGTCCTCGATCTCGCGGTTGCGCGGCAGCGAGGCATCATCGAGGATGCCGAGGCGGCTGGCGGCCTTGAGCTTGGCCTGGTGGTAGTCGCGGATGCCGCCTTCGGCCATCAGTCGCGCGGCCTCGTGGGCGAGCTGGCGGCGGCGTTCCCGGGTGCGGGTCTCGGCGTGCTGTCGGGCGTGGTGCATGGTCGGCCTCCGCGTCCAGAGCTGCGACGACTGTACACCGGAAGCGGAGAACGAGGAATGAGGGGCGAGTGGCGAGGAAGGCGTGGGCTTCCACGCGTTCCCCGTTCCTCTGCGCTCGTTTCTCTCCGCTGGCTCCTCGCTAGAAGATGTCGAACGCTTCCTCGTCCGGCACCGCGTCTTCGGTGTTGTACAGGTCCTGGGTCAGGATCCGTTCCGCGTCCTCGGCCTTGACCCATTCGGTGGCGCCGTTGCTGGTGATCTGCACCATGCCCGCGGGCGGATCGTTGCGCGCGACCGGCTCGTCCTTCAGTGCCTCGCGCATGTAGTCGATCCAGATCGGCAACGCGGCGCGGCCGCCGTATTCGCCCCGGCCCAGGCTGCGGAAGTCGTCGCGGCCGACCCAGACCACGGTGGCGTAGCGGCCGCCGAAACCGCCGAACCAGGCGTCGCGGTAATCGTTGGTCGAACCGGTTTTGCCGCCGATGTCCTCGCGTTCCAGCACCCGGGCCGGCGTGCCGGTGCCGCGCAGGACCACGTCGCGCATCATCGACACCAGCTGGTACACGGTGCGTTCGTCGATCGCGCGTGGCGCGGTCTTCGTTTCCGCATCGACGGGCTTGGCCGGCTCCGCCTGTGTCGGGGCACGCTCGGCGGGCTTCGGCGCCACCGGTGCCGAGCGCGCCGGGCCGAGGTCGAAGCCGTCGACCACGTTGCTGGCCGGCGCGGCGGTCGCGCCCGGCGCGACCTGGCCGCAGCCGCGGCAGGCGATCGCCGGGGTTTCCTTGAAGATCACCTTGCCTTCGCGGTCCTTGACCTCGTCGATCAGCCACGGCGTCACCAGCGAGCCGCCGTTGGCGAAGGTGGCGTAGCCGCGCGCCATCGACAGCGGGGTCAGCGAGGCGGTGCCCAGCGCCATCGACAGGTTCGGCGGCAGTTCCGCTTCGTCGAAGCCGAACTGCTTGATGTACTTGCGCGCGAAGTCCACGCCGATTGCGTCGAGCAGGCGCACCGAAACCAGGTTCTTCGACTGCACCAGCGCCTCGCGCAGGCGCATCGGCCCGGAGAAGCCGCCGCGGTCGTTCTGCGGCCGCCACAGGTGGCCGCGGCGGTCGCGGAACACCACCGGTGCGTCGAGCACGATCGACGCCGGGCTGAAGCCCTTGTCGAACGCGGCGGCATAGACGAAGGGCTTGAAGCTGGAGCCGGGCTGGCGGCGCGCCTGGGTGGCGCGGTTGAACTTGTTGCCGGCGTAGCTGTAACCGCCGACGATGGCCCGGATCGCGCCGCTGTAGGCGTCCAGCGAAACCAGCGCGGCCTGCGCGCTCGGCACTTGGGAGAGCAGGAATTCGCCCGGGTTCTTGCCGGCCTTGATCCGCACCAGGTCGCCGCGCTTGAGCAGCGCGGCCGGCGACTTGCCGGCCCACTGGCTGGCCGAGGCAGGCAGGGGGATTTCCTTGGCGTCGGCGGTCACCACGACGGCGCCGCCATCGGCGCCGGTGCGGGCGACGACGGCCGGCCACAGGCCGGCCTGCGGCGCGATGCCGGCCAGCTTCGCCGCCAGCGCCGTCGCGTCGGCCCCGGCCGGCACGTCGAAATGCTGTTCGACGCCATGCCAGCCGTGGCGGCGGTCGTACAGATCCAGGCCTTCGCGCACCGCACTGTCGGCGGCCTGCTGCGCGGTCGCGTCGATGGTGGTGACGACCTGGTAGCCCTTGGTCAGCACGTCGCCGCCGTAGCGGGCGATCATTTCCTGGCGGACCATTTCCGCGACGTACGGCGCCTGCACTTCGACCGGGCGCTCGTGCGGGCTGGCGTGCATCGGCTCGGCGGCGGCGGCCGCGGCTTCGGCCGCGCCGATGTAGCGGTCCTCGCGCATGCGCTCGACCACGTACACGCTGCGCTCGTGGTTGCGCTGCGGGTTGCTGATCGGGTTGCCGCTGGACGGGAACTTCAGCGTGCTGACCAGGGTGGCGGTCTCGGCCAGGGTCAGCTGATCCAGCGGCTTGCCGTAGTAGTACTCGGCCGCCGCGGCGACGCCGTAGGCGCGGTTGCCGAAGAAGCTCTTGTTGAGGTACAGCTGCAGGATCTCGTCCTTGGTCAGTATCCGTTCGATCTTCAGCGCCAGCATCATTTCCTGCAGCTTGCGCGCGTAACTGACCTCGTTGCTGAGGAAGAACTGGCGCGCGACCTGCTGGGTGATGGTGCTGCCGCCGGCGACGCGGCCCTCCTTGCCGCTGACGATCTGCCAGATCGCGCGGCTGATGCCCTTCGGCGAGATGCCGCGGTGCTTGTAGAAGCTGGCGTCCTCGGCGGCCACGAAAGCCTGCTTGACCCGGTCGGGGACCTGGGCGATGTCGACCGGGTAGCGCCGGGTCTCGCCGAACAGGCCGATCAGGCGGCCATCGCTGGCGTAGACGTAGAGGGGCTCCTGCAATTCGACGTTGCGCAGCGCCTGCACGTCCGGCAGCTTGGCCGAAACCACGAAATACAGCGCGGTCAGGCCGATCGAGGCGAGCAGGGACAGGGCGAGCAGGGCGATGATCGCCCAGCGCAGCAGGCGGGGGAAGCGCGGCATCCTGACGGGTCCGATTGCAGAAATTCCAGCGACGGAGTATAGATGACGGGCCGGAACCGCAGGGGGCGTTTCTTTGGGGAACAATAACTTGAGGCGCATCCTTCGTGAACCGTGACAAGCGGCACAGGGCGGGAAGGCGAGCTTGCAAGTCGTAATGTCTTCGTTATTAATGTGTCGGCAGGCTGAGTCCGGTCTGCCCGTTGTGCCCGTCGGAAAGGGGAAATACCGTGGGGCTAATCCCTAAAAGCCAGTCGCCGCTGATCGGCGTGGACATCAGTTCGACCGCGGTCAAGCTGATGCAGCTGTCCCGTGCCGGCAACCGCTACCGCGTGGAGCACTACGCGGTCGAGCCGTTGCCGCCCAATGCGGTGGTCGAGAAGAACATCGTCGAGGTCGAGGCGGTCGGCGAGGCGATCCGCCGCGCCGTGACCCGTTCCGGCGCCAAGGCCAAGTACGCCGCAGCCGCGGTGGCCGGTTCGGCGGTGATCACCAAGATCATCCCGATGCCCGCCGACCTGGACGAGGCCGACCTGGAAGCCCAGGTCGAGCTGGAGGCGGTCAACTACATCCCGTACCCGATCGAGGAAGTGAACCTCGATTTCGAGGTGCTGGGGCCGATGCCGAACAACCCCGAGATGGTGCAGGTGCTGCTGGCCGCGTCGCGCTCGGAGAACGTGGAGCTGCGCCAGTCCGCGCTCGAACTGGGCGGCCTGACCGCCAAGGTGATGGACGTGGAGGCCTTCGCGGTCGAGAACGCCTTCGCCCTGATCGCCAACGAATTGCCGGTGCCGCGCAACGGCGTGGTCGCGCTGGTCGACATCGGCGCCACCATGACCACGCTGAACGTGTTGCGCGGCGGGCGCAGCCTGTACAGCCGCGAACAGGTGTTCGGCGGCAAGCAGCTGACCGACGAGGTCATGCGCCGCTACGGCCTGACCTACGAGGAGGCCGGCCTGGCCAAGCGCCAGGGCGGGCTGCCGGAAAGCTACGAGGTCGAGGTGCTGGAGCCGTTCAAGGAAGCCACCGTGCAGCAGATCAGCCGCCTGCTGCAGTTCTTCTATGCGGGCAGCGAATTCAACCGGGTCGACCAGATCGTCCTTGCCGGCGGCAGCGCCGTGCTGCCCGGATTGCCGGACATGGTCGAAGAGCAGCTGGGCGTGCCGACCGTGGTCGCCAACCCGCTGGCGCAGATGACCCTCGGGCCGCGCGTGCAGGCGCATGCGCTGGCGCAGGACGCGCCGGCGCTGATGATCGCCACCGGCCTGGCCCTGAGGAGCTTCGACTGATGGCCAAGATCAACCTGCTTCCCTGGCGCGCGGAACGACGCGCGGCCCGGCAGAAAGAGTTCTACGCGATGCTCGGCTTCGCCGCGGTCGGTGGCGTGGTGCTGTCGTTGCTGCTGTGGTTCTACTACGGCCAGCTGATCAGCGGCGAGCACCGGCGCATCGATTTCCTGAATGGCGAGATCACCAAGGTCGACGCGCAGATCAAGGAAATCGAGGAGCTCGACAAGAAGAAGGGCCGCCTGCTGGCGCGCAAGAAGGTGATCGAACAGCTGCAGGCCAACCGCTCGCAGATGGTGCACCTGTTCGACTCGCTGGTGCGCACGATCCCCGATGGCGTGATCCTGACCAACATCAAGCAGGAAGGCGACCTGCTGACCCTCGAAGGCAGCGCCCAGTCCAACGCGCGGGTCAGCACCTACATGCGCAACCTGGAGACCTCGGGCTGGATGACCAAGCCGGACCTGGCGATCATCGAGGCCAAGGACAACAGCAAACCGGGGCAGTCGGTGCCGGTCAGCCGCGCCCTGCCGTACCAGTTCAGCCTGCAGGTGCGCCTGGCCAACCCGAATGCCGACGCGGATGGCGACGGCAAGCCTGACGCCCCCGTTCCCGCCCCTGCCGCGTCGCCCGCGACGACGGCACCCGCCGCTCCCGCGACCCCGGCCGCCGCTCCGGCACCGGCACAGCCCGCCCCCGAAACGCAGACGAGGCCGGCGTCATGAGCCAGAAGAAACCGTTCAAACTCAGCGACCTCGATTTCAACAACATCGGCGCCTGGCCGCGCAATGCCAAGCTGGTGTTCTGCGTGCTGGTCGGCCTGTTCATCCTGGTGATGTTCTGGCTGCTGCTGATCAGGGGCCAGCGCGACGAACTGAAGGGCCTGGAGCGCCAGGAAGCCGACCTGCGCCACCAGTTCGAGGAAAAGGCCGGCCGTGCCGCCAACCTTGAGCCGCTGAAGCAGCAATTGGCGCAGATGGAGCAGGTGCTGCAGCAGATGCTGCGGCAGCTGCCCAGCAAGACCGAAATGCCCGACCTGATCGTCGACATCTCGCAGACCGCGCTGTCCAGCGGCCTGGCCAACGAACTGTTCAAGCCGGGTCCGGAATCGCCGCGCGAGTTCTATGCCGAGAAGCCGATCGCGCTGCGCATGGTCGGTACCTACCACCAGTTCGGCGCCTTCGTCAGCGGCGTGGCTTCGCTGCCGCGCGTGGTGATCCTGACCATGCACGACATCTCGCTCAAGCCCAAGGGCACGAAGGGCGCGCTGGAACTGTCCGGCACGGTCAAGACCTACCGTTATCTCGACGAGCTGGAAACGGCCGAGCAGGAAAAGAAGGCCACCCAGGCCGCTGGTGGCAAGCCAGCGGGAGGTATGAAATGACCGCTCTGAAGATTGGCGCAACCGCGACTCGTGTCCTCATGGTCACAGGCATGGCGATCGCGCTCGGCGGGTGCCTGCGCGACGTCGGCAGTTCCTATGGGAATGCCCCCAACCTGAAGAAATGGGTGGACGACGTGCGTGCGCGTCCGGCACCGCCGCTGGAGCCGCTGCCGGTGATGCAGCAGTTCGAGACCTTCGAATACGCGGCGCAGGGCCTGCGCGACCCGTTCAGCGACGCCTGGAGCAACAGCGACAGCGGTGGCCTGCGCCCGGACCCGAACCGGCGCAAGGAGACGCTCGAGCAGTATCCGCTGGACAGCCTCGACATGGTCGGCACCATCGGCACCGGTCCGGGGCTGGTCGCACTGGTGATGGCGCCCGACAAGGTGACCTACCGGGTGCGGCCCGGCGCCTATCTGGGCCAGAGCGACGGCCGCGTCACCAGCGTCCACGAAGACCGCATCGAACTTGTTGAACTGGTACCGGACGGCGCAGGCGGATGGCTGGAACGCCCGGCTTCCATCGCGCTCGAAGATCAATGATTAGGGGATACCCGATGACCGCTTCCAAAGCTCACAGCCTGCGTCCTTCGCGTCGCCTGGCCACCGTCCGGGCCTGTGGCCTGGTACTGGCGATCGGCTTGTCGGCCGTTGCCGGTGCCGCCATGGCCGCGCCCGCAACGCCCATGTCGCCGGCCCCGGCGGGAAGCGCCGCAACCGCGCCGGTCGAGGTGTCCGCGATCGACTTCAAGCGTGGCGAGAACGGCGAAGGCCGGCTGATCCTGCGCTTCAGCGACAATGGCGCGACGCCGGACCTGCGCAGCCAGGGCGACTCGGTCGTCGTTGACGTCGGCAACGCGGCTTTGCCGGCCAGCCTGCAGCGTCCGCTCAACGTCGTCGACTTCGCCACCCCGGTGCAGCGGGTCGACGCGCACGCGCTCGGCAAGGGCACCCAGCTGGTGCTGAGCACCAAGGGCGGCTTCGAGTCGCTGGCCTACCAGACCGGCAACGAGTACATCGTCGAGATCGTGCCCCGCGCCGACCAGCGCGCGGTCGGTGCGACGGCCGCCGTCGCCGGCGCTTCCGCGACCGCGGCGACCAAGGCCCGCGGCTACACCGGCCGCCCGGTCACGTTCAATTTCCAGGACGTGCCGGTACGCACCGTACTGCAGCTGATCGCCGAGGAATCGGGCCTGAACATCGTTGCGTCCGACACCGTCACCGGCAACGTCACCCTGCGCCTGGTCAACGTGCCGTGGGACCAGGCGCTGGACATCGTCCTGCGCGCCAAGGGTCTGGACAAGCGCCGCGACGGCGGCGTGATCTGGATCGCCCCGCAGCCGGAGCTGGCGAAGTTCGAGCAGGACAAGGAAGACGCGCGCATCGCGATCGAGAACCGCGAGGACCTGGTCACCGACTACATCCAGATCAACTACCACAGCGCCAGCGCCATCTTCAAGGCGCTGACCGAGGCGAAGGGCGTCGGCAACCAGGGTGGCGGTGGTGGCGGTACGGGCAACAACCAGAACGAGAACGGCTTCCTGTCGCCGCGCGGCCGCATCGTCGCCGACGAGCGCACCAACACGCTGATGATCAGCGACATCCCGAAGAAGGTCGCGCAGATGCGCGAACTGATCGGCGTCATCGACCGCCCGGTCGACCAGGTGCTGATCGAGGGCCGGATCGTCATCGCCACCGATACCTTCGCCCGCGACCTGGGCGCGCGCTTCGGCGTCATGGTCAACAACCTCCAGGACGACGGCAAGGGCGATGTCTACGGCGGCAACACCGCGGACAACGTCAACATCGTCAACGGCTCCGACCGCGTATTCCCGAGCGCATACAACGTCAACCTGCCGGCCAGCGGCTTCACCAACAGCCCGGCGGCGGCCATCGCCTACACCCTGCTGCGCAGGAGCTTCAATCTGGACCTCGAGCTGTCGGCCATGCAGGAGGAAGGCCGCGGCGAAGTCGTTTCCAACCCGCGCATCGTCACCGCCAACCAGCGCGAGGGCGTGATCCGGCAAGGCCAGGAAATCGGCTACGTCACCATCACCGGCGGCACCGCCGGCGCCGCGGCCACGCCGAACGTGCAGTTCAAGGAGGCGTTGCTCGAGCTGAAGGTCACCCCGACCATCACCAACGATGGTCGCGTGTTCCTGAACCTCAACGTCAAGAAGGACGAGGTCCGTGATTTCATCACGTTGTCCGGCTACGGCACCGTGCCGACGCTGGACAAGCGCGAGATCAACACCGCGGTGCTGGTCGAGGACGGGCAGACGGTGGTGATCGGCGGCGTGTACGAGTTCACCGATCGCAGCAGCATCGCCAAGGTGCCGTTCCTGGGCGATATCCCCTTCCTCGGCAACCTGTTCAAGAAGAAGAGCCGGATGAAGGACAAGGCCGAACTGCTGATCTTCATCACCCCGAAGGTGCTGTCGGTGGCCAAGCGCTGAGCGCGGGCCATCCGCCAGGCGAAACGAACGGGCCGCAGCGATGCGGCCCGTTCGCGTTTGCGCCGGCAGGGATGCGTTCGACAAAGAACGCGGTCTGAATCCCGGAGGCGGACCGGCGACGCGGTTAGGAACCAACGTGGCACACTCCGGTCAAACGAAACCCGCATGCAGATCGTCGCCATGGACTCGCCCGTTCCGCCGCTTTCCGATATCGCCGCATCCCGCCTGCACGACGCGTTCCGCGCGTTGCGCGACGACCTGTCGCGGCAGATCGTCGGCCAGTCGGCGCTGATCGAGCGCCTGCTGATCGCGCTGCTTGCCGACGGCCACCTGCTGGTCGAAGGCGCGCCCGGCCTGGCCAAGACCACCGCGATCCGCGCGCTGGCTTCGCGCCTGCAGGCCGACTTCGCCCGCGTGCAGTTCACCCCCGACCTGCTGCCGGCCGACCTGACCGGCACCGAGGTCTGGCGGCCGCAGGAAGGCCGCTTCGAGTTCCAGGCCGGGCCGATCTTCCATCCGTTGCTGCTGGCCGACGAGATCAACCGCGCGCCGGCCAAGGTGCAGTCGGCGCTGCTGGAGGCGATGGGCGAACGCCAGGTCACCGTCGGCCGCCATACCTATCCGCTGCCGCCGCTGTTCCTGGTGATGGCCACGCAGAACCCGATCGAACAGGAAGGCACCTTCCCGCTGCCGGAGGCGCAGCTGGACCGTTTCCTGATGTACGTGCGCATCGGCTACCCGGAAGCGGCGGCGGAAACCGAGATCCTGCGGCTGGCGCGCGAACGCGCGCGCGAAACGCTGCGGCCGGCCGCGCAGGAGGTCGAAAGGATGCCGCAGGAAGACGTGTTCGCCGCGCGCCGGGCGGTGCTCGACCTGCACGTGGCGCCGCAACTGGAACGCTACCTGGTCGAACTGGTGCTGGCCTCGCGCGATGCCGGGCGCTACGACCCGCAACTGGCGCGGCGCATCGCCTGGGGCGCGAGCCCGCGCGGTTCGATCGCGCTCGAGCGTTGCGCGCGGGCACGGGCCTGGCTGGCCGGGCGCGACTACGTGACCCCCGACGACGTGCGCGCGATCGCGCCGGACGTGCTGCGCCACCGCGTGCTGCCGAGCTACGAGGCGACCGCCGAAGGCTGGGACGGCGACAGGCTGGTCGCGGCATTGCTCGAGAAAGTGCCGCTGCCGTGAGCCGGCGATGAGCGACGGCATCCAGCCAACCCTGTCCGAACTGATCGCACTGCGCGCGGTCGCGCAGCGTCGCCCGCCGGCGCGGAAGGGTTCGCAGCATTCCGCGGGGCCATCGTCGTCGATGCTGCGCGGGCGCGGCATGGAATACGCCGAGTCGCGCGAATACGTGGCCGGCGACGACGTGCGCCACATCGACTGGCGGCTGACCGCGCGCAGCGGCCGCACCCACACCAAGCTGTTCCAGGCCGAGCGCGAACGGCTGACGTTGATCGTCGCCGATACTTCGCCGGCGCTGTATTTCGGTACGCGCGTGCGCTTCAAGTCGGTGCAGGCGGCGCGCGCCGGCGCGGTCGCGGCGTGGGCGGCGGTGCGCGCCGGCGACCGCATCGCGGTATTGCGCGGGACGAAGGGCGAGGCGCCGGTGCCGCCGGCGTCGGGATCGCGCGGCGCCCTGCGCGCGCTCGACGCGCTGGCGCGCTGGTATGCGCAACCGCCGGCGGACGACGCGGGGCTGGCCTTCGCGCTCGACCATGCCGCGCGCCTGTTGCGGCCCGGCTCGCGGCTGGTCGTGCTGGCCGATCCGCACAGCATCGTGGGCATCGACGCAAGGCGCTGGCCGACGCTGGCCGCGCACAACGAGGTCGTCGTGCTGCTGCTGAGCGATGCGCTGGAACGCGAGCCGCCGAAGGCGGCGCTGCCGTTCTCCAGCGCCGGCCATCGCGTCGAACTGGACCTGGGCAACGCCACGCAGCGGCAGAATTGGCGCGGCGAGTTCGTGCGGCCGCTGGAGGCGGCGCTGGACGCGTTGCCGAAACGCGGCGTGCGCGCGTTCGAATTGCGCGCCGATGCGCCGAGCGAATCGTGGCTGCCGCTGCTCGGCCGGCCGCAGGCGCAGGTGGCCTGATGCCGGCGGGCATGGCGAGTGGCGGGCTGGTGCTTCGCGACGTGCACGTGCCGGCCGCGCCGTCGTGGTGGCCGCCGGCACCGGGCTGGTGGCTGGTCTTCGCCCTCGTCGCGCTCGCGCTCGCCGTCGGTCTTGCCTTCGCATGGCGCCACCGGCGCCGGCGGCGCTCGTGGGAGCGACTGTTCGACGCCGCCGCGAACCTGCCGCCGTCGGGCGAGCGCGTCGCGGCGGTTTCCGAGTTGCTGCGCCGCGCCGCGCGCAAGTGCGATCCGGCGGCGGACAAGCTGGATGGCGAGGCGTGGCTGCGTTTCCTCGATGGGCGGAAACGCGGTGATTTCAGCGGCGAGGCCGGTCGCCTGCTGCTGGACGGCGCTTACCGGCGCGATGTCGATGAAGCCGATGTCGCGCGGCTGCTGCCGCCGGCGCGCGCGCGCTTCCTCGAATTGATGGCGGGGAAGAAGCCGTGATCGACACGTGGCTCGACCCGCTGCGTACGGCCTTCGGCGGCTTCGCCTGGCCCTGGGCGTGGGCCGCGTTCCCGCTGCCGTGGCTGGTGGCGTGGCTGCTGCCGGCGCGGCGCGGCGGCGCGGCGGCGCTGAAAGTGCCCTACGGCAAGCGGCTGGAGGCGATCGCCGGCGCAGGCACGGGGTCGCCGCGGCACCTGCGGGCGCTGGCGCTGCCGTGGCTGGCGTGGTTCCTGCTGTGCGCCGCCGCCGCGCGTCCGCAGCAGCTCGGCGCGCCGGTCGCGCCGCCGCAGAGCGCGCGCGACCTGATGCTGGCGGTCGACCTGTCGGGCAGCATGAGCGAGCCGGACATGGAACTCGGCGGGAACGTCGTCGACCGGCTGACCGCGGCGAAGGCGGTGCTGGCCGACTTCCTCGAACGCCGCGCCGGCGACCGCGTCGGCCTGCTGGTGTTCGGCCAGCGCGCCTATGCGTTGGCGCCGCTGACCCTGGACCGCGATTCGGTACGCGAGCAACTGCGCGACAGCGTGGTCGGCCTGGCCGGGCGCGAGACCGCGATCGGCGACGCGATCGGCCTGGCGGTCAAGCGCCTGCGTGCGCAACCGGAAGGGCAACGCGTACTGATCCTGCTGACCGACGGCGTCAACACCGCCGGCGCGCTCGACCCGCTGAAGGCGGCGGAACTGGCGAAACAGGAAGGCGTGCGCGTGCACACCATTGCCTTCGGCGGTGCGGGCGAAGACGCATCGTTCTTCGGCTTGCCGTTGCCGATGCCGGGCGGTGGCGAGGAAATCGACGAGACGACGCTGCGCCGGATCGCGCAGACGACTGGCGGGCGTTTCTTCCGTGCCCGCGACACCGACCAGCTCGCCGGCATCTATGCCGAACTCGACCGCATCGAGCCGGTGCAGAAGGAGGGCGAGATGGTGCGGCCGCGCATCGAGCGTTACTGGTGGCCGCTGTCCGCCGCGTTGCTGGTCGCGTTGCTCGCCTTCGCCAGGCCGGGACGGAGGCGCGGATGAGCCCGGCCTTCGCCAGCCTGCATTTCCTGCGCCCGCACTGGCTGTGGGCGCTGCTCGCGCTGCCGTTGCTGTGGTGGTGGTGGCATGCGCGGCAACGCCGCGCCAGCGCCTGGCGCGAAGCGGTGGACGCGCACCTGCTGCCGCACCTGCTCGAGCACGGCGGCAGGTCGGCGCGCGGCGCGTGGTGGCTCGGCGCGCTCGGCTATGCGCTGGCGGTGTTCGCGCTGGCCGGGCCGAGCTGGCGGCAGGACGAGCAGCCGCTGTGGCGGACGCAGGCCCCGCTGGTCGTCGCGCTGGACCTCTCCGGCGCCATCGCCGCAGGCGACCTGCCGCCGTCGCGGCTGCTGCAGGCGCGGGCCAAGCTCGCCAGCCTGCTGCGCGAACGCCGTGGCGGCCAGGTCGCATTGGTCGTGTACGCGGGCGACGCCTTCACCGTCGCGCCGCTGACCGACGACGCCGACAACGTCGCGCTGTTCCTCGACGCGCTGGAGCCCTCGGTGATGCCGGTCGACGGACAGGACGCCGCGCGCGCGATCGAATGGTCGGCGCGGCTGATGCGCCGCGCCGGCTTCCCGCGTGGCGAAATCCTGCTGCTGACCGACCAGGCCGACGCAGCCGCGCGCGCGGCGGCGGCGAAGGCGGCAGGCGCGGGGTTCCATGTTTCCGCGCTGGGCCTCGGCACCGCGGACGGCGCGGTCTACCGCACGGCCGACGGCCGCATCGGCCGCGCCCGTCTGGATGCCGCATCGCTGCGCGCGCTGGCGCTGGCCGGCCACGGGCGCTATGCGCCGTTGACCGCGGACGATGGCGACCTGCGCGCGCTCGGCGTGCTCGATCCGCAGCAGGCCGTGCTGGGCGAAGGCGCGCAGGGCAAGCGGCGCCTGGCGTGGCGCGACGAAGGCTACTGGCTGCTGCCGCCGCTGATGCTGCTCGGCCTGCTCGCGTTCCGCCGCGGCAGCGCGGTCGCCGCGCTGGCATTGTGCGTGCTGCTGCCGCTGTCGCAGTCGGCGCGGGCCGCCGACGGTTCGCTGTGGCGCCGACCCGACCAGCAGCGGCACGCGCGCATCGCGAAGGGTGCGGAGGCCTACCGCAAGGGCGATTTCGCCACTGCGGAACGGGCTTTCTCCGGCATCGACAGTCCCGATGCGTTCTACAACCGCGGCAATGCGCTGGCGAAGCAGGGCCGCTACGACGAGGCCATCGCCGCCTACGACGAAGCGCTGCAACGGCGGCCGGGCATGGAGGACGCCATCGCCAACCGCAGGGCGGTCGAGGCGGCGCGCAAGCGGCAGACGCAGGACCAGCAGGACAGGAAGAACCAGAAAAACCGGCGGCAGGACGATTCCGGGCAGAACCGGCAACGGGAGCAGGGTCAGGGCAACCAGGACGAGTCGCCGGTACAGGGACAGCAGGATCCGTCCGACCCGCAATCGGATGATCGCTCCAAGGGTCGGCCGCAAGCCCGTTCGCAACAGCAGGATCGACAGGATCCGCCACCGAAGCCGCAAGACCCGCAGGACCAGCAGGCCGCCGACGCGGCGCAACGCGAGCGCATGCGACAGGCGAAGCAGCAGCAGCCGAAGGCTGGCGAAGGCGAACCGCCAGGCGAGCGCCAGCAAGCGGAGACCGCGCAGCAGCGCGAACGCCAGCAGGCGACCGAAGCCTGGCTGCGCCGCGTGCCCGACGATCCGGGCGGCCTGCTGCGCGCCAAGTTCCGGATCGAATACGCGCGCCGGCAACGGGAGGGACGATGATGCGCCGGATCGTGGCCCTGTTCGCGATCTGCTTCGCCTGCGCATTCGTGCCGGCGCAGGCGTCGGTGCGCGCGTGGCTGGACCGCACCGAAGCGGCGGAGGGCGAAGCAGTCACGCTGAACATCGAGACCGACGAGGCCGCCAGCCCGGATTTCTCGCCGCTGCGTGCCGATTTCGACATCGTCGAACAGTCCAGCAGCAAGCAGATGCAGTGGGTCAATGGCGCGTTCAGCGCGAAGACGCTGTATGCGGCGAGCCTGCTGCCGAAGCACGGCGGCAGAATCGCGATTCCGCCGCTGCGCGTGGGCACGCAGGCGACGCCGCCGTTGAGCGTCACCGTGCGCGCCGCCTCCGCGGCGTCGCCCGGCACGAACGCCGACGTCTTCCTGCAGACCGAAGTCGACGACCCGAATCCCTACGTGCAGCAGGCCGTCGGCGTGACCGTGCGGCTGTACCACGCGGTGACGCTGACCGGCCAGCTCGACCTCGAGGCGCCGGACGGCGCCGCGCTGCAGCAGGTCGGCAACGATGCGCAGTCGACGCGCACCGTCAACGGCCGCACCTACAACGTGTTCGAGCGCCACTACCTGCTGGTGCCGGACCGCAGCGGCGCGCTGACCTTGCCGGCGCCGCGTTTCGCCGGGCGCGGCGTCGGCGGCTGGATCGACGAATTCCTCGGCGACGGTCGCCGCGAACTGCGCATCAGCGGCACGCCGCGCACGTTGCAGGTGAAGCCGCAGCCGGCCAATGCGCCGCAGCCCTGGTTGCCGCTGCGCGACCTGCGCCTGCGCTACGTGTCCGCGCCGCAGAGCGTGCGCGCGGGCGAGGCGATGACGCTCACCGTCGAGGCGGTGGCCGTGGGCGCGACGCGCGCGCAGTTGCCGGACCTGCCGGCGCCATCGGTGCCCGGCGCGCAGGTATTCGCCGAGCCCCAGCAGTACGACGAGACCTTCCGCAATGGCGTGCCGCAGGTCGTGCTGACCCGGCGCTATTCCGTGGTGCCCGACGGTAGCGGCACCCTGCGCATCGCCGGCATGCGCATGGCGTGGTGGGACGTGCGCGCCGGCGCGGCGAAGACCGCGACGCTGCCCGACCTCGACGTGAAGGTAACGCCGGGCAACGGCGGTTTCGCCAACCGGCGCCCGCCGCCGCCCGTCGCGCCGAGCGCCGATGCTGCCGCGTCGGCGAACGGAACCGCCGACGCGGCGCAGATTCCCGCGCACGTGTGGACCTGGCTGGCGGTATTCTTCGCGGTGCTGTGGCTGGCCACGCTGATCTGGGCGGTGTGGCGGCGGCATGGCGGCGCGCCGGCCGATGCGGCATCGTCGCAACCCGCGGCGGCGCGCCGGCCCACGCGTACGCTGCCCGACCTGAGACGGGCGCTGGACACCGGCACGCTGGACGAGATCGGCGAAACCCTGCGCGCGATGGCGCCGTCGCCGGTCGCCGACCTGGACGCGCTGCTGGCGCGGCTCGACGACGCGCGGCAGCGCGAGGCGATCGAAACGATGCGCCGCGCGCGCTGGGCCGATGGCGATGGCAGTGCGGCGCGCACGGTCCTGCGTGCCGCGTTCAAGGACGGGCCGAAGTGGAAGCCGCCGGCGATGCAAGGCAAGGAAATCCTGCCGCCGTTGTATCCCGAGTGAGGATCGAAGCCCCTCTCCCGCCGGGAGAGGGGTTGGGGTGAGGGTACGGCGAAGTCAGCAACGTTCTGGGTATTGCAGGCTTCGCCGTACCCTCATCCGTCCCTTCGGGACACCTTCTCCCGACGGGAGAAGGGAGGGGCAGAAACGGGTTTGCTAAGCTTCGCGGCTGTTTCCACAGGATTTCCCGCGCATGACCGACGCCAACGCCGGCCACAAGGCCAAGCTGCCCCTGCACTGGAAGATGCTGATCGGCTTCGTCGCCGGCCTCGTGCTGGGCCTGGTCGTGCACGCCACGGGTGGTGCCGAGGCCGGATGGGTGCAGTGGCTGACCGAGCACGTGACGCAGCCGGCGGGCACGCTGTTCCTGCGCCTGATCTTCATGCTGGTGCTGCCTTTGCTGTTCTCGGCGCTGATTGTCGGCGTGGCGGAGATGGGCGACATCCGTTCGCTCGGCCGCATCGGCTGGCGCACGCTGGGCTATACCGTGGTCGTCTCCGGCATCGCGGTGGTGATTGGCCTGGTGCTGGTGAACGTGATCAAGCCGGGCGCCGGCGTCGATCCGGTCGCCGCGCAGCAGATGCTGGCGCAAGGCAGCGAACGCGCGCAGGCGATCATCGGCAGCAACACGCAGAGGCCGGGCGTCGGGAACATGCTGCTGTCGCTGGTGCCGGACAACGTGGTCGGCGCGGCCGGCAAGAACGAGATCCTCGCGGTGATGTTCTTCGCGCTGATGCTCGGCGTCGGCCTGGTGCTGACCAAGGGCAGCGAGGCCACGGGTGCGTTCAAGCGCGCGGTCGAGGGCCTGTTCGAGGTCTCGATGACGTTGATCGGGATCGTGATCAAGCTGGCGCCGTACGCGGTGTTCTGCTTCATGTTCAACCTGGCGGCGCTGTTCGGCTGGGACCTGCTGGTCAAGCTGGGCTGGTACGTCGGCGTCGTCGTGCTGGCGTTGGCGCTGCACATGTTCGTGGTCTATTCGGCGGCGCTGAAGTTTTCCGGCTGGTCGCCGCTGGCGTGGTTCCGCCAGATCCAGGAAGTGATGGTGATGGCGTTCTCCACCGCGTCGAGCAACGCGACGCTGCCGACCTCGCTGCGCGTGGCGGAGGACAACCTGAAACTACCGAACAAGGTGTCGCGCTTCGTGCTGACCGTCGGCGCGACGGCCAACCAGAACGGCACGGCGCTGTTCGAGGGCGTGACGGTGCTGTTCCTGGCGCAGTTCTTCGGCGTGGACCTGGACCTGGGCCAGCAGCTGATGGTGATGTTCGTCTGCATCCTCGGCGGCATCGGCACCGCCGGCGTGCCGGCCGGCTCGCTGCCGGTGGTGGCGCTGATCTGCGGCATGGTCGGCGTGCCGGCCGAAGGCATCGGCATCATCCTCGGCGTGGACCGCTTCCTCGATATGTGCCGCACGACGCTGAACGTCACCGGAGATCTGGTGTTGGCGACGATGGTGTCGAAGGGCGAAAGTGCCACGGATTAGTGTTGGGTCGCGCGGAATTTCGAGTAGACATGGATAAGCAGCATATTTTGAATGAGATCCGGCGGACTGCCGTGGCTAACGGTGGTGTCGCATTGGGTCTCGACAGGTTCCTGTCTGAAACTGGCATCAAATACAGCGATTGGCGCGGAAAGTATTGGGCTCGTTGGTCCGATGCCATTATCGAAGCTGGATTCGAGCCTAACGAGTTGAATGCGGCGTTTGACGACTCTGAGATTCTTTGGCAGCTAGCCACCTTAACTAAAAAGCTTGGTAGATATCCTACGAATTCCGAAATGCGGTTGGAAAGAAATGGAGGTAATTCCAGCTTTCCTAGCCACAACGTGGTAGCTCGGCTTGGCAGGAAGGGGTTCACCCCCGTTTTCACGGACACTTACGAGAAGGCCGATCAAGGCCATGAGGAGTGTTCATGTCGAAGCGAAGGAAGTTCAGCACCGAGTTCAAGCGCGGTGCGGTTGAGCAGGCCAGCCAGCC
>NZ_PDWR01000001.1 GCF_010211755.1 Pseudoxanthomonas sangjuensis | reverse complement strand
CCACCCACGCACCATGCCATTGATCCTCGCCTCGACCTCGCGTTACCGCCGCGAATTGCTGGAACGGCTGCGCCTGCCCTTCCACGTGGCCCGGCCCGAAACCGACGAAACCGCGCTGCCCGGCGAAGCCGCGGCGGCGCTGGCGCAGCGGCTGGCCCGGGCCAAGGCCGCCGCGGTGGCCGTGCGGCAACCGGAGAGCTGGGTGATCGGTTCCGACCAGGCCGCCGAGCTGGAAGACGGCCGCATCCTCGGCAAGCCCGGCACCCGCGACGCCGCCATCGCCCAGTTGCGCGGAATGTCCGGCCGCGCGGTGCACTTCCGCACCGCGGTCTGCCTGCTGCGCGGCGACCGGCGGCTGGAAGCGCTGGACACCACCACCGTGCGCTTCCGCGCGTTGTCCGGCGAGGAAATCGAACGCTACGTCGACGCCGAGCAACCGCTGGACTGCGCCGGCAGCTTCAAGAGCGAGGGCTTGGGCATCGCCCTGTTCGACGCCATCGAACCCCGCGACCCGACCGCGCTGGTCGGCCTGCCGCTGATCGCACTGGCCGGCATGCTGCGGCAGGCGGGCTTCGCCCTGCCCTGACCATCAGTCGCCGATCGCGATCGGCTGCTCGGGCCAGTCTTCGACGCTGCCGTCGCTGCCGTGCAGGCGCAGTCCCAGCCAGTGCCGGCCCGGGGCGAACGCGGATGCATCGATGCCGGCGGAAAAACCGACGTCGGGGTGGTTCGGGTCGACCGAGATGCGCCAGTAGGCCGCCACGCCCGGATCCGGTTCGCCATAATGCGCCGCGCCGACCGGTTTGCCGTCCAGCAGCACGTCGACCCGGTCCAGGCCGACACCGTCCTTGAACGCCCAGCCACGGAGGTCGAAGCGGTGGCCGACGCGGGCGTGCGCGGCCGGCTGGTCGATCCAGGCGAATGCCGGCAGCGTGCAGGTGCCACCGGCTTTCTGCGCGGGCAACCGGAACAGCAGGAAGCGCTGCGCGCCGTGGTCGACGTTGACCACGCGCGGCCGCGGCAGCGGACCCAGCTTCGCACACAGGCCGTGGTAGTGCGCAAGCAGCGACTTGTACTGCACCTCGTTGGCGCCGACCACCAGCAACGTCGGCGCGTCGCGGCTGCCGTCGCTTTCAAGCCGCCACAACCGCAACTGCGGTGCGCGACCGTGCTTGTGGTTCAACGGATGGTCGAGCACCGGGATACCGGGATCGTCGAGGGCGAAGCCGAGTTCGGCGCCGGCCTTGAAATTGTCCACGAGCAACCGCGTCCCAGGCGGCATCCCCGCCAGCTCCTCGCGCACCGCGGCCGCCAGCCGGTCCCAGCCGGCGAAGTTGTACGGGTAGTACTTGCTGCCGGCCTGTTGCGCGCGCCACGCCGGCACCGACACCACCAGGTAGTAGCCGAGCATCGCGACCAGGCCCAGCCCCGCCAGCGTCCACGTGGCGGTGCGCCAGCCGCGCGGCCAGCCCGCCAGCAACGCGGGCACCGCGACCAGCAACGCGAGGTAGCCGGGCAACGGCCAGTGGAAGCTGACCCTGTCGACGTCGGCGAAGAAGCCCAACGCGAAGAACCCGAGCGTCGACACGCCGCCGAGCAGGCCGAACCAGCGCTGCTGCACCGGCGCGTCCTTGCGCTTGCCGCGGAACGAACCGACGAACACCCACGCCAGCGCGACGAACAGCAACGGCGTGACCAGCAGGGTCTGGACGCCGAGGAACGACAGGCCGGACCACTGGAACGACCATGGATGGCGGTCGACCAGCTGGAAGCGCAGGCCGGCGTCGGCGTTCTCCAGGTTCCACGAAAGCAGCGGCGCCCATGCGGCCACGCCGAGCGCCAATGCGACCCACACGCGCGGATCGCGCAGCACGCGCCGGCCTTCCGGCAACCACAGCAGGGCGACGAAGCCGATGCCGATCACGCCGGCGAACCGGTAGTGGCTGAGCGCGCCGATCGCCAGGCCCAGCGCGAGTTCGGCGGCGGAGCCGGCATCGATCTCGCGCAGCAGGCGCGCGCCGGCGTCCAGGCACAGCACGGTCGCGAACGCCATCGGCACGTCGGGCAAGGCAAGGATGCCCAGCGTGCCCGCCAGCGGCATCAACAGCGCCAGCATGCCCGCGCGCCAACCCTGCGTTTCGCCGTACCAGCGCCCGGCGATGTGCGCGACCAGCCACGGCAACAGCGCCGCCAGCAACAGGAACGGCGCGCGCAACGCCAGCACGTGCTGGCCGCCGAGTCCGGTGCCCAGCCGCGCCAGCCACGCGGTCAGCCCGGGCAGGTCGGAATAGGCCGCCGCGAGGTGCCGGCCTTCCTGCCAGTAGAACGCCTCGTCGACGAACAGCGGCAGGCGCGCGGCGACCGCGACCTTGAGCAGGGTCGCAACCAGCCACAGCGTCACGAATTGGCGATAGGCGCGTCGTTCTTCCTGCATGTGCCGCTAGACTGTCGGAAACGAAGGGTCTGGATTGGATAACGCGATGTCGGCCGTCCGCGAAATGCTAACCGATGGCCTGCGCAATGCCCTGAAGGCCGCGCAGGACCAGGTCAACGCGCTGGTGCTGGGCAAGCCGTTCGAAGTGCGCCTGGCCTTCGTCGCGCTGCTGTCGGACGGGCACCTGCTGATCGAGGACCTGCCCGGCCTGGGCAAGACCACGCTGGCGCACGCGTTGGCCGCGACCCTGGGCCTGGGCTTCCAGCGCGTGCAGTTCACCTCCGACCTGTTGCCGGCCGACGTCCTCGGCGTGTCCGTCTACGACGCGGCGTCGCGCCAGTTCCAGTTCCACCCCGGCCCGGTGTTCACCCACGTGCTGCTGGCCGACGAGATCAACCGCGCGCCGCCGCGCACGCAGAGCGCGCTGCTCGAGGCGATGGCCGAACACCAGGTCACGCTGGACGGCACGACGCGCGCGCTGCCGGCGCCGTTCTTCGTCATCGCCACGCAGAACCCGGTCGACCTGTCCGGCACCTACCCGCTGCCGGATTCGCAACTCGACCGCTTCCTGCTGCGCATGGCGCTGGGTTACCCGAACGCCGAATCCGAACTCGCCCTGCTCGCCGGCGCCGACCGGCGCACGCTGATTTCGCGGGTCGAGCCGCTGCTGTCGGTGGAAGACGTGCTGGCACTGCGCCGCGCGGCCGCCGAAGTGCACGCCAGCGAGGCGCTGGTCGGCTACGTGCAGGCCCTGCTCGCGCGCAGCCGCGCGCACCCCGGCGTGCGCGTGGGCCTGTCGCCGCGCGCGGGCATCGCCCTGCTGCGCGCCGCGCGCGCCTACGCGCTGCTGCTCGGCCGCGGCCACGTGCTGCCCGAGGACGTGCAGGCGCTGTTCGCCGCGGTCGCCGCGCACCGCCTGGTCGCGGAAGCGGAATCCGTCCCGGCGGCGGCGCTGGCCAAGGCGATCCTGCACGCCGTGCCCGTGGACTGAACCGATGCCCGTGTCGCTGCGCAAGCGCACCGACGCGCTGGTCGCGAAATTCGCGCGGCCGCGCGGACCGGAAACATTGCCGGTCGCGCTCGACCGCCACCGCGTCTACGTGCTGCCGACGCGCTTCGGCCTGTTCTTCGCCGCGCTGCTGTTGGGCATGCTGCTGGGCGCGCTGAACTACAACAACAACCCGGCGCTGCTGCTGGCCCTGCTGCTCGGCGCCGCCGGCATGGCCAGCCTGATCTTCGCCCACCTGCAGTTGTCCGGATTGCGCGTCGAGGCGGCATCCGCCGAACCGGTCGCCGCCGGCCAGGCGCTGCAATTGCACCTGGCCTTCGCCGCGCGCGACCGGCGCTGGCGGCGCGGCCTGCAACTGCATGGCGGGGAACGCGGCGCGCCCGTTCCGGTCTTCAGTGACAAGGCGGTCGTCGTCCTCGAGCTGCCGACCGAACGTCGCGGCTGGCTGCCGCCGCAACGCATCAAGATCGCGACCACGCAACCCCTGGGGCTGGCCGAGGCCTGGTCGTGGATCTGGCCCGACGCGCCGCTGCTGGTGTATCCGGCGCCGGAGGCATCGCCGCCGCCGCTACCGGGCGGCGAAGGCGGCAGCGCCCGCGCGCGGCTGCAGCCGACCGGCGACGAGGTGCACCACCTGCGCCCCTACCGCGCCGGCGATGCGCGCCGCGCCATCGCGTGGAAGCCGTCGGCCCGGCGCGACGCGCTGCTGGTGCGCGAATACGAGCAGCAGGCCGGCGTGGAAACCGTGCTCGACTGGACCACGTTGTCGGCACTGCCGTGGGAACAGCGCATCCGCCGCCTCGCCGCATGGATCGACCTGGCCGAACGCGAAGGCCGGCGCTACCGGCTGAAGCTGCCCGGCCAGCCGCCGCTCGGTCCCGCGCAGGGACCCGCGCATCGCCACCTCTGCCTGCGCGCACTGGCGCTGTTGCCCGATGGCTGAGAACAGATCCCCCGCTCCGCTCGACGCCGGCAGCCGCGCATGGACCCTGCTTGCCGCCGCGCTGGCGTTATTGCCGCTGCTGCTGCAACTGGTGCCTTCCCTCGCCTTCGGCATCGGCGCCACCGCGCTGGCCATCGCCGCGCTGTCGTGGCGCAGGCCGATGCCGGCATTGCTGCGCCTGGCGCTGGCGCTGGCGATGCTCGCGGCCGTGTTGTGGGTGATGGGCCCGCGCTTCGGCCGCGACACCGGCTGCGCGCTGCTCGCGGCGATGCTGGCGATCAAGCCGGCGGAAACGCACACGCTGCGCGATGCGCGCAGCCTCGCCGGCTTCGCCCTGTTCGCGCCGTTCGCCGCGTTCCTGCTCGACCAGGGGCCGCTGACGATGACGCTGGGCCTGCTCGCCGCACTGGCCGCGCTGCTCGCGCTGCAGCGATTGGCCGATGCCGAAACCCCGATCGCGACCGGGGCCGTTCCGTTGCGCCGGCGACTGATCGCCACCGGCAAGCTGGTCGCGGTCGGCCTGCCGCTGGCGCTGGCCGCGTTCTGGCTGGTCCCGCGCCTGGCCACGCCGCTGTGGGGCGTGCCCGAGCGCGCGCTGGCGCGGCCCGGGCTGTCCGACCACATGACGCCCGGCGAATGGGTCGACCTGATGGCCGACGACACCCCGGCGCTGCGCGCGCAGTTCTTCGGCCCCGTGCCGCGACCGCAACAGATGTACTGGCGCGGCCCGGTGCTGTGGGATTTCGACGGCCGCGACTGGACCCGGCCGCGCTGGCTGCGCGACCTGCCGACGGCACCGGCCGCGGCGCAATCGCTGCGCTGGGATTACCAGATCGAATTCGAACCCACCGACCGCCGCCAGCTGGTCGCACTGGACCTGCCCACGGCCGCACCGGCCGGCGCGCGGCTGTCGTTCGATTACGGCCTGTATGCCGCGCAGCCGTTGAGCGCGCTGACCCGCTGGCGCCTGCAATCGTCGCCGCCACGGCAGTTCGAGCCGGAGCTGAGGCCGATGTTGCGCCAGCAGGCGCTGCGCCTGCCGCCCGACCGCAACCCGCGCACGCTGGCGCTGGCGCGACAATGGCGGCGCGAAGCCGGCGCCGACGATGCCGCGATCGTCGCGCGCGCGTTGCAATGGATCCGCACCGAGTTCGGTTACACGCTCGACACGCCATTGCCCGGCCGCGACGGCGTCGACGAATTCCTGTTCGGCTGGAAGCGCGGCTTCTGCGAGCACTTCAGTTCGGCCTTCGTGGTGCTGATGCGCGGCGCCGGCATCCCGGCGCGGGTGGTCACCGGCTACGTCGGCGGCTACCGCAACCCGTTCGGCGGCTACTGGGTGGTGCGGCGCATGGACGCGCACGCCTGGGCCGAGGTCTGGCTGCCGCAGCGCGGCTGGGTACGCGTGGACCCGACCGCAGCGGTGGCGCCGGAACGCATCTACGACACGCTGGAAGACCGCCTCGGCGCGGCCAGTGGCGGCGGCTTCGGCCGGGAATTGGTCCGCATCGGCGACTTCGGCGACTGGCTGCGGCGCGGCTGGAACGACCTGGTGCTGGGCTTCGACGCCGGCCGCCAGCGGGCGCTGCTGCGGCCATTGGGCATCGAGCGCCTCGGCGAGCGCGGGCTGGCCACGCTGTTCGCCCTGTTCGCCGCGCTGGCCCTGGCCGGCATGGCCTGGCTGCTGGCGCGCGGCGAGCGCGAGCGCGACCCGTTGCTGCGCGCCTGGCACCGGCTGGGCCGGCGCTACGCGAAACTCGGCCTGCAGCGCGCGCCGCACGAGCCGGCGCTGGACTGGGCGCGGCGCGTCGCGGCGCAGCATCCGCCCAGCGGACCGACCCTGATTCCACTCAGCCGGCGTTTCGCCGACGCACGCCACGCTGCCACCAATGGGGAACGGGAGGCGCTGCTGCGCGACCTGCGCCGCCACCGCCCCTTGAAGCATCCACCGGAGAGCACACCATGAGAATCCGCATCCCCAGCCGCCTGCTCGTCCCACTGGCCGCGTGCACCGTGCTCGCCGCCTGCGCCACCGCGCCGAAGCCGTTGCAGGGCACCTATACCCCGGTCACGCCGCGGGACGCGGTGGCCGGCACCCAGGCCGGCGCCAACGTGCGCTGGGGCGGCAGCATCGTCGAGACCAAGCCCGGGCCCGACAGCACCTGCTTCCAGATGATCGCGCGGCCGCTGTCCGCGACCGGACGCCCGTCCGACAGCTCGCCCGACGCCACCGACGGGCGCTTCATCGCCTGCCGCGCCGGCTTCTACGACCCGGCGGTGTTCGCCCCCGGCCGCGAGGTGACCTTCATCGGCCGCGTCGACGGCGTCGAAACCGCCAAGATCGGCGAATACGACTACAAGCTGCCCAAGGTCACCGCCGACGTGGTCTACCTGTGGCCGGAGAAGCACGAAGTCCAGGTACGCCCCTATCCCTTCCACGACCCGTTCTGGGGCCCTTACTGGGGGCCGCGCTGGGGTTACTGGGGTTGGTGGTAAGGCGCGACTTCCACCGCCACGCGGAAAACGCCGCCCGATGGGCGGCGTTTTCGCTTCGGGATCCGGGCTGGCGTAACGTCGCCGGCCCGATCGGGGCGACTGCTCAGGCCGGCGTGCCGAACCGGCCCAGCTGCGCGCCGGCCAGCAGGTGCAGGTGGATGTGGAACACGGTCTGCCCGGCGTCGCCGCGACAATTCATCACCACGCGGTAGCCGTCCTGCTCGAAGCCCTCGCGGCGCGCGTATTCGGCCGCGGCCAGCGCCAGCTTGCCGACCAGCGCGGCGTGCTCGGGCCGGGCGTCGTCCAGCGTCGGGATGTGCACGTTCTTCGGCACGAACAGCACGTGCACCGGCGCCTGCGGGGCGATGTCCCTGAAACCGAGGACCTCGTCGTCCTCGTAGACGATCGTCGCGGGGATTTCGCGGCGGATGATCTTGCCGAACAGGGTGTCGTTGTCTGTCATCGTGGTTTCCTCAACGTTATTCGTCGTTCCCGCCCAGCAGCGTTCGCGGCTCGTGCCGCTCCTACAACGGCATCTCGCTGCGCGTGCCGAAGGCGTGCGACAGCGTGCCGCGGTCGACGTACTCGAGTTCGCCGCCCAGCGGCACGCCGTGCGCCAGCCGGCTCGGCTTGACTCCGTGCTGGCGCGCCAGTTGCGCCAGGTAATGGGCGGTGGCCTCGCCCTCGACGGTGGGGTTGGTGGCGATGATCATCTCGACCACCTCGCCGGCGGCAAGCCGCTCGGCAAGCTTGTCGAGGCCCAGCTCGCGCGGGCCGACGCCGTCCAGCGGCGACAGCCGCCCCTGCAGGATGAAATACACGCCGCGATAGCCGGTGGCCTGCTCGATGGCGAGGCGGTCGGCCGGCGATTCGACCACGCACAGCAGCTGGCGGTCGCGGCTGGCGCTGGCGCAGATCGCGCAGACCTCACCTTCGGTGAAGTCGCGGCACTGCGCGCAGTGGCCGATGCGGTCGAGCGCCTCGGCGAGCACGCCGGCCAGTTGCAGGCCGCGCTCGCGTTCGCGCTCCAGCAGGTGGTAGGCCATGCGCTGCGCGCTCTTCGGGCCGACGCCGGGCAACACCTTCAGCGCTTCGATCAATTGCTCGAGAAGTGATGCGCTCACGGAACCATGACGACCGACATCAGAACGGCAGCTTCATTCCCGGCGGCAACGGCATGCCGGCGGTGGCCGCGCCCATCTTCGTCTTCGATTCGGCGTCCACCTTGGCCGAGGCGTCGTTGAAGGCGGCGGCGACCAGGTCCTCCAGCATCTCCGCGTCGGCCAGCAGCGACGGATCGATGCGCACCTTCAGGCACTCCTTCGCGCCGGTCAGGGTCACGCTGACCAGGTTGCCACCGGCGTTGCCGACGACTTCCAGCTTGGCCAGTTCTTCCTGCGCGCGCTTCAGGTTGTCCTGCATCCGCTGCGCCTGCTGCATCAGTTGGGCGATGTTTCCACGCATGTTCCGTCTAACCTCAATCTTCGAATGGGCGTATCGAGTCCGGCACGACCTTGGCGCCGTGCTTCTGGATCAGCAACTGCACGTCCGGACTGTTCATGAAACTTTCCTCGGCCGCGCTCTGGCGTTCGTCGCGCTGGCGGTCGGTGCGCGCCTTCAGCGTCTCCGCGCCGGCGTCGCCGGCCTCGAACGCGATCTTCGGCACGCCACCCAGCACCGGCGCCAGCGCCGCGGCAAGATCGCCGACCGAGCGTTCCGAGCGCAGGTACTCGAAACCGGCCGGCAGCGACAACTTCAGCACGGAATCCCCGTAGCCGACGAAGGCCGTGTTGGCGGCCAGTTCCTTGCTCGGCCCGCGCAGGTTGCACGAAGCGACCAGCGCCAGCCATTCCTCGGCGTCGGCGATGCCTCGGGGAATGGATGCGGGCGCCGCTTCGACGGGTTTCGGGCTTTCCACCGGCTTCGGCACGGTGGCGACCGGCGGCTCGGCGCGCGCCTGCGGTTGCGGCGAAGCGACTGCGCGCGCCGGCCCGGCGGCAACCGGCGCCGCGGGCGGCGCAACTGGCGCCGAGGCATTGCCACTCGCCTGCACGGAGCCTGGGGCGGCATCGCCAGGCGACGCCGGCCGGAACGCGAGCATCCGCAGCACGCTCATCTCGAAGCCGGCGCGCGCGCTCGGCGCCAGCGGCAGGTCGCGGCGGCCGTTCAGCGCCATCTGGTACCACAGCTGCACCACTTCCGGGCGCAGCCGCGCGGCGTAGGCGGCGGCGTCGATGCCGTCGGCCTCGACCGCCACGTCCGGCACCAGTTGCTTCACCTGGATCCGGTGCAGCGCCTCGGCCAGCGCTTCCAGCACCGCGCCCCAGTCGGGGGAGAAATCGGCCAGCTTCGCCACGGTACCGAGCAATGCCGCGCCGTCGCCGTCGGCCAGCGCATCGAGCATCGCGCCGACCTGGGTGCGGTCGACGGTGCCGAGCATCGTCGCCACGGTGGCGTCGTCGAGCTTGCCGCCCGAGTAGGCGATGGCCTGGTCCAGCAGCGACAGGCCGTCGCGCAGCGAGCCGTCCGCGGCCCTGGCGATCTGCCTGACCGCGCCCTCTTCGGCATCGATGCCCTCGGCCTTCAGGATCTTCGCGATCTGCCCGGAAATCTGCCCCTCGTCCAGCCGCTTCAGGTTGAACTGCAGGCAGCGCGACAGCACGGTCGGCAGCAGCTTCTCGGGGTCGGTGGTGGCGAGCAGGAACTTGACGTGTTCCGGCGGCTCTTCCAGGGTCTTCAGCAGCGCGTTGAACGCCGCCTTCGACAGCATGTGCACTTCGTCGACCAGGTAGACCTTGTACTTGCCGCGGCTGGGCATGTACTGGGCGTTCTCGATCACCTCGCGCACGTCGTCGACGCCGGTGTTCGACGCGGCGTCGATCTCCAGCAGGTCGATGTAGCGGCCGGCGTCGATCGCCAGGCAGGTCTCGCATTCGCCGCAGGGATCGGCGCTGGTGCCGCGCTCGCAGTTCAGCGACTTGGCGAAGATGCGGGCGATGGTGGTCTTGCCGACGCCGCGGGTACCGGTGAACAGGAAGGCGTGGTGGACGCGGCCCGAATCCAGCGCGTTGGTCAGGGCACGCACCACGTGCTCCTGCCCGACCAGTTCGGCGAAACGCTTGGGACGCCACTTGCGGGCGAGGACGAGATACGACATGCCGCCATTGTGCCACGCCCGGTCGCATGAACTGGGGCCGGCGCCCGGACGCGGACGGGACTCGCAATAAACCCGCGACGCGGCTAGAATTCGCGGCTCCGTGGCCGACCGCAAGGTCGTCCGCGGGTCCCGGAGTGGTGTCCGAGTGGTTGAAGGAGCACGCCTGGAAAGTGTGTAAGCGGCTAAACCCCGCTTCGGGGGTTCGAATCCCCCCCACTCCGCCAGTTTCACAATTGCGATTCCCTCGCAAAAGCCCGCGCATCCATTGGTGCGGGCATCCAAAGCAAGCATGCGTCGCGGACGCATCTCGTCTCTATGGTGACCCCGTCGGTCCCTCGCGACGCTAGATCGAAAACCCCGCCAGGGCCGGAAGGCAGCAACGGTATCGGTCGATGCGGGCGCCGAGGCCAGCCGGCGGGGTCATCGCCATTTCCAATGCGCATCGCGCATTGGAACCCCCAAAATCCGCTGCGCGAATTTCGGGCCCCGGGCGCGTGCTGCCTATCCCCGCGCCTTCGGCGCGCGCCCTTGGCAAAGGGGGCTCTTCTACCTAGGCCGAGAGGCAAACCGGCAGGGTCGTCGTCTTATCCACCGTCCGACAGCCGCTCGACGCTCGGCTTGCCGTCGCGCTGGCTGAAGCGGAACGCGTACGACAGCCGGATCTTCGTCGGCGTTTCGACGGCGCCTTCGACCGCGCAGGCATCCTCGGCCGGCTTGCCGTCGGGCGTCGAACAAACCAGCGCAGGGTCGTAGACCCATCGCAGGACGGCGTCGTTCGCGGCCGCGGCGAATTCGCCGCCCGGCTCGCCCGATGCCGCGGGGCAGGCTCCGTCGACCCGCGGGCGCGCGGCGAATACCTTGCCGGTTTCGTCGATATCGATTTCGACGCAAACCACGACCGGTTCCAGCCGCAGCTTCAGCAGGTCGGGCGGGTATTCCGGCATCGCCGCCGGCTCGACCAGGTTCGGAAACACGAAGGCCTGGTCGGATCGCAGCGGCATCGCCGCCGCGCCGGCCGGCGGCGGCACGATCGACACGCCCACGTCGCCGCTGCGCGCGGCCTCCTCGACGACCGGCGGCGACCGGCAGGCGGCCAGGGCCAGCAGCATGCACGCCGCGACCCGCCTCACAGCTCGACCTGCCCCATCCGCAGCGCGGTCGGCTCGGCGAGCGCGACGAGCTCGCCCGGCTGCGCGACGCGGTAGCCGCGCGCGGCCAGCGCCTCGCCGTCGGCCGCGCCGGCGTAGTGGTACAGCACGCAGCGCCGCAGCAGTTCCGGCGGATATTCGCGTTCCAGGTCGTCGATGCCGCTGTGCGACGGATTGCCGCGCAGCGCGCAATCGTGCGCGATCAGTTCGTTGTCGTCGGCGACCTTCGCCAGCACCTCGGGGATCGGCCGGGTGTCGCCGCTCCACACCACGCTGCCCTTCAGGCGCAGGCCGAACGCGCTTTGCGGCCAGTGGTGGCGCACCGGGAACACTTCCAGGCGCACGCCGTCGTGCCAGAAGTGGTCGCCGACCGGGATCAGCTGGAACGCGTCCCACAGGTTGGTTCCGCCCTCGGCCAGCACGTTCGGATATTCGCCGACGCGCTGGTGCAGCAGCGGCACCAGCGGCGCCGGCACGTACAACCGCACCTTGCCGCGCCGCGCCTCGAAGAAGTACGCACTGACGAACAGGCGCTCGAAGCCCGAGACGTGGTCGAGGTGCGCGTGGGTGATGAACAGCGCGTCCGGATAGGCGCCGCCGTACTGCGCCAGGTAGTTGGTCAGCCCTTCGCCGCCGCAATCGATGGACAGCCACGGCGCGCCGTCGCGCTCGATCGTGGCCATCGCCGAACCCAGCTCCGGGGCGAAGGCGTTGCCGACGCCGTCGAATCGCAGCGACCAGGTCATGTCGAAGCCTCCATCAGATGTCGCGCTCCCAGGCATGGTCGTAGGCGCCGCGCAGGCGGGCGAAGTCGCTGCGCACCTCGCCCGGGCTGCGCCTACCGCGTAACTTCAGCAGCGAACGCAGCAACCGCGACAGGTTGCGTTCCCGCCATTGCGTGGCGGGGATGCGCAGCTGGCCGCGGTCGAAGTCGATCAGCCAGCCCTTGCCGGACGCATCGAACAGGATGTTGTGCGCGTTGAGGTCGGCATGGTCCAGCCCGGCGCGGTGGAAGCGCGCGACCAGGCGCCCGGTTTCCTCCCACGGCGCGTCGCCGCCGGCCACCTGCACGCGGTCGGCCAGCGAGCGCACGTCGGGCAGGCGCTCCAGCAGGATCGCGGCGCGGTAGCGGAAGCCTTCGCGCACGTAGCTGGCGGCGATCGGCCGCGGCACCGGCAAGTCCTTTTCCAGCAGGGCACGGGTCAGGCGGAATTCGGCGAAGCTGCGGGTATGCGCGGCATCGCGCCACAGGTAGCGGTCGCGGCTGAAATGGGCGGCGAAGCCGCCGCGCCGGTACTGCCGCAGCAGAGCCTGGCCGAACGGCGCATCGATGAACCAGGCGCCGCCGCGCCCGCCGCTGCTGACCGGGCGGGCGCGCTCGCCCCACGCCGCGGGCGCCATCCACGCCGGATCGGCTTGCCGGAAGCGCTTGCGGTCGAACAGAATCGCGCCGAAGCCGCGCGCTTCGCGGAATGGCACCAGCCCTTCTGTCGCGTCGAATCCCGTCATTGCCGCGAGTCTAACAACTCTTGTCCGCGATTCCCCCATCGATCTGCTTGCTGCGCCTGTCCGCACTGGGCGACGTGACCCACGTGTTGCCGCTGGTGCGCACGCTGCGCGCGGCATGGCCCGACGTCCGCCTGCACTGGATCATCGACAAGGCCGGGCACCGCCTGCTCGAGGGCCTGCCGGGCGTGGTCTTCCACGTCTACGACAAGCGATCCGGCCTGGCCGGCATGCGCGCGCTGCGCCGCGAACTGCCTGCGGAGGGCTTCGACGCGCTGCTGCAGATGCAGGTGGCCCTGCGCGCCAACCTGTTGTCGGCGTTCGTGCCGGCGCGGCGGCGCATCGGCTACGACCGCTCGCGCTCGAAGGACCTGCACGGGCTGTTCGTCAACGAACGCATCGCCGACCGCCCCGGCATCCACGTGCTCGACGCGATCGGCAGCTTCTGCGAGCCGCTGGGGCTCAGGCAGACCGAGGTGGCGTGGGAGATGCCGGTGCCGGACGACGCCTACGAATGGGCCGACCGGCAGTGGCCGGACGACGGCACGCCGGTGCTGATGATCTCGCCGTGCTCCAGCCATGCGCGGCGGAACTGGTACGCCGAACGCTATGCGGCGCTGGCCGACCACGCGGCGGCGAAGGACTGGCGGGTAGTGTTGTGCGGCGGGCGCAGCGAACTGGAGCGCAAGACGGCCGACGCGATCCTCGCGGCGATGAAACGCCCCGCCCTCGACCTGGTCGGCAAGGACACGCTGAAGCAGCTACCGGCGCTGTTGAAGCGCGCCAGCCTGCTGGTGACGCCGGATTCGGGACCGATGCACATCGCCAACGCGATGGGTACGAAGGTGCTGGGCCTGCACGCGGCCAGCAACCCGCGCCGCAGCGGGCCGTATTCGGACCTGCACTATTGCGTGGACAAGTACGACGTGGCGGCGCGCAAGTACCTCGGCAAGCCGGCCGAGGCGCTCAAGTGGGGCGCGAAGATCGAGTTCGACGGGGTGATGGAGTTGATCGAGACAGCGGACGCCATCGCGGCGTTCGAGCGGTACGTGCACGATCACACGATGTGACCGATCAATTCCGGTTGAGGCCGTCCGGCTCCAGCGTATGCAACCGCAGTTTCCATGAGCGCTCCAACGCGATCACGTCGTCCATCGGCATGTCCGGTGCGACCAGCTGCAGGATGCTGAACTCGAACCCGGCCGGATCAATGCCGCGCAACAGCTTGTTGCCGCCGTGCCCGCTGGAGGCATAGTTCAGCCAGCGCCCAAGCAGGTTGTCCAACCCGTACGCAGAGCCGACATAGCCCTTGCCGCTGGCCCTGTCGCGGATGTAGTAAACACCGCGCCATTGCCGCAGCGCGGCTTTCCAGCTTGCCGGCATGACCTGCAATTGCCTCCAGTCCAACAGGAGGTTTTGCCATGCAGGCATCGACGCGACCAGCAGGCTTTCCTCGGCAATCGCATGCACCGGAAACACGTTCTTTCCAGCCCAGCGCCGCCATGCCCGTTCCAGACCAGGCCACCTGCAAACCAGACGGCCCGACCATTCGGCCATCGCCACCAATGGCTTCAGGTCGAACAACAGGCATCCTTCGCGCTTGGTCAGGCCAATCATGCCGAAATCAGCCAGCGTCTGATGCTCAGGCATTCCCCAATAGTCGTCGCGACTGATGCGGGTCGAACCAGCGACCCGGTACAGGCCGACGAACAACGCCCTGCCCGCCTCATGGCCGAAGAACGACGCGACATGTGTCGCCCGTGCCACCGAAGACTCCACGGGCTTGCCGTGCGTGCGCTGGTAGGCATCGAACAATTCCCGCCTTTCTGCAATCAGCCACGGAAACACTTTGCGCAGTTCCGGCTCGTACGGCCGGTGGCGCAGGACGACGACGCCCCGCGGATCGACCCCCTCGGCCTGCAACAATGCGTTGAAATCGAGGCCGGGCATCGGTGCGCTTACGGCGCGCTGCCGGCCTTGTAATCCTGGTACGACTTTTCCTCGACGTAACTCGAGCCCAGCGCCAGGTTGATCTCCTTCTTGATCCGCGCGCGCTCGTCGTTCTCGAAATAGACGCTGCGGGCCAAGCGGATGAACTCCGCGTCGAACTCCTGCGCCTTCTCCTTCAGGCGGATGTCGTCCTCAATCACCCACAGCCGCTCGTTGACCGCCTTCAGGTCGGCGCGCAGCTTGGCGATGTCGTGGCCCGCGGCCGGGTGCGCCATCCAGGTCTTCTCCAGCGCCGCCAGCTCGTTGCGCACGTTCACCAGCTTGGCCGGGTCGGTCATGCGCTCGGACTTGATCTGCAGGATCGCGATCTTGTCGAGCAGTTCGCCGAAGGAAACGGGGGTGAAAATTTCGGACATGGGGAAAAATTCCGCTGGGATTGCCGGATTGTAAACCCGATCCTGCGGCAGGATGGACTCCCTCTCCCCTCATGGGAGAGGGAAACGCGCGTAGCGCGAGGGAGAGGGGTCGGCTTTTGATTTCCTGAAAGCAGGAACAGAAGCAAGGGCACGCTCGCTACGCTCGCGCCCCCTCTCCCGCCCTCCGGGCACCCTCTCCCACGAAGGGGAGAGGGAGAAAAGCGTTACTCGAAACTGCCGACCGCGTCGTGCGCCAGGTTGTCGAAGCGGGTGTATTCGCCGAAGAACTTCAGCTTGATCGAACCGGTCGGGCCGTTACGCTGCTTGCCGATGATGACCTCGGCCAGGCCCTTGTCCGCCGATTCCTTGTTGTAATACTCGTCGCGGTAGATGAAGACGATCACGTCGGCGTCCTGCTCGATCGCGCCCGATTCGCGCAGGTCGGCCATCACCGGGCGCTTGTCGGTGCGCGTTTCCAGCGAGCGGTTCAACTGCGACAGGGCGATCACCGGCACGTTCAGTTCCTTCGCCAGCGCCTTCAGCGAGCGCGAGATCTCGGAAATTTCGGTCGCGCGGTTCTCGCTGTTGCCCGGCACCGCCATCAGCTGCAGGTAGTCGATCACGATCAGGCCCAGGTCGTGCTCGCGCTTCAGGCGGCGCGCCTTCGAGCGCAGCACGTCCGGCGACAGCGCCGGGGTGTCGTCGATGAAGATCTTGGTTTCCTTGAGCAGGCGGATCGCGCTGGTCACGCGGCTCCAGTCCTCGTCCTCCAGCTGGCCGGTGCGCAACCGCGTGGCGTTGACCCGGCCCACCGACGACATCAGGCGCATCGCCAGCTGGCTGGCCGACATTTCCATCGAGAACACCGCCACCGCCTTCTTCGACTTGAACGCGGCGTACTCGGCCATGTTCAGCGCCAGCGTGGTCTTGCCCATCGACGGGCGCGCGGCGAGGATCAGCAGGTCGGTCGGCTGCAGGCCCGCGGTCATCTCGTCGAACTCGTGGTAACCGGTCGGCAGGCCGGTGATGCTGCCGCCGTTGTTGAACCGGTCCTGCAGCACGTCGAAGGCTTCCTTCAACGCGGTGTTGACCGGGGTGAAGTCGGTGCGACCGCGCGCGCCGGCCTCGGCGATGGCGAACACCTTCTGCTCGGCGTTGGCCAGCAGTTCCGCGCTCTCGCGTCCGTCGGGCTGGAAACCGTCGTTGACGATCTCGGTGCCGACTTCGATCAGCTGGCGCATCACCGCCTTGTCGCGGACGATCTCGGCGTAGGCGACGATGTTCGCCGCCGACGGCGTGTTCGCGGCCAGTTCGACCAGGTAGGCGCCGCCGGCGACCTGCTCGGACAGGCCCTGCGAATCGAACCATTCGCCGAGGGTGACCGCGTCGCAGGGGCGGTTCTTCTCGGCCAGTTCGGCGATGGCGCGGTAGATCTGCTGGTGGTCGCGGCGGTAGAAGTCGCCCGCGCCCAGCTTGTCGCCGACGCGATCGAAGGCTTCCGGCGCCAGCATCAGTCCGCCCAGCACCGCCTGCTCGGCCTCGATGGAATGCGGCGGCACGCGCAGGTGTTCGATGCGGCTGTCGCTGGGGTCGTTGCGGAAACCGGGGCGGGCGGACATGAGGGGAACGGTTTCCTGCAGGCGGAAGGGAAGCGGGTCGGCCATGGTAGTCGCTCGGTCGCAGGGGCGTTGCAGATAACCCTGTGCATAACCGGTGGGAATCTCATCGGCTGCGACGCGTCAGCCTTCTCCCTCCCGACCCGCGGGCATCCCCTCCCACGAAGGGAAGAGGAGAGATCGGAACCTCAACCCCCTCCCCCGCCCGGCTTGCCGTGAATCCCGCCTTTCGCCAGTTCGCGGGGATCGAGTAGCGGCTTCAGCACTTTCTCGGAAAGTCCGGTGACCTCCTTGGCCACGTCCAGCACCGGCCGCCCCTCCCTGTAGGCCTGCTTGGCGATCGCCGCGCCCTTCTCGTAGCCGATCACCGGGTTCAGCGCGGTGACCAGGATCGGGTTGCGGTCCAGCGCCTCCTTCACCCGCTCCTGCCGCACCTTCAGCCCGGCGATGGCGTTGTCGGCCAGCAGCCGCGACACGTTCGACAGCAACCGGATCGAGTCGAGCAGATTGGCCGCGATCAGCGGCAACGCCACGTTCAACTGGAAGTTGCCGGTCTGCCCGGCCACGGTGATCGCCGCGTGGTGGCCGATGACCTGCGCGGCGACCATCACCGCGGCCTCGGGGATCACCGGGTTGACCTTGCCCGGCATGATCGACGAACCCGGCTGCAGCGCCGGCAGTTCGATCTCGCCCAGGCCGGCCAGCGGTCCGGAATTCATCCAGCGCAGGTCGTTGGCGATCTTGATCAGCGCCACCGCCAGCGCGTTGAGCTGGCCGGACAGTTCGACCGCATCGTCCTGCGCGGCCAGCCCTTCGAACTTGTTGTCGGCGCTCTCGAACTTCGTGCCGGTCAGCCGCGAGAGCTCGATGGCGACCTTCCTGCCGAAGCGCGGGTCGGCATTGATGCCGGTCCCGATCGCGGTGCCGCCCAGCGGCAGCCGGCGCAGGCGCTTGAGGCTGTCGGCGATGCGCGCCTCGCTCGACGCGAGTTGCGCCGACCAGGCGGAGAATTCCTGCCTGAAGGTCAGCGGCATCGCGTCCATCAGGTGGGTGCGGCCGGTCTTGACCACGCGGCCGAGCGAGGCGCCGCGGCGATCGATGGTCCGGCGCAGGTGCTTCAGCGCCGGCAACAGGTCTTCGACCGCGGCCAGTTGCGCCGATACGCGGATCGCGGTCGGGATCACGTCGTTGGAACTCTGGCCCAGGTTGACGTGGTCGTTGGGGTGCACGGCGGTCTTGCCGGCCTTGCCGCTTCGGTTGGCGAGCGCGGCGACGCCCTCGTTGGCGTTCATGTTCGACGAGGTGCCCGAGCCGGTCTGGTAGATGTCGATGGGGAAATGCGCGTCGTGCCGGCCCGCGGCCACTTCCAGCGCCGCCTCGCGCACCGCGCGCGACAGGTTCTTCGGCAACAGGCCGAGCCCGGCGTTGACACCGGCGGCGGCGGCCTTGATCAGGCCGAGGGCGCGGATGAAGCCGCGCGGCATCGGCTGGCCGGAAATCGGGAAATTCTGCACCGCGCGCTGGGTCTGCGCGCCCCACAGCGCGTCGGCGGGCACCTGCAGCTGGCCCATGCTGTCGTGCTCGATGCGGAAGGACTTGCTCATGTCCGTCTCCTGTGCGCTTCCCGGGCCCAGAGGATACGCCGCGGGCCGGCCGCCGACCGCAGGCGTTAAACTACGCACCGTTCCAGATCACCACCCGCCAAGCCGGCCCGCGCGACGCTCCCGGGCCGCTTTCTTCTCCGCCCAGACCGATCCCCATGTCCGAATCGACCCTCCTCGCCCTGTCCCCGCTCGACGGCCGCTACGCCGCCAAGACCGACGCGCTGCGCCCGATCTTTTCCGAATACGGCCTGATCAAGGCCCGGGTGAAGGTCGAGATCGAATGGCTGCTGGCGCTGGCCGCCGAACCGGGCATCGTCGAACTCAAGGACTTCTCCGCCGCCGGCAAGGCCAGGCTGCGCGCGCTGGCCGACGGCTTCTCGGTGGACAATGCCGCGCGGGTCAAGGAAATCGAACGCACCACCAACCACGACGTCAAGGCGGTCGAATACTTCATCAAGGAACAGCTGAAGCACGACCACGAGCTCGGCCCCGCGCTCGAATTCGTCCACTTCGCCTGCACCAGCGAGGACATCAACAACCTGTCCTACGGCCTGATGCTCGACGCCGCGCGCCGCGACGTGCTGCTGCCGGCCTACGAGGGCATCGCCGCCACGCTGCGCAAGCTGGCCCACGCCCAGGCCGCGCAGCCGATGCTGTCGCGCACCCATGGCCAGACCGCGTCGCCGACCACGCTGGGCAAGGAAATCGCCAATGTCGCCGCCCGCCTGGAACGCCAGCGCAAGCAGATCGCCGCGGTCGAGCTGACCGGCAAGATCAACGGCGCGGTCGGCAACTACAACGCGCATGTGGTCAGCTATCCGGACGTGGACTGGCCGGCGTTCGCGCAGAAGTTCGTCGAATCGCTGGGCCTGGTCTTCAACCCCTACACCACTCAGATCGAGCCGCACGACAACGTGGCCGAAATCGGCGACGCAACGCGCCGCGCCAACACCATCCTGATCGACCTGGCCCGCGACATCTGGGGCTACATCTCGCTGGGTTACTTCAAGCAGCGCCTGAAGGAAGGCGAAGTCGGCAGCTCGACCATGCCGCACAAGGTCAACCCGATCGACTTCGAGAACGCCGAGGGCAACTTCGGCCTGGCCAACGCGCTGTTCGAGCATTTCAGCGCCAAGCTGCCGATCAGCCGCTGGCAGCGCGACCTGACCGACTCGACCGTGCTGCGCGCGCTCGGCACCGCCTTCGGCCATTCGCTGATCGCGCTCGACTCGCTGGCGAAGGGCCTGGGCAAGCTCGAGGTCAACCCGCAGCGCCTCGACGCCGACCTCGACGCGGCGTGGGAAGTGCTGGCCGAAGCGGTGCAGACGGTGATGCGCCGCCACGGCCTGCCGAACCCGTACGAACAGCTGAAGGCCCTGACCCGCGGCCAGGGCATCACCGCCGAATCGATGCGCAACTTCATCGAATCGCTGGAACTGCCGGTGGAGGCGAAGCAGAGGTTGCGCGAACTGACGCCGGGTTCCTACATCGGCTTGGCGGACAGGCTGGCCAAGGGCGTCTGAAACCCATGCGCATGCCCCTGGCCATCGCCGTCTTGCTGGCCACCGCGGCCTGTCGACCGGCTGCCTCCCCCGGATCCGTGGCCGAAGCGGCAGCGCCTGCAAGCGACGACGCGTCCGCGGTCCTCGCCTGCCCCGCCGACGCCACCGTCATGGACGGATGGAACGACCGCGCGCCTCCGCGCAAGATCTTCGGAAGCACGTGGTATGTCGGCACCTGTGGCATCACCTCGCTGCTGGTGACCTCGCCGCAGGGGCATGTCCTGCTCGACGGCGCCACCGAACCGGCCGGCCCGCTGATCGAGGCCAACGTACGCGCGCTGGGTTTCGAACCCTCGGACATCAAGTACATCGTCAATTCGCACGAACACTTCGATCACGCGGCTGGCATCGCCTACCTGCAGCGCGCCACCGGCGCCACCGTGCGGGTGCGCGAACCGGCCGTATCCACGCTGCACAACGGCAGGAGCGACCGCGACGACCCGCAATTCCTCGAGGAAGGGCAGGCGTTCCCGCCGGTAACCGGCGTCCAGCCCATCGCAGACGGCGAAACGCTGCGGATCGGCACGCTGGAGATCACCGCGCACGCCACGCCCGGCCACGCACCGGGCGGCACCAGTTGGACCTGGCGCGCCTGCGAGGGCGAACGCTGCCTGGACATGGCCTACGCCGACAGCCTGAGCTCGATTTCGGACGACGAATACCGCTATTCCGACGACGCAGCCCATCCCGGCTACCTGGCGGCCTTCCGCAAGGGCATCGACACGATCGCCGCCCTGCCCTGCGACGTACTGTTGACCCCCCATCCACTGGCCAGCAATTTGTTCGCGCGCATCGACGGCCGGGAGCCCCTGCAAGATGCCGGCGCCTGCAGGCGTTACGCCGAATCCGGCCGCGCCAATCTGGAAAGCCGGCTGGCCAGAGAGCGGACCGGAACCACCCCATGATCGAAATCGACGCCCGCGACCACCTCCCGCTCGGCATGCCGGCGGCGAAGTTCCTGCGCGAGTACTGGCAGAAGAAGCCGCTGCTGGTCCGCAACGCCTTCCCCGGCTTCGAGACGCCGGTGCAGCCGGAAGACCTGGCCGGGCTGGCCTGCGAGGACGGCGTGCTGGCGCGGATCATCGGCCACGATCCGGCGACGGACCAATGGACGCTGCGCACCGGGCCGTTCCGGGAAGAGGACTTCCCCGGCATGCCCGACCACGACTGGACCCTGCTGGTGCAGGACGTCGACAAGTGGGACGCCGACGTCGCCGCGCTGCTGGAACACTTCCGTTTCCTGCCGCGCTGGCGCATCGACGACATCATGATCTCCTTCGCCGCGACCAATGGCTCGGTCGGCGCGCACGTCGACCAGTACGACGTGTTCCTGCTGCAGGCGCAGGGCCAGCGCCGCTGGCTGATCGACGCCGGGAAGGACCCGCCGCTGGCCTTCCGCGACGACGCCGAGATCAAGCTGCTGCGCGAATTCCACCCGACCCACGACTGGGTGCTGGACCCCGGCGACATGCTGTACCTGCCGCCGAACGTGCCGCACCACGGCGTCGCGGTGAATCCGTGCCTGACCTTCTCGGTCGGCATGCGCGCGCCGTCCTCGGCGGAACTGATCGGCGACTGGCTCGACACCCTGATCGCCGACGCCGACGAACGCATCCGCTACCACGACGAGGACCTCGTCGCGCCGAAGGACCCGTACGAGATCGACGCCGAGGCGATGCGCCGCGTGGTCGAGGCGCTGAACGCGCTGCGGATGAACGATCCGGACAAATTGGGCGACTGGTTCGGCCGCTTCATCACCACCTACCGCGCCGCCGGCGACATCGTGCCGGGCGGCGAGCCACGTTCGCGGATCGAGGTCGAATGGGACCTCGAGCAGGGCGCCGCGCTGCAGCGGCACCCGTTCGCGCGCCCGGCGTGGCGCAAGGCAGGGCGCGGCGCGACGCTGTTCTGCAGCGGCCTCGACTTCGCCCTCCCCGTCCGGGATGCCAGCCGGCTGGCGGCGGCCGCGACGATCGACCGCACGCTGTACAACGCGCTGTCGCAGGCCGGCCGCGACGCGGTTTTCCAGTTGTTCGAACTCGGCCACTACCAGTTGCTGTCCGAGGACGACTGATTCCCGGTGCGGGAACGCCACGAGTCGCGAAGCGGATCGACCGGCGATCCGGACGAAAGGCGTCGCGACCCACGCCGCTGTTGCAGATCGAGAAGGGAGAGCATGTCCGATTTCACCATCCAGCCCATCGACTACGCCACCGGCATCGACGAGCTGCGCGCGGTGCGCGAGGCGGTGTTCGTGCGCGAGCAGAACGTGCCGCTGGAGCTGGAATGGGATGCGCTGGACCCGCTTTGCCGGCACGTGATCGCCCGCGACGCGCAGGGCCGGCCGATCGGCACCGGCCGGCTGACCCCGGAACACAGGCTCGGGCGCATGGCGGTGCTGCCGGAATGGCGCGGCCGCGGCGTCGGCGACGCGCTGCTGCAGGCGTTGCTGGCGGAGGCGCACAAGCTGGGCTGGCCGGCCGTGACCCTGCACGCGCAGGTTTCGGCCGAAGGCTTCTACGCCCGCCACGGCTTCGTGGCCGAGGGCGGGCGCTTCGAGGAAGCGGGCATCGCGCACCAGACCATGCGCCTGGTCCTGCACGGCACCCGTCCGGTCGCCGACCGCGCCGCCGCGGTGGCGACGACCAGCGCGATCGCGCTGCAGGCGCGGCGTTCGCTGGCGATCTACAGCCGCGACCTCGATCCCGGCCTGTTCGACGCCCCCGCCGTGCTCGGCGCGCTGCGGCGGCTGGCGACCCGCCGCCCCGGCGGCGCCGAGGTCCGCATCCTCCTGCACGATCCGGCCACCCCGCAGCACGCGCTGGCGCCGCTGCTGCCGCTGGCGCAGCGCCTGCCCAGCAGCTTCGCCTTCCGCCAGGTCCGCGAGCCGACCGACCTGTCCTACCCTTCGGCCTACGTCGCCAACGACGCCGGCGGCTGGTATTTCCGCCCGCTCGGCCATCGCTTCGACGGCGAGGCCGCGCTCGACGACCCCGGCCGCGCACGCCAGCTGCGCGAATCCTTCGCCCAAGTCTGGGAACGCTCCCGCCCCTGCACCGAACTGCGCGCGCTCGGAATCTGACCGGTTTCGCCTTTAGTCCAACAAGACCACGCTGGGACCGGTTCATGGGCGTATAATTTTCAGGCTAAGCCCAGGCCCGGCGGAAACAGAAGAAAATCCCGTCCGGACAAGCCCTTAGGGCAAGCCTTTCCTAGGATCGGGCCCCTTGGCCACCCCCACCGCAGCCAAAACCGCCATCGTGGACAATCTACTGAAGCAGTTCGCGCAATCCTCGCAGCTCAATGGGGGCAGCGCCTCCTACGTCGAAGACCTGTACGAGCAGTACCTCGTCTCTCCCGACAGCATCGATCCGAAATGGAAGGCCTACTTCGACGGCTTCAAGGGCCGCGAGGCCGGCGACGTGCCGCATTCGGCGGTCATCGCGCAGATCGCCGAAGCCGCGAAGCACGCCGCCAACAACGGCTACGCCAGCGCACCGGCCAGCGCCGGCGACGAGAAGGGCCGCAACGTCGGCCGCCTGATCACCGCCTACCGCTCGCGCGGCCACCTCGGCGCCAAGCTCGACCCGCTGAGCCTGGCCCCGCCGGTCAACCCGCCCGACCTGGGGCTTGATTTCCACAACCTGACCCAGGCCGACCTCGACCGCGAGTTCAGCACCGGCGGCGTCGCCGGCAAGCCGACGATGAAGCTGCGCGAACTGCTGGCGCGGCTGCAGGCCACCTATACCGGCCCGATCGGCGCCGAGTTCATGCATATCCCCGAGGCCGGGCAGCGCCAGTGGCTGTACCAGCGCCTGGAGGCCGCCGGCGGCGACTACGGCCTGGACGCGGCCGCGCGCAAGCGCACCCTGGAGCGGATCACCGCCGCCGAGGGCCTGGAGCGCTACCTGCACACCAAGTACGTCGGCCAGAAGCGCTTCTCGCTGGAAGGCGGCGACTCGCTGATCCCGCTGCTCGACGTGGTCGTTCGCCGCGCCGGCACCGACAAGGTCAAGGACATCGTGGTCGGCATGGCCCACCGCGGCCGCCTCAACGTGCTGGTCAACATCCTCGGCAAGAACCCGCGCAAGCTGTTCGACGAGTTCGAGGGCAAGTTCGAGCACATCCAGGGCAACCGCGCCCACACCGGCGACGTGAAGTACCACATGGGCTTCTCCGCCGACATCGCCACGCCCGGCGCGCCGGTGCACCTGGCGCTGGCGTTCAACCCGTCGCACCTCGAGATCGTCAACCCGGTGGTCGCCGGCAGCGTGCGCTCGCGCCAGGAACGCCGCGGCGACGCCGAGCACGCGCAGGTGCTGCCGGTGCTGATCCATGGCGACGCCGCCTTCGCCGGCCAGGGCGTCAACATGGAACTGCTGCAGATGTCGCAGGCGCGCGGCTTCGCCGTCGGCGGTACCGTGCACATCGTGGTCAACAACCAGATCGGCTTCACCACCAGCGCGCGCGACGACGCGCGTTCCACGCTGTATTGCACCGACGTGGCCAAGATGGTCGGCGCGCCGATCCTGCACGTGAACGGCGACGATCCGGAGGCGGTGGTGTTCTGCGCCAACCTGGCCTACGAATTCCGCCAGGCGTTCAAGAAGGACGTGGTCATCGACCTGGTCTGCTACCGCCGCCACGGCCACAACGAGGCCGACGAGCCGGCCGCGACCCAGCCGCTGATGTACCAGGTGATCCGCAAGCACAAGACCACGCGCGAACTGTACGCGACGCGACTGGAAGCGGACGGTACGCTGCAGGCCGGCGAAGGCCAGGCCCTGGTCGACGGCTACCGCAACAAGCTCGATTCGGGCGAGGTCACCACCGAGCTGGCCACCTCCAAGCCCGAAGACTACGAGCTGAACATCGACTGGTCGAAGTACCTGTCGGGCAAGCTCAGCGACAAGGTCGACACGACGTTCAAGAAGGCCAAGCTGCAGCAGCTGGCCAAGATCATCAACACGATCCCCGCCGGCGTCACCCTGCACCCGCGCGTGGCCAAGATCTACGAAGACCGGCTGAAGATGACCGCCGGCGATCTGGCCGGCGACTGGGGCTTCGCCGAGAACCTGGCCTACGCGACGCTGCTGTCGGAAGGCAACCGCCTGCGCCTGGTCGGCCAGGACGCCGGCCGCGGCACCTTCTTCCACCGCCACGCGATCCTGCACGACCAGAAGACCGACAGCTACTACCTGCCGCTGCGCCAGCTGGTCGACACCCCGAACGACGCCACCGTGATCGACTCGCTGCTCAGCGAGGAGGCGGTGATGGGCTTCGAGTACGGCTACTCCACCGCCGACCCGAACACGCTGTGCATCTGGGAAGCGCAGTTCGGCGACTTCGCCAACGGCGCGCAGGTCGTCATCGACCAGTTCATCGCCGCCGGCGAGGCCAAGTGGGACCGCATCAGCGGCCTCGCCCTGTTCCTGCCGCACGGCTACGAGGGCCAGGGCCCCGAGCACAGCTCGGCGCGCCTAGAGCGCTTCCTGCAGCTGTGCGCGCTGGAGAACATGCTGGTATGCGTGCCGACCACGCCGGCGCAGGCCTTCCACATGATCCGCCGGCAGATGCGCATGACCACGCGCAAGCCGCTGGTGGTGATGACGCCGAAGTCGCTGCTGCGCCACAAGCTGGCGGTGTCGACGCTGGACGAACTGGCCAGCGGCGAGTTCCAGCCGCTGATCCCCGATGCCTCCGCCGACCCGAAGAAGGTCAAGCGCGTGGTCGCGTGCTCGGGCAAGGTCTACTACGACCTGCTCGAAGACCAGCAGAAGCGCGGCCAGGACGACGTGGCGATCATCCGCGTCGAGCAGCTGTATCCGTTCCCGCGCGAGGCGCTGACCGCCGAACTCAAGCGCTACGCCAAGGCGACCGACCTGGTCTGGTGCCAGGAAGAGCCGCAGAACCAGGGTGCGTGGTACCAGATCAAGCACCACCTGCAGGCCTGCCTGGCCGACAACAAGGGCCAGACCCTGCATTACGCCGGGCGCGCGCGCTCGCCGTCGCCGGCCGCCGGCCACTTCAACGAGCACGTCGAGGAGCAGCTGCAGCTGGTCGCCGACGCGCTGGTGAACCCGCTCGGCAACCAGATCGTCGCCGAATAAACCTATCCTTCCCCCTCACGCAGTCATCCCGTCAAGAGCAACCAGGACGCCCGCATGGCCACCGAAGTCAAAGTTCCCGTACTGCCCGAATCCGTTTCCGACGCCACCATCGCCAGCTGGCACAAGAAGGTCGGCGACGCGGTCAAGCGCGACGAGAACCTGCTGGACCTGGAAACCGACAAGGTCGTGCTGGAAGTCCCGGCCCCGGTCGACGGCGTGCTGAAGGAGATCAAGTTCAAGGAAGGCGACACCGTGACCAGCCAGCAGCTGCTGGCGATCATCGAGGAAGGCGCCGTGACCGCCGCGCCGCCCGCCAAGGAAGCCCCGGCCGCCGGCGCCCAGCAAGTGCAGCCGAAGGCCGAAGCGGCCAAGGCCGCCTCGGCGGCGCCCGCCTCGACCACGCCGGCACCGGTCGCCTCCGGCACCGACGCCCTGCCGCCGGGCGCGCGCTTCACCGCCGTCACCCAGGGCATCGACCCGGCACAGGTCGAGGGCACCGGCCGCCGCGGCGCGGTGACCAAGGAAGACCTGGTCAACTACGCCAAGTCCGGCGGCGCCGGCAAGGCCGCCGGCGCGCGCCCGGAAGAACGCGTGCCGATGACCCGCATCCGCAAGCGCATCGCCGAGCGCCTGATGCAGTCGAAGGAGTCGATCGCGATGCTGACCTCGTTCAACGAGGTCAACCTGTCCAAGGTCGCCGCCGCGCGCAAGGAGATCGGCGAGGAATTCCAGAAGACCCACGGCGTCAAGCTCGGCTTCATGAGCTTCTTCGCCAAGGCCGTGGCCAATGCGCTGAAGAAGTACCCGATCATCAACGCCTCGGTCGACGGCGACGACATCATCTACCACGGCTACGCCGACATCAGCATCGCGGTCTCGACCGACAAGGGCCTGGTCACGCCGGTGCTGCGCAACGTCGAGCGCATGTCCTTCGCCGACATCGAGAAGGCGATCGGCGACTACGCGGTCAAGGCGCGCGAAGGCAAGCTGACCCTCGAGGACCTGCAGGGCGGCACCTTCACCATCACCAACGGCGGCACCTTCGGCTCGCTGATGTCCACGCCGATCGTCAACCCGCCGCAGAGCGCGATCCTCGGCATGCACGCGATCAAGGAGCGCCCGATCGCCGAGAACGGCCAGGTCGTGGTCGCGCCGATGATGTACATCGCGATCAGCTACGACCACCGCATCATCGACGGCAAGGACGCGGTGCTGTTCCTGGTCGACATCAAGAACCAGCTCGAGAACCCGAGCCGGATCCTGTTCGACCTGTAAGGCCGGGAGACGGGAGGCGAGAGACGGGAGGCGAAAAGCCCCCGCTCGTACGCCTCCCTCTTCCCTTCTACCGTCTCCAAGGAAAAAAGAAATGGCAGAACAATTCGACGTCGTCGTCATCGGTGCCGGCCCGGCCGGCTATCACGCCGCGATCCGCGCCGCGCAACTGGGCATGAAGACCGCGTGCATCGACGCGGCGCTGGGCAAGGACGGCAAGCCGGCCCTCGGCGGCACCTGCCTGCGCGTCGGCTGCATCCCGTCGAAGGCGCTGCTGGATTCCTCGCACCAGTACCACAACCTGACGCACTCGTTCGACCAGCACGGCATCAGCTTCAAGGACGCGAAGATCGACGTCGCCAAGATGGTCGGCCGCAAGGACGCCATCGTGAAGCAGTTCACCGGCGGCATCGCCCAGCTGTTCAAGGCCAACAAGATCGCGCCGTACTACGGCTTCGGCCAGCTGCAGCCCGGCAACATCGTCAAGGTCAGGCAGCACGACGGCAGCGAAGTCGAGCTGAAGGGCACCAACGTGATCATCGCCGCCGGCTCCGACTCGATCGAATTGCCGTTCGCCAAATTCGACAACGAGTACATCGTCGACAACGTCGGCGCGCTGGACTTCACCGAAGTGCCGAACCGCCTCGCGGTGATCGGCGCCGGCGTGATCGGCCTGGAGCTGGGCAGCGTCTGGAAGCGCCTCGGCGCCGAAGTGACCATCCTTGAGGCCCTGCCCGACTTCCTGCCCGCCGCCGACGCCGAAGTCGCCAAGCTGGCCGCGCGCGAATTCAAGAAGCAGGGCCTGGACATCCGCCTGGGCGCCAAGGTCTCCAGGACCGAACTCGCCGGCAAGGGCAAGAAGAAGGAAGTGGTCATCACCTACACCGACGCTTCCGGCGAGCAGACGCTGACCGTCGACAGGCTGCTGGTGGCCGTGGGCCGCCGCGCCGCGACCAAGGGCCTGCTGGCCGATGGCACCGGCGTGCAGGTCAACGAACGCGGCCAGGTCGTGGTCGACGAGCACTGCCACACCGGCGTCGACGGGGTCTGGGCGATCGGCGACTGCGTGCGCGGCCCGATGCTGGCACACAAGGGCTTCGAGGAAGGCATCGCGGTCGCCGAGCTGATCGCCGGCCTGCCCGGCCACGTCAACCTCGACACCATTCCGTACGTGATCTACACCGCCCCGGAAATCGCCTGGGTCGGCAAGACCGAGCAGCAGCTCAAGGCCGAGGGCGTGCCGTACAAGACCGGCAGCTTCCCGTTCGCGGCGGTCGGCCGCGCGGTGGCGATGGCCGAGCCGGTCGGCTTCGCCAAGGTGATCGCGCACGCCGAGACCGACCGCGTGCTGGGCCTGCACCTGGTTGGCCCGAATGTGTCCGAGCTGGTCCACGAAGGCGTGCTGACCATGGAGTTCAACGGCTCGGCCGACGACCTGGCGCGCATCTGCCACGCCCACCCGTCGCTGTCCGAGGCGATCCACGACGCGGCGATGGCGGTGGACAAGCGGGCGATCCACAAGGCGAACTGAAGCAACGCATCCGCCACGAAAGGCTCCGCAAGCGCGGAGCCTTTCGCGTTTCAGGAACACGATACGGAGTCATCGATGAAAAGCATCTGCGTCTACTGCGGTTCCAACGCCGGCTCCAGGCCGGCCTATGCCGAGCGCGCGGAGGCGCTGGGCGAGCGCATCGCGAAGGAGGGCCTGACCCTGGTCTACGGCGGCGGCAACGTCGGCCTGATGGGCACCGTCGCCGACGCGGCGCTGGCGGCCGGCGGCGAAGTGATCGGGGTGATTCCCGAGCAACTGGTCAACTGGGAAGTCGCGCACAAGGGCGTGACCCGCCTGGAAGTGGTCGCCAACATGCACGAGCGCAAGAAGCGCATGTTCGACATCAGCGACGCCTTCGTCGCCCTGCCCGGCGGCTTCGGCACGCTGGACGAGATGTTCGAGATGCTGACCTGGCGCCAGCTCGGCATCGGCAACAAGCCCTGCGCCTTCCTCGACGTCGACGACTTCTACGATCCGCTGCTGGCGATGATCGACCGCATGGTCGGAGAACGCTTCCTGCACCCGGACCAGCGCCACGACCTGTGGCACGGCGACGACATCGACGCGATGCTGGCATGGATGCGCGACTACCGCCCGGCGCAGGCCGACAAGTGGATGGACGAGAAGCGGCGCAAGTCGCTGCGCTGACGGACCCGACCAAAGTCGGTCCCCCTGCCCTCGCCCGCGTGCCAAAATCGCGGCAGCGCATTCCACGGACGACGACGATGGGCATCCCGGAAAAATTCACCGCCTTCCGCATCCACAACGACGACGCCGGTTACCGCAGCGGGCTCGAACGGGTCTCGCTGGGCGACCTCAATCCCGGCGAAGTGACGATCAAGGCCGCCTATTCGTCGGTCAACTTCAAGGACGCGCTGGCCGGCACCGGCAAGGGCAAGATCCTGCGCCGGTTCCCGCTGGTCGGCGGCATCGACGTGGCCGGGCACGTGGTCGAATCGCGCGACCCGAAATTCCGCGAAGGCGACCCGGTCCTCGTCACCGGCAGCGGCCTGGGCGAAACCCGCGACGGCGGCTACGCCGAATACGCACGGCTGGAATCGCAGTGGGTCATTCCCCTGCCGGAAGGCCTGAGCCTGCGCGAAAGCATGATCCTCGGCACCGCCGGCTTCACCGCCGCACTGGCGCTGTATCGCATGCGCGAGAACCGGCAGGCGCCGGCGCTCGGCCCGCTGGCCGTGACCGGCGCGACCGGCGGCGTCGGCTCGCTGGCCGTCGACATCTTCAGCAAGGCCGGCTTCGAGGTGCACGCGATCAGCGGCAAGCCGGAGCAGGCGGATTACCTGAAATCGATCGGCGCGACGCAGGTGCTCGGCCGCGACGCGCTGGCGACGACCCGGCCGATGGAATCGGCGCGCTTCGGCGGCGGCCTCGACAACGTCGGCGGACCGATGCTGGCCAGCCTGCTGGCACAGACCGCGCCCTACGGCAGCGTCGCTTCGGCCGGCCTGGCCGCGACCCCGGAACTGCCGATGACCGTGATGCCCTTCATCATCCGCGGCGTCTCGTTGCTGGGCGTGGCCTCGGCAGGGACCGCCCGCGACATCCGCGACGACATCTGGCGGCGGCTGGCCGGGGAATGGAAGCCGGCCCGCCTCGACGCGATCTGCACCCGGGAAACCACGCTGGACGGACTGTCCGGGACCTTCGGGAACATGCTGGCGGGCGGCTCGCTGGGCCGCACCCTGGTCAAAATCGGATAAACGCGCAGCCGGTCACGCCAGCCGGCCGTTTCCCCACTAGCCAAGCCACAAAGTCACACTACAATCGTGGCCGGGGTTCCATCCAAGGGGGTAAATACATGGCTCGCATCCTGATCGTCGACGACTCGCCGTCGCAACTGCTCGGCATCCAGCGCATCGTCGAGAAGCTGGGGCATCAGTCGATCACCGCCGAAGACGGCGCGGCCGGCGTGGAAGTGGCCAAGCGCGAGCTGCCGGACATGGTGCTGATGGACGTGGTCATGCCCAACCTGAACGGGTTCCAGGCCACCCGCAGCCTGAGCCGCGAGGAAACCACCAAGCACATCCCGGTCATCCTGGTGACCACCAAGGACCAGGACCCCGACCGCATGTGGGGCATGCGCCAGGGCGCGCGCGCCTACCTGACCAAGCCGTTCTCCGAGGACGAACTGGCCGAAGTCATCGACCGCGTGTTCAAGAGCCTCGACACGCCGCCGGGCGCGGCCTGAGCCACAATCCGCCGCATCCATGACCAGCGCACCGGTTCCCCGGCGCGCTTTTTTTGTGTTTCCCGTGCATGGCATGCCCGTGGGCATCGCACGGCCGGCGCGATCGGCCGCAAGAGCGTGAGTTCCCACGCCCGGGTTCAGCTGCGGTGCAGCATGTCCACCTCGAATGTTAGCGCTATCATCGACCGCGACCGCCACGCCGGCGGCACGCCAACCCGGATTTCTTCCGCGTTTTCAGTCTCTTGGAGGGGAACTGCAACATGCAGAAACAAGCGATCCGCGCCAACGGGCGCGTCGTAGGGGCACGCCTGTGCCGGCACATCCACCGCTCCGCCCTGGCGACGGGCGTCGTCCTGGCCCTGTCCGCAGGCGCGCTGCATGCGCAGGACGCACCGCCGCCGCCGGCGGATGGAAACAAGCAGCCGGAAGCCACGGCACTCGATGCCGTCGTGGTCACCGGCGTGCGCGGCAGCATCATCCGCGCCCAGGACATCAAGCAGGACGCCGAACAGATCGTCGACTCGATCACCGCCGAGGACATCGGCGCCCTGCCCGACCGCAGCGTCACCGAAACCATCAAGCGCATCAGCGGCGTGACCGTCACCGGCTTCGCCTCGCGCGACGATACCGACCACTTCTCCGCCGAAGGCAGCGGGGTGATGATCCGCGGCCTGACCTTCGTTCGCGGCGAACTGAACGGGCGCGACGTGTTCAGCGCCAGCGGCGGCCGCGGCATCAACTTCGAGGAAGTGCCGGCCGAGCTGATGGCCGGCGTGGACGTGTACAAGAACCCCTCGGCCGAGATCATCGAAGGCGGCCTGGGCGGCACGGTCAACCTGCGCACGCGCAAGCCCTTCGACGAGGCCGGCCGCAAGATCGCCGGCAGCATCGACTACAACTACGGCGACAAGGCGAAGGACGCCAAGCCCTCGGCCTCGTTCCTGTTCAGCGACCGCTGGGAGACCGGCGCCGGCGAAATGGGCTTCCTGGCCAATCTGTCCTACTCGGAAATGTCCACGCGTTCGGACGGCATCCAGCTGATGCCCTTCGACCGTCGCGGCCGCAAGCCGGCCGAGCAGACGGAAGGTTCGGAAACCGACTGGGTCTACGACTGGGACGCGGGATCGTGGCAGTCGGCGGAATCGCAGCGCGACGCGCTGCTGGCAGGCTCCGGCCTCGACCAGGTGTTCGTGCCCGGCGGCGTCAACTGGCGGCGCACCGATTTCGAGCGCAAGCGCCAGGGCGGCGCGCTCGCCTTCCAGTGGCGGCCCAGCGAGGACACCGAACTCTACGCCCAGTTCATCACCTCGCAGTACGACATGACCTGGAACGAGCACTTCATGGAGTTCGCCGGGGCCTCGCAGAAGAACCAGCCCAACTGGAACGGCGTCGCCGACCACTACAACCCGATCTATCAGGATGGCTTGGCCGACATGTCCAACAACCTGATCCCGGCGCTCGGCACCCGGTTCGAGTACGACGAGAACGGCCGTTTCATCCGCGGCACCGTGCGCCAGGGCGGCTGGACGGGCCAGCCCAGCGACCTCGACAACGGGAATCCCGGCGTATACCAGGGCAACACCGGCATCCAGTTCGTCAGCGGCAACCGCATCAATGCGCAGGAATCGAAGACCACCGACTGGGCGGCCGGATTCCAGCACTACATCACCGACCGCCTGACCGCCCGCGGCGACTTCCAGTACGTGAAGTCGGAAAGCAGCAACGTCGATTTCTCGCTGCACGCCTCGACCCTGCTGCAGGGCATGACCATCGACCTGGGCGGCAAGTACCCGTCGGTGACGGTCGCCGACCCGTCCACCGTCACCGACCAGAGCAACTACTTCTGGCGTTCGGCCATGGACCACCTCGGCGACAGCGAGGGCGTCGAGCGCGCCGGCCGGGTCGATCTGGAATACACCTTCCAGGACGGCGACTGGCTGCGCTTCTTCCGCTGGGGCGCGCGCGTGGCCGACCGCAGCTACCGCAACCTGTTCACGACCTGGAACTGGGGCGTCATCAGCGACGACTGGAACAAGCTGACCGGCGCCAACGCCGACCCGACCCGCGCCAACGTGGCCTGGCTGGACCTGTACCAGACCGGCGACTCCGAGCTGTATTCGATGGACGACTTCTTCGGCGGCGGAGCCAACATGCCGACGCAGTTCTGGTCGCCGAAGAACAGCATGGTCGACATCGGCGCCGTTGCCTCGACCCTCGCCCTGCTTCCCAATGCGAAGTGGCGGCCCATCGCCTACGGGCCGGACAGCACCAATACCCAGGACGAACGCACCCAGGCCGGATATGGCGTGCTGTACTTCGGCGGCGACAAGGTGGACGGCAATGTCGGCGTGCGCGTGGTCAAGACCAGTGTCGATACCATCGGCGGCGGGACGATGCCCAACATGGAAAGCTGGGCGGAGGTGGTGACCCCGGAAGTGCTGGCGAAGTTCGCCGGCCAGTCCTTCAGCACCGAGACCAAGAGCTCGTACACCGACGTGCTGCCCAGCCTGAACCTGCGCGTGCGCTTCGGCGAAGGCTGGCAGTGGCGCTTCGCCGCGTCCAAGGCCATCGCCCGGCCGGAGTTCCGCCTGATGCAGGCGTGGTTGCCGCTGCAGGCCAGCGCCGCGGCGTGCGAGGACGCGATCAGCGACGGCCTGCGCGAACCGGGCAGCTGCGGCGAAGCCGACATGTCCTTCACCGGCAACGGCGGCAACCCCGAGCTCAAGCCGATGCGCGCCACTCAGTTCGACACCTCTCTGGAATGGTATTTCGGCCCCGGCAACAGCCTGTACGCCACCCTGTTCTACAAGAACGTGGAAGGCTATTTCGCTTCCATGGCCACCACCGAGACCCTGTTCGGCAACGACTACCTGATCACCCGCACCCACAACCTGGACGAGGGCAAGATCCGCGGCTTCGAAGTCGGCTACTCGCAGTTCTTCGACTTCCTGCCCGGGTTCGGCGTGCAGGCCAACTACACCTTCGTGGACAGCAGCGGCGGCACCAACGCCGTGGTCAGCCCGTACGCCTCCGCCGCCCGCGCCGGCGCCGTCGACCTGCCGCTGGAAGGCCTGTCCAAGCGATCGTACAACGCCATCGCCATCTACGAGAAAGGCAAGATTTCCATGCGCCTTGCCTACAACTGGCGTTCGCGCTACCTGTTGACCTCCAGCGACGCGATCACCTTCCTGCCCACCTGGAACGACGACTACGGCCAGGTGGATGGCTCGTTCTTCTACAACATCGGCAAGGGCATGCAGCTCGGCGTGCAGGTCAACAACCTGACCAACAGCGTGACCAAGCTGCTGGTGGGGCCACGCAAGTATCTGCGCGACGGCTACGTGGACGACACGATGTACACCCGCGCCTGGTTCGAGAACGACCGCCGCTACTCGCTGGTGTTGCGCGGCAGTTGGTAAGCGCAGGCTCCGGGCACGACAGGACCCGCGCGGGCAGCCGCGCGGGTCTTTCTCCACCGACCGAATCGCGGAGGGCCGCCCCATGAAGTTCCGGCCGCATGTTGGAAACGCGCGAAGGCATTCGTGCGCGGCGATCGTGATCGCCGTCCAGCTGTCGTTGCCGTTCCCCCACGCATTCGCCCGGGACCCCGCCATCGGCATCAACCAGGTCGGCTACCTGCCCGCCTCGCAAAAGCTGGCGACGGTGCCGGCCACGGCGCAAAACGACTTCATCGTCGAACACGTCGCCAGCGGCAAAGCCGCCTACACCGGCAAGCTCGGCGCCGCGGCCGAATGGAAGCCGGCCGATCGCCGCGTGCGCATCGCCGACTTCTCCGCATTGGCCCAACCCGGACGTTATCGCCTGCGCATCGACGGCCTGCCGCCATCGGACGAATTCGTCGTCGCCGGCGACGCCTATGCCCCGCTCGCCGCCGCCGCGGTGAAGGCCTTCTACTTCAACCGCGCCGGCACCGCGCTGGATGCCGCCCACGCCGGCCGTTTCGCGCGCGCCGCCGGGCATCCGGACGACGCCGTGCTGGTGCATGCCTCGGCGGCCTCGCCCGCGCGGCCGGCGGGCACGAAGATTTCCTCGCCCAAAGGCTGGTACGACGCCGGCGACTACAACAAATACATCGTCAACTCCGCGATCACCACCTGGACCCTGCTGGCCGCATGGCAGGATTTCCCGCAAGCGTTCGCTGCGCAGGACCTGGACATCCCCGAGAGCGGTAGCGATGCGCCCGACCTGCTGCACGAGGCGTGGTGGAACCTGGAATGGATGCTGTCCATGCAGGACCCTGCCGACGGCGGCGTCTACCACAAGCTGACCACGTTGAAATTCGCAGGCTTCGTCATGCCTGCGGATGCGCACGCGCAGCGCTACGTAGTGCAGAAGAGCACGGCCGCCGCGCTCGGCTTCGCCGCATCGATGGCGCAGGCCAGCCGGGTCTATGCGCGCTACGAAGCGCAGTTCCCCGGCGTTGCCGCGCGGATGTTGGCCGCCGCAAAGGCCGCATGGGCATGGGCGCAACGGCACCCGCAGGACATCTACCGGCAGCCGGCCGATGTGTCCACCGGCGAATACGGCGACAGGAAGCTCGACGACGAGTTCGCCTGGGCTGCCGCCGAACTGTACCTCGCGACCGGCGACGATGCGTTCTACGACGAGTTCATCGCGCGCGGCGTGGCGCCACGCGTGCCCTCGTGGAACGAGGTCGGCGGCCTGGCGTGGATGGCGCTGGCCGCGCATCGCGATCGACTGACCCCGCACGCGGACGGGGCACTGATCGAAGAACGCGTTTCCGGAATGGCCGATGCGCTGGTGCGGCAATGGAAGCGCTCCGCCTATCGCGTCGCCATGCAGCCCGCGGATTTCGTCTGGGGCAGCAACGCCGTCGCGATGAACCAGGCGATGGTGCTGATGCAGGCCTACCGATTGCGCGGCCGGCGCGATTACCTGGACGCGGCGCAGTCGCAGCTGGATTACGTGCTGGGGCGCAATCCGCTGGCGCGATCCTTCGTCACCGGCTTCGGCACGCGGCCGCCGCTGCATGTCCATCACCGCGTTTCCGAAGCCGACGGCATTGCCGAACCCGTTCCCGGCTGGCTGGCCGGCGGGCCGAATCCGGGCCGGCAGGACGCGAGGGACTGCGCGGCATCGCCGTATCCGTCCGCGCTGCCCGCGCTGGCCTACATCGACCGTGTCTGCAGCTACGCCAGCAACGAAGTGGCGATCAACTGGAACGCGCCGCTGGTGTACGTGGCCGCGGCGCTGCAGGCGACGCAGGGCGGCGAAAACCCGCCTGCGCGCAACTGACCGGCGCGGCCCTCAGCCACCGCCGAAGGCGTCGCGCAGGGCGGCATAAGCCTGCCGCTGCGCGGCGTTCTCCGCGCGCGGCGCGGTGACTTCCAGCTCGACGATCTGGTCGCCGGCCGGCGTCGAGCCGCTGCCGGGCAGGCCGCGACCGCGCAGGCGCAGCTTGCGCCCGGCCTCCGAATCCGGCGGCACCTTGACCTCGACCGCGCCGCCCAGCGTCGGCACGCTCAGCGTGGCGCCCAACGCCGCCTGCCACGGCGCCACCGGCAGCGTGTACAGGATGTTGCGGCCGTCGACCTCGAACTGCGGATGCGCCGCGTACTCGATTTCCAGCAGCAGGTTGCCGCCGCCGTTGCCCTGCCCGGCCAGGCGGATCACCTGGCCCGGCCGCACCCCTTTCGGCACGCGCACGTCCAGTTGCCTGCCGTTGAGGGTGATGCGCACGCTGCCGCCGTCGTATACCGCCTGCAGGGGCACCGCGAACTTGGCCCGCGAGTCGCCGCGCGGCGCGGCGCGGGCATTGCCGGCGCGGCGGCCGAACAGGCCCTCGAAGAAGTCGCTGAAGCCACCGCCCGTGCCACCGGCGCTGCCGAAGATTTCCTCGAAATCGAAACCGCCCGGGCCGCCGAAGCCGCCGCCGAAATTCGGGGGGGGCTGGAATTCCTCGCCCGGCCGGTAACCCTGCGCGCGCAGCTGGTCGTAGGCGGCGCGCTTCTGCGGATCGCGCAGCGCCTCGTAGGCCTCGTTGACCGCCTTGAACTTCTCCTCGGCCCCGGCTTCCTTGCTCACGTCCGGGTGGTACTTGCGCGCCAGCCGGCGGTAGGCCGTCTTGATCTCGGCTTCGCCGGCGCTGGGCTCTACCCCCAGGATGGCGTAGTAATCCTTGAATTCCATCGACTGCCCCTTGGTTCAACGCAAACGGCCCGCGGTCTTGCAGCCGCGGGCCGATTCTAAGACATGGACCACGCGCCGGACCCGCCGCATCCGCGCGGGCCCCGGCGCCGTTATTGCACCGACTGCGGCGCCTCGTCCGCGCCGTCCAGCGGGTTCACGCCCACGCGGATCTTGCGCGGTTGCGACTGCGGCTTCTTCGGGATGCTGATCTCCAGCACGCCGTTGCGGCCGGTCGCGGTGATCGCATCGGCATCGGCGGTCTCGGGCAGCGAGAAGCGGCGTTCGAAGGCGCCATGGACGCGCTCGATGCGGCTGAAGTTCTCGCCTTCGGCGGCGGCTTCGCGCTTGCGCTCGCCCTTGACGACGAGCTGGTTGCGCTCGGCCTGGATCTCGATGTCCTGCGGGTCGATGCCGGGCACGTCGAAATAAACGACGTAACGCGCGGCTTCCTCCTTCACGTCGACGCGCGGCGTCCATGCGGGAACGGTGTTCTGGAGGCCGGCGACGCGCAGGTCGTCGAACAGTCGCCGGTACAGGCGATCGGGGATGTTGGGATACAGGTACATGTGGAGGCTCCGGTGTCTGGAAGCGGCATGCCGCCGCGTTGAAGGCAAAATGGCCCCCGGCGCGGCGTTTTCAAGCGCCTTGAAAACGTCGGTTTTGCCGCCAGCTACGACCGATTCATCTAGAATCGGATCCACCTCCCCCGGCCCGCGAACGGAGCACGTGCATGAGCATCCAGATCGGCGAACGCATTCCCGAAGTGACCGTCAAGCTGATCCGCAACGGCGTGGAAACGCTGGACACGGGCGCCCTGTTCGAAGGCAAGAAGGTGGTGCTGTTCGCGGTGCCCGGCGCGTTCACGCCGACCTGCTCGGAATGCCACCTGCCCGGCTTCGTCGAGCATTACGACGACTTCCTGCGCCGCGGCATCCAGGTCTATTGCACCTCGGTCAACGATCCGTTCGTGATGCAGGCCTGGGGCAAGTCGCAGGGCGTGCCCGACGGCTTGCCGATGCTGGCCGACGGCAACGCCGAGCTGGCGCGCGCGCTGGGGCTGGAGATGGACGCGAGCGGCTACGGCATGGGCCTGCGCTCGAAGCGCTATGCGCTGTACGCCGAGGACGGCGTGGTGAAGGGGCTGTGGGTCGAGGCGCCGGGCGAGTACAAGGTGTCGTCGGCGGAATACGTGCTGGAGCATTTGCCCTGAGGCCCCGCTCCCGATCTTCGCGGGAGCGGCTCCCGCGGGAAGCCCGGACCCGCTCGACGAAAAAAGCCCCGGCTTCCACCGGGGCTTCTTGCTTCCGTCAGGCCTGCGGTTGCTCGGCCGGAGGGCCGGGCGGCATCGGGTTGTCGCCCTCGCCCTCGCCTTCACCTTCGTCGTCGTCCAGCGACGCATCGAGACGCTCCACCGCCTGCAGCACTTCGCCTTCCGACAGGCGCATCAGGGTGACGCCCTGGGTGTTGCGGCCGACCTGCGAGATTTCCGCCGCGCGCGTGCGCACCAGCGTGCCGCCGTCGGAGATCAGCAGGACCTCGTGCTGCTCGGTCAGCTGGATCGCGCCGACCAGCTTGCCGTTGCGCTCGGTGGTCTGGATCGCGATCACGCCCTGCGTGCCGCGGCCCTTGCGCGGGTACTCGTCGACCGGCGTGCGCTTGCCGTAGCCGTTCTCGCTGGCGGTGAGGATGTCGCCGTCGCCTTCGACCACGACCAGGCTGCGCACTTCCTCGCCCGGCGCCAGCCTGATGCCGCGCACGCCGGTGGCGGTGCGGCCCATCGCGCGCACTTCGTTCTCGGCGAAGCGCACCGCCTTGCCGTTGCTGGCGAACAGCATGATGTCGCGCTCGCCGTCGGTCAGCGCCACGCCGACCAGCGCATCGCCTTCGTCCAGGTTGATCGCGATCTTGCCGCGCGCCAGGCGGAAGGCGAATTCGGTCAGCGGGGTCTTCTTGACCGTGCCGCCCCTGGTCGCGAAGAACACGTAGCGGCCTTCGTTGTATTCGCGCACCGGCAGCACCGCCTGCACCTTTTCGTCCGGTTCCAGCGGGATCCAGTTGACGATCGGGCGACCGCGCGCGTTCGAGCCGGCTTCCGGCAACAGGTGCACCGGCAGCCAGAACACCTTGCCGTTGCTGGTGAAGGTCAGCAGCGTGTCGTGGGTATTGACCAGCCACAACTGGTCGATGAAATCCTCTTCCTTGGTCGCCGCCGCGCTGCGGCCGCGGCCGCCGCGACGCTGCGCGCGGTACGCGCTGGCCGGCTGGCGCTTGGCGTAACCGGCGTGCGACAGGGTCACGACCACGTCTTCCGGCGCGATCAGGTCGAGGATGTCGAGGTCTTCCTCGCTCTGGCGGATCTCGCTGCGCCGCGCGTCGCCGAACTCTTCCTTCAGGTTCAGCAGTTCGTCGCGGATGACCTGCTTCAGCACGTCCGGGTTTTCGAGGATGCGGATCAGGCCGGCGATGGTATCCAGCAGCTCCCTGTATTCCTCGGTCAGCTTTTCCTGCTCCAGCCCGGTCAGGCGGTGCAGGCGCATCTCGAGGATCTGCGTGGCCTGCACGTCGGTCAACTGGTATTCGCCGTCGAGGAAGCCGACGCCCTGCGGCAGGTCTTCCGGACGCGAGGCCCCGGCGCCGGCCGCGGCCAGCAGCGAACCGACCAGGCCCGGCGCCCAGCGCTTGGCCAGCATGCGTTCCTTGGCTTCCTGCGGGTTCGCCGAGGTCTTGATCAGCTCGATCATCTCGTCGATATTGGCCAGCGCGACGGTCAGGCCTTCGAGGATGTGCGCGCGGTTGCGCGCCTTGCGCAGTTCGAAGATGGTGCGGCGGGTGACCACCTCGCGGCGGTGGCGGATGAACGCCTCCAGCATCTGCTTCAGGTTCAGCAGCTGCGGGCGGCCGTCGACCAGCGCGACCATGTTGATGCCGAACACCGATTCCATCGGCGTCTGCGAATACAGGTTGTTGAGCACGACCTCGGCCGATTCGCCGCGCTTGACCTCGATGTAGATGCGCATGCCGTCCTTGTCGGACTCGTCGCGCAGTTCGCTGATGCCTTCGAGCTTCTTCTCCTTGACCAGCTCGGCGATCTTCTCGATCAGCCGCGCCTTGTTCACCTGGTACGGGATCTCGGTGACGATGATCGCCTCGCGGCCGGTGCGGTCGTCGACCTCGACCTCGGCCTTGGCGCGCATGCGCACGCGGCCGCGGCCGGTGCGGTAGCCGTTGATGATGCCGGCGGTGCCGTTGATGATGCCGGCAGTGGGGAAATCCGGGCCCGGGATGTACTGCATCAGGCCGTCGACGTCGATCGACGGGTCGTCGATCAGCGCGATCAGGCCATCGGTGACTTCGGACAGGTTGTGCGGCGGGATGTTCGTCGCCATGCCGACCGCGATGCCGGCCGAGCCGTTGATCAGCAGGTTCGGGAACCGGGTCGGCATGACCGTCGGCTCCAGTTCCTTTTCGTCGTAGTTGGGCTGGAAGTCGACGGTTTCCTTGTCGATGTCCGCCATCAGCTCGTGGGTCAGGCGCGACATGCGCGCTTCGGTGTAACGCATCGCCGCGGCGTTGTCGCCGTCGATCGAGCCGAAGTTGCCCTGCCCGTCGACCAGCAGGTAGCGCAGCGAGAACGGCTGCGCCATGCGCACCAGCGTGTCGTAGACGGACTGGTCGCCGTGCGGGTGGTACTTACCGATGACGTCGCCGACGATGCGGGCGGACTTGTAGTACGGCTTGTTGCTGTGCGCGCCGAGCTCGTTCATCGCGAAGAGGACGCGGCGGTGGACGGGCTTGAGGCCGTCGCGGACGTCCGGGAGGGCGCGGCCCACGATCACGCTCATCGCGTAATCGAGGTAGCTCTTGCGCATCTCGTCTTCGAGGTTGACGGGGATGATTTCCTTGGCGGGATCGGCCATTCGAATTCCGTGCTGGTGCAGTTGGGATGCGGCGTTTCACGGCCAGAAACCGGGCTGCCCGAGCGAGTCCGGCGGGCGGTTTTCGGGTGTGATTCGCGGCACGGAAATTGTACCACAGAAGGGGCTGCGGCCGGCCGGTTTTTGGCCGGAAAAATCAGTCACTTAGGCGAAATTTTCGCCACCCGGGACGCATGGCGCGCGGGTGGCCCGCGAAGCGGTCTTCCGGGGCAGGTTCCACGCGCGATGAAGGCTGCCCGGACCAGTCCGGTCAGGCCGGGAAAGCCGCCCGCATCTTCGCCGTATCCGGCTTCTCGATCACGCCCTTCTCGGTGACGATGGCGTCGATCAGATCGCCCGGCGTGACGTCGAACACCGGGTTCCAGGCCTTGATCCCCTCGGCCACGGTGCGCACGCCGCCGACGCCGAGCAACTCGGCCGGGTCGCGTTCCTCGATCTCGATCAGGTCGCCCGAGGCCGTGGCCATGTCGACCGTCGAAGACGGCGCCACGACCATGAACTTCACCCCATGGTGGCGCGCGGCGAGGGCCAGCTGGTAGGTGCCGATCTTGTTGGCGGTATCGCCGTTGGCGCAGATGCGGTCGGCGCCGACCACGACCCACTGCACCGCCCCGGTCTTCATCAGGTGCGAAGCCGCCGCGTCGGCGATCAGGGTCGCGTCGATGCCGTCCTGCTGCAGCTCCCACACGGTCAGCCGCGCGCCCTGCAGCCACGGCCGGGTTTCGTCGGCGAACACGCGGGCGATGCGGCCCTGCGCCACGCCGGCGCGGATCACGCCCAGCGCGGTGCCGAAGCCGGCGGTGGCCAGGGAGCCGGTGTTGCAGTGGGTCAGCACGCCGCTGCCCGGCCCGATCAGCGCCGCGCCCAGCGCGCCCATGCGCCGGTTCGCGGCCAGGTCCTCTTCGGCGATGGCCAGCGCTTCCAGTTCCACCGCTTCGCGCCAGGTCGCGCCGGCGTTGGCCAGCGTGTCGCGCATCCGCGCCAGCGCCCAGCCCAGGTTGACCGCGGTCGGGCGCGCGGCGTTGAGCCGCTGCAGCGCCGGCTCCAGCTTCTGCGTCGCCTCCCTGCCGTTCTCGGCGATGACCGTGCGCGCCGCCAGCACCACGCCCCAGCCGGCGGCGATGCCGATGGCCGGCGCACCGCGCACGATCAGGGCATGGATGGCGTCGGCGACTTCGTCGCTGCTGCGGCAGGCCACCCACTCCTGCGCGAACGGCAGCTTGCGCTGGTCGAGCAGTTCCAACGCCTCGCCGGTCCAGCGGATCGGGCGGATGCGGTCGTAACGCTCGTAGTCGATATCGTCCATGCCCGCCATTTTAGGGCATGGACGGCGACGGCACGGCAACGACGGCAATCGATTCAGTAGACGCGGAACTCGGCGCGGCAGCCGTAATTCACCCAGATCCCGCGGCGGTCCCAGCCCCAGTTCCGGCCTTCCACGCAGCGCGCCTTCGACAGCTGCCGGGTCAGTTCCACGCCGCGCCGCACCGGGACGTTGCAGTGGCGGTAACGCGCGTCGACGGATTCGCAGCGGACCACCTGGCCGCCGTAGCCGGGATCCTGGCCGCCGTAGCCGCCGCCACCGCTGCGAAACTCGGCGCGGCAGCCGTTCGAAACCCAGACGCCGTTGCGGTCGTAGCCCCAGGTCCGGCCCCGCACGCACGGACTCTTCGACAATTGCCGCACCAGTTGCACGCCGCCGCGCGTATCCGCGCTGCAGTAGCGCTGGCGATTGTCGATGGACTCGCAACGGAATTGCCGGTCGTACGAATGACCGGGCGAAGGGTAATTCTGGCCGGGTGGGTGGTAGCCGCCCTGTGCAGGCGGATAGTCCGGATACGTCGGATGGCCGCCCGGACGACCGCCGCCGTACACCGGATCGAGCACGCAGCCGGACAGCGCCGCGACGGCGCCCGCCAGCCCGGTTGCGAAGACCGCCTTGATCATGCCGCGCATCGCCGTTCTCCCTGCTGTTGCGGAATGCCGGCACGTTCGCACCGGCTCGATGAACCCGGATTCAAGAAACCGTTTACGCGGCCGGCGTTCGTTCGCGACCGTTCAGGCGCGGGTGAAGTCGAACGCCAGCACGTCGGCGATGCGTTGCGTGTCGAGCAGGGCCATCAGCAGGCGGTCGACGCCGAGCGCGACGCCGGCGCAGTCCGGCAGGGCCGGCAGGGCTTCGAGCAGGCGCTCGTCGAGCGGCGGAACCACCGCGCCGCGTTCATGGCGCACGGACTGGTCGCGTTCGAAGCGCCGGCGCTGTTCCGTCGCGTCGTTGAGCTCGTGGTAGCCGTTGGCCAACTCCAATGGGCCGAGGTACAGCTCGAAGCGCTCGGCGACGGGAGGATCGCCTTCGCGGACGCGGGCGAGGGCCGACTGCGACGCGGGATAGTCGTGGACCGCGAGCAGCTGGTCCCGCGGGAAGGACGGCTGCAGCTTGTGCGTCATCAGCAGGTCCAGCCAGTCGTCGCGGTTCAGGCCTTCGCCGTCGATGGCGATGCCGGCGCCGGCATCGCGCAGTTCGTCGAGGGTCGCGAGCAGCGGGTCGATGCCGAGCCGGTCGCAGTACAGGTCGCGGAAGCTGGTCTTCGACACGTCGGCGTCGCGCCCGACGAGCGCCAGCGCCGCCCGCACCAGTTCGACGGTTTCGTCGATCAGCCGCTGGTGGTCCCAGCCGACTCGGTACCACTCCAGCATCGTGAACTCGGGGTTGTGGCGGCCGCCGGCCTCGCCATCGCGGAACACCCGGCCGAGTTCGTAGCAATCGCCGACGCCGGCGGCGAGCAGCCGCTTCAGCGGGAATTCCGGCGACGTGCGCAGCCAGCGCGTGCGCGGCGCGCCGTCGGTGCGGCCGCCGAATTCGAGCGAGAACGAGGCGATGTTCGGATCGGTATTGCCGGCGACCGACAGCACCGGGGTCTCGACTTCGAGCACGTTGCGCTGGTGGAAGAACTCGCGGATCAGCCGGTTGAGCCAGGCGCGCAGGCGCAGGGCATCGAAGCGACCGCTGAACCGGAACCGGCTCACGCCTCCTGCTCCTGCAGGAACGCCAGCAATTTTTCCTCGTCCCAGATTTCGATGCCCAACTCCTGCGCCTTGGCCAGCTTGGAGCCCGCGGTCTCGCCGGCGACGACGAAGTTGGTCTTCTTCGACACGCTGCCGGTGACCTTGGCACCGAGCGCTTCGAGCTTCGCGCCTGCCTCGTCGCGGCTCATCGACGCCAGGCCACCGGTCAGCACCACGGTCTTGCCGTCGAGCGGCCCTGCCTTGCCCGCCTGCGTCTTCGGCACGACCTCGAGCAGGTGCGCAAGCATCGCGCCGCTGGCGTGCAGCAGCCTGGCGTTACCCGCCTCCTCCAGCCAGGCCGCCAGCGAATTCGCCGCCTCCGCCGGCAGGCCCGCGGCGACGAATTGCTGCGCCTCCGCGTCGACGATCGCCTCGGCCGACGGGAACGCGGCGGCGAGCTGCTTCGCGCGGACCTCGGTGAGCCTGGGGATTTCGAGGTCGGCCAGCAAGGTCGCCAGGTCGAGTCCGCCGCGCAGTTTCGCGCTGGGCGCGTGCGTGTCGGAGAACTTCACGCCGCGCTCGAGCAGCGCATCGATCACCTGCTGGTTGCCCTTCTGGTCGAAGAAATGCCCGAGCGCGCGCGCCACCTCGCCGCCGATGTCGGGCACGTGCTTGAACAGCGGCCACGGCAGCCTGCGGATCAGCGCCAGGTCGCCGAACCATTGCGACAGCGCCTTGGCCGTGCTCTCGCCGACGTGCTCGATGCCCAGCGCAAACAGGAAGCGCTCCAGCGTGGTGTCGCGGCTGCGGTCGATGGCCTCGACCAGGTTCTCGGCCCACTTGGTCGCGATCTTGCCGGCCTTCACCGTTTCCGGCGTGGTGCCGTCGCGCTCGTCGGCCCGGCGCTTCATTTCCAGCAGGTCGTCGAGGGTCAGCTTGTACAGGTCGGCGACCGATTCGACGTAGCCGAGGTCGCTCAACTCCTCGACGAAGCGGTCGCCGAGGCCCTCGATGTCCATCGCCCGGCGCGAGGCGAAGTGGCGGATCGTCTCCTTGCGCTGCGCCGGGCAGCTCAGCTCGCCGCTGCAGCGCCATACCGCCTGCCCTTCCTCGCGCACGATCTCGGAGCCGCAGACCGGGCAATGCGCCGGCATCTTCCACGGCTGCGTTTGCGCCGGGCGGTGTTCCAGCACCACGCTGACGACTTCGGGAATCACGTCGCCGGCGCGGCGCACGATCACCGTATCGCCGACGCGCACGTCGAGCCGCGCGATCTGGTCGGCGTTGTGCAGCGTGGCGTTGGTGACGACGACGCCGGCGACCTGCACCGGCGCCAGCCGCGCGACCGGCGTCGCCGCGCCGGTGCGGCCGATCTGGATTTCGATGCCCTCGACCGTGGTCGTCTGCTCCTGCGCCGGGAACTTGTGCGCGATCGCCCAGCGCGGCGCGCGCGAGACGAAGCCCATCTCGCGCTGGCCGGCGTAGTCGTCCAGCTTGTAGACCACGCCGTCGATGTCGAACGGCAGGCCGTCGCGTTCCTGGCCGATGCGCCGGTAGTAGCCCAGCAGGCCGTCGGCGCCCTTCACCACGTCGTTGAGCGGGCTGACCGGGAAACCCCATTCGCGCAGCTTCTTCAGCGTCGCCGAATGCGTGGCCGGCAACTCGCCGCCATCGACCGCGCCCAGCGCATAGGCGTAGAACGACAGCGGCCGTTTCGCGGTGATGCGCGGATCGAGCTGGCGCAGCGATCCGGCGGCGCCGTTGCGCGGATTGGCCAGCACCTTGCCGCCGTGCAGGCGCGCCTGCTCGTTGTATTTCTCGAAGTCGGCGCGCGGCATGTACACCTCGCCGCGCACTTCCAGCAGGTCCGGCCAGCCGCCGCCGCGCAAGCGCAGCGGGATCGCCTTGACCGTCCTCAGGTTCGCGGTCACGTCCTCGCCGCTGGCGCCGTCGCCGCGGGTCGCGCCCTGCACGAACACGCCGTGCTCGTAGCGCAGGCTGATCGCCAGGCCGTCGAGCTTGGGTTCGGCGGAGAACACCAGTTCCCCGCGCTCGAGCTTCTCGTCGATGCGGCGGACGAAGTCGCGCACTTCCTCGTCGCTGAAGGCATTGCCCAGCGACAGCATCGGGATCGCGTGGCGCACTTCGGCGAACTTCGCCGATGGCGCGTTGCCGACGCGCCGGGTCGGCGAATCCGCGGTCGCCAGCTCCGGGTGCGCCTGCTCCAGCTCGTCGAGTTCGCGCAGCATCCGGTCGTACTCGGCGTCCGGTATGTTCGGCTCGTCGAGCACGTGGTAGCGGTAGTTGGCGTCCTCGAGGCGCCTGCGCAGTTCGGCGGCGCGGGCAGCGGGATCGGCGGCCTTTGCGTGGGGTTTCGAAGTCATGCCGCGATTCTACCCACGCCGCCCTTGCCGACGCATGCGCGTCCGCGCTAGCTTCGCGGCAACCCACGCGCGAGGAAACCCGCATGCACCCGACCCTGTCCCGACGCGGCTTCCTTGGACTTTCCGCCTGCAGCCTGGCCACCGCGGGGCTCGCCCCGCTGCTCGGCGCCAGCGGCGACGCGCACACGCAATTGCCGCCGACGTCGCCGGGCATGGACGATCCCGACGCGGTGCTGCTGAACTTCAACGAGAATCCGCTCGGCCCGTTCCCGGAAGCGCTGCAGGCCGCCGCCACCTCATTGCCGCGCGCCAACCGCTACCTGTTCGGCCTGCAGCGCGAGCTGACCGGCCTGTTCGCCGAACTCAACGGCCTGCGCGAGGACAGCGTCGCCGGCTATTGCGGCTCCGGCGTGGCGCTGGATTCGGCGGCGCTGGCCTTCACCTCGCCGCAGGCGGCGCTGGTCGTGGCCGACCCGACCTTCGAGTCGGTGGCGCAGATGGCCGACGCGCACGGCGCGAAGGCCGTGCGCGTGCCGCTGCGCGCCGACGCCGCGCACGACGTCAGGGCGATGGTCGCGGCGGCGGCCGAAGCGAAGGCCGGGCTGGTCTACCTCTGCAACCCGAACAACCCGACCGGCTCGATCACCCCGCGCGCGGACATCGACTGGCTGCTGCGGAACAAGCCGGCCGGCAGCGTGCTGCTGATCGACGAGGCCTACATCCACTACAGCGACGAGCCGGACACGCTGGACCTGGTGAAGGCCGGCGCCGACGTGGTCGTGCTGCGCACGTTCTCGAAGATCTACGGCATGGCCGGCATGCGCCTGGGCATCGCCGCGGCGCGGCCGGACCTGCTGCAGAAGCTGGTGCTGTTCGGCATGAACAGCCTGCCGGTGCCGGCGGTGGCGGCGGGCATCGCCAGCCTGCAGAACCCGCAGCGGCTGGCCGAACGCAAGCAGGAAAACGCCACGGTTCGCGCCGAGACCATCGCCTGGCTGGCGTCGCGCGGCTACCGCTGCCTGCCGACCCAGGCCAACTGCTTCATGGTCGACGTGAAGGGCGAAGGCCGCGCCTTCGCCCGGCGTATGGCGGAACGCAAGGTCTTCGTCGGGCGCAGCTGGCAGTCGATGCCGAACCACGTGCGCATCACCGTGGGCACGGCGGAGGAGATGGCGAAGTTCCGCGAGGCGTTCGCAAAAGCGATGGATTGAGCCCTTCCCCCCGGCGGGAGAAGGCGTGCCGAAGGCGCAGGCCGGGGTTCGCGCCGACAATCATCCAGGCGATACCGCCACGGGGAGCTTTCCGACGACCCCGTTCGCCGACCTCTGCTCCCTTTCGGGGGAAGGAGACCTCAGGTCTCCGCCTTCCCCTGCCACGACACGTCGGCGCGCCAGAACATGCCGTTGCCCATCCTGTCGCCGACCGCCGCCCATACCGCGGCCTGTTCCTGCAGCGGCAACTCCAGCGCCTTCCAGTGCACCGACAGCGACGCCGGCAGCAGCGAATCGAGCAGATCCGGGCGCGACAGCAGCGGGCGGACCGATTCCTCCTGCAGCATCGGCGCCTGCAGCAGCGCGCGCATCGCCGCTCCCAGGCTCGCCTGCGCGCGCAGGGCGTCGTCCGCATGGCCGACCAGCAGGTAATCCAGTTGCAGGTTCATTTCCGGGCGCAGCCGGCGGCCGTCGCCCGACAGCAGCGGCACCGAGCGCGCCACGATCGGCAATGCCACCCGGAACAGGTGCACCGACACGCCGGCCGCCCCCTCCCCGGCGGACGCCGTCGCTGCGAGCGAAACCCGCAGTTCCGCCGGCAGTTCGGCCTGCACTTGTCCGCGCAGGGCATCGGTGACAACCGCGATCAGGTTTTCCTGGGACATGGCAGTCGCTCCGTGACGATCATTCGATGCATGACGACATACCGGAATTGCGCGTGGCAGGCAACCGGTCCGGGCCGCGGATACCGGCTACCCGGGTCGGCAAGGTGCGGATTCCCCGCGGCGCGCCATCCCCGTGGCTGCGCGCACGGCACGGCGCTCACCAGCGCGGCGTCTTGGTCAGCGGCGGCGCCTCGTGCTGGCGGTCGTAGGCCCGCAGCTCCTCGCGGATGTGCATGATGCGCTGGCGGCCGAGCGCGTTGCGGCTGTCGTCCAGCACCACGCCCTCGAGCAACTCGGCCATGCGCTGCACGTTCGGCAGCATCATGTCCCATGCTTCCAGCGCCGGCATCGGCGCAGGCAGCGTGAGGAAATACGCGATGGCCGGCGTCTCCAGTTCGCGGATCGTGGTCATGTCGAAGCTGCCCGGCTGCATGATGTTGGCCATGCTGAACACCGGTCCGCGTTCCGGATGGTGCTCGACCAGCCGGTGGAACACGTTCATGTGCCCGAACACCAGCCCGGTCTTCTCCGCGGCGACCACGATGTCCTCGCCGCGCAGGGTATGGCCGGCGCGCGCCGCCACGTACAGCGAAACGATCTTGTCGAAGTCCTGGCTGGGCCGCTTGCCGAGGTCGTTCTCCGGCAGCGCCACGCCGCCCGGCAATCCCAGCTCGGGTTGGCTGACCGCGTCGGAACTGTAGTCCGGCGCATCGTCGCCCAGGCCCGGCTCCACCCGTTCGGCATTCTGCGAACCCGGCTCGGCGCGTTCCACCCGCCTGCCCTGGCTGGGTTTCTTCGGCCTGCCGAAGAAGACGATCGCGCCGATCAGGATCAGTCCGGCGATCAGGATGCCGATTCTGAGCAGGGTCATTTCGGACATGTGCCGGGGGTCTCTGTTTCCGAATTCGCGACAGGGTAGCAAAACCGGCGGCAACCGGTTGTCGGCCCGGGACGGTCATGCGATGACGCATCTCCTCCCCGGAACCGTCATTGCCGCGGAAGCGGCAATCCAGTGTCCCCGCGCTTCGGCGCGCGCATGGCCGGATGAGCGAAAGCCGCCGGGTCCCTGCGCGGGAATGACGAGCGAAAGCCGGCTCGCTGCGCTCGCGCGCCTTATCCCCCTTCGGCACCCTCCCCCGCGGGCGGGGGATGGGTTCAGGCCGCGCCGGCCAGGCGCGCGGCTTCGGCCAGGTCGACCGACACCAGGCGGCTGACGCCCGGTTCGCGCATGGTCACGCCGCTGAGCTGGTGCGCGGCTTCCATCGTCGCCTTGTTGTGGGTGACGAACAGGAACTGCACCTTCTCGCTCATCTCCTTCACCATCGCGGTGAAGCGGCCCACGTTGGCCTCGTCGAGCGGCGCATCGACCTCGTCCAGCAGGCAGAACGGCGCCGGGTTGAGGCGGAAGATCGCGAACACCAGCGCCACCGCGGTCATCGCCTTCTCGCCGCCGGACAGCAGCGAGATGTTCGACACGCGCTTGCCCGGCGGGCGCGCCATGATGGTCACGCCGGTGTCGAGCAGGTCCTCGCCGGTCAGTTCCAGGTAGGCGTGGCCGCCGCCGAACAGGCGCGGATACAGTTCCTGCACGCTGGCGTTGACGCGGTCGAAGGTGTCCTTGAAGCGGCCGCGGGTCTCGCGGTCGATCTTGCGGATCGCGTCCTCCAGCGTCTCCAGCGCGCTGGTCAGGTCGGCGTTCTGCGCATCGAGGTACTGGCTGCGCTGCTCGGCCTCGCCGTATTCGTGGATCGCGGCCAGATTGACCGGCTCCAGGCGGCGCATCTTCGCGTCGATGGCGTTGACCGTCTGCTCCCAGTCGGCCAGCGACGCGACTTCCGGCAGCGCGGCGATGACCGCATCGAGTTCGAAGCCGGCCTTCACCACCGCTTCGGTCAGCGCCTCGGCCTTCATCGCCAGCGCCTGCTGGTCGAGCTTGCGCTGCGAGATGCGCTCGCGCTGCTGCAGCGACTGCTCCTCGCGCTGGTGGCGGGTCTGTTCGTGCTGGCGCAGTTCGTTGTCGAGGCCGTCGAGCGCGGCGCGCGCCTCGCCGAGCTTGCGGTCGGCCAGCACGCGCTGCTCCAGCGCGGTCTGGCGCTCGGCTTCCAGCGACTGCACCGGCGAATCGCCTTCGGCCAGTTGCGAAGCGAGTTCGCCCAGGCGCGAGTCCAGTTGCCCGCGCTGGCTGCCCATGCGCTGCAGCGCCTGTTCCAGCGCGACGATCTGCGCGCGCTGCGACTCGACGGTCAGCGCCAGCGCGTGCGCGGCGTCGCGCGAGGCGCGGGCGGCGTCGCGCAGCTGGTCGCGGGCGTCGGCGAGCTCGCGGCGTTCGGTTTCCAGCTGCTGGCGCGCGGTTTCCAGTTCGGCCATGCGCGCGACGGCCTCCTCGAGGCGGCCACGCGCCTCGCTGGCCTGCTCGCGGCTGGTGTCGAGGGTTTCGGCCAGTTGCGCCAGCTCGCCGTCGATGCGGTCGATGCGGTTGCGCGCGGCGTCGACGCGGCCCTGCTGGCTCTGCAGCTGGCCGGCGAGTTCGGAAACGCTGCGGTGCGCCATGTACAACGCGCGCTGCGCGTCCTCGCGCTGCTGCTCGGCGGCGAGCAGGCGGTCGCGCCAGGCGACGATGCCGCGCTCCAGTTCGTGTTCGCGGTGCTGCAGTTGCTCGATCTCGGCACGCAGCGCCTGGATCTCGCGCTCGCGCAACAGCGCGCCCTGCTTGGCCGCGCCGGAACGCAGCACGCGCACCCAACCGGCACCGAAGCGCTCGCCATTGCGGGTGATGATGGAATCGCCGTCGCCCAGCTGCGGCAGCAGGCGGCGCGCTTCGGCCAGGTCCCCGGCTACGTGCAGGCGCGCGAGCAGGCGACGGATCGCCGCCGGGCCCTGCACCTTCGCGGCAAGCGAGGTCGGGGCGAAGGAAACGGCTTCCGCGTCGGAAGCCACCAGCGCGATGCGGCCTTCGCCGAGTTCGCCCAACGCGTCGACCAGGGTTTCCGGCGATTCGACCAGCACGCCTTCGATCAGCTGGCCCAGCGCGCTTTCGACCGCGTTCTCCCAGCCCGGTTCGACCACCAGCTTCTCGCCGACGCGCGCGGCATCGTCCAGCCCGCGCGCCTTCAGCCATGCGACGGCGGCGCCCTGCTCCTGGCCCAGCGCGGCCTGCTGCAGGGCTTCCAGCGACGACAGCCGGCCACGCGCGGCCTGCGCCTGCTTGCGCACTTCGGCCAGTTCGGCCTGCGCGCTGCGCTGCTGGTCCTGCAACTCGGTGACGGTGTGCTTGCGGGCTTCGAGGTCGGCGGTCAGGCCTTCCAGCGAAGCCTTCTGGGTTTCGTGCTGCTCGAAGGCCTCGGCGAAGCTGGCGGCCAGCGCGTCGAGGTCCAGGCCCAGGCGCTCGCCCGACAACGCTTCGCGGCGGCGGTCGGCTTCGAAGGCCTGCTTGTCGAGGTAGTCGACGCGGGTGCGCTCGACTTCGGCCGCACGGGCCGCTTCGGCGGCTTCGCGGGCATGCGCGTCGGCGCGCTGCTGCCAGTCGGCGAGCTTCGCCTCGGCCTCGCGCAGCGCATCCTGGCGGGCGCCATCGTCGGCCTGCAGTTGCTCCAGCTTGGGCATGGCCTCGTCGATCGAGGCGCGCAGCACCGTCAGCTTGGTCTCGTCGTCGCTGATGTGCTGGCCCAGTTCGGCCAGCGCGCTCTGCGCCTCGTCGCGCGCCTTCTGCAGGCGCTGCGCCAGTTCGCGCTGGTGCTGGATCTGCTGCTCGATGCGCGCCAGCGTGCTGCCGACCTGGTAGACCTCGGCCTGCGCCTTGTTCAGTTCCTCGCTGGCGGTCTCGCGGCTGGCGCGGCCGGTTTCGATCTTCGCCTCGGCCTCGCGCTGCTCGGCGATCAGCTGCTGCAGCCTGGTCTCTTCCTGCGCGAGCGCCTCGCGCAGCTTCTGCAACTCGCCGTCGAGGCCGCGGTATTCCAGCGCCTTCCACTCGGCGTCCTTGATCCGGCGCTCTTCCTGCAGCGCCTGGTACTGCTCGGCCTGGCGGGCCTGGCGCTTGAGGTGCTCGAGCTGCTTGGCGATTTCCTCGCGCAGGTCGTTGAGGCGGTCGAGGTTCTCGCGGGTGTGGCGGATGCGGGTCTCGGTTTCCTTGCGGCGCTCCTTGTACTTGGAGATGCCGGCGGCTTCCTCCAGGTAGATGCGCAGTTCCTCGGGCTTGGCCTCGATGATCTGGCTGATCATGCCCTGCTCGATGATCGAGTAGCTGCGCGGGCCCAGGCCGGTGCCGAGGAACAGGTCGGTGATGTCGCGGCGGCGGCACTTGGTGCCGTTGAGGTAGTAGTTGCTCTGCGCGTCGCGGCCGACGGTGCGCTTGACCGAGATCTCGTTGAACGCAGCGAACTCGCCGGTGATGGTGTGGTCGCTGTTGTCGAAGATCAGCTCGACCGTGGCCATCGACACCGGCTTGCGCGCCGAGCTGCCGGAGAAGATCACGTCGGTCAGGTTGTCGCCGCGCAGGCGGCTGGCCGAGCTTTCGCCCATGACCCAGCGCACCGCATCGATGACGTTGGACTTGCCGCAGCCGTTGGGACCGACCACGCCGGTCATGTTGGTCGGCAAGTGCAGGGTGGTCGGATCGACGAAGGATTTGAAACCGGACAGCTTGATCGTGGTGAGGCGCATGCGGCGTTTGGCTTCCAGGCACCGCGCCCGGCAAGGTGCCGGCGCGTTGCCGCAGGTGTCGATTTGGGTGAAGTTCCATCTCCAGGGCCTTGATTTCCAAAGCCCCGGCCAGGCACGCGGCGCGCGCCAATGGGTGAGTATAACGGGCCGGCGCGGGTCGATGCTCCGGCCTTCGACGCCGGCCCCGGCCCGTCTGCCCGGGATCGCCCCGCCCGCTCCGGAACGACGGTTGCGGCGCGAACGGAATCAAAGGTTTGCGTTGGGCGGACCGGGTGCGCCTGTTAACATCGCATGGTTTGCCGCGCGCAGACGCCCCTCTTCTCCCACCTCCTTCCGAGCGACCTTCACCGTGTCCGTATTCGCAAACGTCGAACTGGTTCCAGGCGATCCGATCCTGGGCATCACCGATGCCTTCAATGCCGACCCCCGCGCCATCAAGGCCAACCTCGGCGTGGGCATCTATTGCGACGACGAGGGCCGCATCCCGGTGCTCAAATCGGTCATCGCGGTCGAACAGGCGCTGCTGAAGGAAATCCGCCCGCGCGGGTACATCGCGATCGACGGCCTGGCCGGCTACAACGCGGCCACGCAGAAGCTGGTGTTCGGCGCGGATTCGGAACTGCTGGCCGCCGGCCGCGTGACCACCGCGCAGACCCTCGGCGGCAGCGGCGCGCTGCGCGTCGGCGCGGAGTTCCTGAAGAAGTTCCTGCCGGCCGGCAGCAAGGTCGCGATCAGCACGCCGAGCTGGGAAAACCACCGCGCGCTGTTCGGCGCGGTCGAATTCGAGATCGTCGATTACCGCTACTACGACGCGGCGACCCACGGCCTCGACTTCGCCGGCATGCTCGAGGACCTGGGCAGGCTGGAGCCGAACACCGTGGTCCTGCTGCACGCCTGCTGCCACAACCCGACCGGCGTCGACCTGGACCAGGCGCAGTGGAAGCAGGTCGTCGAACTGGTGAAGGAACGCAGGCTGGTTCCGTTCATCGACATGGCCTACCAGGGCTTCGACAAGGACGCCGACACCGACGCCCACGCGATCCGCCTGTTCGGCGCGTCGGGCATTCCGGCCTACGTGGTGGCCAGCTCGTATTCGAAGTCGTTCTCGCTGTACGGCGAGCGCGTCGGCGCGCTGAGCGTCGTCTGCGGCGACCGGGACGAGGCCGCGCGGGTGAAGTCGCAGGTGCGCCGCCTCATCCGCGCCAACTATTCCAACCCGCCGACCCACGGCGCGACGCTGGTCTCCGGCGTGCTGAACAGCGACGAGCTGCGCACGCAATGGCTGGCCGAACTGGGCGAGATGCGCGACCGCATCCACGCGATGCGCGCCGGCTTCGTGCAGAAGCTGGCCGCGCTGGGCGCGCCGGAATTCGGCTTCGTGCAGAAGCAGGCCGGCATGTTCTCGTATTCGGGCCTGAGCGCGGCGCAGGTGAAGCGGCTGGCCGAGGAATACGCGGTCTACGCGGTCGGCACCGGCCGCATCTGCGTGGCCGCGCTGCGCACCAGCAACCTGGACCACGTGGCCAAGGCGGTCTACGAGGTCAGCCGCGGCTGATTCGCTTCGACGATCCGGGATGCGAGGAGGGAGGCTTCGGCCTCCCTCGTTGTTTCCACCGGGGACCGATTCCTGTAGGAGCGGCGTCAGCCGCGACCGGAGGTTCGGCTGACGGACATATTGGTCGATGTGGGAAAGGCGCGGTCGCGGCTTGCGCCGCTCCTACATGAGCCGCAGGCCGGATTCCGCATCGAAAAAATGCAGGCGGTCGATGGCGAGGTCGAAGCCAGCCGTGTCGCCGACCGCAGGCGCGCGATCCGGTTCGACCCGCGCCACCAGCGCGTGATCGCCGGAACGCAGGTGCACGAAACTCTCGCTGCCGACCGGCTCGACCAGCTCGACCTGCGCGCGCAACGCGCCCTCGCCCGCCGACAGCCGCAGGTGCTCCGGACGGATGCCGAGCACCACGTCGCGCCCGCCATGCGGCGAAAACCGCTTCGCCGCGTCGCCGCGCAGGAAATTCATCGCCGGGCTGCCGAGGAACCCCGCGACGAACAGGTTGGCCGGGCGCTCGTACAGCGCCATCGGCGTGTCGATCTGCTGGACCACGCCCTCGTTCAACACCACGATGCGCTGGCCCAGGGTCATCGCCTCGACCTGATCGTGGGTCACGTAGACCATCGTCGCGCCGAGTCGCCTGTGCAATCGCGCGATCTCGCTGCGCACGTTGTTGCGCAGCTTGGCGTCGAGGTTCGACAGCGGCTCGTCGAGCAGGAACACCTTCGGTTCGCGCACCAGCGCGCGGCCCAGCGCCACGCGCTGGCGCTGGCCGCCGGAAAGCTCCTTCGGCAGCTTGCCGAGCAAGCCGGCGAGCCCCAGCGTTTCCGCCGCCGCATCGATGCGCTGCTTCGCCTCGGCCTTGCCGATGCCGCGCAGCTTCAGCCCGAAGGCCAGGTTCTCCGCGACCGTCATTTGCGGATACAGCGCGTAGTTCTGGAACACCATCGCGATGTCGCGGTCCTTCGGCGCGACGTCGTTGACCACGCGCCCGCCGATGCTCAGCGTGCCGCCGCTGATTTCCTCCAGCCCGGCGATCATCCGCAGCAACGTCGACTTGCCGCAGCCCGACGGGCCGACCAGCACCATCAGTTCGCCGTCGGCGACCTCGAACGTGGCCCCGTGCACGGCGACGTGGCCGTCCGGATAGACCTTGCGTACCTGTTCCAGCCGCACATCCGCCATACCCGCTCCCGAGGGGACGCGACGCCCGCGGGCCCCTCCCGCGACGCTCGCCTTTGTGCCCGGCATCGATGACACCGTGGCACATTCGGGCTATTCTGCCATGTAACCGTTTTCAACTACCAAGCCCCCAGCGGGCACCGAAGAAAACCGACGACACGCCGGAGGGGCCATGTCGAAGCCGTACACCTTTCCCCCGGGCTTCATCTGGGGTAGCGCTACCGCGGCCTACCAGATCGAAGGCTCGCCGCTGGCCGACGGCGCCGGACCGAGCATCTGGCAACGCTTCGCCCACACCCCGGGACGCATGCTCAACGGCGACACCGGCGACGTGGCCTGCGACCACTACAACCGCTGGCGCGAGGACGTCGCGCTGATGAAGCAGCTGGGCCTGCAGGCCTACCGCTTCAGCATCTCGTGGAGCCGCGTGCTGCCCGAGGGCCGCGGCCGCATCAACCACAAGGGCCTCGATTTCTACGAGCGCCTGGTCGACGGCCTGCTCGAGAACGGCATCCAGCCGGTCGCCACCCTGTTCCACTGGGACCTGCCGGCGGCGCTGGACGACCGCGGCGGCTGGCTGAACCCCGACATCGCCGACTGGTTCGCCGAATACGCGGCGCTGATGTACCAGCGCCTCGACGGCCGCGTGCGCCGCTGGGCCACGCTCAACGAACCGTGGGTGGTCACCGACGGCGGCTACCTGCACGGCGCGCTGGCGCCGGGCCACCGCAACCGCTTCGAGGCGCCGATCGCCTCGCACCACCTGCTGCGCTCGCACGGCAAGGCGGTGCAGGCGTACCGCGCCAACGGCAAGCACGAGATCGGCATCGTGGTGAACATCGAGCCGAAGTACCCGGCCAGCGATTCGCCGGAAGACCTGGCCGCGACCAAGCGCGCCGATGCCTACATGAACCGGCAGTACCTCGACCCGGTGTTCCTCGGCAGCTACCCCGATGAACTGCGCGAGGTCTTCGGCGAGGCCTGGCCGGACTGGCCGCCGGCCGACATGGACCTGATCCGGCAGCCGATCGATTTCGTCGGCATCAACTACTACACCCGCAACGTCACCCGCCACGACGCATCCAACTGGCCGCTGCGGGCCGCGCCGGTGAAGCAGCCGATGCATACGTATACGGAAACCGGCTGGGAGGTTTTCCCGCAGGGCCTGACCGATACCCTGCTGTGGGTGAAGCAACGCTACGGCAACCCGAGGATGTTCATCACGGAGAACGGCGCGGCCTTCTTCGATCCGCCCAAGGCGGAGACGGATCCGTCGGGAGCGCGGCGCGTGCGCGACCCGTTGCGCGCCAGCTACCTGCGCGGGCACCTGCGTGCGGTGCACGCCGCGATGGGGGCGGGCTGCGACATCGGCGGCTACTTCGTCTGGTCGCTGCTGGACAACCTGGAATGGTCGCTGGGCTACTCGAAGCGCTTCGGCGTGATCCACGTCGACTTCGAGACCCAGGTGCGCACGCCCAAGGACAGTGCACGTTATTACGCAAAGATCGTCGCCAGCCATGGCGCGGCGCTCGAAGGCGGGTACGATTAGCGGTATTGCACCGAAGGGACGGGGAAATGACCAATTGCGTACCGCTGCGCACGATGGCGAGGGTGTGCGCGTGAGCGGCCAGCACAACGCCCTGCTCGCCGACATCGGCGGCACCAACGCGCGCTTCGCGCTGGCCGACTGCAACGCCGCTTCGCCGCTGCTCGAAGACAGCGTGCACGAGTTCAAGGTCGCCGACTTCCCGTCGCTGGCCGACGCGGCCAGGCACTACCTCGAGCAGACCGGCGCGCAGGCGAAATACGGCGCCATCTCCAAAGGGGTTTTTGCCGTGGCCGGGCGCATCGATGGCGACGAGGCGCGCATCACCAACCATCCGTGGGTGATCTCGCTGTCGCGCACGCGCGACGCGTTGGGCTTCGACGGGCTGCGGCTGGTCAACGACTTCGCCGCGCAGGCGATGGCGGTGTCGTTGCTGACCCCGGCCGACGTGGTGTCGGTGGGCGGCGTGCGCTGGACGCCGGCGCCGCTGTCGGAGCCGCGCACCTATGCGGTGATCGGCCCCGGGACCGGCCTCGGCGTCGGCGGGCTGCTGGTGCGCGACGGCCGCCGCTATCCGCTGGAAACCGAAGGCGGCCACGTCAGCTTCCCGCCGGGCACGCCGGAGGAACTGAAGATCCTCGACCGGTTGTCGAGGCAGTTCGGCCGCGTTTCCAACGAACGCCTGATCTGCGGCCCCGGCCTGGTCAACATCCACCGCGCGCTGAGCGAAATCGCCGGCGTCGATCCCGGCCTGCTGGAACCGCCCGACGTCACCGCGCGCGCGGCCGCCGGCGATGCGCTGGCGACGCGCGCGCTGGACGTGTTCTGCGCGGTGTTCGGCGCGATCAGCGGCGACCTGGTGCTGACCCTGGGCGCATGGGATGGCGTGTTCCTGACCGGCGGGCTGGTGCCGCGCGTGCTGGACAGCCTGCAGCATTCCGGCTTCCGCCAGCGTTTCGAGCACAAGGGCCGTTTCTCGCCGGCGATGGCGAAGATCCCGACCCTGGCGATCATGCACCCGCGCCCCGGCCTGCTCGGCGCGGCGGCATTCGCGGTCGAGGCGTTCGGCGAGAAGGCGTGACCGCGACGGCGGGCTTCGCCGCCCGCGGCCGCATCGCATCCCGCCGCCGGCGATTCATCGGGAGGTTCGCATGAAGGCGATTTTCGCAACGATGCTGCTGCTTGCAGGCATGACCCGCCTAGCTCCGGCCGCTGCTGCGCAACCGGTTGCCGTCTCTCCCCTGCTCGGCAGCTGGTCCGTCGATGTCTCCCGCCTGCCGGTTCCGCCGGAGGCGCGGCCGAAGAGCGTCGTGATCACCTTCCGCGATGTCGGCGGCGGGAACTGGGAGGCGCAGGTCGACATCGCCGGGAACGACGGGACGAAAAGGCACTCCGAAGGAACCGCCGCGCTCGACGGCGCGCCCGTACCGGTCCGCGAAAGCGACGAGGCCGACATCTTCGCGCTGCAGCTGCCCGCGCCCAACGTCCTGGTCATGCACCTCGGCAAGGGCGGGATCCCGGCCTCGACGCGCATCTACACCGTTGCCGCGGACGGCACGACGATGATCGAGACCGTCGCCTACTTCGACCGCGACGGAAAACCGGTGCTGCGCACGAACCATTTCACGCGTGTCCCGTGAGCTGACGGCACCAATCGCAATACCACTGTCAGACCTATGGAATTCCACTTCTTCCGTTGGCTCCACGACAGGCGCACAATTGCAGACCCCGCTGCACAGCCTTCGCCATGAGCCCGCATCCCGCGTCCATCCATCCCGCCATCGAAGCCGTCACCGAGCGCATCCGCCGGCGCAGCGCCAATCTGCGCGGCGCCTACCTGCAAGGCATCGACAGCGCCTGGCGCGACGGCCCGCACCGCGGCCGCCTCGGCTGCGGCAACCTGGCCCACGGCTTCGCCGCCTGCGGGCCGACCGACAAGCAGCGCCTGCGCGGCGACGCCACGCCGAACCTGGGCATCGTCACCGCCTACAACGACATGCTGTCGGCGCACCAGCCGTTCGAGCATTACCCGCAGCTGATCCGCGACACCGCGCGCGCGCTCGGCGCCACCGCGCAGGTCGCCGGCGGCGTGCCGGCGATGTGCGACGGCGTCACCCAGGGCCGCCCGGGCATGGAACTGTCGCTGTTCTCGCGCGACGTGATCGCGCAGGCCACGGCGGTTTCGCTGAGCCACGACATGTTCGACGCCGCGCTGTACCTGGGCGTGTGCGACAAGATCGTGCCGGGCCTGCTGATCGGCGCCCTCGCCTTCGGCCCCCTGCCGGCGGTGTTCGTGCCGGCCGGGCCGATGACGCCGGGCATTCCGAACAAGCAGAAGGCCGAAGTGCGCGAACGCTACGCCGCCGGCCAGGCCACCCGCGAGGAACTGCTGGAGTCCGAATCGGCCAGCTACCACAGCGCCGGCACCTGCACCTTCTACGGCACCGCCAACTCGAACCAGGTGCTGCTGGAGGCGATGGGCCTGCAACTGCCGGGGACCAGCTTCGTCAACCCGGAGCAGCCGCTGCGCGAGGCGCTGACCCGCGCCTCGGCCGAACGCGCGCTGCGCATCACCGCGCTCGGCGAAGACTACCGTCCGGTCGGCCACCTGGTCGACGAGCGCGCGATCGTCAACGCGATCGCCGCGCTGATGGCGACCGGCGGTTCGACCAACCACACCATCCACTGGGTCGCGGTCGCGCGCGCGGCCGGCCTGGTGCTGACCTGGGACGACATCGACCAGATCTCGCGGACCGTGCCGCTGCTGGCGCGCGTCTATCCGAACGGCGACGCCGACGTGAACCGCTTCGCCGCGGCCGGCGGCACCGCGTTCGTGTTCCGCGAACTGCTCGATGCGGGACTGATGCACGACCTGCCGACCATCGTGCCCGGCGGCATGCGCGCATTCTGCGACGAGCCGCGCCTGCACGACGGCAAGCTGGATTACGCGCCGGGCATCGCGCACAGCGCCGACCCCGACGTGGTGCGCCCGGTCGCGCAGCCGTTCGAAGCGCAGGGCGGCCTGCGCCTGCTGCGCGGCAACCTGGGCCGTTCGCTGATCAAGATCTCGGCGGTGAAGCCGGAGCACCGCAGCATCGAGGCACCCGCCGTCGTCGTCGACGACCCGCGCGCGCTGAACAAGCTGCATGCCGCCGGCGCGCTGCCGCAGGATTTCGTCGCCGTGGTCCGCTACCAGGGCCCGCGTGCCAACGGCATGCCGGAACTGCATTCGCTGGCGCCGCTGCTGGGCCTGCTGCAGAACCAGGGCCGGCGCGTCGCGCTGGTCACCGACGGCCGCCTGTCCGGCGCCTCGGGCAAGTTCCCCGCCGCGATCCACCTGACCCCGGAAGCCAGCAGCGGCGGTCCGATCGGCAAGCTGCGCGAAGGCGACCTGATCCGCCTCGACGCCGAGGCCGGCGTGCTCGAGGCGCTGGTCGACGCCGGCGAATGGGCGCAGCGCGGCATCGCGTCGAACACCGCGCCGGCGCCGTTCGACCTGGGCCGCAACCTGTTCGCCTTCAACCGGCGCATGGTCGCGCCCGCCGACCAGGGCGCGCTGTCGATTTCCTGTGGCCCGCCGTCGCCGGAAGGCGACTGGGAATACGACGCCGAATACGAACTCGGCCACGACGCGGACGCCGCGAAAGCGCCGCACGAAACCACCGACGCCTGACCACCCATGACCACGACGCACCCGACCATCGCCGAACGCCAGAACCAGGCCGAACAACTGCTGCGCGCCGCGGGCATCCTGCCCGTGGTCACCATCCATACGCTGGAACAGGCGCGCCAGACCTGCGCCGCCCTGCTGCGCGGCGGCCTGCCCGCGATCGAGCTGACCCTGCGCACGCCGGTGGCGATGGACGCGCTGCGCATGCTCAAGCAGGAGCTGCCGGACATCAGGATCGGCATGGGCACCGTGGTCGCGCCGAAGCAGGTCGACGAATGCGTCGAGGCCGGGGCCGACTTCCTCGTCACTCCCGGCACCTCGCCTTCGATGGCGAAGCTGCTGGCGCAGGCGCCGGTGCCGGTGGTTCCGGGCGGCGCCACGCCGACCGAATTCCTGTCGCTGATGGAACTGGGCTTCCGCACCTGCAAGCTGTTCCCGGCCAACGCCGCCGGCGGCATGAACATGCTCAAGGGCCTTGCCGCGCCGCTGCCGGACCTGAAGCTGTGCCCCACCGGCGGCATCAACGCCGACAACGCCGGCGAATTTCTGGCGCAGCCGAACGTGGTCTGCATCGGCGGTTCGTGGATGGTCAATCTGAAGTGGATCGAAGCCGGCGAGTGGGACAAGGTCGAAGCGGCTTCGGCGCAGGCCGCGGAGATTGTGCGCAAGGCGCGCGGCTAATCCCTGCCGGCGAATTCCAGCAACACCCGCTCGCCCCGCCACGCCCACGCCTGCAACAGGTACCAGCCGGCCAGCAGCAGGCCGAGTTGCCATTCCACCGCGTCGGCGATGCGGTCCTTCGCTTGCTCGTCGTCGACCAGCAGGTCGCAACCCAGCTTGAAAAGGCCCAGCGCGAGCATCAGCCCGCACAGCGCCTTCATCGCCAGCGTCATCCCCGGCGGCAGGCGGCCGCGCTTGCCCGCCAGGTACACGAACACCAGCTGGGCCAGGTAGCCGAAGCCGAAGTACAGGACCACGCCATAGCTGCGCATGAAGGCGTAAACATGCCCCTGCGTGCCGAGGAAGGCGACATAGACCGCCAGCGCGTGCGCCGAGACCAGCCCGATCGCCAGCAGCCTGGCGCCGGCCGCGTCGCGTTCGCCCCCCGTCCCGCGCAGCCAGTGCCGGCATAGCCACCAGTGGATCGCCAGCAGCAGCGCGTTCGGCAACATCAGCAGGCGGAACAGGTAGTTGCCGAGCCCGTGGCGCGCGGCGCGGCTGATCGACGTGCAGCCGTGCCAGTACGGATTGCAGGCTTCGATGTAACCGCCGCGGATCGACAACCACCAGGCGAGGTGGGCGGCGACCAGCAGCGTGCAGCCGATGGTCAGCGGAACCAGCCACAACGGCAACGAAGCGCGACGCATGCGAGTTCAACCCACCGGCGGGCAATTGCGCCGACGGCGCGGTTCGTTGTAAACATGCCGCCCCCCTGCTTCCGGAGGAGGCGCAGCATGGACCGTTTCACCGGCGGCTGCCTGTGCGGCAACGTCCGGATCGTGGCCTCGGGACGCCCGTACCGGGTCGGCCTTTGCCATTGTCTCGACTGCCGCAAGCATCATGGGGCCCTTTTCCACGCTTCCGCGATCTTCCCTGAAGACGCGGTGGCGATCGACGGCGAAACGCGCGACTACGCCGGGCGGTTCTTCTGTCCCCGCTGCGGCTCGCCCATCTTCGCACGCAGCGGGGACGAAATCGAAGTGAACCTCGGGTCGCTGGACGCCCCGGACCAGTTGCTGCCGACCTACGAACTGTGGACCGTCCGCCGCGAATCCTGGCTGCCGCCGTTTCCGCTCGAGCGGCGATACGAGCGCGACCGCGACGCCACGGGCCGCTTCGAGGAATAGGCCGCGCCGGCGTCGCTCAACCCTTGACCCCGCCCAGCGTCAGGCCCTGCACGTAATGCCGCTGCAGCAGCAGGAACAGCAGCAGCACGGGCAGCACGGTGACCACCGCACCGGCCATCATCAGTTCCACGTCCATGATGTGCTCGCGCGACAGCGAAGCCAGTGCCACCGGCAGCGTGTAGTTCTCCTGCCCGGTCAGCACGATCAGCGGCCACATGAAGTCGTTCCACGCCGCCATGAAGGTGAACACCGCCAGCGTCGCCAGCACCGGGCGCAGCATCGGCAGCACGATGCGCAGGAAGATCCGCCACTCCCCCGCCCCGTCGATGCGCGCGGCCTCGAGCAGTTCGTCGGGGATGCTGCGCGCGTATTGCCGCACCAGGAAGATGCCGAACACCGTGGCCAGCGCCGGCACGATCACGCCGCCGAGGCTGTTGACCAGGTGCAGTTGCTTCATCAGCAGGAACAGCGGCAGCATCGCCAGCTGCGCCGGCAGCACCAGCGCGGCCAGCAACATGCGGAAGATGCGCTCGCGCCCGGCGAAGCGCAGCTTGGCGAAGGCGTAGCCGGCCAGCGTGTTGAGCAGCAGCGAGCCGAAGGTGATCGCCAGCGAAGCCAGCAGGCTGTTGCCGAAGTTGCGCGCCATGCCGGTGCGGGCGAACAGTTCGCGGTAGTTCTCCAGCGTCGCCGCCGACGGCAGCAGCGGCGGCGGGAAATGGCTGGCCCCGCCGCGCGGCATCAGCGACACCGACAGCATCCATAGCAGCGGCGCCAGGCTCAGCAGCGCCAGCAGCAACAGCGCGCCGTTGACCCACAGCGCCTGCGCGCGCGGTTCGCCGACGCGGCGGCTCATACCAGCCCCTTCCTGCGGCCCAGGCGCAGCATCAGCGTGGTCACCGCGACGACGATCGCGAACAGCAGCAACGCCACCGCCGAGGCGCGGCCCAGGTTCCACCACTTGAAGCCCTCCTCGAACATGAAGTACAGCACGCTGACCGTGCTCTGCAGCGGATCGCCGCGGGTCATCACGTACGGCTCGGCGAACAGCTGGAAGTAGCCGGACACGGTGATCACCGCGACCAGCAGCAGCACCGGGCCCAGCATCGGCAGGGTGACGTGGCGGAACTGGCGCCAGCGGCCGGCGCCGTCGATGCGCGCGGCCTCGTACAGCTCCGGCGGTATCGCCTGCAGGCCGGCGAGCAGGATCACCATGTTGTAGCCGAAGCTCTTCCACACCGCGAACAGGATGATCGTCGGCATCGCCCAGCGCGGATCGCCGAGCCAGTCCACCGGCGCGATGCCGAGCCAGCCCAGCGCCCAGTTCACCAGCCCGTATTCGGTGTGGAACAGGTAGCGCCAGATCACCGCCACCGCGACCAGCGTGGTCACCACCGGGGCGAACAGCGCGGTGCGGAACAGCGGCTTCAATCTCGCCAGCGGCGAATCCAGCAGCAACGCCGCGCCCAGCGACACCGCGATCGACAGCGGCACGCCGACGACGACGAAGTACGTCGTGTTCCACAGCGCCTTCCAGAACAGCGGCGTGCGCAGCAAGTCGAAGTAGTTGCCGAAGGCGACGAAGCGCAGGTTGCGCGCGTCGGCCAGCGCATACAGGTCGAAGTCGGTCAGGCTGAGCGCCAGTGCGGCCAGCACCGGCAGCACGAAGAACACGCCGATCACGGCCAGCGCGGGACCGGCGAAGACCCAGGCGGCGAGCGGTACGCGCCTCATCGACGTACGGTCCCGTTCGATACCTGCCGCATCGGGGCATCCGCTGCCGCGAGGGGCGAAGGGGAAGCACCCGGCGACTCCGGCCCCGGCTTCGTCGGGATTCGTCCCGTCCGGTACATCCAGCGGCGCTTTTCCAGGATCGCGTCGACCCGTGCGTCGAGCTCGGCGACGGCGGCGTCCTGGCTTTCGCCGCCGCGCACCACGCGCTCGGTGGCCAGGCGCAGCTCCTGCGCGATGCGCTCCCACTCCAGCACCTTCGGCGGCGGCACCGCGCGTTCCAGTTGGTCGCGGAAGGCGCGCGCGTACTCGTCGCCGGCCAGTTGCGGCGATTGCCACGCACTGCGTCGCGGCGGCAGGTCGCCGATCAGCGCGTGGAATCGCCGCTGCACTTCCGGCCGCGACAGGTATTCGGCCAGCTTCCACGCCGCCTGCGGGTGCTTCGAGGTTTTCGCGATGACCAGGCTCGAGCCGCCGGCGATGCCCGCGCCCGGACCGTCCGGCCCCGGCAGCGGCATCGTCGACCATTGGTCCGCGAGTTCCGCCGGTGCGCGCTGGCGGAATTCGCGGATGTTCCAGGGTCCGGACAGGTAGAAGGCGTGGTTGCCCTTGAAGAATTCGTCCCAGACGTTGGAAACCTGCGTCTCCGACACCTTCGGCGCCCAGCCCTGCGCGAACACGTTGGCGTAGAAGCCGAGCGCCCGGCGAAAGCCCGGCGAGGAGAAATTGCCGCGCGTATCGTGCTCGCGCAGCAACGGATCGCCGGTCTGCAGGCCCAGCGACAGCGGCTGTTCGAATTCGTTGACCGGCAGCAGGATCGCATAGCGCCGCGGGCCGACGTGCGCCTTGACCTTCGCCATGGCCGCGTTCCACTCGTCCCAGGTGCGGATCGGCAACGCCACGCCGGCCTCGCGCAGGATGTCCTTGCGGTAGAACAGCAGGCGCGTGTCCACGTACCACGGCACGCCGAGCAGTCGGCCGTCGACCACGACCGCGTCCCACACGCCGGGGAAATAGTCGTCGCGCCGCACCACCGGCGAGGCGCCGACGTATCCCTGCAACGGCTGCAGCGCATCGAGCGCGGCGAATTCCGGGATCCAGGTGTTGCCGAGCTGGCACAGGTCGGGCAGCGCGCCGGCGGCGTAGGCGGTCAGCAGCTTCTCGTGCGCGGCGGTCCACGGGATGTGCTGCAGGTCGACCGCGATGCCGGGGTTCTCGCGCTCGAAGTCCGCGACCAATCCGGAAACGACCTCGGCCTCGCGGCCCATCGCCCAGAACACGACCTTCTCGCGGCCGTCGCGCGCGCCGCCGCAGGCCGCGAGCGAGAGCAGGCCGGCCGCCAGTCCGGCCCGGGCCCATGCGGCGATGCGCGCGGTCGCGTCCATCGGCCCAGTCTACTTCGGCTGCGCCGGCGCCGGGCTTTCCCGTTGCTGCGTCTTCGCTTCGGCGCTGATCGCGCGCGACTCGGCGATGCCGATCTCGCGGGCCTCCGCCGCCCTGGCGTCGGCTTCCTTCTTCCCCGCATCCTCCTCCTCGGGCGACAGCCAGCCGCCGGTGAAGCCGGCGCGTTCCAGCCCGCGGCGGATGTGCGGATTGCGCTTCATCACGTCCCAGACGAAGTCGTTGCGATAGTTGGCGATCATCGCCAGGATCGGCCCCTGGTCGATGCCGATGTAGTCGGAGGCCACCCAACCGCGGCCCGGCACGATGCGCCCGCGCTTCAGCGGGATGTCGTACTCGAAGCTGGGGTTGAAGGCGTCGAGGAAGCCGTAGCTGGAGTACAGGAATTCGCCGTAGCGCTTGTGCATTTCCTCGGTCGCCGGGATCACCACTTCCGGCGCGAACGGCAGCGAGGCGATCGCCGCGGTCGGCGCCAGGGTGCCGTCGTCGAAGGCATCGTACAGGCCGGCGCCGCGCGCGGAATACCCGCGGAACGTGCGCTGTTCGCCGCGGTATTCCTGCTGCGTGTACTGCGGGCCATCGCTGGCGGTCAGTCCCCAGACGTTCTCGCCGTAGTCCTTCCACTTCATCGGGTTGGCGATGGCGTACTCGCGCTGCGCCAGCACCGCGCGGCGGCTGTTGAGGAAATAGTCGAGACCGCGCTCGCGCATCCACACGTCCTGGATGTCGCGGAAATCGATCCACACGTGGCTGTACTGGTGGCCGAACAGCGGCGCGAAGGACAGGTATTCCTGGCCCTGGTACACGCCCCACGATTCGCCGTAGCTGCGCGTCCACACTTCCCACGCGTCCGCGCCTAGCGGGTGCGTCGGCGAACCGAGCCCCAGCACGTACACCATCATCGCCTCGTTGTAGCCGCGCCAGTCGTTGCGGATGAAGCCGCTTTCCGGGAACCAGCCCATCGACACCAGCGGCGCGTTGCGCTGCATCCAGGCCCAGTCGACGCGCCGGTAGATCTGCTCGGCGATCTCGCGGATCTGTTTTTCGCGCGGATCGTCGCCGCTGTAGTACGACTGCGCGAACAGCACGCCCATCATCAGCAGCGTGGTGTCGACGCTGGACAGTTCGACCCACTTGCCCCAGCGCACCCCGTCCCGCATGTCGAGGAAGTGGTAGTAGAAGCCCTTGTAACCGGCCTTGCCTTCGCGTTGCGGCCCCATCGGCGCGTCGCGGAAGAACTGCAGCGTGGTCAGCGTGCGGTCCACGGCCTGGGTGCGGCTGACCCAGCCGTTCTCGATGCCGATCGGGTATGCGGTCAGGGCGAAGCCGACCGAGGCGATGCTGGCGAACGGCCGCGACGGATAGCGGTCCGGCGTCAGCCCGTTGTTCTCGTTGGTGGTGTCCCAGAAGAACTGGAACGTGCGCCGCTCAATGTCGCGGAACAGCGGCGGCAGTTCGGGCTTCACCGGCCGCCCCGGCTTGGCGGGCTCGACCTTCGCCGGCGCCTCCGTCCCCGGTGCGGGCGCGGGTGCCGGCGCCGGCTGCGGCTGTTCCGGCTCGCGCTTGCAGGCGCCGAAGGTCAACGCGAGGAACAACACGAACGCGACCCGCTTCATGGTACGACCGCATCCATGCGCCGCAGGAACTCTCCCGAACACTCTCTTCCCCCTCATCCCGGAAACAACGGTATTCATGCCGGCGCGGGCGCCTTGCAGTAGCGGTCGATGAACGCCTGGTGCGCAGGCATCGCGTCGACGCAGTTCGAGATGACCTGGCGCACGTGGTCGACGAACTTCATCACCTCGTCCTCCGGAAGCTGGTCGACGAACGGGTGATGGCCGCGCGGCATGATCCGCTGGCCCAGCATCACCTGGACCCAACTGTGCATCGCGAAGAATTCCTCGCCGTCGCGATAGAAGCGACCGGAATGGCGGAACAGGGCGATCTTCTCCTGCAGCTCGTCCGGGACCGGCATCTCGCGGCAATGCCTCCAGAACGGCGTATCGTCGCGCTCGGTCGCCTTGTAGTGCAGGACGATGAAGTCGCGGATGCGGTCGTAGTCGAAATCGACCGCGCGGTTGTAGCGCTCGGCCAGCACCGGATCGCAGCCGCGGTCCGGGAACAAGTCCAGCAGGCGCACGATGCCCATCTGGATCAGGTGGATGCTGGTCGATTCCAGCGGCTCCATGAAGCCGCTGGCCAGGCCGACCGCAATCACGTTCTTGTTCCAGAACTTCCGGCGCTTGCCGGTGACGAAACGCAGCGGCCTCGGTTCGGCGAGCGCAGCGCCGTCCAGGTTGGCAAGCAGGGTGGCGGCCGCCTCGTCGTCGCTGATGTGCCCGCTGCAATAGACATAGCCGTTGCCGGTGCGGTGCTGCAGCGGGATGCGCCACTGCCAGCCCGCCCCGAGCGCCGTGGATCGCGTGTACGGCGTCGGGTCGGAAACCCGCGCGCACGGCACCGCCAGTGCGCGGTCGCAGGGCAGCCAGCGGCTCCAGTCCTCGTAGCCGGTCCGCAGCGCCTGTTCGATCAGCAGGCCGCGGAAGCCGGAGCAGTCGATGAACAGGTCGCCCTCGATGCGTTCGCCGCTCTCCAGCACCACCGCGTCGACGAAGCCGTCGCCGGCGCGCTGCGAGACCTGCACGATCTTGCCCTCGTGGCGGACCACGCCGAGCTTCTCCGAGAAACCGCGCAGGTATTTCGCGTACAGCGATGCGTCGAAGTGGTAGGCATAGGCGATGGTGCGCAACGGCGAGTCCATCGGCACATCGTTGGCGCCGGGCAGGAACTTGCCGCGTTCGGCCGCAAGGCTCTGCAGGCCGTAGTCGGCGTAGTCGGTCGCACGCCCGGCCTGCCGCGCGCGCAGCCAGCACTGGTGGAACGGCACGGACCCGAGGTCGCGGCCGACCAGGCCGAAGCCGTGGTAGTAGCGGTCGCCGTTCCGTGCCCAGTCGCGGAACTGGATGCCCAGCTTGAACGTGCCCTGGGTGGCCTTGACGAATTCGGCCTCGGGCAGGCCCAGCACCTCGTTGTTGAAGATGCGGATGTGCGGCACGGTCGCCTCGCCGACACCGACAATGCCGATCTCCTCGGACTCGACCAGGCGCACGGCGCAGGTCTTGCCCAGGTTCCTGGCGCATGCGGCCGCGGCCATCCAGCCGGCCGTGCCGCCACCGACGACGACTATGGTCCGGATCGCGTTTTCGCTCATCACCCCGCCCTGTCCCGGGTAAGACGGGACCCGCATCCGCGGGTCCCGTCCGCGTTTCCCGTCGCTTCCGTCACCAGATCACGCGCGCGCTGAGGAACAGCGTGCGCGGCGGCGAGTACTGGCTGCCATAGGGGTTGAAACGCACGTTCGTCGCGCTGCCGTTGACCCAATCCCACTGGTAGCCGCTCAGGTTGTCGGCGTCCAGTGCGTTGATCAGGTCGCCGCGCACCTGCACGGTGACGTTTTCGGTGACGTGCATGTCCTTCGATAGCGACAGGTCGAGCTGCTTGACGCCGTACGTGCCCGCCGCATCGAACGCCACCGGGGTCGGGATCGGCGCCGTCGGGGCGATTTCGTTGAGCGGCGGCGGCGTCGACAAGGTCACCTTGGCGGACGCGGTGATATCCCACGGCAGGTCGTAGATGCCGGTAACCACCAGGCGGTGTTCCGGCACCGCCTTCAGCGCGATGAACGGATAGTCGTCGATGGTCGCGCCGTCGAACGCATAGTGCTCGTCGCTGCCGCGGTTGCCGCGGGCGTGCGAGTAGGTGTACGCCGCGGATACGCCCCAGCCGGACTCCTTGGTGTAGGGCTTGTCCGCCGACAGCAGCAGTTGCGTGGTCTTGGTTTCCAGGCCGTTGTTGACCAGGATCAGGTTGCCAAAGCCCGGCGGTGCGTATTCCCACGGCTGTCCGACGCCACCCCACGAGGGCGTCCCCCAGAAGGCACCATCCGGGTAGCGATTGCCCAGAGTGAAGACCAGACCTTCCTTGCTGTGGATGTAGGACAGCGTCGCCGAGGTATTCCATTCTCCGATGCTGTTGCGCATGCCCAACGAGTACTGGTCGGAATACGGCGTGACCAGGTCGTTGTTGAGCATGTTCGGCTCGCCCCTCAGCGCCGTGACCCCTACCAGTCCGGCCAGCGCGTCGGTGCCGCTCAGGTAGGCCGGATCCCAGTTCACGCATTGCGCCGGCGCGGGCGTGCAGCCGGACGATTCCACGAACTGGATGGTGTAGGGAGCCAGGCCGTACTTGACCTGCTCCAGCCCCATCAGGTCGTACAGGTTGCGGTCGTAGCTGCGGCCGGCGCCGCCGAAGATCACGTGCCGCTCGTCGCCGCCGAGGTCGTAGGAGAAGCCCAGGCGCGGCGCCCAGTTGTTCTTGTCGGCCTTGCGGTTGTGGCCATTGCTTATGTAGTCGCTGATGTCCACGCCGCCCAGCGCGAGCTGTTCCGCGTAGGTGATCGGCACCTGCTGCCCTGCGATACCCGCTTCCATGTTCGGGGCCGAATTGCTGTAGGTGCTGTGGCCGTTCATCAGCACGTCGACCAGCGGCGCCGGCGTGACGTGGTCCTCGTACGAAGGAATTTCCTCGTAGTCCCAGCGGATGCCGATATTCAACTGCAACCGGTCGGTGACGTCCCAGTCGTCCTGGATGTAGATGCCGAACTGCTTGTCGTTGGTGGTGACGGTGGGCTTGATTCCGCCTTCGAACGGCAGGTTGAACTTGACCTGGTAGGGGATGGTGTTGGTGCCGATCGGCGTGTAGGGCCCCACCGGCACGTCGGGATTCATGCCGTCGTTGACCGAGTAGTAGAACGACGGGTTCAGCGTCGAGTTCTCGCTCTGGGTCAGGTCGACCTGCTTGTACTTGATGCCGGCCTTGATGACGTGGTCGCCGGCCCACTGGAACGAATTGAAGGTGATGTCGTCCTGCAGGCCCCAACCCTTCTGGCCCTTGTTCTGGATCGCCAGACCGCTGGTGGCATCGTCGGTGATGACCCCCCAGCTTTCGTTGACGCCTTCGGTATAGATACTCTGGTTGCCGATGGTGTAGGCGGTCGGATTGAACAGGACGTCCTCGTAGGTGACCCGCGTCTCGTTCAGATAGGTTTCGCCGTAATGCGACCACTTCAGGTCGTAGCGCGATTCTTCGTTCTTGTTGTTCTTCGCCGCATCGGCCGTGGTGGTGCCGCCGACGCTGTCGCGGCTGTCCTCCTTACGGACCTTGGCCGAGAACTCGAGCCGGTCGTTGTCGCCGACGTCCCAATCGATCTTGCCGAAATACAGGTCCTCGTTGAACGGACGGGTCACCGGCCCGAACTTGGCCTGCACGCTTTCGGGCAGGTAATCGCCAAGGGCGATGCGGCGCCCCGGCACGACCGGGTCGGCCGGGATGACGAAGCCCTTGCCTTCGTAACTGACGAAGAAGTGCATCTTGTCCTGGATGATCGGGCCACCCAAGGCGAAGCCGTATTCGTTCTGGTGGGTGCTCTGCTTCGCCTTGCCCGGCGCCTTCTCGCCGGCGGTCTTTTCACGCCAGCTCGAATCGGTATGCCGCCCGAACACCTCGCCGTGGAATTCGTTGCCGCCGGACTTGGTCGCGGCGACGATGGCCGCCGAACCGACCTGGTCGAACTCGGCCTTGTAGTTCGAGGTGATGACCTTGTATTCGCCGATCGCCAGCTGCGGGAACGGGTTGCCGGCGCTCTGCTCCTGGCCGGACACGCCGCCGAACAGGTAGCTCTTCTGGCCGACGCCGTCGATGTAGACGTTGACCGCCGACGATTGCTGCGCGCCGCCGCGGATCTGGGTATGGCCGGCGGCATCGGTGGTGAACTGCATGCCCGGCACGGTGTCGGCGAACTCGAGGAAGTTGCGGGTCAGTTGCGGCACCGTGTTGATCTGCTTCAGCGACACGTTGGTGCCGACTTCCGAGGTCTTCACCTCGACCAGCGGCGCGGCGGTCACGGTGACCGTGTCCAGCGTGGTCGCCTCGCCGCTCGGCGCCGGCGCGCCGCCGCCTTCGAGGTCCAGGCTGACCGCCGTGGCCACGGCCAGGGTGACGGTCTTTTCGGTGCCGGGCCCGGCATCGACGCGATAGGTGCCCGGCGGCAAGCCGACCAGCGCGTAGCTGCCGTCGGCCGCGGCGGCGACCCGGCGAATCTGGCCGGTGGCGGTATTGGTCGCGGTAACCTGCGCTCCCGCCGGCGCCTTGCCGCGCAAGGTCGCATTGGACGACTGCGCGAAGGCCGGCGCGGTACCCAGCAGCAGGCAGCTGGCCAAGGCGCAGGTCAGCAGCTTGCGCGTGGGGCGGCGATTGCGTTGCGTGCTTGCTTTCATGACGTCTCCCCTCCCAGGGCGTGCAATCAGTAAGTGGAAACAACGTATTTGCGTCGAAAAAAACGTTTACATGGCGGAACAAAAAATTTTCAGCCGCTTCCGCGCCGGGGGCGCTCGCTGGACTGGCGCACGATCAATTCCGTGGTCAGCGTCTGCACGGGCGCGGCCAGTTCGTCGTTGGCATCGACCGCATCGAGCAGCCGCGTCATCGCGCGCCCGCCGAGTTCGGCGATGTTCACCCGCATCGTGGTCAAGGTCGGGTGAACGAAGCGCGCCAGCGGGATGTCGTCGAAACCGGCCAGCGCGATGTCGTCGGGCACGCGCACGCCGGCCTCGTTGAACGCGTACAGGCAGCCCAGCGCCATCATGTCGTTGGCGGCGAACACCGCGTCGGGCCGGTGTTTCGATGCCACGATCCTTTTGCCGGCCTCGTAGCCGGAGGCTTCGTCGAAATCGCCGGGCAGTTCCAGCGGCTGGGTATCCGGCAACAGCCGCGCGAGGGCATCGCGGTAGCCGCGCAGGCGTTCGCGCGCATCGAAGTTGTCCTTCGGGCCGCAAATGAAGGCGATCCGGCGGTGCCCCGCGCCGACCAGGTGTTCGACCATCGCGGTGGCGCCGCCGTAGTTGTCGACGCTGAGCGCGGCGTAATCCGAATCCGGCAGCTGCGTGTTGACCAGCACCACCGGCAGGCCGGCGGGCAGGTTGTCGGTGAGGAAGCCCGGCTGGTCGGCATAGGGCGACAGCACCAGCAGGCCGTCGACGCGGCCGCGCATCGCGCGCAGGGCCTCGCCCTGCTCTTCCGGGTGGCCGTGGTAGCTGGAAACCAGCAGGTGCTGGCGGCGCGCGCGCGCCACCGCGTCGATGCCGCGGATCAGTTCGGAGAAGAACTCGCCGTACAGATCCGGCAGGACCACGCCGATGGTCTGGGTGCGGCGGCTGCTGAGGCTGCGCGCGGCGGCGTGCGGCTGGTAGCGCAGGCGCTGCGCGGTCGCCAGCACCAGCTGGCGCACGTTCTCGGCGACGTTGTCGTGGCCGTTGAGCGCGCGGGAAACCGTTGCGACCGAGACTTCCGCCTCGCGCGCCACATCCTTGATCGTGACCGTACCGCTTCGCGCCATCTGCCGCCCCTCCGCGACGATGTCTGCTGTCCGGGATGGACTGTAAACGTTTTCACCCGGCAATGTAAAGCCGATGTTAGCTGCAGGCAGAAAACCTTTCCGATCAGCGGGTTATGTGTGCAGCCAAGGCCCCCGACCTGTTGCTTCGCAACAAAACGCTGGGTCGATCCGCCTGCAACCGCAACAGCCTGATCGTGCTGATCGCGCGCACCCGATGTCGCCGGCCAGCCGAACGCTGCGCCGGCACAGTCCGCGTGACGCCATTCCCGTTCAACGAGGGGTCTGGGGGTGCATGCCGGCGTCGGCAAGGCCGCCGCCAGGCACAACCAACGCCGCCCCGTCCCCGGGAAGCGGCGGCGTTCGCTCACTGCGCCTTCACCTCGAACGTCGCCTGCAGCTTCGCCTCCGAGCTGCCGCCGACGAACACGGTGAACGTGCCCGGCTCGACCACGCGCTGCAACTTCGCGTCGTAGAACGCCAGGTCGTCGGGCTTCAGTTCGAAGCTCAGCACGCGGCTTTCGCCGGGCTTGAGGTGGACGCGCCGGAAGCCGCGCAGTTCGCGCACCGGCCGGGTCACGCTGGCCACGTCGTCGCGCAGGTACAGCTGCACCACTTCGTCGCCCTCGCGCTTGCCGGTGTTGGTCACCGTCACTTCGACCTGCTGGCTTTCGCCGGCGGCAATCTTCGCCTTCTTCACCTTCGGTGCGCCGTAGCGGAACGTGGTGTAGCTGAGGCCGTGGCCGAACGGGTACAGCGGCGAGTTGTCGACGTCGAGATAGCGCGAGGTGTACTTCTCGATCTTGCCGTCCGGGTTGAGGCGCGTGGGCCGCCCGGTGTTGCGGTGCGCGTGGTAGATCGGCACCTGGCCGAGGTTGCGCGGGAAGGTCGCCGGCAAGCGCCCGGCCGGGTTGTAGTCGCCGAACAGCACGTCGGCGATGGCATGGCCGCCCTCGATGCCGGGGAACCAGGCCTCGACGATCGCCGGCACCGCGTCGTGCAGCGGCTGGAGGGTCAGCGGCCGGCCGCTGAACACCACCGCGACCACCGGCTTGCCGGTCGCCTTCACCGCCTCGACCAGTTCCTGCTGCACGCCCGGCAAGTCGATCGACGAGCGGCTGCTGGCCTCGCCGCTCATGTCGCCGGATTCGCCGATGAACAGCAGCACCACGTCGGCCTGCTTCGCCGCGGCGACGGCGGCATCGAAGCCGGACTCGTCGTCGCCGTTGACGCCGGCGCCCTTCGCATGCAGCACGCGCGCCTCGCCCAGCGCTTCGCGCAGGCCCTGCAGCGGCGTGACCGCATCCTGCGGACGGCCAGCGCCGGCCCAGTTGCCGAGCATGTCCGCCCGCGAGTCCGCCAGCGGGCCGATCACGGCGACCTTGCCGACGTCCTTCGACAGCGGCAGCACGCCGCCGTCGTTCTTCAGCAGCACCAGCGATTCGCGCGCCACGTCGCGCGCGGCCTGGCGGTGTTCCGGGGTCAGCATGCGGGTTTTGGCGCGCGTGGTGTCGGCGCAGAAGCGGTACGGGTCGGCGAACAGGCCCATCCGGTACTTGGCGCGCAGCACCCGCCGCACCGATTCGTCGACCAGCTTCTCGTCCAGCCTGCCGTCGCGGACCAGCTTCGGCCCGAAGCGGCGGTAGATGTCGCTGACCATGTCGATGTCGACGCCGGCCTTCAGCCCGAGCACGCCCGCCGCGGATTCGTCGGCGGCGACGCCGTGCTTGGTCAGCTCCCAGATGCCGGTGTAGTCGCTGACCACCACGCCGTCGAAGCCCCACTGCTTGCGCAGCACGCCGTCGATCAGCGCGGCGTTGGCGTGCATCGGCACGCCGTTGAGTTCGTTGAACGAGGCCATCACCGACCCGACGCCGGCGTCGACCGCGGCCTTGAACGGCGGCAGGTACACCTCGCGCAGGGTGCGCTCGGACATGTCGGCGATGTTGTAGTCGCGCCCGGCCTCGGCCGCGCCGTAGGCGACGAAGTGCTTGGCGGTGGCCAGCAGGGTGCCGTCCTCGCCGAGCTTTTCGCCCTGGAAGCCGCGCACGCGCGCGGCGGCGAGCACGCTGCCGAGGTACGGGTCTTCGCCCGAGCCTTCGGAGATGCGGCCCCAGCGCGGGTCGCGGGCCACGTCGACCATCGGCGCGTAGGTCCAGTGCACGCCGTCCGCGCTGGCCTCGACCGCGGCGATGCGCGCCGCGTGTTCGACCGCAGCCGGATCGAAGGTCGCGGCCTCGCCCAGCGACTGCGGGAAGATGGTGCGGTAGCCGTGGATGACGTCGTAACCGAACAGCAGCGGGATGCCCAGCCGCGATTCCTCGACCGCGACATGCTGGTACTGGCAGGTGCGCCCTGCGCCCGTGACGCCGAGGTACGAGCCGACCCGGCCCTTGCGCACCTGGTCCAGCCCCGCGGCCTCGGCCTGCGGGCCGGTGTTGTTGTCGGGGCCCGGCGGCTGGTTCAGCTGGCCGAACTTTTCCTCCAGCGTCATCTTCGCCAGCAGGCCTTCGACCAGCCGGTCCTCTTCGCTGGTGCTGCCGGACTGCGCGGCGGCAATGCCGGAGACGACCAGTCCCACGGCCGCGACCAGACGCAGCCGGCCCTTCCCGAACGGGTGTTTGGTGTCTTTCACTGCCCCTCCGCAGTTCCCGTGATTCCTGACGACGGCGGCACTGTAAACGTTTTCAAGCCGGCTGTGAACCGCTTTCCCGCTGGCGCACGCCGGCACGACCGCGAAGCCGTCCATGCCCGTGGATCTTTCCGTGGGGCGCCGGGGAGAGAGGTCGCGCCCGGAGGCGCCCCTACGACGCCTCGGCCGGGGTCAATGCCTCGATCCGCAGGGCGTGGATGTCCGTCGTCATCAACTCGCCCAGCGCCGCATAGACCGCACGGTGCCGGGCCAGCGGCGCCATGCCGGCGAAGGCCGCGCTGACGATGTGGACATCGAAATGACCGCGACCGTCGCGTGCGCCGGCGTGGCCGGCGTGACGATGGCTGTCGTCGACGATTTCCAGCGCATGCGGCCGGAAAACGGCCTCGAGGCGCTCGCGGATCGCCGCGACGCGCGCCGCGGCCGGCAGACTCACGGCAACACCTGGCGGAACGGACGTACCTCGACCCGGACGTAGACGCCGGCCGCCACGTACGGGTCGGCATCGGCCCAGGCCTGCGCCGCCTGCATCGATTCGAATTCGGCGATCACGATGCTGCCGCTGAAACCGGCCGGGCCGGGATCCTCGGCGTCGATCGCCGGGCACGGCCCGGCGACCAGCAGGCGCCCCGCATCGCGCAGGGCCCGCAGGCGGGCCAGGTGCGCCGGCCGCGCGGCGGTGCGCATGGCCAGGGCGTCGGCGGCGTCGTAACCTTCGATGGCGTACCACATGCGGGAATTGCTCCTTTCCGGTCGATGCTGAATTGTAGGCCGCGCCCGGCTGGACACGGGCCGTGCCAGCGCTTAACCTAGGCTTCAACCAGTCCGGCCGGCAGCAGCGGCCACGCTTTCCGGCGACACAATCGCTGTCCCCCTCCCGCCCGGACCCAAGACCTCCATGAAGATGTAGCCCGCCGCCATCCGCCATGGCGCGCGTGGTCCGTGGTTTGATGTGGGAAGCGTCCGCCAAGGACGCGACAGGGCTCCAGACGCAGTATCCGACAGGCGCCGGCCAGCGAGTGCGGCGGTTCCCCGGCACGGCATCGCCGCGCCCGGTCGGGACGGCGACGGAGATCGGCAACACGCTGTACGGCAAAACCGAATGACATCCGAACTCGCGCAAGACGCGGACCCGCAAAGCGATACACGCCCGCAAGAGCCGTCCCGGCCGCAGCAGCAGGAGATGCCGCTGGCGATCGTGCACGGCCAGCCGTTGCTGCAGATCCCGCAGGACCTGTACATCCCGCCGGACGCGCTGGAAGTGATCCTCGAGGCGTTCGAGGGTCCGCTGGACCTGCTGCTGTACCTGATCCGCCGGCAGAACCTGGACATCCTCGACATCCCCGTCGCCGAGATCACCCGGCAGTACGTGGAATACATCAACGTGATGCAGGAGCTGCGCTTCGAGCTGGCCGCCGAGTACCTGGTGATGGCCGCGATGCTGGCCGAGATCAAGTCGCGGATGCTGCTGCCGCGCCCGGAAGGCGTGCCGGAGGACGAAGGCGACCCGCGCGCGGAACTGGTGCGCCGCCTGCAGGAGTACGAACGCTTCAAGCAGGCCGCCGAAGACCTCGACGCCCTGCCCCGCCAGGACCGCGACACCACGCCGGTGTCGGCCTTCGTGCCGGACCGCGCGGTGGTCAGGCTGCCGCCGCCGGTGGACCTGAAGGAGATGCTGCTGGCGCTGCACGACGTGCTCAAGCGCGCCGAGCTGTTCAGCGGCCACGCGATCAAGCGCGAGGCGCTGAGCGTCCGCCAGCGCATGGGCGACCTGCTCGCGCGGCTGGAGGACGGCAAGTTCCATCGCTTCGAATCGATGTTCACCGCCGAGGAAGGCAAGCTCGGCGTGCTGGTCACCTTCCTGGCGATCCTGGAACTGGCCAAGGAGCAGCTGCTCGACGTGGTCCAGGAAGCGCCGCTGGCGCCGATCTACGTCAAGTCGCTGGCGCTGAACAACACCAACGACCCGCTGCAGTTCTCCAGCGAGTTCGACGACAGCGACGCGGCGAACGACGAAGAAGCCTGATCCCGCGTCACCGATGCAAACAACACTCTGGAACACGATGGACCAATCCCTGATCAACCGCATCGTCGAAGCCGCGCTGCTCGCGGCCAGCCAGCCGCTGAGCCTGGCGCAGCTGCACGGGCTGTTCCCCGAAGAACAGCCCGCCCCTCCGGGCAGCGTCGAGAAGGCGCTGGAGGAACTGCGCGACGCCTGCGCCGAGCGCGGCGTCGAGCTGGTCGAAGTCGCGTCCGGCTTCCGCTACCAGGTCAAGGCCGACGTGCACGAATGGGTCGCGCGGCTGTGGACCGAGCGCAAGACCAAGTACACCCGCGCCACGCTGGAAACGCTGGCGCTGATCGCCTACCGCCAGCCGATCACCCGCGGCGAGATCGAACAGGTCCGCGGCGTCGCGGTCAGCAGCAACATCATCCAGGCGCTGGAAGAACGCGAATGGATCCGCGTGGTCGGCCACCGCGACGTCCCCGGCAAGCCGGCGCTGTTCGGCACCACCAAGGGCTTCCTCGACTATTTCGGCCTGAAGAGCCTCGACCAGCTGCCGCCGCTGTCGGAACTGAAGGACATCGGCGAACTGGAGCCGCAGTTGCCGTTCGACGGCGCCCCGCTCCCGGCCGGGCTGGCGCAGGACGAAGCCGGCGAGACGCAGGACGAAGCGGCCAACGAAGGCGAAGCCGAAGTCCTCGACGGGAACGACGACGCCGGAACCGGCGAAGCGGACGGCGCAGCGGCCGCCGCCGGCGATTCCCCCCCCAACGAAAACGCAAACGAAGACGAAGAAGACGACGCCCCCAGGGTCTCGTCGGAGCAGGAAGAAGAATGAACGCTACACCCCGCAACAAGCTGTCGCTGAAGCGCGACGCCGATGCCACCGAAACCGCCAAGCTGGAAGAGCGCCTGCACAAGGTACTGGCGCAGGCCGGCCTGGGTTCGCGCCGCGCGCTGGAACAGCGCATCGCCGACGGGCTGGTCAAGGTCAACGGCGAGACCGCGCAGGTCGGCATGTCGGTCAAGGCCGGCGACAAGATCGAACTCGACGGCAAGACCTTCGTCGCCAGCGCGCTGAGCGAGCCATCGCGCGTGCTGATGTACAACAAGCCGGAAGGCGAAGTGACCACGCGCGAGGACCCCGAAGGCCGCCCGACCATCTTCGACGCCCTGCCCTCGCTGAAGGGCGCGCGCTGGATCGCGATCGGCCGCCTCGACATCAACACCACCGGCCTGCTGCTGCTCACCACCGACGGCGAGCTGGCGAACGCGATGATGCACCCGTCGTTCGAGGTCGAGCGCGAATACGTGGTGCGCGTGCGCGCGCCGGAAGGCCAGGACAGCGTGCCGGACAACATCGTCGACCGCCTCGCCCGCGGCGTGGCGCTGGACGACGGCCCGGCGAAGTTCGACGAGATCGAGCGCATCGGCGGCACCGATTCGCACGACTGGTTCCGCGTGGTCGTGAAGGAAGGCCGCAACCGCGAAGTGCGTCGCCTGTGGGAATCGCAGGGCTGCCAGGTCAGCCGCCTGAAGCGCGTGCGCTACGGCGACATCAGCCTGCCGCAACCGCTGCTGCGCGGCCAGTCGCAGGAACTGCCGGAGGCGCAGGTCGAAGCCCTGCGCAAGAAGCTGGGCCTGGAAGACGGCGCGCCGGCCGCGCTGACCCTGCAGCCGGTGATCGGCCAGCGCAGGGCGGCAAAATCGACCGTGCACGTGCGCGGCGGCGCCGGCAACGCCTACGTCAACGGCCACAGCACCGCCGACGAAGGCCGCGAACTGCGCCGCTTCGATACCTTCCGCGACGAACGCGGCCGCGGTCGCGGCAAGAAGCCGCACGGCGGCCTGACGGTCAGCGGCGAGGCGGCGGCGAAGCAGTCGCAGAAGCCGTTCAAGCAGCGCAAGCAGAAGGGCCCGAAGCCGCTGCCGGAAGGCAATCCGGCCGCGTTCCGCACCTGGTACGTGCCGGAAGGCGTCGAGACCGGCCCCGCCGGCCATCGCAACGCCGGGGCGAAGAAGCCCTTCGGCAACAAGCCCGGCGGCAAGCAACAGCAATCGCGCGGCAACCGTCGCGGCGGCGACCGCTTCGGCAACGAGAACGCGGGCTTCGGCGGCGGCTTCGGCACCGAACGCGGCGCGCGCGGCCAGGCCGCCGGCAACAAGCCGCAGCGCGCGGCCAAGCCCTATGGCCATCCCGGCAACGCCCCCAGCTTTCCGTCCGACCACGCCACGCCCGGCTACAACCCGTACGGCCAGCAGCCGCGCGGACCGCGCCAGAACCGCGGCGGCGGCAAAGCGGGCGGCGGCTTCAACGCCCGGCCCAGTGCCGGTCGCCCGCATCCGCGCGGCGGCAACCGCGGGCCCCGCGGCGGCGGCCACGGCTGACCGCCGTCGTCGCACCCGGGCGGCGCGTCCGCGGACGTGCGCCCGTTGAGTTCGATCAAGGCCGGCGAATGCCGGCCGACTACAATCCGCAACTACCCGACACAGCCCCGCTTCCCCCATGTCTTCCGCCTTCGGCACCGAGACGGTGCTCGACGTCCGCCACTGGACCGACGACTACTTCAGCTTCACCACCACCCGCGACGACGGCTTCCGTTTCGACAACGGCCAGTTCGTGATGATCGGCCTGAACGTGCGCCAGGAAGACGGGACGGACAAGCCGCTGATGCGCGCGTACTCGATCGCCAGCGCGAACTGGGAAGAGCAGCTCGAATTCTTCAGCATCAAGGTGCAGGACGGCCCGCTGACCTCGCGCCTGCAGCACGTCAAGCCCGGCGACGGCATCCTGATCGGCAAGAAGCCCACCGGCACCCTGCTGATCCACGACCTGCACCCCGGCCGCAACCTGTACCTGCTGGGCACCGGCACCGGCCTGGCGCCGTGGCTGTCGATCATCAAGGACCCGGAGACCTACGAACGCTTCGACAGGGTGATCCTGACCCACGGCGTGCGCCAGGTGAAGGACCTGGCCTACCGCGACTACTTCGAGAAGGAACTGCCGCAGCACGAGTTCCTCGGCGAGGCGATCCGCGGGAAGCTGCTGTACTACCCGGCGGTGACCCGCGAGGAATTCCCGAACCGCGGCCGCCTGACCGAGCTGCTGGAAAGCGGCGAGATGATGCGCTCGCTCGGGATCGAGCCGCTGGACCCGAAACACGACCGCGCGATGATCTGCGGCAGCCCGCAGATGCTCGCCGACCTGCGCCGCATCCTCGACGCGCGCGGCTTCCAGGCCGCGCCGCGCATCGGCAGCCCCGGCGAGTACGTGTTCGAGCGCGCCTTCGTCGAAAAGTAGGCGAGAGCGACCGAGGGAACGGCTTCTGCGTTGCCCCCGCCCCCATCCCGGGTAAGATTCGGCAGAACCGAAGGGGGAATCCGATGGCGATGACGCGATGGCTGCTGCTGGCCTGCTTGGCCCTGTGTCCGACGATCCTGCGCGCAGCCGACCCGCCGCCGCCCGCCGTCGGCGAGCTGCCGCCGCAAGCGCTGGGCAAGGACCGCAAAGGCAAGGACGTCAACTTGGCCGACTACCGCGGCAAGGTGACCATCGTGACCTTCTGGGCCAGTTGGTGCGGCCCCTGTCGCAAGGAACTGCCGGTGCTGGGCAATTTCCAGAAAGTGATCGGTCATGACGCGCTGGAGGTCATCGCCGTCAACTTCAAGGAACCGCGCGAGGACTTCCGCGCCGTGGTCCTGGCCAACCGCGGACTGGAGCTGACCTACGTGCACGACCCGCGCGGACGGGTCAGCGATCAATACGGCGTGACCGCGCTGCCGCACATGTTCATCCTCGACCACGACGGCCGCGTCGCCTACACCCACCGCGGCTATTCCGAGGAATCGATTCCCGGCATCGTCGACGAAATCCTGTCGCTGCTACCGGAAGAGGTGAAGCGGCGGCCGCCGGCGCACCTCCGGTCGCCCAAGGCGTCCTGAGCCGCGCCGGCCCGGCGTGCCGTCCCGCAAGCCGTCAGTCGCGGGGATTGAAGCGCCTCTCGCCGTAGCGCAGCCAGCGCTCGGCGTCGGCTTCGTTGTCGAACACGCGCGCGACGAAGCCATGCTCGTTGGCCATGATGCTGGCCAGTTCCACTTCCGGGATCTGGTGCGCGTGGCGCTCGACGTAGGCGATCCGCACGCCCTCGAAGCCCTCGCCGCGCATCGACTTCACGAACCGCATCAAGTCCTCTTCGGGCGGCGGTTCGCCTTCCATGTCGTCGACGACCAGCAGCCCGCGCGGCCGCCGCTTGCGCACCTCCCCGGCAATGCCCAGCCAGTAGGCCACGGTGGTTTCGAACGTACCGTTGACGCCCTGCACGTGCACGCGCAGGCCGTAGCCGGTCGGATGGAAATCCAGGGTGAAATTCCGCGCTGTGCCGCCGCCCGACATGTCGCCGCTACCTCGAACCCGAATCCCGTCGCCGCCGATGGCGCAATGCCTTCATTCGCCGTGGCGCAGCCAGATTTCCGCCGCCTCGCGACTGGCGAAAAAACTGATGCCGATGCCGTTGTCGCGCCCGAACAGCGCGGCGTATTCTACCTGCGGGACCAGCGTGGGGTCGCGGATCACCATCGCCACGCGCACGCCTTCCGGCTTGATGTGCGCGAACTCCTTCACGAATACGTCGAACTGCTGGCGCGTCAGCGTGTCGCCCCGCATCCGGTCCAGCACCAGCACCCGCCTGGCGCCCGTGCGCTGGCGCTCGGCCGCGATCCGCTTCCAGTAGCCGATGCTGTCCTGCAATCCCCCGGCCACGCCGCTGACCACGACCTCCAGCCAGTCCCGCTGCTGCAGGAAGGCCACCTGCACCCGGGAAGCGGGCAGTTCCATCAGCCAAGCGCCCTGCCGATGTCCGTGGCCAGCGATGCCGGCGCATCGGTCGGCGCGTAACGCGCGACCACCCTGCCGTCGCGGCCGACCAGGAACTTGCTGAAATTCCACTTGATCGCGCCGATCCCGAGCAGGCCGCCCTTCTCCTTCTTCAGCCACCGCCACAGCGGGTGCGCGTTGGCGCCGTTGACCTCGATCTTCGCGAACATCGGGAAACTGACGTCGTAGTTCAGCGAGCAGAAATTGCGGATCTCGGCCTCGTCGCCCGGTTCCTGGTGGCCGAACTGGTCGCAGGGGAAGCCCAGCACCACCAGGCCGCGGTCGCGGTAGTCGCGCCACAACTGCTCCAGCCCGGCGTACTGCGGGGTGAAGCCGCATTTCGAGGCGACGTTGACGATCAGCAACGCCTTCCCGGCATACGCCGACAGCGACCGCTCGACGCCGTCGATGTCGGTGGCGGAAAAATCGTAGGCCGTGGTCATTCGCGGTCGGGCATCCATGCGGCTGGGCCGGGCGGCCATGATCGTCCCGCCGGCCGGCCGTTGTCCATGCCTTTCGTCAGGGGCCCGGGCCCCCGGTTTGGGGTAGCCTGCCGCCACCACCCACCGGAAATCCCGTCCCGCCATGTCCACCCGACTTGCCCTGGCGCTTGCCGCCACCCTAGCGTCCTTCACCGAACTTGCCGCCATGCCCGCTTCCGCCCAGACCGCCGGAACCACCTCCGCCGCCCCGCAGGCCGTCAACCCGTTCTTCGCGGAGAGCCCGCTGCCGCTGCACTACCCGCAGTTCGACCGGATCAAGGACAGCGACTTCGCCCCGGCTTTCGACGCCGGCATGGCCGAGCAGCTGAAGGAAGTCGAGGCCATCGCCGGCCAGACCGCCGAACCCGGCTTCGACAACACCATCGTCGCGCTGGAGAAGTCCGGGCAGCTGCTCGACCGCGCCACCACCGTGTTCTTCAACCTGGTCGGTACCGACACCAACGACGTGCGCAACAAGCTGCGCGCCGAGTACGCGCCGAAGTTCTCGGCGCACCGCGACGCGATCAACCTGAACCCGAAGCTGTTCGCGCGGATCAAGTCGCTGTACGACCGGCGCGCGGAGCTCGGCCTCGGTGCGCAGGAACGGCGCCTGGTCGAGCGCTACTACACCGACTTCGTCCGCGCCGGCGCCGCGCTGTCGGAGCAGGACAAGGCGCGGATGCGCGAGATCAACGCGCGCCTGGCCGCGCTGGGCACCCGGTTCAGCGACAACGTGCTGGCCGAGGTCAACGACTCGGCGGTGGTCGTCGACACCAGGGAAGAGCTGGCCGGCCTGTCCGACGAACAGATCGCCGCCGCCGCCGAAGCGGCCAAGGCGCGCAAGCTGGACGGCAAGTACGTGATCGCCCTGCTCAACACCACCGGCCAGCCGGCCGAGGCGCAACTGCAGAACCGCGCGTTGCGCGAGAAGCTGCACAAGGCGTCCATCGCCCGCGGCAGCCGCGGCAACCCCTGGGACAACACCGCGATCGTCGCCGAAACGCTGAAGCTGCGCGCCGAACGCGCCGCGCTGCTCGGCTACAGGACCCCGGCCGACTTCGTGCTGGCCGACGAGGGCGCGCAGAACCCGGCCAACGTCAACGACATGCTGTTCAAGCTGGCCCCGGCCGCGGTCGCCAACGCGAAGCGCGAGGCCGCCGACATGCAGGCGGTGATCGATCGCGACGGCGGCAAGTTCCAGCTCGAGCCGTGGGACTGGGCCTACTACGCCGAGAAGGTGCGCCAGGAGAAGTTCGCCTTCGACGAAGCGCAGCTCAAGCCCTACTTCGAGATGAAGAACGTGCTGGAGAACGGCGTGTTCTTCGCCGCCAACCGGCTGTACGGGATCAGCTTCAAGGAACGCACCGACCTGCCGAAGTACCACCCGGACACGTGGACCTACGACGTGTTCAACGAAGACGGATCGCAGCTGGCGATCTTCATCTTCGATCCGTACGCGCGCGCGTCCAAGCGCGGCGGCGCGTGGATGAACAGCTACGTGCAGCAGAGCGCCCTGACCGGCAACCAGCCGGTCGTCGCCAACCACCTCAACATCCCCAAGCCGGGCGACGGCAAGCCGACCCTGCTGACCTGGGACGAGGTGACCACCGCGTTCCACGAGTTCGGCCACGCCCTGCACGGCATGTTCTCGGACGTGAAGTACCCGTACTTCTTCATGAACGTGCCGCGCGACTTCGTCGAATACCCGTCGCAGGTCAACGAGATGTGGGCCGACTGGCCGGAGATCCTGAAGAACTACGCCAGGCACTACCAGACCGGCGCGCCGATGCCGCAGGAGCTGCTGGACAAGGTGGTCGCCGCGTCGAAGTTCAACCAGGGCTTCGCCACCACCGAGTACCTGGGCGCGGCGATGCTGGACCAGAGCTGGCACCAGCTGACCGCCGCCGAAGTGCCGGAGGCGAAGGACGTGATGGCGTTCGAGGCCGCGGCGCTGAAGAAGAACGGCACCGACTTCGCGCCGGTGCCGCCGCGCTACCGCACGCCGTACTTCAGCCACATCATGGGCGGCTACGCGGCCGGCTATTACGCCTACATCTGGTCGGAAGTGCTCGACGCCAACAGCGAGGAGTGGTTCAAGGCCAACGGCGGCCTGCTGCGCGCCAACGGCGACCACTTCCGCCAGACCCTGCTGTCGCAGGGCGGCGCGAAGGAAGCCTCGCAGCTGTTCCTCGATTTCGCCGGCCACGAGCCGAAGATCGAGCCGCTGCTGGAGAAGCGCGGGTTGACGACGCAGTAAGCCGCGCCTTCACCGTGACATGACAGCGCCGCATCCGGACGGCGCTGTTTTCCAAACACCGCGGCGCACGTTTAGCCCTCTCGACTACTTGAAGATATAGTCGGTCCGATCAAGAACCTTGTTGATGCTGCTATCACTTAGATAGCAATGGTCATTGAGTTTTACTTGCCGCCCGACATGGCTGTAAACAACTTGCTCGCCCGAGGAGAGTTCCAGCAGGACATTCTCCATTCCCGGCCCAGAAATGCAGACTATGGGCTTCGCCTCTCGCAAATGCTGTACAACCACATCAAGGGTATTGGCACAGTTCGCGCCGCACTCCCTGTAAATCCTGATCGACGATTGCGCCTTTATTTGATCACTTGTTAGAGAATAGTCTTCGGTTCTGGTAATGAAATAAAGCCAGAAATGCTTGGCGCTGCGTAGTTCGTTGATCAGATTGACAACATCTCGATCATGCACTTCTCCCGACATTGCCGAGCATGCCGCGGGAAGCACGGCCAGCACCGCGCCCAAAAGCAAGCGCTTTAGCATCCGTTATCTCCTCGGCGACAAGTATCTTGATAATCCTGCCGAGCCGGCAGGCCTATTTCTTGCGCCGCAGTTTGTTCAACCTGTGTCGCCCGGGATTCTTCCGGGCTCGTTCCACGCGTGACGGTAGTATTTCCATTCGAGTCCGTAGTTGTCGTGAAAGTAGGCTGTAATGCATGATTAAAGGCATCCGCCCCTACGCGATCATACTGGGCCGCATGTGAAACCTCGTGTATGCTGATAAGTTCTGGGGCGAGCGTTTCCCCACTCGACTGGATGACGGTATTGGAAACAGGGTTGACGTAAATTGTGTTGCTCGACTGGTCGAACCAATTTGACGCTCTGGAGTCAAGCTGGAAGGTGTAGGTAGCCTTGGATAGCTCTAGCTGTTGGTATTCGGCTCGCCCCGTAGGCGAGAAGGCCATCTTGACCAGAAAACTAAGTAGTTGGGCCTCATTGACTGTACCCCCAACAGCTAATTTCACTTCTCGCCCATCGGGGTCGGTGAACTTATAGGGGTTGTTGTTGGCGTAGCTATACCGATTGAAACTGGCCCCGGTGTTCGGATTAGCCTTCACCGGATCGTTGGACGCCGCCGCATAGCCAGACAACAGAAACGACAACGCGAGCAGGGCGCTGGCGGGAACCTTCAGCTTGTCCATCACGTGCCTCCTTGGTCTTTCGCTTTTTCGTTGTTGAAGTGCTTCAGGTACTTGTCCCAATCGGCCTTCGTCCACTCGCGCCAGCCCAGTTCCTCGGCCTTGGTGCGCCATGCGACGATCTGACTGTTGTAGGTCTCGAACTCCGCCTGCTCGGCTACCGGGATATGATCGGCCTTGGGATATTTGCTCCGGAAGCGCTGATCCACCAGCAGGCCGTAGGCATTGGCCTTGAGCGTCATGGCCACCGTGTCCTTGGGGTTGACGGCCAGGATCAGGTCGAGCACCTGTAGGGCTTCCTCCGGTTGGCCCTTCTTGAGGTAGTGCGGCGCCAGCACCGCAATGGCGAACAGCGCGACCGACTCCCTTTGCGAATAGGGGCGCAAGAAGATTTCGTTCTTGAGCGCCACCGGCGATATGTTCAACGCCTGCTCATAGCCGCTGTCATCATGGAACAGGCCGCTGGTGGCATCCAGGTTGGTCCAGGCGCCTTGCTCTTCGTCGCCGTATTTGACGACCAGATGGTAGGGGACCGTCGTCAGCGTCATGGGCAAGCCGAGTTTCTGGCCCAGTAGGGCAACGAACGTCGGCATGACGACACATTGCCCTTTGCGGGTCGCCAGATAGGTGGACAACAGTGACTTCCTGATGTCCCGCCCGTAGGGATCGGCGTAGTCGTAGCCAAAGGGGCGACGGTCGTTCCACGGGCCGGGCTCGTAGAGCGTCGAGACGAGGACGTCCGCTTTCGCCTTGTTGGTAGCGCCAGGCGGGAAGCGGGAACGGATTTTGGCGACCCACTGGTCGACCTGGCGCAACGTGCCATCCATGTCCACCGTGGGATCGACCATGTGGTCAATCGCGACCTTGGCCCGCGCCAGGTCGATCTGTCCTTCGGGCTGGTCGAGCAGTCGCCGCAGGGTCGCGATATTCGCATCACGGGCCTGCGCAGCCTTGAAGTCGACCGGGGGCGAAGCGATGCCGCCGCCTGCCCCGAACAGCAGGAGAACGCCTAATCCGCTGGCTGCAATCCGTGACATCGTCCCTGCCATCAGACCCTTCCCCTCTTCGTGCGCTGCTGGCACGGCCTATTCGTATCCCAAGTCTGATGCGCGCGCAACACCCCCGATCGTGGTCACAAAAAGCAGGCTACCGCCGCTCACCGATTCACCGCGGCGCGACGTACCCGCCCGGCACCCCGCGCGGCGACAGCACGATCTGCCACAGCTGCGAGCGGCGGCTGCGGAAGGTCGCCATCGAGCCGGCCAGGTAGAAGCGCCACATGCGGCGGAAGCGTTCGTCGTAGCGTGCGGCGAGCGCGCTTTTGTCGGGAGCGTTCCACGCCGCTTCGACGTTCTCGCGCCACGCCTGCAGCGTGCGGTCGTAGTCGGTGCCGAAGTTGTGCCAGTCCTCGACCACGAACAGGCCTTCGCAACCCTGCGCGATCTGCACGGCCGAAGGCAGCATCGAGTTCGGAAAGATGTACTTGCCGATCCACGCGTCGGTGCGGTGGGCCGACACGTTGCTGGCGATGGTGTGCAACAGGAACAGCCCGTCGTCCGCCAGGCAGCGCCGCACCATTTCGAAATAGGCCCGGTAGTTCTTGACCCCGACGTGCTCGAACATGCCGATCGAGAACGCCGCGTCGAACGGCTCGTCGAGGTCGCGGTAGTCCTGCAGGCGGATCTCGACCGGCAGCCCCTTGCACAGCCGGCGCGCGAACTCGGCCTGTTCCTTGGAGATGGTCACGCCGACGCCGCTGACGCCGTAGCTCTCGGCCGCGTACTTCAGCGCCTCGCCCCAGCCGCAGCCGATGTCCAGCACCTTCATGCCCGGCTTCAGCCGCAGCTTGCGGCACACCAGGTCGAGCTTGTCTTCCTGCGCGTCGTCGAGGTTGTCGGCGTTGCGCCAGTAGCCGCAGCTGTACACCAGGCGCCGGCCCAGCATCGCCGCGTACAGGTCGTTGCCGAGGTCGTAGTGGCGTTCGCCGACCTCGCGGCTGCGGCTGCGCGTCTGCGGGTTGAACAGGCGCGCGAAGATCGCGTCGCGGATCTCGCCCGCGCCGCGCACGCGTTCGTCGAGCCGGGCCTGCAGCAGCCGGTACAGGAAGCCGTCGAGCGAACCGGCATCCCACCAGCCGTCCATGTAGCTTTCGCCCAGCCCGAGCGAGCCCTGCGCCAGCACGCGCGCGTACAGGTTCGGATCGTGCACCTGCAGGTCCCACGGACGCTCGCTGCCGATCCGCACGTCGGCTTCGGCCAGCAACGCCTCGACCCGCTGGCGATAACGGGAGCGCGTCGCCGGCTGCAGCCGCTCATCCACCGAACAGCCCCGCATGTTCCGGCGCCAGGTACGGGCGCAGCACCGCGGCCGGCACGTCCACCGACTGGGTGCCGTCGGAATACGGGCCGACCTGGTACGGCGGGAACACGAAGCGCAACGCGACGATCTTGCCGCCGGCGTCGAGCACCGGCTGGAACTGGCGGAAGCTGTCCGCGTCCGGCTCGGTGCCGGCGTCGATCATCTTGTCGGCGTTGCGCACGAATTCGGCGCGTGCCTCCGGCGCCATCTCGTCGGCGTCGGCGCGTACCGAGACCTGGGTGTGCAACTGCTCGCGCACGTAGCCGCTGACCGCCAGCCAGCCTTCCGCCGACGGGATCAGTTCGTCGGCGCTCAGCAACCGCTCCTGCTGCCGCAGCCAGACGAAGCGCGCCACCAGCGGCTCGGCGTGCGCACCGCCGGTGTAGCGGCTGCCCTCGGCCTTGATCGCGACCAGCTGCGGCGTGTCCAGAATTTGTTCGAAGGCCAGCGACAACTCGTAGGGTGCGCTGGGCCTGTCGTTGCCCAGCGCTTCGACCGCCTGCATCAGGCCGGCGCGTTGTTCGTGCGCGTAGTCGCCGACGACCTTGGCCAGGCCCGGGTAGCGCTCGATGCCGGGCGGATAGCTGATCCCGATGAGGTAGCGCCCGTTGCTCTCGATCTCGTCCTTCAGCGCCGTATCCGCTGTCGGTGCAGCCGCCGGCCCCGCCTCCGCGCCCGGTGCGCCGGCATCGGGTTTGCACGCAGCCAGCGCGGCTGCGAGCGCCGCGCACAACAAAACCGGTTGGAATGCCCTTGCCTTCACCATCTGCAGACTCCTTGTTGGTGTTCCCGCGACGACCGTGTCGCGGCGATTCGGGTACCGGTGCCCGCCTACATCAGCAGGCTCTCGTATTCCGGGTGGCGGCGGATGTACAGCGCCGCGTAGGAACAGGGCGCCGCCACCTTGAGGCCGTCGGCGCGGGCATGCTCCAGCGCGGCCTTGACCAGCGCGGCGGCGATGCCGCGGCCGCCGATGGCTTCCGGCACCCCGGTATGCTCGATGACCATGCGCCCGTTGCGCATCCGGTAGACCAGCTCGGCCTCGTGGCCGTCGACTTCGGTGGTGAAGCGGCCCTGCTCCGGCCGGTGCCGGATCGCGTAGTCGTCCTGCTGCGTCATCGGACTGCTCCTTCGGGTTTCGACCCGGGCATTTTGCGCCAACCCCGGCCGGCTTGGCAGATGCGGACGCTGAACGTCACTTTCTGCCATCGGCCTTCCCGGAAAGCCCGTCCCGAAAGGGCCTTCCGCCCTGCAAAAGGGATTGGCATGGATCCTGCGTGTCCCGGTCATGAAGATTTTGTCCATCGACCAGGGGAATGCCATGAGCCTGCACGAGACCATCCAGAACAGCGCCGCCGCCAGCGACTTCACCTTGCTGGAAGGCCTGTACCAGTTGACCATCGCCGGCCATACCAACGACTGGGAGTTCGAGCGCCTGAACAAGGCCGTCTACGAGCGCCTGATGAGTTCGTACAACGCGCCCGCCGTGGAGAAATCCCGCGCCAACGCCTTTCAGGCGATCTGAACGGGCAGGCCGGACGACGCACGGGCGCGCAGGCAAGCTGCCGCCCGCGGGCTCCCGGCATGGCGAGCCCTTTCCGGATCGTCAGCGCGCGAACGAGGGATTCGTCAGCGCATGCAGGAAGTGGCCCAGCACTTCCGGCTTCATGATCAGCATGAACATCACCCCGTAGGCCGCGCCGGCCAGGTGCGCGCTGTGGTTGATGCGGTCGCCGCCCCTGCGGTCCATCCAGATGCTGTAGGCCACGTAGGCGACCGCGTACAGGATCGCCGGCATCGGCACGAAGAACACGAAGATCAGCGCCCACGGTTCCAGCAGGATGAAGGCGAACAGCACCGCCGACACCGCGCCGGATGCGCCGAGGCTCAGGTAGTTCGGGTTCTTCTGGTTCTTCAGGTAGGTCGGCAGGATCGAGACCACCAGCGCCGACAGGTAGAACAGCGGATAGACCAGCATGTTGCCGCCGAACTGCAGCATCCTCGCCTCGATGTAGCGGCCAAAGAAGAACAGCGTGATCATGTTGAACAGCAGGTGGCTGAAATCGGCGTGGATGAAGCCGTAGGTCAGCAAGCGGTCGTACTGCCGGTGCCTGTCGATCGCCGGCGGCCACAGGATCAGCCGGTCGGCCAGCTTGCGGTTGTTGAAGGCCAGCCACGAGACCACGGCGGTGACGGCGATCAGGACGAAGGTGATCGGGGATTGCATCGGGATTCCTAGGCGGTGGCTCGGTAGTTGTCCTGCATCGGGTAGCGACGCGCGTAGCCGGCGAAGGCCAGCGCCGCGACGAAGGCGAAGCCGGCGAAGAAGAACATCAGGAAGGCGTTCTCGCCCAGGCCGCTGGCGGCGATGACGCCCTTCGCCGCCTCGTTGCGGACGCCGGCGTTGGTCAACAGCACCCACAGGTTGCCGAAGGTCACGGACAGGTACCAGAACGCCATGATCACGCCCTTCATCGCCAGCGTCGCCTGGCTGTAGGCGAACTCAAGCGCGGTCGCCGACACCAGCACCTCGCCGAAGGTCAGCAGCACGTACGGCAGCGCCTGCCACGCCAGCGAGGTCGACGCGCCGCCGTCGATGCGCAACTGGATCAGGCCGGCCACGACCCAGGCCAGGCCGGAAATCGCGATGCCCCAGCCCATCTTCTTCAGCGCGGTCGGCTCGAAGCCGATCCTCCGGAGCGCCGGGTACAGCACCAGGTTGTTGAACGGGATCACCAGCATCACCAGCAGCGGGTTCAGCGCCTGCATCTGCGCCGGCTCCCTGACCAGCCAGCTCGGCCACCACCAGGCCTCGTGCGGCACGCGCATCTGGTTGCCCTGCAGGATCCACGTGGAAGCCTTCTGGTCGAACAGCGACCAGAACGGCGTCACCAACGCGAACACGATCAGGATGCGCAGCACCGCGCGCACGCTGTCCACCGCGCTGTCGGCGTGGCGACCGCGCGCGCGTTCCAGCTGCAGCCAGGTACCGATGCCGCCGAACGCGATCAGCGCACCCAGCGCCAGGCAGAAGCTGATCACGAACTCGAACTTCTCCGGCCACCACGCCGGCTCCAGCGCCCAGCACAGCAGGATCGCCAGCGCCAGCAGCGCGCCGCAGCCGGCGACCAGCAATCCCGGCCTTCCCTGCCCTTCGGCCCTCGCGAGCAACGCGGTGCGGGCCACGTTGAAGAACGAATCCGGGTCGGCGCCGCGGGTCGGCGGGACCCGCACGTACCGCCTGCGCCCCAGCCAGAACACGAAGGTGGCGACGAACATCAGGATGCCGGGAATGCCGAACGCCACCGCCGGGCCGTATTCGCGCAGGAAGATCGGCATCAGCAGCGAGGCGAAGAAGCTGCCGAAATTGATGGTCCAGTAGAACGCGTCGAACACGACCTTCGCCAGGTGTTTGTTGTGCTGGTCGAACTGGTCGCCCACGAACGACACCACCAGCGGCTTGATTCCGCCGGAACCGAACGCGATCAGGAACAGGCCGGCATAGAAACCCTGCCGGTTGTCGTCGAACAAGGCCAGGCAGGCGTGGCCGGCGCAGTAGATCAGGCTGAACCACAGCACCGTGTTGTACTTGCCGAAGTAGCGGTCGGACAGCCAGCCGCCGAGCAGCGGGAAGAAGTACACGCCGATGACGAAGCTGTGGAACACGTCCTTGGCGATGCCGGCGCGTTCGGCCTCCGGGGCGTACAGCAGCAGCATCGAAACCAGGAACGGGGTCAGGATGTTGCGCATCCCGTAGAAGCTGAAGCGCTCGCAGGCTTCGTTGCCGATGATGTAGGGAATCTGGCGCGGCAGGCGCGCCGGCGCGGTCCCGGCAGTCGTGCTCATCCTCTGTTCCTGCGGAAAATCTCGGGAAGGGTACCGTATCGGCCAGCGCGAATCGAACCCCGCCGGTCATGGCTGCGCGCGCGCCGCATTGCGGGCATCATGCCGGTTTTCCGCCTCCGGACCCGCCATGCGCCAGACCTTCGGCCGCCTGCCCGCTCTCGCCCTCTGTGCCGCCCTCGCCCTGCCCGCCTCCGCGGCGGACCTGAGTACCCACGCCGAACGCAGCGGCTTCACCGAAACCGGCCGCTACGACGAAGTGATCGCGCTGTGCGACGCATTCCAGCAGGCGTACCCGCAGGCGGTGCGCTGCACCGACTTCGGCACCACGCCGCAGGGCCGGCCGATGAAGGCGCTGGTCGCCTCGACCAGCGGCGCGCTCGACGCCAAGACCGCGCACGAGCGCGGCCTGCCGGTACTGCTGGCGCAGGGCGGCATCCACGCCGGCGAGATCGACGGCAAGGACGCCGGCTTCCTGCTGCTGCGCGAACTGCTGGAAGGCAAGACCGGCGCGGGCGTGCTGGACAAGGTGGTGCTGGTGTTCGTGCCGGTGTTCAACGTCGACGGCCACGAGAACTTCCGCGCCTGGAACCGCCCCAACCAGCGCGGGCCGAAGGAAATGGGCTTCCGCACCACCGCGCAGCGCTACAACCTCAACCGCGACTACGTGAAGGCGGACTCGCCGGAAATGCAGGCGATGCTGGACCTGGTGCAGCGCTGGGACCCGCTGGTCACGCTGGACCTGCACGTGACCGACGGCGCCAAGTTCCGCCACGACATCTCGATCACCGGCGAGCCGACCAATTCCGGCGACGAGGCGCTGCGCGAGGCCGGCCGCGCGCTGAAGGACGGCATCGTCGCGAAACTGGCGACGCAGGGCTCGCTGCCGCTGGGGTTCTACCCCAGCTTCGTGGTCGACGACGACCCGGCCTCCGGTTTCGTCGATGACGTATCGACGCCGCGCTTCTCGCACGGTTATTTCCAGCTGCGCAACCGCATCGGCATCCTGGTGGAGACGCATTCGTGGCGCACCTATCCCGAGCGCGTGCGCGCCACGCACGACACCGTGCTCGACGCGCTGGAACTGACCGCCGCGAACGCGCAGCACTGGCTGGCGCTGGCGCACGCCGCCGACGCGCGCGCCGCGCGACTCGGCGGCCGGCCGGTGGCGCTGGACCACAAGGCCACCGACGCGGTGCGCACGGTCGATTTCCTCAGCTACGAATACACGCGATCGCCGTCGGAGATTTCCGGCGCGACCATGACCCGCTACGACGAAAGCAAGCCGCAGGTCTGGAAATTGCCGCTGCGCGACACCATCGTGCCGGACACCGTGGTCGTCGCGCCGAAGGGCGGCTATTTCGTTCCGCCGGAATACGCCGCCATGGTGGCGCGCTGGCTGCTGCAGCACGGCATCGACTACCGCGTGCTGGCCAATTCGACCAGCCACGTGAAGGTGCAGGCCTTCGTCGCCGACAAGGTCGAATTCGCCGCGAACTCGGTCGAAGGCCACCAGCGCGCGACTGTCCGCGGCGCCTGGCAGGACGACACCGTCGGGATCGCGGCCGGCACCCTGTACGTTCCGATCGCGCAGGCCAAATCGCGCCTGCTGGTCAACCTGCTGGAGCCGCAGGCGCCGGACTCGATGGCGGCATGGGGCGAATTCAACAACGCCTTCGAGCGCAAGGAATACATGGAAGCCTACGTGGCCGAGGAACAGGCGCGGCTGATGCTGGCGCGTGATCCGAAGCTGAAGGCGGAATTCGAGAAGAAGCTGAAGGACGACCCGGCCTTCGCCAAGGACCCGCAGGCGCGGCTGGAGTTCTTCTATCGCCGGCATCCGGCCTGGGACACGGGCTACAACCGCTACCCGGTGCTGCGCACGGACACCGTCTATTGATCTTGTAGGAGCGACGTAAGCCGCGACCGCCATGTCCAGATGTCTGCGGATGTTTTCGTAGGCCCGGAAAGTACGCGGTCGCGGCTTACGCCGCTCCTGCACAGTCAGCAGCCCTCGTACTTCCAGTTGCGCCGCTTGCCTTCGGCCATCCACTCGACGGCCTGCGCCAACCGCCGGGCCCGCGTTTCCTCGCGCTTGGCCTCGGTGATCCATTCGACGTATTCGCGCTTGCAGCTCGGCGGGAAGGCATCGAAGGTCGCCTGCGCGGCCCCGTTCTTCTTCAGCGCCGCGAGCAGGTCGGCCGGCGCTTGCGGCGGCGGTTTCGGCGCGGCCTTGCGCGCGGCCGGCGATTTCACGCCCTGCTCGTTCAGCGCCATCGCCTTTTTGAAATGCGCCAGCAGCGTCTTTTCCGGCGGCAGGTCCCCGAGCGACGCCATCTTGCCGTAGCTGCCCATTCCTTCTCGTTCGCTGCCTGCGCCCACGACCAACGCGTGCTTCCAGAATCCGAACGCGACGTGCTGCTTGAACGCGGCCATGTTGCACAGCGGCGCGCCGGCGTACACGAAAAACGGCATGCCCCACTTGATCGTTTCCACGGCCTGCGGGCAGGCCTCGTGCACCAGCGCGCGCAGGTGGGCCAGGATCGGCCGGGCGAACTCGGCGCTTTTCGCGATGTAGGCATCGATGCGCGGGTCGTGGCTCGGGGCGTTCTTCGCGGGCATGGCGTTCATCCGCAGGGACCGCGGATACTTTACCCTTGCGTCGTCACCCGCGCGAAGGAATCGCCGATGCGCAAATCCACGATCCTGGCCCTGGCCTGCGTCCTGCTCGCCGCGTGGTGGTGGTTGCGTTCCACACCGCAGCAGCAGGCCGCGCACGACGCGCCGGCGACCGTTGCCGTTCCCGCTTCCATGCCGGCGCCCGAGCCGTTGCCGCGCGAAATGCCCGCGCAATCCGGAGCCGGTTCCGCGGGCGCGGCCCTGCCCGCCTTCCTGCCGCCGGAAGCGCGCGCGACGCTGCGCCTGATCGCGCGCGGCGGCCCGTTCCCGCATCGCCAGGACGGTACGGTGTTCGGCAACCGCGAAGGCCGCCTGCCCAGGCAGGCGCGCGGGTACTACCACGAATACACGGTCGAGACGCCCGGCCTGGACCACCGCGGCGCGCGGCGCATCGTCACCGGCGGCACTCCGCCCCGCGAGTACTGGTACACCGACGACCATTACGAATCCTTCCGCCGCTTCGAGTACGCGCTCGACGGGAGCAGCCCATGACCGATTCCGGCTTCGACCTCGGCCTGGAAGACCCGGCGCGCGCCGGCGTGTTCTTCGTCGGCGGCGACGACATCGCCACCCTGGCCGCCGCCGCGCAGGACGCCGGCCTGCTGGCGCGGCGCATCGACCTGCTCGGCTGCACCGACAAGCGCGCGCTGCTGTTGCGCGTGGCGCTGGCGCTGGACTTCCCGGCGACCAGCGGCCACAACTGGGACGCGCTGTCCGACAGCCTGCGCGACCTGTCGTGGCTGCCGGCGAAGGGCTACGTGCTGCTGTTCGAAGGCGCCGGCGGGATGCGCAGCGCCGACGAGGGCGATTTCGACATGCTGCTGTCGATCCTCGACGAAGCCAGCGCCGACTGGACCGGGCGCGACGTGCCGTTCTGGGCCTTCCTGGCGCTGCGCGACGAGGATTTCGACGAACTCGAATCCGCCGCGTAGCGGGCTCAGAACTTCAGTACGCTCTCCAGCGGCACTTCGCGCGGCCAGCGCGTACGGGCGCCGAGCGCGGACAGTTCGATCAGCACCGCGGCGCCGGCCACGCGCGCGCCCAGTCGCCGCGCCAGCGCCAGCGTCGCCAGCAGCGTGCCGCCGGTGGCCAGCACGTCGTCGACCAGCAGCACGCGTTCGCCGGGCCGCACCGCATCGGCGTGGACGTGCAGGCAATCGGTGCCGTATTCGAGCTGGTATTCCTGCTTCAGCGTGGCCGCCGGCAGCTTGCCCGGCTTGCGCACCGGCACGAAGCCAACGCCGAGCTCGGCGGCCAGCGCCGCGCCGAGGATGAAGCCGCGCGATTCGATGCCCACCACCGCTTCCAGTTCGGTGCCGCGCCACGGCTGCGCCAGCGCCCGCAACGTCGCGCGGAAGCCGTCGGGATTGGCCAGCAGCGGGGTGATGTCCTTGAACGCGATGCCCGGCTTCGGGAAGTCGGGCACGTCGCGGATCAGGTGCTGCCAGTCGGCAAGGGTTCCGGTCATCGTCGCGGCGCCATCGGGGTCCGCCGCATCTTACGGCCGACCCCGGCCAATAAAAAAACGCCGGGACAAGCCCGGCGTTCTTCGGTTCGACTGGTTGGGTCGAAATTACAGCGGCTGCACCTGGTCGGCCTGCATGCCCTTCTGGCCCTGCACGGCGACGAAGGAGACCTGCTGGCCTTCCTTCAGCGTCTTGAAGCCGTTGCCCTGGATCGAGCGGAAGTGCACGAACAGGTCGGGGCCATTGGCCGGGGTGATGAAGCCAAAACCCTTGGCATCGTTGAACCACTTGACGGTACCGGTCTGACGATCGGACATCTTTGCATTACTCCTGAAACGGATGGAAAAAGATCGCGGCCGCGGGACCTCCGGGCCGAGACTGGGGTTTGCAGGCGAGGTAAAGCGGAAAGATGAAGCCGATCGTTGGATCTACCGCATCAGGCCCACGATGAACCGTGACCCTGGCAAAACACAGTGCCGCGCACGATACGCAGGTTTCGGACAAAAAGCTAACGCTTTCTGCGATTTTCGTTCAGCTTCGGCGGAAGCCCCGCCGGAAGCGGCCTGTAACCGCTTCCGGGGGGCGGCTACGGCCCCCGGAGGGCCTGGGCGGCGATCTCGAACGAGCGCAGCCGCAGCCGATGGTCGTAGATGTTGGCCACCAGCATCAATTCGTCCGGCTGGTGGCGCTCGATGAAGGCGGCGATGCTCCGTTCCACCGTCTCCGGCCCGCCGACCACGCTGCACGCCAGCGCCTGTTCGACGCCGACCTTCTCGTGCGGCTGCCAGTAGCTTTCGATGTCGTCGATCGGCGGCGGGATCAGCCCCGGCCGGCCGCGGCGCAGGTTGACGAAGGCCTGCTGCGCGGTGGTGAACAGCCGCTTCGCTTCGGCATCGGTTTCGGCGGCGATCACGTTCAGGCCCAGCATCGCATGCGGCCGCTCGCGATGCTTCGACGGGCGGAACTGGCGGCGATAGACCTGCAAGGCCTGGTCCATCGCGTCGGGGGCGAAGTGCGACGCGAACGCGTACGGCAGGCCCAGCGCCGCGGCGAGTTGCGCGCCGAACAGGCTGGAGCCGAGGATCCACACCGGCACGTCGAGTCCGGCGCCGGGCACCGCGCGCACCGGCTGCCCCGGCTGCGCCGGTTCGAAGTAGTGCAGCAGTTCCTGCACGTCTCGCGGGAATTCGTCGGCGCCCTCGAAGTAGCGGCGCAACGCCCGCGCGGTGGCCTGGTCGGTGCCGGGCGCGCGACCGAGGCCCAGGTCGATGCGCCCCGGATACAGCGAAGCCAGCGTGCCGAACTGTTCGGCCACCTGCAGCGGCGAGTGGTTCGGCAGCATCACCCCGCCGGCACCGACGCGGATGCGCTGCGTGCCGCCGGCGACGTGGCCGATCAGCACCGCGGTCGCGGCGCTGGCGATGCCCGGCATGTTGTGGTGCTCGGCCAGCCAGAAGCGGGTGTAGCCCAGCTTTTCGGCGTGCCGGGCGAGGTCGAGCGAGTTGCGGAAGGCCTGCGCCGCGTCGCTGCCTTCGCAGACCGGGGCGAGGTCGAGGATCGAATACGGGATCATGCGCAAGTGATAAAGCCGGCGCCGGCGCATTTCCAGCCGCTCGCGGCGGAATTCAGCATCCCGCCGCCGCGGGAATCACGCATCGACCATCGGCGCGAGCCCCGGATCCAGCGCCACGCGCCCGTCGAACACGAAGCAGCGGCCCTCGTAGCCGTAGCCGCCGACCCGTTCAAAATAGCCGAGGATGCCGCCGTCGAGCTGCAGCACGTTGTCCATGCCGGCTTCGTTGCGCATCCACAGCGCGGCCTTCTCGCAGCGGATGCCGCCGGTGCAGAAGCTGACCACGGTCGCATCGGCCCATCCGGACTTGCGCGCCTCCACTTCCGCCGGCAGGTCGGTGAACTTCGCGATCGGCAGGATCTCCGCGTTGGCGAAGCTGCCGTATTCGGCTTCCTGCACGTTGCGCGTGTCCAGCATCACCACGCGCCTGCCGGCGTCGTCGTGGCCCTGCTCCAGCCAGCGCTGCAACGTGCGGGGCGCGACGACGGGTGCGCGGCCGGCCAGCGGCGACGAACCTTCGCGACGGAAGCTGATGATCTCCGGCTTGACCTTGACCTTCAGCCGCGCGAACGGCACGGATTCGCTCCGGCTTTCCTTGACGACGATGCCGGCGAAACGCGGATCGGCGCGCAATTCGTCGACGAAGCCGCGGATTGCCGCCTCGCCGCCAGCCAGGAACAGGTTCACGCCCTCGCCCGCGACCAGGATCGTGCCGCGCAGTTCCAGCGCCTGCGCACGGGCGCGCAAGGCGGCGGCGAACGCATCGGGATCATCGATCGATGCGAAGTGGTAGGCGGCGATATTCAGGATCATCCGCGCATTTTACCCGGCCCCGCCGCCCCTGCCCGGCCCCGCGCGCGTGCGCTACCCTGTCGCACCCCGACCGAACCGAGGATCCGCATGCGACTTCCGTCCTGGCTGCTGACCACCGCCCTGCTGTTGTCCGCCTGCGCGCCCGCGCCGGCACCCTACACCGGCGGCGACGTGGCCGAACTGCAGCGCGTCGATACCGTCGTGGGTACCGGCGCGGAAGCCGTTTCGGGGCACAAAGTGACCGTGCACTACACCGGCTGGCTGTACGAGCAGACCGCGGCGGACAAGCATGGCCTGAAGTTCGACAGCTCCCGCGACCGCAACCAGCCGTTCACCTTCGCGCTCGGCGCCGGCCAGGTCATTCCCGGCTGGGACGAAGGCGTGGCCGGCATGCGCGTCGGCGGCAAGCGCACCCTGCTGATCCCGGCCCGGGATGGTTACGGCAGCGAAGGCGCCGGCGGGGTGATCCCGCCGCACGCTTCGCTGGTGTTCGACGTGGAACTGCTCGGCGTCGAGTGACCATCGACAGCTTGAATGATGCTAGGGCTCAGTCCGCAGCAATTACGCGCTTGCTTGAAACCTTGCCCTTGCTGAACTCTATGACGCAAGCATAGCGCCATGCTGGCGAGACTTGGTTGAATACCAAAACTCTGCTGCTTGAGTTGTTGCTCGGCAAAAAATGACGGCCCTCCTGCTTGGCTCGGCGAATGATGGACTGCTCAGTGTCTGTTGAGGAGACGCCTGAGCAGAATCGGTCAGCCGGGTAGCGCTTGTAAAAGTTAAAAACGTAGCCAATGACAAACAGGAGAACGACTCCCGAAAGTGTCTTTGCGAGAGTCTTCATCTGAGCCCGCCGTCACTTGGTCGCCGTAGTCTCGACCCGACGCAAGTCCAGGTCCTGGAAATCGAAGCTGAAATCGGTCAGCGGCGATACCGCCTTCATCGTCGCCCCGACGATCTTGCCGTCCTCGTCCAGGTCGAAATCGACGAAGGCGTCGGCGTTGAGCCAGCGCTGGTGCCAGCGCACGATGAAGGTGTCGTGCTGCCAGTGCTCCAGCGTGCCGACCAGGTCGGCCGTGCGCGAGAAGCGCATCACCGGCTTGCCCTGCTCCATCGCCACGACCACGTCGCCGTACCACGGGTCGCGGTAGGTGCCGGCGTAGGTGGACAGCGGCAGCGACGGCTTCGATTTCGCGTTGCGCGCGGCCAGGTGCTTCTGCCAGCTCTCGTCGGCCTTGCCCCGCGATTTCGCCAGGGCCGCGGCGTAGGCCGCGGTCCAGTCGGTCTGCGGCAAGCCCAGGCCGTCGTCCAGCGCGCGCATCGTCACCGCGTTGTAGGCGGCGCCGACTTCCTGGTTGGTCAGCACGATCACACCCAGCTTGAGTTCCGGCACCAGGGTGATGCGCGACACCATGCCCGGCCAGCCGCCGGTGTGCCAGACCAGCTTGTGGCCGCGGTAATCGGTCAGGTTCCAGCCCTCGCCGTAGCCGGCGAAATTCGGCATCGCCGCGGCCAGCTCCGGCACCGCCGGCTTCGGCACCGGGATCGGGGTCAGCACGCTCCACATCTCGCGCTGGCGCTGCTCGCTGAACAAGCGCTTCGCATCGTCGCCCTCGCCGGAAATCACCCCGCCGTCGAGTTGCGCGCGCACCCACTTGCTCAGGTCGTTGACGCTGGAATACAGGCCGCCGGCGCCGGCCACGTTCGACCAGGTCATGCGCGGCGCGGGCTGCAGCTTGCTGAAGTCCGCCTTCGCATAGCCGGTGGCCACGTCGTCGCCGGGCTGCAGGCGGTCGCTGTTGTAGCGGGTGTGCTCCATGCCCAGCGGCGCGAAGATGCGCGTGCGCAGGAACTGTTCGTACGGCATGCCGCTGGCCGCTTCGACCACCAGCTGGGCCACGCCGAACAGGATGTTGTCGTAGGCGTACCGTTCGCGGAAACCGCCCTTCAACGGCACGTGGCGCAGGCGTTCGGCGACCTCGCGGTTGTTGTAGGTCGTGGTCGGCCAGTACAGCAGGTCGCCCGCGCCCAGGCTCAAACCGCTGCGGTGCGCCAGCAGGTCGCGGATGCGCATCTCGCGGGTCACGTACGGGTCGGACATCTGGAACCACGGCAGGTGGTCGATGACCCGATCGTCCATCTTCAGCTTGCCCTCGTCGGCCAGCATCGACAACGAAGCCGCGGTGAAGGCCTTGGTGTTGGACGCGATGGCGAACAGGGTGTCGGCGCCGACCGGCTGTCCGCTTTCCACGTCGCGCACGCCGTAGCCCTTGGCCAGCACCACCTCGCCGTCCTTGACGACGGCCACGGCGATGCCCGGCACGTCGAAGGTCTTGCGCACGTTGTCGACGTAGGCATCGAAATCGGCCGGCGCCCGGTCGTCGGCTGCCAGCGCGGGCCATGGCGTCGCCGCGATGATGGCCGCGAAAACCGTGGTCAGCAGTCTGTGTCCCCGCATGGCATTCCCCCCAAAAAGGATCCGGACCGCGACGATAACCCATCGCCGCGGCCCGCCCCCGTGCCGACGGTCATTGCCCGCGTCGATTGCCGCATAGAATCTGCCGATGGATTCCCCCACCCCGCAACGCAAGCGCCTGGCCGTCATCGGCGGCGGCCCGGCCGGCCTGATGGCGGCCGAGGTCGCGCGCGCGGCGGGCATCGAGGTCGATGTCTACGACGCCAAGGGTTCGGTCGGGCGCAAGTTCCTGATCGCCGGCAAGGGTGGCCTGAACCTGACCCATTCCGAGCCGCGCCCCGCGTTCGACGGGCGCTACCGCGAGCGCGCCGGCGAAGTCGGCCGCTGGCTCGACGCCTTCGATGCCGATGCCCTGCGCGAATGGGCGCGCGGACTGGGCGTGGAAACCTTCGTCGGCAGTTCCGGCCGCGTATTCCCGAGCGACCTCAAGGCCGCGCCGCTGCTGCGCGGCTGGGTGCGCCGGCTGCGCGACGCCGGCGTGCGCTTTCATGTGCACCACCGCTGGCTGGGCTGGGACGCAACCGGGGCGCTGCGATTCGCGACGGCGCAAGGCGAGATCGCGGCAACCGCCGATGCGACCGTGCTCGCGCTCGGCGGCGGCAGTTGGCCGGAACTCGGATCGGACGGCGCATGGCAGGCGACGCTGTCCGCTGCCGGCATCGCGGTCGCGCCGCTGAAACCGGCCAACTGCGGCTTCGACGTGGCCTGGAGCGGATTCTTCCGCGACAAGTTCGCCGGTGCGCCGCTGAAACCCGTCGTCGCACACTGGCGGGATGCGCGCGGGCAAGGACATTCGTTGCAGGGCGAATGCGTGGCCAGCGCCTACGGCATCGAGGGCAGCCTGGTCTACGCATTGGCGGCGGAACTGCGCGACGCGATCGAACGCGACGGCTCGGCGGCGCTGCAACTCGACCTGGCCCCCGGCCGCGACCTCGCGCGGCTGCAACGCGACCTGGGGAAACCGCGCAACGGCCGCAGCCTCGGCGAACACCTGCGTCGGCAGGCCGGACTCGACGGCGTCAGGGTCGCCCTGCTCCACGAAGCGCTGGACAAGGCGCAAACGGGCGACGCGCTGCTGCTCGCGCGGACGATCAAGCGCCTGCCGCTGCGGCTGCTGCGCCCGCGCCCGATCGCCGAAGCGATCAGCAGCGCCGGCGGGGTGAAGCTGGAAGCGCTGGACGCGGACCTGATGCTGCGAACGAGGCCCGGCACGTTCTGCGCCGGCGAGATGCTCGACTGCGAAGCGCCGACCGGCGGCTACCTGCTGACCGCGTGCTTCGCCAGCGGCTTCGTCGCCGGCCACGGCGTCGTGCGCCGACTGCAGGGCGCGTAACCGCGGCTATTTCTTCGCGGCCTGCGCACGTTCCGCGGCGTCCTTCTGGAACGCCTCGATTTCCGGCGCGTCGCGCAGCACCTTCGAATGCGGATCCAGCGTCCAGCTTTCGCCGTCGGCGATTTCGACATCGCCGCGGCCATCGGCCATCGACAGGTCGACGACGCGGTCGCCGACGCGGACCTGGACCGGCATCGGGAACGGCTTGTCGCCCTCGGTTTTCCAGCGCAACGACAGCTTGCCGCCTTCGCGCGCCGCCAGCAGTTGCGGCAACGCGGTCGAACGCAGGTAGACGTTGAAGAACCAGCCGTAATCCTTGCCGGTCTGCGCATTCACCGCGTCGACGAAATCCTTCGTCTCTCCGTAACGCGGCATGAAATTGCCCGGGCGCGGATCGGTCCGACCGTAAACCAGCTTGCGCGTCGCCTCGAAGAAGGCCTCGTCGCCGATCAGTCCGCGCAGCGTATGCAGGACCAGCGAGCCCTTGTAGTACAGGTCCAGCGCCGGGCCCTTGTCGGCGTCGTAGACGTCGCTGGCGTTGTAACTGTGGCCCGACACCACCGGGAAGCGGTTCTTGACCAGCGCGCGCTGCTTCATCAGTTCGGCCATGTAGGCCATGTCGCCGCGCGACCATTGCAGGTACAACGGCTGCATGTAGGTGCCGAAGCCCTCGTGCAGCCACATGTCGTTCCAGTCGGCGTTGGTCAGCTGGTTGCCGAACCATTCGTGGGCGAATTCGTGGTGCAGCAGCCAGTCGTAGCCGTAGGCGTCCTTCTTGTAGCCGTTGCCGTAGGCGTTGATGGTCTGGTGCTCCATGCCCAGGTGCGGGGTCTCGACCACGCCCATCTTCTCGTCGCCGAACGGATACGGGCCGATCTTCTCCTCGTAGAAGTCGAGGAACAGCGGGAACTGCGCGAACAGCTCCTTCGCCTTCGCCGCGTTGCCCTTCAGGTACCAGAAGCGCAGCGGGATCGTGTTGCCGTAGCGGCTGCGGTAGTCGGCCTGCAGCAGTTCGTACGGGCCGACGTTCAGCGCGACCGCATAGGTATCCGGCTGCTTCGCGCGCCAGTGGTAGGTGCGCCAGCCGTCCTTCTCGTCGACGCCGAGCAGCACGCCGTTGCCGGCGGCGACCAGCGGTGCGGGCACGCTGACGTGCTGCTCGACGATGCCCGGCTCGCCGAACGGCTGGTCGATGCACGGCCAGAACAGGTCGCAGCCCTCGCCTTCGACGGCGGTGGCGATCCACGGCTCGCCGGTCGGCGCGGTGGTCCAGACGATGCCCCCGTCCCATGGCGCGCGCTGCGCGCGGTGCGGGCTGCCGGCGTAGACGATGCGCAGCACGGTGCGTGCGCCGGCTTCGAGCGGATGCGGCAGGTCGACGGCCAGGCGGCCGTCGGGATTGCGCCAGTGGTTCGCGGCCACCGGCTGGCCGTCGACCTCGACCGCGGAAATGCCGAAGTTGTTGTCGAGGTCGACGACCAGTCGCTGCAGCCGCCGCTTGGCGACGAAGGTCAGCCGCGCATCGCCTTCCAGCCGCCTGCTTTCCGGGATCAGCTTGAACGCCAGTTCCGCCTTGTCGAAGGCGACCGCCTTCTGTTCCGGCGCCGCCGGCCCGCCGGACGACAGCGTCTGCGCGCTCAGCGGCGGCTGTTCGTCGGCGGCATGGGCGGAAGCAACGGCGGCGAACAGCAGGACGGCGGGCAAGCGGCGCATGGATCCCTCGCGGGTCGGGCGAAAGGCATCCAGCATGCCACGGCGCAATCGCTGCGCGCCTGCCTGAAGTCATGCAAGCGGGGCGGCGGAACCGCCATGTGTTCCGCCGGGCGCCGGGGAAAGTGGTCGTCCGCAACGGCCGCGGTCGCGAGAGCCGATACTCCGGACCGCAGCGGCTGCGGACGTGCGCGCATGATAGGCAGGCGCGCGTTGAATTTCGGTTAGCGCACGGCGTCGGTTTGATTACATGCGTTCATGATGCATGCATATGGCGCATCGCAACGCCGCGATCAACGCAACTGGCTGTCCTTGCTGCCGCGGCGGTTGTAACCGCTGAAGGCTTGTTGTTCTTCGTCGTGCGCCTGCTGGCAGGCGATGCACAGGCGCACGCCCGGCACCGCCTTGCGCCGCGCCTCGGGGATCGGCGCATCGCATTCCTCGCAGCGTTCCAGGCTCTCGCCCCTGGGCAACTGGCTGCGCGCGCGCTGGATCGCGTCCTTCACGGTCGCGTCGATCTGTTCCTGCACCGCACCATCGCCGGCCCAACCCGTCGCCACGGCATGCTCCCTACTGCTTGCGCAGGAATTCGGTCTTGATGTAGGTCTTGCTCTTGCGGTCGTAGATGTGGCCGTCGACGTCGCCGAGGCGGATGTCGCGGAACACCGTGCCCTGCTTGATCGGGCCGGAGCCGCCCTTCACCGGCAAGTCCTTGATGACCACCACGGTGTCGCCGTCGGCCAGCACGTTGCCGTTGCTGTCGCGGACCACGACGACGTCTTCGTCGGCCGCGCCAGCCGTGGCCTCGCCTTCGATCCACTCATGGCCGCAGTCCGGGCAGACCAGCAGGGTGCCGTCGTGGTAGGTGTTTTCCATGCCGCATTGCGGGCAGGCGGGGAAATCGGACATGGCAAGGGCACCGGACGCACCCCGAGGGCGCGAATCCGACCTCGCCCGGGGGCTGGGAAGATGGTGCCGGAAATAGGATTCGAACCTACGACCTACGCATTACGAATGCGCCGCTCTACCAACTGAGCTATTCCGGCATCTGTTGTTCTGGAGAACCGGCCGTCGGCGGCCGGGTTGGCGCGGATCGCGCGAACCGACAATTTTAGGCACCGGGGATAGCCCGGTCAATTCACCAGCTGCAGGCGCAATTCCTTGGGCAGGGCGAACACCATGTTCTCGGGTTCCCCCTGCAGCTCGCCGACGGCACCGGCGCCCAGTTCGCGCAGGCGGGCGATGACGCCCTCGACCAGCACGTCGGGAGCCGAGGCGCCCGCGGTCACGCCGACCCGGCGCTTGCCGGCGACCCAGGCCGGGTCGATCTCGTGCGCGCCGTCGATCAGGTAGGACTCGACCCCGTCGCGCTGCGCCAGCTCGCGCAGGCGGTTGGAATTGGAACTGTTCGGCGAACCGACCACCAGCACCAGGTCGCACTGCTTCGCCAGGTCGCGCACCGCGTCCTGGCGGTTCTGCGTGGCGTAGCAGATGTCGTCGTTCTTCGGGCCCTGGATCGCCGGGTATTTCGCGCGCAGCGCCTCGATGATGCCGATGGTGTCGTCGACCGACAACGTGGTCTGGGTGGTATAGGCCAGGTTGCCGGGTTGCGAGACCTCGAGCGCGGCGACGTCGTCGATGTCCTCGACGAGATGGATGCTGCCCGTCCCGGCCTCGCGGCTCCACTGCCCCATCGTGCCTTCGACCTCGGGATGGCCGGCGTGGCCGATCAGCACCACGTCGCGGCCGGCGCGGCAATGGCGCGAGACTTCCAGGTGGACCTTGGTCACCAGCGGGCAGGTCGCGTCGAACACCTTCAGTCCGCGGCGCCCGGCCTCGGCGCGCACCGCCTGCGACACGCCGTGGGCGCTGAAGATCACCGTGGCGCCGTCCGGCACTTCGTCCAGTTCCTCGACGAACACCGCGCCGCGCCGCTTCAGGTCGTCGACGACGAAACGGTTGTGCACGACCTCGTGGCGCACGTAGATCGGCGCGCCGAGGGTTTCTATGGCGCGCTTGACGATTTCGATGGCGCGATCGACGCCGGCGCAGAAGCCGCGGGGATTGGCGAGCAGGACGTCCATATTAGGCAGCGCAGCCATGGCTGGCCGGGTTGTTCGGCGGGGAAGTCGGCAGGCCCATTATCCCCCCTTCCGCTTCGACTTGCCGTCGAGCAGGCTGAACAGGGCGATGCCGATCGCCCCCCCGACGATGGCCGAATCGGCGACGTTGAACGCCGGCCAGTAGTGCTCGCCGACGTACCACTGGATGAAATCGATCACGTGGCCGTGCTGGACGCGATCGATCACGTTGCCCAGCGCGCCGCCGATCACCAGCGCGTACGGCAACGCGGTGCGCCAGTCGCCGCGCCGCGTGCGCGACAGCCAGAAGCCCAGCAGGCCGCTGACCGCGACCGCGAGCGCGCTGAAGAACCAGATCTGCCAGCCACCGGCGTTGCTCAGGAAACTGAACGCCGCGCCGGTGTTGTAGGTGCGGTACCAGTTCCAGAAGCCATCGATCACCGGCACCGGGACGTGCTCCGGCAGCGACGCCAGCACCCACTGCTTGCTCCATTGGTCGAGCACGACGACGGCGACCGAAACGAGCAGCCAGGCCAGCGCGTTGGGTTTCACGGCCTTCGGCATCAGAACCACTTCCGGTCTTCGCCCGGCCCTTCGACGTTCGTCACGCAGCGGCCGCACAATTCCGGATGGTCGGCATAGGCGCCGACGTCGGCGCGATGGTGCCAGCAACGCACGCACTTCGGCTTGGCGGTCGGTTGCGCGAGCACGAACACCTCGTCGGCCCCGACCGGGGTCACGGTCACGTCGCCGCTGATGAACAGGAAGCGCAACTCGTCCTCGATCGGCTTCCATTTCGCCGCGGTCGCGGCGCCGGCCGAGACCGCAATCTCGGCGTCCAGCGCCGCGCCGATCACGCCGTTGGCGCGCATCGGCTCCAGCACCTTGGCAACCTGCTCGCGCAACGCGAGCAGCCTGTCGAAGTCCGCGGCCGAGAGCGGCACGCCTTCCGGCAGCGGCGCCAGGCCGTCGTACCAGGTGGCGAACAGCACGTTGCCGCCGCGCTCGCCCGGCAAATAGCCCCACATCTCGTCCGCGGTGAAGCTGAGCACCGGTGCGATCCAGCGCACGAAGGCCTCGGCGATGCGGTACATCGCGCTCTGTGCGCTGCGGCGGCCGCGCGAGTCCTCGCGCATCGTGTACAGGCGATCCTTGGTCACGTCCAGGTACAGCGAACCGAGGTCGACGCTGCAGAAGTTCAGCAGCAGCTGGACGATGCTGGCGAAGTCGTAGCGCTCGTAGGCCGCCTTGATCTTCTCCTGGATTTCCCATGCGCGATGCACGATCCAGCGATCCAGCGCGACCATGTCGTCGAGCGGGCGCAGGTCGCGCGCCGGGTCGAAGCCGTGCAGGTTGCCGAGCAGGAAGCGCGCGGTGTTGCGGATGCGCCGGTAGGCGTCGGCGTTGCGCTTCAGGATTTCCCGCGACAGCGCCATCTCGTTGCTGTAGTCGGCCGAGGCGATCCACAGGCGCAGGATGTCCGCGCCCAGCGTCTTCATGATTTCCTGCGGCTCGATGCCGTTGCCGAGCGACTTCGACATCTTGCGGCCGTGTTCGTCGACGGTGAAGCCGTGGGTCAGGCACTGCCTGTACGGCGCGTGGCTGTCGATGGCGACGCCGGTCAGCAGCGACGACTGGAACCAGCCGCGGTGCTGGTCGGAACCTTCCAGGTACAGGTCGGCCGGCTTGCCGAAGCCGCGCTCCAGCAGCACGCCTTCGTGGGTCACGCCGGAATCGAACCAGACATCGAGGATGTCGGTGACCTTGTCGTAGTCCTTCGCCTCGTCGCCGAGCAGTTCGGCCGGATCCAGCGCGTACCACGCGTCGATGCCGCCCCGCTCGACGATGTCGGCGACCTTGCCGAGCAGCTCGACGCTGCGCGGATGCGGGTCGTGAGTCCGCTTGTCGACGAACAGCGTGATCGGCACGCCCCAGGTGCGCTGGCGGCTGATGCACCAGTCGGGGCGGCCTTCGACCATGCCGGCGATGCGCGCCTCGCCCCAGGCCGGGAACCAGCCGACCTGCTTGATCGCGGCGAGCGCGTTGCGGCGCAGGTGCGCCTGCTCCATCGAGATGAACCACTGCGGCGTGGCGCGGAACGCCACCGGCGTCTTGTGCCGCCAGCAATGCGGGTAGCTGTGCTCGAGCTTGAAGAACGCAAGCAGCGTGCCGTTGCCGCGCAGCGCTTCGACGATCAGGTCGTTCGCCTTCCAGATGTGCTGGCCGGCGAGCCCGAGCGCGCCGAACGGCGGCGTGGACGGCAGGTACACGCCGCGGCCGTCGACCGGATTGATCTGCGCGGCGGCGTACCTGTCGATCACGCCATATGCCTGGCCGACCGCATAGTCCTCCTGGCCGTGGCCGGGCGCGGTGTGCACGGCGCCGGTGCCGTCTTCGGCGCTGACGTGCTCGCCGAGCAGGATCGGGATCTCGCGGTCCGCATAGAAGGGATGCGCCAGCACGATGCCTTCCAGCGCCGCGCCCTTCGCGCGCGCATGCACCACCGTGTCGGCGACGCCGTAGCGGCGCAGCGCGCGCTCGGCCAGCGCTTCGGCGAGGACGAGCCAGCGGCGCCCGCCGTCGCGCGCCGGGCCCTCGACCAGCACGTATTCGAGCTCGCCGCCGAGCGAAACGGCGAGCGAGGCCGGCAGCGTCCACGGCGTGGTGGTCCAGATCGGCACGGCGATTTCGACGCCGTCCGGCACGTCGGCGCCGAACGCCGCGGCGAGCGACCTCGCGTCGCGCGCGGCGTAGGCCACGTCGACCGCCGGCGAGGTCTTGTCCTGGTATTCGATCTCGGCCTCGGCCAGGGCCGAGCCGCAGTCGAAGCACCAGTGCACCGGCTTGGCGCCGCGCACCAGGTGGCCGTTGCCGACGATCTTGGCCAGCGCGCGGATCTCGTCGGCCTCGAACCGGAAGTTCAGGGTCTTGTACGGGTTGTCCCAGTCGCCGATCACGCCCAGTCGCTTGAAGTCCTTGCGCTGGATCTCGATCTGCTCCTCGGCGTACTCGCGGCACTTCTGCCGGAACTGCGCCGCATCGAGCTTCACCCCGACCTTGCCGTGCTTCTTCTCGACCGCGATCTCGATCGGCAGGCCGTGGCAGTCCCAGCCCGGCACGTACGGCGCGTCGAAGCCGGCCAGGTAGCGCGACTTGACGATGATGTCCTTGAGGATCTTGTTGACCGCATGGCCCAGGTGGATCGCGCCGTTCGCGTACGGCGGGCCGTCGTGCAGCACAAACAGCGGGCGGCCCTTCGCGTTCTCGCGCAACTTCGCGTACAGGTTCTCCGATTCCCAGCGCGCCAGGGTGTCCGGCTCGCGCTTCGGCAAGTCGCCGCGCATCGGGAAGTCCGTCGCCGGCAGGTGCAGGGTGGCTTTGTAGTCTCGCGTCACGCGGTGGCTCGCAGTCATGCTTCCGTGGGAAACCCGCACATCGACGCGCGGGCTTCTTGATCAGGGACGATCACGTGCAGGATGCGGCGCGCATCGGCCGCATCGCGTTGCATCTGCCCGGTCAGGCTTTGCAGATCGGGGAATTTCAGTTCGTCGCGCAGCTTGGCGACGAATTCGACCTCGATGTGGCGGCCGTACAGGTCGCCGTCGAAGTCGAACAGGTGCGCTTCCAGCAACGGCTCGACCCCGTTCACGGTCGGGCGCGTGCCGAAGCTGGACACCGACGGCCACGGCCGCTCGGCCACGCCGTGCACCCAGGTCGCGTAGATGCCGGACAGCGCCGGGGTCTTCGGGAAACGCAGGTTGGCGGTCGGGAAACCGAGCGTGCGGCCGAGCTGTCGGCCGCGCACCACGCGCCCGCCGATCGCGTAGGGCCGGCCCAGCATGTGCGCGGCCTCGGTGAAGCCGCCGCCGCGCAACGCCTCGCGGATGCGCGTGCTCGACACGCGTTCGCCGCCGCGCTGCACCGGCTCGATTTCGCCGGCGCCGAAGCCCAGTTCCCCGCCCATCGCCTGCAGCAGCGACAGGTCGCCGCCGCGCCGGTTGCCGAAGCGGAATTCCGGGCCGATCCAGACCTCGCGCGCGCGCAGGCGTTCGACCAGCAGCTTGCGCACGAAATCCTCGGCCTTCATCGCCGACAGCTTGCCGTCGAAGCGCAGCAGGCCGACGCCATCGGCGCCGAGTTCGCGCAGGCCCAGGTACTTGGCCCGCGCCAGGGTCAGCCGCGGCGGCGGCATTTCCTTCGAGAAGAACTCGCGCGGCAGCGGCTCGAAGCTGAGCGCCACCGCCGGCACGCCCAGTTCGCGCGCACGCGCGACCGCGTGGCGCACCAGCGCGCGATGACCCAGGTGCAGGCCATCGAATGCGCCGATGCAGACCACGCTACCCTGCGGGAACAGCACCCCGCCTTCGACGTCTCGGAACAGCCTGCTCATAGGAATAACGAAGTATAGCCGCAGCGGCCCGGTCTCAATGCCGCAGCTCGCGCGGACGCAGGCCCTGCAGCCACAGCGTCGCCGCATAGGCAGTGCCGCCGCCACCGACCAGCAGCGCCAGCCGCCAGCCGCGCTGCCACCAGCCCCATGCCGACCAGTCCGGCCACAGGCCGCGCAGCGCCAGCAGCACCGCGACCATCGCCACGCTGGCCAGCGCGATCTGCCGCAGCCAGCGGCCCCAGCCCGGCTGGCGCCGGTAGACGCCGGCGCGGCGCAGGTACCAGGCCAGCTGCAGCGCGTTGGCCCAGCCCGCCAGTGCGATCGCCAGCGCCAGCAGCGCGTGCAGGCCGGGGAGATGCGCCAGCGCATCCAGCCAGTTGCCGCCCGCCTTCGCCAACGCCGCGTGGCCGGCATCGGTCCATGCCAGCGCGGCGGCGAACAGCAGCACCGTGCCCAGCGCATTGACCAATACCGAAACCACTGCCGATTTCACCGGCGTCCTGGTGTCCTGCCGCGAATAGAACGCCGGCGCCAGCACCTTGACCAGCAGGAAGGCCGGCACCGCGGTCGACTGCGCGATCAGGCTCCAGCTGCTCATCTTCGCGTCCATCGCGTCGAAGCGGTGGTACTGGAACAGCGTCGCCACCAGCGGCCTGGCGCACAGGATTAGGCCCAGGCAGGCCGGGATGCCGATCAGCAGGCACAGGCGGAAGCCCCAGTCCAGGCCCTTCGAGAACCCGTCCGGGTCGGTCGCCGCGTGGCGCCCGGACAGATGCGGCAGGATCACCGTGCCGATCGCCACGCCGAACATGCCCAGCGGGAATTCCAGCAGGCGGTCGCTGTAGTACAGCCAGGTCATGCTGCCGCCGACCAGGAACGACGCGGCCATGGTGTTGAACAGCAGGTTGAACTGCACCACCGACGAGCCGAACAGGGTCGGCACCATCAGCTTCATGATCTTGCGCACGCCGGCATGGGCGACGCCCCACTTCGGCCGCGGCAGCAGCCCCAGCTTCGCCAGCGACGGCAGCTGGCAGGCCAGCTGCAGGATGCCGGCGACGAACACGCCCCAGGCCAGCACCATGATCGAACTGTCGAAGAAGTACGCCGAGGCCAGCGCCGCGCCGATCATCGACAGGTTCAGCAGTACCGGGCTCAGCGCCGGGATCGCGAAGCGCTGGTAGCTGTTGAGGATGCTGCCGACCAGCGAGGCCAGCGAAATGAACAGCGCGTACGGGAAGGTGATGCGCAGCATCTCGACCAGCAGCCGGTGCTGCTCGCCGCCGACGGCGAAACCCGGGGCGATGACCTGGGTCAGCCAGGGCGCGAACAGGACGACCGCCGCGGTCACCGCCAGCAGCGCCGCCGCCAGCGTGCCGCCGACCCGGTCGATCAGCTCCCTGACCGCCTGCGGCCCGTGCTTTTCCTTGTATTCGGCCAGCACCGGCACGAAGGCCATCGAGAACGAGCCCTCGGCCGAGAGCCGGCGCATGAAGTTGGGGATGCGGAACGCGGCGACGAACACGTCCATCGCCGGGCTGCCGCCGAACACGATGGCATAGACCTGGTCGCGGGCCAGCCCGGACAGCCGCGACAGGAAGGTCATCGAGCTGAAAATCGCCGTGGAGCGCAGCAGGCGCGGGCCGCTCATCGGGCCGTCCACGGGTCGGAATCGGCCCAGTTGACGCAAGTCCTTGAATCCCCCATAATTTCCGGCTCGATTTTCCGTCTTCCGTTCAAATCCTGAATTCTCTCAGGCCCGCTCTAAAAAAGCACCCACCAGGAATCCCACCGTGGCCAATATCAAGTCCGCCAAGAAGCGCGCCAAGCAGACCGTCGTGCGCAATGCGCGCAACAACGCCCAGCGTTCGCAGCTTCGCACCGCCGTCAAGAAGGTCCTGAAGGCGCTCGACGCCAACGACGCCAAGGGCGCGCAGGAAGCCTTCGCCGTCGCCCAGCCGATCCTCGACCGTTTCAGCGCCCGTGGCCTGATCCACAAGAACAAGGCCGCCCGCCACAAGAGCCGCCTGACCGCGCGCATCAAGGCGCTGCAGACCGCCGCCTGAGCAGCGGCATCGGACGGAAGACACGAAAACCCGCCTCCCGGCGGGTTTTCTTTTTGCACGGATGCGGCTTGCGGCCGCGCGCTTTTGGCTCCGGAGGATCAGGCGCCCTGCGACGCCGCTTCCGCCTCTTCGCGCTGGCGGTCGAAGAACGCCATCACGTCCTTCATGATCCGCCAGGTGCCCTCGCGCGAAATCGCCGAGACCAGGTACCACGGCCCGGTCCAGCCGAGCTCGTCGATTACCGCCTTCGCGGCGGCCGCGGCCTCGTCCTCGAACATCAGGTCGGCCTTGTTCAGCACCAGCCAGCGCGGCTTGGCCAGCAGTTCCGGGTCGTGGCGCTCCAGCTCGCGCTCGATCGCCCGCACCTGCTCGGCCGGCGGCACGCCCTCCACCCCACCCTCCATCGGCGAGATGTCGACGAGGTGCAGCAGCAGGCGCGTGCGCTGCAGGTGGCGCAGGAACTGGGTGCCGAGGCCGGCGCCTTCGGCCGCGCCTTCGATCAGGCCCGGCACGTCGGCGATGACGAAGCTGCGGTGCGCCTCCACGCTGACCACGCCCAGGTTCGGGTACAGCGTGGTGAACGGATAGTCGGCGACCTTCGGCGTCGCCGCCGAGACCGCGCGGATGAAGGTGCTCTTGCCGGCGTTCGGGAAGCCGAGCAGGCCGACGTCGGCCAGCAGCTTCAGTTCCAGCTTCAGCGTGCGCTGCTCGCCCTCCTCGCCCGGCGTCGCCTTGCGCGGCGCGCGGGTGACCGAGCTCTTGAAGTGCATGTTGCCAAGGCCGCCCTTGCCGCCCTTGGCGACCAGCAGGCGCTCGCCGTGCCGGGTCAGGTCGCCGATGACCTCGTCGGTCTCGACGTTGTGCACGACGGTGCCGACCGGCACGACGATGGTCAGGTCCTCGCCGGCCTTGCCGTACATCTGCCGGCCCATGCCGTTCTCGCCGCGCTGGGCGCGGAACGAGCGCTGGTGGCGGAAATCGACCAGGGTGTTGAGGTTCTCGTCGGCCTGCAGCCACACGCTGCCGCCGTTGCCGCCATCGCCGCCGTCCGGCCCGCCGAGCGGGATGAACTTCTCGCGGCGGAAACCGACGCAGCCGTTGCCGCCATTGCCGGCGATGACCTGGATTTCGGCTTCGTCTACGAGTTTCATGGGGAATCGGCGGAGGAATTGTCGGGAATCATAAACGGCCGCCGCGTTCGCCGCGGCGGCCTCCGAAACGAAAAACCCCGCCGAAGCGGGGCTTTCCGGTACGTCGCGGATGCCGGAAGGCTTACGCCTCGGCGACCACGCTGACGGTGCGGCGCTTCTTCGGGCCCTTGGTGGAGAATTCCACCTTGCCGTCGACCAGCGCGAACAGCGTGTGGTCGCGGCCCAGGCCGACGTTGGCGCCCGGGTGGAACTGGGTGCCGCGCTGGCGGACGATGATGTTGCCGGCGTCGATCGCCTGGCCGCCATAGACCTTCACGCCGAGCATCTTCGGATTGGAGTCGCGGCCGTTGCGCGAGGAGCCTACGCCCTTTTTGTGTGCCATGACTGTTTCTCCTTAACCCTTGATGCCGGTGATTTCGATTTCGGTGTAGTGCTGCCGGTGCCCCTGGTGCTTCATGTGGTGCTTGCGGCGGCGGAACTTGATGATGCGCACCTTGTCGGCGCGGCCGTGCGACTTGACCGTCGCGGTGACGGTGGCGCCCTTCAGCGCGTCGCCGACCGTGATGCCGTTGCCGTCGCCCAGCAACAGGATGTCGTCGAAAGTGACCTCGCTGCCGGCTTCGGCTTCGAGCTTCTCGACGCGGATGGTTTCGCCGGGGGCAACGCGATACTGCTTGCCGCCCGTCACCAGGACTGCGTAGTTCATTGGTATTTCCTCGGATGTGCTTCTGTAGTTATTTTCGTCCTTGCCGATCCAACCGGCCGGCAAGACGCGAAATTGTACGGGATTCAATCGCTTAGGGTCAAGCCGCGGGCCCGGCGGGGGATCCCCGTCGGGCCGTCCGGGCCGGATCCGTGGCGACCCTGCCTGCCCGCGCACCCGGCCCGGCGGCCCGTCCATCCGGACTTCCATTGGAAACAATGACTTGGCGCATCCTTCCGGTGCCGGCACACAGCTTTGCGTGAACCGGGTTTGCCGCTGAAACGCCGGCCGGCTAGGCTTGACTGTTCGCTCACCGGACCCCACCCGATGGCCATGGATTTCATCCGCATCCGCGGCGCGCGGACGCACAACCTCAAGAACCTCGACCTCGACCTGCCCCGCGACAAGCTGATCGTCATCACCGGCCTGTCCGGGTCGGGCAAGTCGTCGCTGGCGTTCGACACGATCTACGCCGAAGGCCAGCGCCGCTACGTCGAATCGCTGTCGGCGTACGCGCGGCAGTTCCTCAGCGTGATGGAGAAGCCCGACGTCGACCACATCGAGGGCCTGTCGCCGGCGATCTCGATCGAGCAGAAGTCGACCTCGCACAACCCGCGCTCGACCGTGGGCACCATCACCGAGATCTACGACTACCTGCGCCTGCTGTACGCGCGGGTCGGCCTGCCGCGCTGCCCGGACCACGGCTACCCGCTGGAAGCGCAGACGGTCAGCCAGATGGTCGACCAGGCGCTGGCGCTGGAAAACGACCCGGAAACCGCCGAGCAGCGCTGGATGCTGCTGGCGCCGGTGATCCGCGACCGCAAGGGCGAGCATGCGCAGGTGTTCGAGCAACTGCGCGCGCAGGGCTTCGTGCGCGTGCGCGTCGACGGCACCGTGTACGAGATCGACGCGCTGCCGTCGCTGGCGCTGCGCCAGAAGCACACCATCGAGGCGGTGATCGACCGCTTCCGCCCGCGCGCCGACCTCAAGCAGCGCCTGAGCGAAAGTTTCGAGACCGCGCTCAAGCTCGGCGACGGCATGGCCAGCGTGATGTCGCTGGACAAGGCGGAACAGGCGCCGTTGCTGTTCTCGTCGAAGTACTCCTGCCCGGTCTGCGACTACTCGCTGCCGGAACTGGAGCCGCGCCTGTTCTCGTTCAACGCGCCGATGGGTGCCTGCCCGACCTGCGACGGCCTCGGCGTGGCCGAATTCTTCGATCCGGCGAAGGTCGTGGTGCACCCGGAGCTGTCGCTGGCCGCCGGCGCGGTGCGCGGCTGGGACCGCCGCAACGCCTACTACTTCCAGCTGATCGCCTCGCTGGCGCGGCACTACAAGTTCGACGTCGACGCGCCCTGGCAGTCGCTGCCGGACAACGTGCGCGACGCGGTGCTGTACGGCAGCGGCGAGGAAGTCATCACCTTCACCTACCTCACCGATTCCGGCGGCCGCACCCAGCGCAAGCACCGCTTCGAGGGCATCCTGCCGAACCTGGAACGCCGCTACCGCGAAACCGAATCGCCGGCGGTGCGCGAGGAACTGGCCAAATACGTCAGCGAGCGTCCCTGCCCCGAATGCAAGGGCGCGCGCCTGAACAAGGCCGCGCGCAACGTCTTCGTCGCCGACAGGCCGCTGCCCGACCTCGTGGTGCTGCCGATCGACGAGGCGCTGAAGTTCTTCCGCGAGCTGTCGCTGCCCGGCTGGCGCGGCGAGATCGCGGCGAAGATCGTCAAGGAGATCGGCGAACGCCTCGGCTTCCTCGTCGACGTCGGCCTCGACTACCTCACGCTCGAACGCAAGGCCGACACCCTCTCCGGCGGCGAGGCGCAGCGCATCCGCCTGGCCTCGCAGATCGGCGCCGGCCTGGTCGGCGTGATGTACGTGCTGGACGAACCGAGCATCGGCCTGCACCAGCGCGACAACGAGCGCCTGCTCGGCACGCTGACCCGGCTGCGCGACCTCGGCAACACGGTGATCGTGGTCGAGCACGACGAGGACGCGATCCGCGCCGCCGACCACATCCTCGACATCGGCCCCGGCGCCGGCGTGCACGGCGGCGAGATCGTCGGCGAAGGCGCGCTGCGCGACATCCTCGCCGCACCGCGCTCGCTGACCGGCCAGTACCTGTCGGGGAAGCGGAAGATCGAGGTGCCGAAGACCCGGCACAAGGCCAACCCGAAGATGACGCTGCACCTGCGCGGCGCATCGGGCAACAACCTGAAGGACGTCGACCTCGACATCGCCACCGGGCTGTTCACCTGCATCACCGGCGTATCCGGCTCGGGCAAGTCGACGCTGATCAACGACACCCTGTATGCGCTGGCCGCGAACGAGATCAACGGCTCGTCGCATTCGGTCGCGCCGTACCGGGAAATCGTCGGCCTCGACCTGTTCGACAAGGTCGTCGACATCGACCAGTCGCCGATCGGGCGCACGCCGCGCTCCAACCCGGCGACCTATACCGGCCTGTTCACGCCGCTGCGCGAGCTGTTCGCGCAGGTGCCGGAAGCGCGCGCGCGCGGCTACTCGCCGGGCCGCTTCAGCTTCAACGTACGCGGCGGCCGCTGCGAGGCCTGCCAGGGCGACGGCCTGATCAAGGTCGAGATGCACTTCCTGCCCGACGTGTACGTGCCCTGCGACGTCTGCCACGGCAAGCGCTACAACCGCGAGACGCTGGAGATCCTGTACAAGGGCTACAACATCAACGACGTGCTGGAGATGACCGTCGAGGACGCGCTGAAGCTGTTCGAGCCGGTGCCGGCGCTGGCGCGCAAGCTGGAGACGCTGGTCGACGTGGGCCTGAGCTACGTCAAGCTGGGCCAGAGCGCGACCACGCTGTCCGGCGGCGAGGCGCAGCGCGTCAAGCTGTCGAAGGAACTGTCGCGCCGCGACACCGGGCGCACCCTGTACATCCTCGACGAACCGACCACCGGCCTGCACTTCCACGACATCGAGCACCTGCTCGGCGTGCTGCACAAGCTGCGCGACGACGGCAACACCATCGTGGTGATCGAGCACAACCTCGACGTGATCAAGACCGCCGACTGGGTGGTCGACCTCGGCCCCGAAGGCGGCCATCGCGGCGGCCAGGTCATCGCCACCGGCACGCCGGAAGACATCGCCGCCAATCCGGCGTCGCACACCGGGCGCTTCCTCGCCAAGCTGCTGCCCGGCACCGCCGCCAAGGCCAGCAAGCCGGCGGCCGTGGCCAGGCCGGCGGTACTGCCGCCGCGCAAGAACGCCAACAGGAAAAGCGCGACGAAATGAGCAGCGACAACGCCCCCTCCGCCGGTTCCCCCAAGCCGCTGTTCCGCATGCCGCTGCAGTTGCGCTGGAGCGACCTGGACGCGTTCAACCACGTCAACAACGCGCGCTACCTGACCTTCCTGGAAGAGGCGCGCATCCGCTGGTTCGATTCGATCGGCGAGGAATGGGTCACCGACGAATTCGCGCCGGTGGTGGTGTCGGTACAGCTGAACTACCGGCAGCCGATTCCGTATCCGGCGGACGTGGTGGTCGAGCTGGGGGTGGAACGCGTCGGCACCAGCAGCACGACCATCGCGCACCGGATCGTCAACGCCGACGGCCGGACGCTGTACAACGACGGCAACGTGGTCGCGGTGTGGATAGACCGCAAGACCGGTCGGCCGCGGCCGTTGCCGGATTCGATCCGCAGCGCGGTCGGCGCCTGATCCCGCTTGCCCATCCTTCCTCCGGCCGCCAAAAGCCGCGGTGACGGCGATGTCAGGGGGCGGCTTGCTTCACTACCAGCACGCCGGCAACCTCGCGTCCGTCCTTCAGCTTCAATGTCACGGCGACCTTGTCGCCCTCCTTCACCGGCGCGGACGGGTGCATCAGCATCAGGTGCAGGCCGCCCGGCGCGAGCGTTGCGGTCGAACCCGGCGCGAGCGGCAGCTCCCCGATCGCGCGCATCCTGCTCATGCCATCGACGATCTCGCTGCGGTGCAGGCCCACGTGCATGAAAGCCGGGCTGGACGCCGAGGCCACCGACACCGCCTGCTTGCACGGGTTCTCGATGCGACCGTAACCAGCCAGCATCATCGGCTCCGGCACCGGCGGCAGGTTCACCCAGCCCTCCTTCAGCACCGGTTTGCATTCGTCGGCCAGTGCCGGCAACGACGCCGCGGACACCAGCGCGGCCAGGACCCATCGCGGAAGCTGTCGTCTGCTCATGGGCTTATCATAGCCCGCAACCTCCGGAGGGCCGCAATGAGTGCAATGGTCGAAACCATCGAACACAGCGACGTCCGCGAAATCCGCATGGCGCGGCCGCCGGTCAATGCACTCGACACCGAATTGTGCCGCGCGCTGATCGCCGCGATCGACAAGGCCCAGGGCGACGACATCGGCGGCATCGTGCTGTCCGGCGGCGAAGGCGTCTTCTCCGCCGGGCTCGACGTGCCGTACCTGCTGTCGCACGGCGAAAACCGTCACGCGCTGATGGACAGCTGGCAGGCGTTCTTCGGCGTCGCCCGTGCGCTGGCCGAATCGCGCGTGCCAGTGGCCGCGGCGATCACCGGCCACTCGCCCGCGGGCGGCTGCGTGCTGGCGCTGTGCTGCGACTACCGGGTCATGGCGCGCAGCGTCGACCCGTCGCGGCCGTACGCGATCGGCCTGAACGAAACCCAGGTCGGACTGGTCGCGCCGGAAGGCATCCAGCAATTGCTGCGCCGCGCGGTCGGCGTGCACCGCGCCGGATGCCTGCTGGTCGCCGGCGAACTGGTCCCGGCCGAACGCGCGCTGGACATCGGCTTGGTCGACGAATTGGCCGACATCGCCAGCGTGGTGCCGCGCGCGGTGGCGTGGCTGCAGGCGCTGCTGCAACTGCCGCATGCGCCGGTGATGCAGACCCGCGCCATCGCCCGCGCCGACCTCGCCGTCGCCCTGCACAACGACAACATCCGCCTCGACCGTTTCGTCGAAGCCTGGTACCTGCCGGAAACGCAGCAGGCGTTGCAGGCGATGGTGGCAAGACTGAAGAAATGATGCCCCTGTAGGAGCGGCGTAAGCCGCGACGCTTTCTGCTCTTGCACCTTCGCATGCCGGTACGAAAAGCGTCGCGGCTTACGCCGCTCCCACAGGCTGCGACGCGCCGAGATGCGGCGCCAGCACGTCCGTCATCCAGTCCATGAACATGCGCACGCGCAGCGGCAGGTGCCGGCGACGCGGGTACAGCAGCGTGACCGGCATCGGCTCGGCGGGGAAATCCGCCAGCACTTCGATCAGTTGCCCGGATTCGAGCAGCTCGCGCATGCCGATGGCCGGCGTCTGGATCAGTCCCAGGCCCGCGAGGGCCGCGGCCGTGTACGCCGCCGCGTTGTTCACCGTCACCGCACCGGGCATCGGCAGGTTCGCGTATCCGCCGGCGACGGGATATTCCCAGCCCGCCGACCGCTGGCCGAATGTTCCGACGAAGTGCACCAGCCTGTGCGCGGCCAGGTCTTCGATCCGGCGCGGGGTGCCGAAGCGGCGCAGGTAGTCCGGGCTGGCGCAGTTGACGATGCGCAACGCGCCGAGCGGGCGCGCGACCAGGCTGTCGTCGAGGATCGCGCCGATGCGCAGCACGCAGTCGTAGCCTTCGCCGGCCACGTCGACGCGGCGTTCGGCCCCGCCGATCTCGATCTCCAGTTGCGGGTGCCGGTCGAGGAATTCGCCCAGCCGCGGGATCACGTACCTGGCCGCCATCGGCGACGACATGTCCACGCGCAGCCGCCCACGCAGGCTTCGCGGTTCGGTGCGGAACATGGCCTGCAGCTCGTCGGCATCGTCCAGCAGGTCGCGGCAGCGCTCCAGGAAGGCGGCGCCGTCGTGGGTCAATTGCACGCGACGCGTGGTCCGGTGCAGCAGTTGCGTGCCCAGCGCCGCTTCCAGGCGCCGGACCGCCAGCGAAACGCTGGCCTTGGGCTGGCCCAGGCGGTCGGCGGCGCGGGTGAAGCCGCCCAGTTCGGCCACGGCGACGAAGACGCGGCAGGTTTCCAGCATGTCCACGGCCGATTGTCGTCCTGTATTGCACAGAGAAAACAATCTTCACCGATTTATCGCGCTTATCAAGCCCAATAGCATGCTGCCCACGACGGCCGTCCGGCCGCCCAAACCGGAGAATGCCATGAACGACCCCTCCCCCATCGCCCTGATCACCGGCGGCAGCCGCGGCCTGGGCCGCAACGCCGCCGAACACCTGGCCCGCCAAGGCACCGACGTGGTCCTCACCTACCGCAGCGGCCGTGCCGAAGCCGAGCAGGCGGTCGCATCCATCGAGGCGCTCGGCCGCCGCGCCGCCGCATTGCAGCTGGACGTGGCCGACAGCAGCGCCTTCCCCGCCTTCGCCGGGCAGGTGAAGCGGGTGCTGGCCGGCTGGGGCCGCGGGAACTTCGATTTCCTGCTCAACAACGCCGGCCACGGCGTGCACGCGCCATTCGCCGAAACCACCGAAGCGCAGTTCGACGAACTGGTGAAGGTGCACCTGAAGGCGCCGTATTTCCTGACCCAGGCCTTGTTGCCGCTGATCGCCGACGGCGGCCGCATCCTGAATATCTCGAGCGGACTGGCGCGCTTCTCGTTGCCGGGTTACTCGGCCTACGCGACGATGAAGGGCGGCGTCGAAGTGCTGACCCGCTACCTGGCCAAGGAACTGGGCCCGCGCCGGATCAGCGTCAACACGCTCGCACCGGGCGCGATCGAAACCGACTTCGGCGGCGGCGCGGCGCGCGACAACGCGCAACTCAACGCCGCCATCGCCGCGCAGACCGCGTTGGGCCGCGTCGGCCTGCCGGACGATATCGGCGCGGTGGTCGCCGCGTTGCTGGCGCCGGGCACCGGCTGGATCAATGCGCAGCGGATCGAGGCTTCCGGCGGCATGGTGCTTTGACAGCGGAAACGGGCGAAGGAGAAGAGAAAAACGGACGGGTGCCGTTGCCCGTCCCTCCGCCTGCCCCTAGCCCTTCGCCACCGGCCGCGACGGATCGCCGATCCAGCCGCTCCACGAGCCGGCGAAGACCCGCGCGCCATGCAGGCCCGCGTGTTCGAACGCCAGCAGCAGGTGGCAGGCGGTGACGCCGGAGCCGCACATCAGCACCGTGTCGGATGGACGGCGGCCGGCCAGCAGCGCTTCGAGTTCGCCCTGCAGTTCGTCCGCCGGCTTGAAGCGGCCGTCGCGCAGGTTCTGTGCGAACGGCCGGTTCAGCGCGCCGGGCACGTGGCCGGCGACCGGATCGATCGGTTCGACTTCGCCGCGGAAACGTTCGGCGGCGCGCACGTCGATCAGCCAGCCGCTGTCCTCGTCGAGGCGCTCGCGCACCGCGTCGGCGGTGACGATGCGCGAGCGGTCGAAGCGCGCCGGGTAAGGCGCCTCTTCCGGACAGGCGCGCACTTCCGCGGTCAGCGGCAAACCCGCGACCTGCCAGGCGGCCAGGCCGCCATCGAGCACGGCGACGCGCTGGTGGCCGAGCAGCTTCAGCAACCACCACATCCGCGCCGCGGCCATGCTGCCGTCGCCGGCGTCGTAGACCACGACCTGATGCGCCGGCGACACGCCCCACGACCCCAGCCTGCGCGCGAAGACTTCGTCGTCCGGCAACGGATGCCGGCCCTGCCCGGCCTTGTTGAGGTCGGACAGGTCGAGGTTGAGGTCGGCGTACTGCGCGCCGGGCAGATGCGATTGCGCGTAGAGCAACGCGGGGTTGGGGCCGTCCGGCGTGATCGCGGCGACGGCGCGCGCGTCGAACAGGCGCAGCCGCGGGTCGTCGAGTGCCGCAGCCAGTTCGCCGACCTGCACCAGCGCGGTCCAGTTCATCCGTAGCGCTCCAGCCGTTGCCGCAGGTTCGAGAGGATCGACGCGGTCGCGCCCCAGATGCGCTGCCCTGGCCAGTCGTATTCCAGCACCACGCGGCGGCGGCCCCTGAAGTCGATTTCGACCTTGCGCAGGTTGTCGCGCGCCATCAGGTACTGCAGCGGCACTTCGAACACGTCGGCCACTTCGCCGGGGTTCGGTTGCGCCGCGTAGGCCGGGTCCAGCAGCGCCACCACCGGGGTGACGCGGAAACTGCTGACCGTGACGAACGGATCGAGGAAGCCCAGCGGCACGACCTGCGCCGGCGGCACCGCGATTTCCTCCTCGGTCTCGCGCAGCGCCGCGGCGACCACGCCGATGTCGCCTTCGTCGACGCGCCCGCCGGGGAAACTGACCTGACCGCTGTGGTTGCGCAGGCCGTCGGTGCGCCGGGTCAGCAGCACCTGCGTGCCGGAATCGCGCGGCGCCAGGCCGACCAGCACCGCCGCTTCGTGCAGCGGCCCCGGCGGCAGCACGTCGGCCAGGTCGTCGTGGTTCCAGCCCGGGCCCTGCGGCGGCGCCGCGAGCGGATGCAGCGCGCGCTGCAGCGCTTCGCGCTCGGGCAGCGGCGGCAACGCGGCCACGCGCGCCCATTCGCGTTCGGGCAGCACGTTTTCGATCAGTCGCAGGCGTTCGTCGTTGCTCATTCGCGGCCAGCGGGCGATTTCGTCGGAAGTGCGCCGGCAGCCCAGGCAGATGCCGTCGTCGTCGAGGGTGCAGACGCCGATGCACGGGCTCGGCACCGGCAAGTAGGGAAAGCTCATGCGCCGATTATCGCCCAGCGCGGCCGGCGCCGGATGTGCGCCGGCAAAACGAAACGCCGGCACGGGGCCGGCGTTTCGTCGCGTATCGGAAGCGGAAGCCCCGCCTGCGCGGGGACGACGCGATGGCGGGGCGGCCGCGCCAGGCGCGACCGCGCCGTCGGGTCACTTCACGCTGACCAGCTTGACCTCGAACTGCACCGCCAGGTTCGGCGGGAACTCGGTGCGCGGGTCGGCGCCGTAGGCCTTGTCGGCCGGCAGGGTGATTTCCCACTTCGAACCGGCCGGCATCGCCAGCAGGGCTTCGCGCAGGCCGGTCAGCGGCACTTCGCTGACCTTCATCGACGGGATCTGGCGGGCCGGCTGGGCCTGCTGCGGGCGCTGGCCCAACGGATACGGGCCGGCGAACTCCAGCTGCACGGTGCTGGCCTGGGTCGGACGCGCGCCGCTGCCCGATTCCAGCACCTTGTACTGAACGGTGCTGCCCGGCAGGGTCTGCACGCCGGCGGCGGTCTTGTGCTGGGCGATGAAGGCGTCGCTGCGCGCCTTGTTGTCGGCGGCGGCCTTGTCCCATGCGGCCTTGGCCTTCTCGGCCTGGCGCTTCTGCATGGCCTCGACCGCGGTGCGCAGCTGCTCCACCGGCACGGTGGGCTCCTTCTTCGCATAGCCTTCCTGCAGCGCGCGCTGCACCGTGGCCAGGTCGACGGATTCGCCGCTTTCGATCAGGTTGCGACCGAGGTCGTAGCCCAGCGCATAGCTCAGGGCATTGCGGTCGGGGGCCGGGGTGGTTTGCGCGAACGCGCCGCCGGCGACCAGGGAAAGAGCCAGCAGGCTGGCGGGGGCCACACTGGCCAGGAACTGACGCAACTTCATTCGGAACAAACCTCCGGTTATGGAAAGGGGCGGCCAGGCCGCCCCCGACGAATCTGGAAAAGCTCGCGTTAGGATAGTCCCGCACCGGCTTAATAACCAGTGAGGACGGCGGCTGTGACCCGCGTTTTGCGGCGGAAGTTCCCGTTTTGTCCGGCCCCGAAAAACGACTTTTGAACATTTCGCCCCCCTTTCGCCAGAACCCATGACCGAATCCCCAGTCCTGACCGCCGACGATGGCGCCGTCCGCACCCTCACCGTCAACCGCCCCGACAAGCTCAATGCGCTGAACGCGGCCACCCTCGACGCCCTGCTCGCCGCCTTCGACGCGGCCGCCGCCGATCCCGCGGTGCGCGCCGTCGTGCTGACCGGCGCCGGGCCGAAGGCCTTCGTCGCCGGCGCCGACATCGCCGAAATGGCGGGCCTGAGCGCCAGCGAGGGCCGCGATTTCTCCCTGCGCGGCCAGCGCCTGATGCGGCGCATCGAAACGATGCCGAAACCGGTGATCGCGAAGATCAACGGCTTCGCCCTCGGCGGGGGGCTGGAACTGGCGATGGCCTGCCACCTGCGGATCGCCGCCGACAGCGCGAAGGTCGGCCAGCCCGAGATCAACCTCGGCCTGATCCCCGGCTTCGGCGGCACCCAGCGCCTGCTGCGCCTGGCCGGACGCGCGGCGACGCTGGAACTGTGCCTGCTCGGCGCGCCGATCGACGCCGCCCGCGCGCAGCAGCTGGGCATCGTCAACCGCGTGGTCGCCGCCGCCGGACTCGACGCGGAAACCGCGAAGCTGGCCGCGCAACTCGCCGCCTCCGCGCCGCTGGCGCTGCGCGGCATCCTCGACTCGGTGACCGTGGGCGGCGAATGCGCGATCGGCGAAGGCCTGCAGTACGAAACCGCGCAGTTCGGCCTGATGTTCGCGACCGACGACATGCGCGAGGGCACCCGCGCCTTCCTCGAACGGCGCAAGCCGGCTTTCACCGGGCGCTGACGGGCATGCACGACTGCAGGCTCGGCGAGCGGCTGGCGCAATTGCTCGATGCCGACGATGTCGACGCCGCGATCGAGGCCGGGCTGGTGGCGTTCGCGCCCTGCCCGGCGTGCGATGAGGTCGTCGCGGCGAAGATCGTCGATGCGCAGGCGCGCCTCGCGAAGGCCTGGGCCGCGCGCGAACGCTACCGCGCGCGCGAAGCCCGGCTGGCGCGCATCGCCGCCGAACGCGCGGCGCGCCGGTCACCGCCGCAGGCGCAGAAGTCGTCGCTGCCGCCCGCCGCCGCCGCGGTTCTCGCCCGTGCCAAGGCCAAGGCCGCGCAACGCGGTGACCAATGACGACGAAACCGAAGAAAAAACCCGCCGCGAAGGCTCCCGCGACAGGCAGACCGGCGAAGAAAACCGCGGCCCCGGCCCGCCCGAAGCCGTTCTCCCGCGCGGAAGTCGTCGAACTGTTCACGCGCCTGCGCGAACTGAACCCGAAGCCGACCACCGAACTCGAATACAGAACCCTGTTCGAACTGCTGGTCGCGGTGGTGCTGTCGGCGCAGGCCACCGACGTCGGCGTCAACAAGGCCACGCGGCGGCTGTATCCGGTCGCGAACACGCCGCAGGCCATCCTCGACCTCGGCGAGGACGGGCTGAAGAAGTACATCGCGACCATCGGCCTGTTCAACGGCAAGGCGAAGAACGTGATCGCGCTGAGCCGCATCCTGATCGAAGAGCACGACGGCGAGGTGCCGCGTTCGCGCGCGGCGCTGGAAGCGCTTCCCGGCGTCGGCCGCAAGACCGCGAACGTGGTGCTGAACACCGCGTTCGGCGAGCCGACCATCGCGGTGGACACGCACATCTTCCGCGTCGCCAACCGCACCGGGCTGGCGCCCGGCAAGGACGTGAAGACGGTCGAGGAGAAACTGCTGAAGGTGGTGCCGGATGAATTCAAGCCCGACGCGCACCACTGGCTGATCCTGCACGGCCGCTACGTGTGCAAGGCGCGCAAGCCGGACTGTCCGCAATGCGTGATCCGCGACCTGTGCCGGTTCAAGGACAAGACCCCCGCCGCGTGAGCACGCGCGCGGAAAGCGAAACGGCGGGCCGAAGCCCGCCGTTTTCGTCGCGCCCGTCGATCCGGGCAAGCCGGATCAAAACCGGAATTCGCCCCAGACGCCGAATTCCTTGGTCTCCTGGTCGGTGGTGGTGTCGTTCTCGCGGTGCGTGTACTTGTACACCGTGGCCAGCTTGACGCCCTTGATCACCGGGAATTCGACGCCGAGGTTGTAGTAGGTCTCCTCCAGGCTCGGGTCGATTTCCTTGCTCAGGTCGGCCTTGTCGTAGCGGCCGAACAGGGTCACGCCGCCGTCGGTCAGGCCGACGCTGCTCCACACCGAGTAGCCATCGGCCTTGTCCGAGGCGGCGGTCAGCACGTTGTTCCAGTTCTTGGCCTGGAAGTACTCGGCGCCTACGCGGAAGTTCGGCGAAGCGTAGGCGACCATCGCGTCGACGCGGTCGGCGGTATGCAGCGCCTCGGTATTCTCCTTTTCCTTGCCCAGCTTGCCGGAGTAGGCGCCCACGGCAACGACGGTATTGGCGGTGGGAGCGAAGCCGATGCGGCCTTCGAAATCCACGCCCTTGCTGCGGCTCGGGTTCTTGTAGCCGGCGCCGTTGAGCATCGCGGCGGCGTAGTTGAACATGCCGCTGCCCGCTTCGCCGCTGACATGCAGGCCCCAGTCGGCCGAAGTGGCGAACTTCAGGCGGTCGGCGATGGTGTTCTCGACATAGCGCATGCCGTAGTAGTTCTCCGCGAACGGTACCCACGGCAGGTCGGTCGAACCGGCGCGAAGCACGAAGGCGTCGCTGAGCTTGGCCTGGATGTAGGCCTTCTTGATGTACAGCTCGGTCGAGGAGATCGCGGAGCTGTACTGGAAGTCGGTGGTCAGGTTCATCGACCAGACGTCGTCGAACTTGTGGTCGACGCCCAGGTAGAAACGCTTGATGTCGAAGCCGAAGCCGCTGGCGTCGGTCTTGGCGCCATTCGATTCCTGGTCGATGTTGGTGAGGTCGAAGTACATGCGGCCGCTGAGCTTGGTGTCGTTGACCAGTTTCTTCAGCGAATCGACGGTCGGCGCGACCGATTCGTTGACCTTGGCCTGCTCGACGTTGACTTCGGACTGCGCATCGGCGCGCGATTCCAGATCCTCGACCTTCGCTTGCAGCGCGGCGATCTGCGCCTTCAGTTCGGCCAGTTCGGTGGAGGACTGCGCGTGCGCGACATCGGTGGCGGCCAGGCCGACGAGGCCGAGGCTGGCGGCAATGGCCGTCGCGAGCAGATTGGAACGCATGGGATATCTCCGGGGTGGATTTTGTTGGGAATTGCCGCAGCCGCCGTCGTGCCGCGGCGCAACGCGGTTAAGATTCCGCTATCCGCATGACTGTTCCGGGTCAATTAAATGACATTGGCGTGACAGCGGCATGGCGGGCCGGCAATAAACGCCGCTCGATACGCGGCGTATCCGTCGCCTTGGCCAGCCCGGTTGGCGCACGGCACGGAAATCCCAGCCCGGCCGGTCCGGTCCGGCGACTCTCCCCTTCCAGCCCGCGGGCCCCCTGTCCACGCACGGATCAGGGCATGCCGCCTCCGGACCCGGGTCACGCGCATGTCATTCGTCTGACACACAACTGCAGCGGAGATGTCACGTAACCGGATTGGAATAGATGGGAAGCGGGCGCCCAGCCCGGCTTTTGTCCGCCTTCAGGAGCCTAATTCCGTGACCCACAAAACCACCCTCCGCACCGCCGCCGCACTGTTGGCGACGGCCATGGCCTTCTCCGCCCACGCTGCCGACGTGACCGGCGCGGGCGCTTCGTTCGTCTATCCCGCCGTGTCCAAGTGGTCGGCCGACTACAAGGCGGCGACCGGCAAGGAAGTGAACTACCAGTCGATCGGTTCCGGCGGCGGCATCGCCCAGATCAAGGCCGGCACCGTGGACTTCGGCTCGTCCGACAAACCGCTGCCGCCGGACGAACTGGCCCGTTCGGGCCTGGCGCAGTTCCCGTCGGTGATCGGCGGCATCGTGCCGGCGTTCAACCTGCCCGGCGTGCAGCCCGGCGCGATGAAGCTGGACCCGGACGTGCTGGCCGACATCTTCCTCGGCAAGATCACGATGTGGAACGACCCGCGCATCGTCGCCACCAATGGCGGCATCGGCCTGCCGGCGCAGAAGATCACCGTCGTGCACCGCTCCGACGGCTCGGGCACCACGTTCAATTTCACCAACTACCTGTCCAAGATCAGTCCGGCGTGGAAGAGCGCGGTCGGCGAGGGCACCACGGTCAAGTGGCCGGTGGGCATCGGCGCCAAGGGCAACGAAGGCGTCTCCGCCTACGTCAAGCAGATCAAGGGCTCGGTCGGCTACGTCGAACTGGCCTATGCGCTGCAGAACAAGGTGGCCTATTCGCGCCTGAAGAACGCCGCCGGCAACTACATCAACCCCAGCGACGACACCTTCGCCGAAGCCGCCGCCAGCGCCGACTGGTCGCACGCCAAGGACTTCTACCTGATCGTCACCAACGCCCCGGGCGACCAGGCGTGGCCGATCGCCGCCACCAACTTCATGCTGGTGCACAAGGGCGGCAAGCCGGGCACCAAGGCGGCCACCGAGTTCTTCCGCTGGGTCTACGCCAACGGCGACGCCTCGGCCACCACGCTCGGCTACGTGCCACTGCCGGACTCGCTGGTGCAGCAGATCGAGACCTACTGGTCGACCAACCTGAAATAAGCAACGTGCGCCGGGCGGCGGGTCCCTCTCCCCTGTCGTCCACCCCGAAGCGCGGGCCGCAAGGTCCGCGCTTTTTTTGCGCATGGCCAGGCAAATCCCGGCCACCGTTCCAGACCAGGCGATCGACGTCATACGGCTGTAACAAAAACATCATTTCATAGTGGAACCCAGCGGCCCTGCCCGCGAATCCTCCCCGGAGACATCCATGAACCTGAAGCCGGCGCGCATCGCCCTGTTGGCCATTTCCGTTTCCCTTGCCATCGTGGCCTGCAAGCCCACCACCGACGGCGCCAACCCGGCCGCCACCGCCCCGGGCGCGGATGGTGCTGCCGCCACCGCCCCGGCCAACCCGAATGCCGCGGAAATCTCCGGCGCCGGCGCTTCCTTCATCTATCCGCTGGTGTCGAAGTGGTCGGCCGACTACAACGCCGCCACCGGCAACAAGGTCAACTACCAGTCGATCGGCTCCGGCGGCGGCATCGCCCAGATCAAGGCCGGCACGGTCGATTTCGGTTCGTCCGACAAGCCGCTGTCGTCCGAGGAACTGGCGCAGTCCGGCCTGGCGCAGTTCCCGTCTGCGATCGGCGGCGTGGTGCCGGTGGTCAACCTCGACGGCATCGAAGCCGGCAAGCTGCAGCTGACCGGCGCGCTGCTGGCCGACATCTTCCTCGGCAAGGTCGCCAAGTGGAACGACCCGGCCATCGCCGCGGTCAACTCCGGCGTCGCCCTGCCCGACCTGAAGATCAACCTCGTGCACCGCTCCGACGGTTCGGGCACCAGCTTCAACTTCACCAACTACCTGAGCAAGGTCAGCCCGGCGTGGAAGGAGAAGGTCGGCGAAGGCACCAGCGTGCAGTGGCCGGGCGGCGTCGGCGGCAAGGGCAACGAAGGCGTGGCCTCGTACGTGAAACAGATCAAGGGCAGCATCGGCTACGTCGAATTGGCCTATGCGCTGCAGAACAAGATGCCCTACGCCGCGCTGCAGAACGCGGCCGGCAACTTCGTGCAGCCCAGCGCGGAAAGCTTCGCCGCCGCCGCGTCCAGCGCCGACTGGGCCAACGCCAAGGACTTCAACCTGGTCATCACCAACGCGCCGGGCGAGCAGGCGTGGCCGATCACCGCGACCAATTTCATGCTGGTGCGCAAGCAGCCGCAGGACGCCAAGCGCAACGCCGACACGCTGGCGTTCTTCAAGTGGGCGTTCGAGAACGGCCAGGCCCAGGCGAAGGAACTGGACTACGTGCCGCTGCCGCCGGAACTGGTGCAGCAGATCGAGGGTTACTGGGCCACGGCCCTGAAGTAATGCAGCGGCGCGGCGGCGGGCGCGGACACGCCCGCCGACGCGCTTCGCCATCGCGGCAACGACGAAAAGCGCACCCCGGGAACACTTGAACGCCACCGCCCTGCCCGCCTCCACCACTCCGAGCCGCGACACGCGCGCCGCCGCCAACGACCGCCGGTTCCGCTGGTTCCTGGTCGTTACCGTGGCCTTCGTGCTGGTCGCACTGGCCAGCGCCGCGCTGTCGATGCTGTGGGGCGGCCGCCACGTGTTGGCGGAAGAGGGCCTGAGCTTCTTCTATTCGACCGACTGGAACCCGGTCGAGAACAAGTACGGCGCGCTGGCGCCGATCTACGGGACGATCGTGACGGCGGTCATCGCGATGCTGGTCGCGGTGCCGGTCAGCTTCGGCATCGCCTTCTTCCTGACCGAAGTGGCGCCGCGCTGGCTGCGCGGGCCGATCGGCACCGCGATCGAACTGCTCGCCGGCATCCCGTCGATCATCTACGGCATGTGGGGCCTGTTCGTGCTGGTCCCGGTGATGACCGAGCACGTGACGCCGTGGCTCAACGACCACCTCGGCACCCTGCCCATCGTCGGGCCGCTGTTCCAGGGCCCGCCGCTGGGCATCGGCATGCTGACCGCCGGCTTCGTGCTGGCGATCATGGTGATTCCCTTCATCAGCTCGGTGATGCGCGAAGTATTCCTGACCGTGCCCACGCGACTGAAGGAATCGGCCTGCGCGCTGGGCAGCACCAGGTGGGAAGTGAGCTGGGACATCGTGCTGCCGTACACGCGCAGCGCGGTGATCGGCGGCATCTTCCTCGGCCTGGGCCGCGCGCTCGGCGAAACCATGGCGGTGGCCTTCGTGATCGGCAACAGCGTGCGACTGTCGGCTTCGCTGCTGGAGCCGGGCACCACCCTCGCCGCGCTGATCGCCAACGACTTCGGCGAGGCCACCGAGACCTACCGCTCGGCACTGCTGCTGCTCGGCTTCGTGCTGTTCGTCGTCACCTTCGTGGTGCTGGCCGCGGCCCGCTGCATGCTGCTGCGACTGTCGCGCAAGGAGGGCAGTTGATGGCCGCCCATGCGTCCAACGGCATCTACGCCCGCCGCCGCGTCGTCAACGCGGTCGCGATCGCGCTGTCCGTGGCCACCGCGCTGTTCGGCCTGTTCTTCCTAGCCTGGATCCTGTGGACGCTGCTGGCCAAGGGCATCGGCGGCATCGACCTCGACCTGTTCACGCAGACCACGCCGCCGCCGATGCAGGAAGGCGGCCTGGCCAACGCTTTCTTCGGCAGCGCGGTGATGTGCGCGCTGGCGCTGCTGATCGGTACGCCGCTGGGCGTGGCCGCCGGCACCTGGCTGGCCGAATACGGCAACGCGCGCAAGGCCGGCACCGTGGTCCGCTTCGTCAACGACATCCTGCTGTCGGCGCCGTCGATCGTGCTGGGCCTGTTCGTCTACGCGATGATCGTCGCCACGACCGGCTTCTCGGCGATCGCCGGCGCGGTGTCGCTGGCCTTCATCGTGCTGCCGGTGGTAGTGCGCACCACCGACGAGATGTTGCGCCTGGTGCCGCAGCAGATGCGCGAGGCCGCCCTCGCCCTTGGCGTGCCACAGTGGAAGGTGATCGTGCAGGTACTGTACCGCAGCGCCTCGGCCGGCATCGTCACCGGCATCCTGCTGGCCCTGGCGCGCATTTCCGGCGAAACCGCGCCACTGCTGTTCACCGCGTTCGGCAACCAGTACTGGAACGCCGACATCCGCCAGCCAATGGCCAGCGTGCCGGTGGTGATGAACCAGTTCGCCGGCAGCCCCTATGAAACCTGGCAAACGCTGGCCTGGGCCGGCGCGCTGGTGCTGACCGTGTTCGTGCTGCTGGTCAGCCTGACCGCGCGCGGCATCCTGCTGCGCAACAAGATCAACCATGACTAAGAGCCGGAAACGAGCGGAGGGGAGCAAGAAGCGGGCAAGCACCCTTCCCGGCCACCCGCTCCTCACTTCCCTTCGCTCACTTCTGCCTTGCCTGCGGATCCGACCATGAACCAAGCCACCTCCAGCGCACCCACGCAGCGCATCAGCATGGTGACCACCGACCGCGGCGAACTGCCGCCCGCTCCGGTGAAGCTGGAAGCGCGCGGGCTGGACTTCTATTACGACAAGTTCCGCGCGCTGAAGAACATCGACCTGCAGATCCCGGAGAAGCGGGTGACCGCGCTGATCGGTCCGTCCGGCTGCGGCAAGTCCACGCTGCTGCGCGTCTTCAATCGCATCTACGCGCTGTACCCGAAGCTGGAAGCGAAGGGCGAGGTGCTGCTGGACGGCGACGACATCCTGTCGCCGAAGTACCCGATGAACCGGCTGCGCAGCAAGGTCGGCATGGTATTCCAGAAGCCGGTGCCGTTCCCGATGACGATCTACGAGAACGTCGCCTACGGCATCCGCCACCACGAAAAGCTGTCGAAGGCCGACATGGACGACCGCGTCGAACTGGCGCTGCGCCAGGGCGCGTTGTGGGACGAGGTGAAGGACAAGCTCGGGCAGTCGGCACTGGGCCTGTCCGGCGGCCAGCAGCAGCGCCTGTGCATCGCCCGCGCGGTGGCGCTGAAGCCCGACGTGCTGCTGCTGGACGAACCGACCAGCGCGCTCGACCCGATCTCGACCAGCCGCATCGAGCAACTGGTCGAGGAACTGAAGCAGGACTACACCATCGCCATCGTCACCCACAACATGCAACAGGCCGCGCGCGTGTCCGACTACACCGCCTTCATGTACCTGGGCGACCTGATCGAGCACGACTTGACCTCGACCATCTTTTCCTCGCCGAGCAAGCAGCAGACCGAGGATTACATCACCGGCCGGTTTGGCTGATCCGCATAGCGGTTCTTGGTTGTTGGTTCCTGGTTGCTGGCAAACGACCGACCACCCAAGAACCAATAACCAATAACCAACAACCCGGTTCCGACCATGAACACCCAACCCCACGACCACATCGTCAAGAGCCACGACGAAGAGCAGCGCAGCGTCACCGCGGAGATCCTGCGCATGGGCGGGATCGCGGTCGCCCAGCTGGAAGCCGCGCTGGACGTGGTCGAGCGACGCGACGACCGCGCCGCCGAGCGCGTGATCGCCAACGACGAAGCCATCGACACGCTGGAAGCGAAGATCGGCCACGACGTGATGCAACTGGCGCTGCGCGGGCCGATGGCGCGCGACCTGCGGGTGATCCTGGCCGCGCTGCGCATCGCCGGCGACCTCGAGCGCATCGGCGACTACGCCGCCAACGCCGCCAAGCGCTCCAAGGTACTCAACACCCTGCCGCCGGTGCCGCACGTCACCGGCCTGCGCCCGCTGGGCCAGTTGGCCGTGTGCCAGTTGCGCGACGCGCTGGCCGCCTACCGCGACAATGACGCCGACCTGGCGCTCAAGGTCCGCGAAAGCGACGCCGAACTCGACGCCACCTATACCGCGCTGTTCCGCGAGCTGCTGACCTACATGATGGAAGACCCGCGCCACATCACCCCGTGCACGCACCTGCTGTTCATGGCCAAGAACCTGGAGCGCACCGGCGACCACGCCACCAACATCGCCGAGAACGTGTGGTTCCTGGTCAAGGGCGAGGAACCGCTGCCCCCGCGCGACAAGCGCGACGAGACCAGCACCAGCGGCGCGGCCTGATCGTTCTCCGCGGGCTTGCCCGCCCTGCTAAGCTTTCCGGATGACGGAAAGCGCCAGCCCCCTCCCCTCGCCGATGGCCAAGCGCTTCCGCGGCTACCTCCCGGTGGTCGTGGACGTGGAAACCGGCGGCTTCGACTGGAACCGGCACGCGCTGCTGGAAATCGCCTGCATCCCGGTCGACCTGGACGCCGAGGGGAAGTTCGTCCCCGGCGAGACCGCCAGCGCGCACCTCGTTCCCGCGCCCGGCACCGAAATCGACCCGAAATCGCTGGAAGTCACCGGCATCCAGCTCGACCACCCGTTCCGCCTCGCGAAGCCGGAAAAGGAAGCGCTGGACCACGTGTTCGCGCCGGTGCGCGCGGCGGTGCGCAAGCACGGCTGCCAGCGCGCGATCCTGGTCGGCCACAACGCCCATTTCGACCTGAACTTCCTCAATGCCGCGGTTGCGCGCGTGCAGCACAAGCGCAACCCGTTCCATCCGTTCAGCGTGTTCGATACCGTGACCCTGGCCGGCATCGCCTACGGCCAGACCGTGCTGGCGCGCGCGGTGCAGGCCGCGGGCATGGACTGGAACGCGGACGATGCGCATTCGGCGGTCTACGACGCCGAGCAGACCGCGAAGCTGTTCTGCAAGATCGCCAACGCGTGGCCGTCGCCCGCGCCCTGAAACGCACATGGCGACGTTACGCGCCATCCACGACGACATCACCCGGCTCGCGCTCGACGCCATCGTCAACGCGGCGAACTCGTCGCTGCTCGGCGGCGGCGGCGTGGACGGCGCGATCCACCGTGCCGCCGGTCCCGACCTGGTCCGCGAATGCAGGCTGCTCGGCGGCTGCAGGACCGGCGAGGCGAAGATCACCGATGGCTATCGCCTGCCGGCGCGCAAGATCATCCACACGGTCGGCCCGGTGTGGCGCGGCGGCATGCACGGCGAACCCGGCCTGCTCGCTTCCTGCTATCGCAACAGCCTGCGGCTGGCGCAGGTGCACGAACTTTGCAGCGTCGCCTTCCCCTGCATCAGCACCGGCGTCTACGGCTATCCGGCCGAGGCGGCGGCGGCGATCGCCGTCGCCGCGGTACGCGATGCGCTGAAGGAACCCGGGCAAGTCGAACAGGTGGTGTTCTGCTGCTATTCCGCCGGCGACCTCGCGATCTACGAACGGCTGCTGTAGGCCGAAGCTACTCCGCCGGCTTCACGAACTTCAGGGTCATGCGGTCGCTCTCCCCGATCGCCTTGTACTTGGCATCGTCGGCCGCGTCGTGGTTGTTGGTCGGCGGCAGCGTCCACACGCCGTTCGGATGGTCGGCGGTGTCGGCGGGATTGGCGTTGACCTCGCTCTTTTCCGCCAGTTCGAAGCCGGCGCCCGTGGCCAGTTCGATCACCAGCTCCTCGGTCAGGTAGCCGGACTTCTTCATCGTGTCGATATCGGTCCCCGGCTTGGCGCGGTGGTCGACCACGCCGAGCGTGCCGCCCGGTTTCAGGACGTCGAAGAATCCCTTGAAGTAGGCCTTTTCGGTGCCTGCATCGACCCAGTTGTGCGCATTGCGGAAGGTCAGCACCACGTCGGCCGAGCCCGCCGGACCGAACACCGGCGCCTTCGGATCGAACACGACGATTTCGGCCTTGCCGTACTGGCCGGCATCGGCGCCGAACTTGGCCTGCAGGCTGTCGGCCTTGGTCACGGCCGCGACGTAATGGCCGCCATCGCGCAGGTACGGGGCAAGGATCTCGGCGTACCAGCCGCCGCCCGGGGTGATTTCGACGACCGTCTGCTGCGGGGTCACGCCGAAGAAAGTCAGCGTTTCGCGCGGATGGCGGTACCTGTCGCGCGCCACGTTGCCCGCTTCGCGCCAGGCACCTGCGAGAACGGCATCCCAGGCATCCGCGCCGGCCTTGGCGGCATCGGCCGCGGCGGAAGCGTCGTCGGCCGGCGCGGAAGGCTCCTGCGCCGCGGCGCAGGCTCCGAGCAACAGGACGGGGAGGATTGCGGCGAACAACGTGCGGTTCATGATCGGCCTCCTTCGAAACGGAAGCAAAGCCTACCACTCCGCAAGGCACGGCCTATTGCCGCTGGCGCACCGCCTCGAACAGCGTGATCCCCGTGGCCACCGACACGTTCAGCGACTCGATTTCGCCCGGCATCGGGATCTTCACCAGCCCGTCGCAATGCTCGCGGGTCAGGCGGCGCAGGCCGTCGGCCTCGCCGCCCAGCACCAGCGCGACGTTGCCCTTCAGGTCCAGCGAGTACAGCGAAGCCTCGGCCTCGCCGGCCAGGCCGTAGATCCATACGCCCTGCTTCTGCAGGTCGCGCAGGCAGCGCGACAGGTTGGTCACCGCGACCACCGGGATCAGGTCCGCCGCGCCGGCCGACGTCTTGCGCACCGTCGCATTGACCGTCGCCGACTTGTCCTTCGGGATGACGACGGCCGTGGCGCCGGCCGCGGCCGCGCTGCGCAGGCAGGCGCCGAGGTTGTGCGGGTCCTGCACGCCGTCGAGGACGAGGACCAGCGCCTGGCCGTTCGCCGCATCGACCAGGCCGGACAATTCGTTTTCGCTCCAGGTCTTCGCCGCGGCGTAACGCGCGGCCACGCCCTGGTGGCGCAGCCCGCCGGCGACGCCGTCCAGCGCCTGCCCGGTGACCTTGCGCACCTCGATGCCCTTGCGCCGCGCGTTCTCCTCGATCTCGGTGAGCCGGGGGTTCTTGCCGCCCTCGACCAGCACCTCGCGCACGTTGTCGGCGTCGTGCTCGATCGCCGAGGCCACGGCGTTGAGGCCGACGATCCACTGGTTCTGCTTGCTCATGGGACGGAATTCGAGGTTGGGGGAATCGAAAGAGGGATTATCGCTTTTGCCGTCGCCACGGCGAAAGCCGGGACGGGGCCGGGACTACCGCGGCGGCCATGCGTCGGTGTCGTGGTCCGGGTGCTGGAAGGAGACGATCCGCGCGAGGAACCCGGCGGCCGCCAGGTCCTCTTCGGTGCGCCGTGCGGTCAATCCATGCAGGCCGTCGACGAAGGGCAGCTTGCGCTCGACCCCGTACTGGATGTGCGGGGCGTGGCCCTCGGGGTGGTCGAACGCGCCCGCGGCCACGGCAACGCCGTCCGGCGCCTCGTAGGTCAGCGGCGTACCGCACTCGGGACAGAAGCCGCGCTTGACCAGGTTCGACGAGGCGAAGCGCTTCGGCTCGCCGCGCGTCCACTCCAGCTTCGCGCCGCGCGTCGACACCAGCGGCGCATAGTAGGCACCGAACGCCTTCTGGCACATCCGGCAATGGCAGATCGAGGCATCGTCGAGCTTGCCGGTGACGCGGAAGCGGATCGCGCCGCATTGGCAGCCGCCGGTATGGGTTTGGTCGATCATGTCGTCGTTCCTTGCGCCCTTTCCGTTGCCCTCGTAGAGCGTAGCTTGCTGCGCTGCTTTTGCCTTTCCCGCGACCCGGGCGAAGAGCAGCGCAGCAAGCTACGCTCTACGACATCAATACTTCTGCTTCTTCCGCTTCGCCGGAAATGCGCGTTGCCCGGCCTCGGCAGCATCTTCCTCACGCCGCTCGGCCAGCTTGAAGTCGATCTTGCGCTCCTCCATGCTCGCCTTCAGCACCAGCACGCGCACCCGGTCGCCGAGGCGGAACTGCATGCCGCGGCGCTCGCCCGACAGCGTCTTGCGGATCGGGTCGAAGTGGTAATAGTCGTGCGGCAGCTGGGTGACGTGGACCAGGCCGTTGACCTTCGATTCGTCCAGTTCGACGAACAGGCCGAAACTGGTCACGCCGCTGATCACGCCATCGAACTGGCCGCCGACGTGCTGCTCCATCCACGCCGCGCGGTAGCGCTCGTCGACCTCGCGTTCGGCCTCGTCGGCACGGCGCTCGCGCTCGGAGCACTGCAGTGCCAGCGCGGCCATCGCCGCCGGCGGATACGGGTACTTGTCGGGTTTCCCACCGGCCAGCGCGTGTTTGATCGCGCGGTGCACCAGCAGGTCCGGGTAGCGGCGGATCGGCGAAGTGAAATGCGCGTAGGCCGCAAGCGCCAGGCCGAAGTGGCCGACGTTGTCCGGCGAATACACCGCCAGGCTCTGGCTGCGCAGCAACACCGATTCCAGCAGCGCCGAATCGGCGCGCTCGCGCACCTTCTTCAGCAGGTTGGTGAAGTCGCGCGGCTGCACCTTGGCCCACGGCGGCATCGACAGCTTGAACTCCTTGAGGAACTCGAGCAGGTCGGCGTACTTGCCTTCCGGCGGGCGCTCGTGGATGCGGTATGGCGCGGGAATGCGCTTCGACAGCAGGTACTTCGCCGCCTCCACGTTCGCCGCGATCATGCATTCCTCGATCAGCTTGTGCGCGTCGTTGCGCAACAGCATGCCGGCCTGGGTGACCTCGCCGCGGTTGTCGAGGACGAAGCGCACCTCCGACGACTCGAATTCGATCGCGCCGCGCTTCGCCCGCGCCTTCGCCAGCACGTGGTACAGCTGGTGCAGGCGTTCGACCTGCGGCAGCTGCGCGCCGACCTGCGCGCGCGCCTCTTCGTCGCCCTCGCCCACCGCCTTCCACACCTGGGTGTAGGTCAGCCGCGCGTGCGAGTTCATCACCGCTTCGTAGAACTTCGATTTCACCACCTCGCCTTCGCGGTCGACCTGCATGTCGCAGACGAAGCAGAAGCGGTCGACCCGCGGGTTCAGCGAACAGATGCCGTTGGACAGCGTTTCCGGCAGCATCGGCACGACGAAGCCGGGGAAATACACCGAAGTCGCGCGCCGCTGCGCCTCCTCGTCCAGCGGCGTGCCGGGACGCACGTAATGCGACACGTCGGCGATGGCGACGACCAGGCGGAAGCCGTTGCGGTTGCTTTCGCAATACACCGCGTCGTCGAAATCCTTGGCGTCCTCGCCGTCGATGGTGAGCAGCGGCACCGAGCGCAGGTCGACGCGGCCGCCGATCATCGCGGCTTCGATCTCCAGCGGCACAGCCGATGCTTCGTCCAGCGCTTCCTGCGGGAATTCGTGCGGGATGTCGTGGCCGAAGATCGCCGTTTCCACCACCAGCGACGGGGTCAGCTTGTCGCCGAGCACCGCGACCACCTTGCCGATCGGCGGACGGCGCTCGTCCGGCGCCTGGATCAGTTCGCAGACGACGAGCTGGCCGTTGCGCGCGCCGCCGCGCTGGTCCGGCGGCACCTGCACGTTGCGCTGGATGCGCCTGTCGTCCGGCTCCACGTAGCTGATGCCGGCGTCGAGGACGAAGCGGCCGATCAGCCGGGTGATGCGGCGCTCCAGCACCTCGACGATCGCGCCTTCGCGGCGGCCGCGGCGGTCCATGCCGGTGACGCTGGCCAGCGCGCGGTCGCCGTGCATGACCTTGCGCATCTCGAACGGGGGCAGGAACAGGTCGTCGCCACCGGCGTCGGGCTTGAGGAAGCCGAAACCCTCCGGGTTGGCGATGATCGTGCCCGGCACCAGGTCCAGCGCCTGCGCCGGGGCGAACCCGCCGCGGCGGTTCTGCAACAGCTGGCCGTCGCGGACCATCGCGCCGAGGCGCTTGCCGAGCGCGGCGAAGCGGTCCGGCGCGGACAGGCCGAGTTTTTCCGCCAGCGCCTCGGCGGTCTGCGGGCCGTCGCTGGCGGCGAGCACGCCCAGGATGGCCTCGCGGCTGGCGATCGGCTCGGCGTAGCGCTCGGCTTCGCGCGCGGCGTGCGGGTCGTGGAACGGCTTGGGTTCGAAGGGAAGCTTCGGCGCGGGCCGAGCGCGGTTCACCGGCCCGGACCGCGTCGCGACGGGCGCATGGCCCGTGGGCGATTGACCGGTCTTCCCCGGTCGTGAAGCCTTTCTTCCCGCCGCGGCCTTGTGCAGCGATTCCGGCATCCATCCGGGCAGGCCGGATTTCGCGGATTTTCCCGCCTTGCCGGCCGGTTTGCCCGCGGCCTTGCCGCGCCCGCCGGCGTTGGCCTTCCCTTTGCCCGCAGCGGACTTGCCGCCGCCCTTGCCGGATTTTTTGCTCATGCCGGCATGGTACACCGCGGCTGAACATCGCCATCCGCGCAAGCGGGGGCGTTGACATTCCCGCCGCCGCATCGCACCATACGCGCCCCGTTGCCCAGGTGGCGGAATTGGTAGACGCACTAGTTTCAGGTACTAGCGGGTAAAACCGTGGAGGTTCGAGTCCTCTCCTGGGCACCAACGACGGGTCATACGAGAAACCGCCTTCCGGCGGTTTTTTAGTGCCTGCGGGAAACGTCGCGGGCCCGGTTTCCGGGAGAAGGCCCGAACCCGGCCGCGATGGTGGCAAACTGGCCCGCATGGACGTCCGTCCCGACCTCGCCGCCGCCATCGGCCGCACGCCGCTGCTGAAGCTGCGCCGCGCGTCCGAAGCGACCGGCTGCGAAATCCTCGGCAAGGCCGAATTCGCCAATCCCGGCGGCTCGATCAAGGACCGTACCGCGCTGGGCCTGCTGCTCGACGCCGAACGCAGCGGCCTGCTGCGCCCCGGCGGAACCATCGTCGAAGGCACCGCCGGCAACACCGGCATCGGCTTGGCCCTGCTCGGCGCCAGCCGCGGCTACAGGACGATCATCACCATGCCGGAGACGCAGAGCCGCGAGAAGATCGATGCGCTGCGCGTCACCGGCGCGGAAGTGCGGCTGGTGCCGGCGGTTCCGTACGCCAACCCGAACCACTACGCGCACCAGGCCCGCCGCCTGTGCGAGGAATTGAACGAGCGCGATCGCGGCGGCGCGTGGTTCGCCAACCAGTTCGACAACACCGCCAACCGCGACTACCACCAGGCCACGACCGGCCCCGAGATCTGGGAACAGGTCGGCGGCCGCATCGACGGCTTCGTCTGCGCCAGCGGCACCGGCGGCACGCTGGCCGGCGTGGGCCGCGCACTGAAGGCGCGCAACCCACAGGTGCGCATCGCCCTGTCCGACCCGGCCGGCTCGGCGCTGGCGAATTACGTCAATACCGGCGAACTGAAGGCCGAAGGCGGCTCGATTTCCGAGGGCATCGGCTCCAGCCGCATCACCGCCAATTTCGACGGCGCTCCGATCGACCTCGCGTGGTCGATCCCCGACACCGAATCGGTGCCGTGGGTGCACGCGATGATGGCCGAAGAAGGCCTGAACATCGGCGGTTCCAGCGGCGTGAACGTCGCCGGCGCGATCCGCCTGGCGCGCGAACTCGGCCCCGGCCATACCATCGTGACCATCCTCGCCGACGCCGGCACGCGCTACCAGGCCAAGCTGTTCAATCCGGCGTTCCTGCGCGGCAGGGACCTGCCGGTGCCGGAATGGCTGGACCGGGCGTTTCCTCCGCAAGGAAGATCGCCCCGGGCGTGATCCGGTTGCACCGGCTAGAATCGCAGGCATGATTCAACATGCCTGACGAGTACGAATGAGCGACATCCGCCCCACGTTCCACGGCTTCGAACAAATCCCCCTGCGCGAATACGCAGAGCGCGCCTACCTCGACTATTCGATGTACGTGGTGCTGGACCGCGCCCTGCCCTTCATCGGCGACGGGCTGAAGCCGGTGCAGCGGCGCATCGTCTACGCGATGAGCGAGCTGGGCTTGAACGCCGCGTCCAAGCCGAAGAAGTCCGCGCGCACCGTCGGCGACGTGATCGGCAAGTTCCACCCGCACGGCGATTCGGCCTGCTACGAAGCGCTGGTGCTGATGGCGCAGCCGTTCTCGTACCGCTATCCGCTGATCGACGGCCAGGGCAACTTCGGCTCGCCCGACGACCCGAAGAGCTTCGCGGCGATGCGCTACACCGAATCGAAGCTAACCCCGATCGCCGAAGTGCTGCTCGGCGAACTCGGCCAGGGCACGGTGGACTGGGATCCGAACTTCGACGGCACGCTGGAAGAACCGACCTGGCTGCCGGCCCGGCTGCCGCACCTGCTGCTCAACGGCACCACCGGCATCGCGGTCGGCATGGCCACCGACGTGCCGCCGCACAACCTCAACGAGATCGCCTCGGCATGCATCCGCCTGATCGACGATCCGGAAGCGACCGTCGCCGACCTGTGCGAACACGTGCGCGGCCCGGACTATCCGACCGCCGCCGAAATCATCACCGCGCCGGCCGACCTGCGCGCGATGTACGAAACCGGCAACGGCAGCGTGCGCGCCCGCGCCACCTTCCGGAAGGAAGGCGCCAACATCGTCGTCACCGCGCTGCCCTACCAGGTGTCGCCGTCGAAGGTGATCGAGCAGATCGCGCAGCAGATGCGCGCGAAGAAGCTGCCGTGGCTGGAGGACATCCGCGACGAGTCCGACCACGCCAACCCGGTGCGCGTGGTGCTGATCCCGCGCAGCAACCGCGTCGACGTCGAGCAGCTGATGGGCCACCTGTTCGCGACCACCGACCTGGAGAAGAGCTACCGGGTCAACCTCAACGTGATCGGCCTGGACGGCCGCCCGCAGGTCAAGGACCTGAAGACGCTGCTGACCGAGTGGCTGTCGTTCCGCTACGACACCGTCACCCGCAGGCTGAAGCATCGCCTGGAGAAGGTCGAGCGCCGCCTGCACCTGCTGGAAGGCCTGCTGGTCGCCTTCCTCAACCTCGACGAGGTGATCCGCATCATCCGCAGCGAGGACGAGCCGAAACCGGTGCTGATGCGGCGCTTCGAGCTGAGCGAGGAACAGGCCGAGTACATCCTCGAGACCAAGCTGAAGCAGCTGGCCCGCCTGGAGGAAATGAAGATCCGCGGCGAGCAGGACGACCTCGACAGCGAGCGCGACCGCCTGATCGCCACGCTCGGATCGAAGGCGAAGCTGAAGAAGCTGGTCAAGGACGAGATCGCGGCCGACGCGAAGAAATACGGCGATGCGCGCATGTCGCCGCTGGTGCAGCGCGACGCGGCGCAGGCGCTGGACGAAACCGAACTGGTCGCCAGCGAACCGATGACCGTGGTGCTTTCGGAGAAGGGCTGGGTGCGCGCGGCCAAGGGCCACGACATCGATGCGGCGTCGCTCGGCTACCGCGAAGGCGACGGCCTGCTGGCCGCGGTGAAGTCGCGCAGCACGCAGCAGGCGGCGTTCCTCGACTCGACCGGCCGCAGTTACTCGACCCTCGTGCACACGCTGCCGTCGGCGCGCGGCAACGGCGAGCCGCTGACCGGGCGTTTCTCGCCCGCGGCCGGCGCCTCGTTCCAGGCCGTGGCCAGCGGCGGCAACGACGACCGCTTCGTGCTGGCCTCGTCGCACGGCTATGGCTTCGTCACCCGCTTCGAGAACCTGACCGGCCGGCAGAAGGCCGGCAAGGCGATGCTCAACCTGACCACCGGCGCGAAGGTACTGCAGCCGGCGGCGGTGTCCAGCGTCGAAACCGACCGCGTCGTCGCCGTGACCAGCGCCGGCCACCTGCTCGCGTTCCCGCTGAGCGAGTTGCCGGAACTCGACAAGGGCAAGGGCAACAAGATCATCGACATACCGAAAGCCAAGCTCGGCACCGAGCGCGTGGTCGCCATCGCCGCGGTCTCGCCGGGGCAGACGCTGCAGGTGAAGAGCGGGCAGCGCACGATGAGCCTGTCGTTCAAGGACCTGGACGAATACGTCGGCGCCCGCGCCACCCGCGGCGGCCTGTTGCCGCGCGGCTGGCAGAAGGTCGACGGGCTGGCGGTGGAGTGATGGACGCCGCGTTCTGGCACCAGCGCTGGTCCGAGAACCGGATCGGCTTCCACCAGGACGCACCCACGCCGCTGCTGCTCAAGCACTGGCCCGTGCTTGGCGTCCCGCGCGGTGCGCGCGTGTTCGTGCCGTTGGCCGGCAAATCGCTGGACATGGCCTGGCTGGCCGCCCAGGGCCACCGCGTGCTCGGCGTCGAGTTGTCGCAGCTCGCGGTCGGGCAATTCTTCGCCGAACACGGCCTACAGCCGGAAACCGAGACCACGCGCTACGGCACGCATTACCGTGCCGGCGACATCGAACTGGTCTGCGGCGACGCCTTCGCACTGGATGCCGACATCCTGCGCGACTGCATGGCGGTGTTCGACCGCGCGGCGCTGATCGCGCTGCCACCGGACCTGCGTCGGCGCTATGCCGGCGAGCTGTATTCGCGGCTGCCGGCCGGCTGCCGCGGCCTGCTGGTCACGCTGGAATACCCGCAGCACGAGAAGGACGGCCCGCCGTTCTCGGTCGGCGGGGACGAAGTCCAGGCGCTCTACGGTCGCGACTGGCGGGTCGAACGGCTCGAGCGCCGCCCGATCCCGCGCAAGCACCCCGGCTACGTCGAAGGCGTGTCGAAGCTGGATACGGCGGTCTACGCCTTGCAACGCAACTGATGCCGGCTGCCGTCGGATCGCCGACGGCCCCAGGGCAACGAACAGGGGAGTCGCATGTTGAAGTGGTCCAGGCGCATCGCGCTGCTGTTGCTGGCCCTGATCCTCCCGCTCGCGCTTTCCGCGTGGCTGCTGCTGCGCGGCAGCCTGCCGCGGCTGGATGGCGAGCTCGCCCTGCCCGGCCTGTCCGCGCCGGCGACGATCCGGCGCGATGCGCTCGGCGTGGTCACCGTCGACGCGGCCAACGAAACCGACATGGCCCGCGCGCTCGGCTACGTGCACGCACAGGAGCGCTTCTTCGAAATGGACCTGATGCGCCGCACCTCGGCCGGCGAGCTGGCCGAACTGTTCGGCCCGGCCGCGCTGAAGCTGGACAGGCAGCATCGCGTGCACCGCATGCGCGCGCGGGTGATGGCCAACCTCGACGCCTTCGCCGGCGGCCGCCGCGGGCAGCTGCAGGCCTACACCGATGGCGTCAACGCCGGCCTCGCCGCGCTGAAGGTACGGCCGTGGCCGTACCTGCTGCTGCGCCAGCCACCGCGCGAATGGGAGATCGCCGACTCGGCGCTGGTCGGCTATGCGATGTACTTCGACCTGCAGGACCCGCAGAACAGCCGCGAACTGGCGCTGTGGAAGATCAGGCCGCACCTGCCACCGGCGTTGTTCGCACTGCTGGTCCGCGACGGCACGGAATGGGACGCGCCGTTGTTCGGCGAAGTGCGCGGCAATGCGACGCTGCCGACCGCGGACGAAGTCGACCTGCGCAAGCTGCCGGCGCCGCCGGACGGCGAGCCGGTCACGCTCAAGGAAGCCAATGCGCCGGGCAGCAACAACTGGGCGGTGGACGGCACGCTGACCGCCGACGGCCGCGCCATCGTCGCCGACGACATGCATCTGGGCCTGCGCGCGCCGAACATCTGGTTCCGCGCGCGCCTGCGCTACGCCGATCCGCGCGCACCCGGCGGCAAGGTCGACATCTCCGGCTTCCCCCTGCCCGGCCTGCCGGCGGTGATCGTCGGCAGCAACGGGCACGTGGCGTGGGGTTTCACCAACGGCTACATCGACCATGCGGACTGGCTGTCGTTGCCGAAGGATGCGCCGGACATCCGCGAATACGACGAACCCATCCCCGTCGCCGGCAAACCGGCCGAAACATTCAAGGTCCGGGAGTCCTCGTGGGGGCCGATTCTCGCCGAGGATGGCCCCAATGCGTTGGCGCTGCGATGGACGGCGCAATTGCCGGGCGCGGTGAGCTTCGCCTTCGCCAACCTCGCCTTCGCACAGGACCTCGACCAGGCTTTCGCGGTCGCCGACCATGCCGGCATCCCGGCGCAGAACTTCGTGGCCGCAGATGCCGGCGGCAGGATCGGCTGGCGACTGATCGGCGAACGCCCGCGACGCAATGGCGGCTGCGATCCGACCACGGTCGTGGCCAGTGCCTGCGCGCCGTGGCCGATCGACAGCACGAATGCCCCGCACCTGCTCGATCCACCATCGCACCGCCTGTGGACCGCCAACAACCGCACGCTCGACGGCGCCGAGCTCGCCGAAGTCGGCGACGGCGGCTACGCCCACGGCGCGCGCGCCAGGCAGATCCGCGACGACCTGTTCGCGAAGGACGAGTTCGCCGAGAAGGACCTGCTCGCGATCCAGCTCGACGACCGCGCGCTGTTCCTCGAACGCTGGTGGAAACTGCTGCAATCGGAAAGCGGCAAGGGCCCGGCATTGACCGAACTCGCGCAGGCCGCGAACCGCTGGGACGGCCGCGCCAGCACCGACTCGGTCAGCTACCGCATCGTCCGCGCGTGGCGACTGGCGGTGAACTCGCGGATCGCCGACGGCCTGACCGCACCGGCGCAGGCCGCGCTCGGCGACGATTTCGAGATGCCCGGGCTGCTGCAGCTGGAAGGCGTGGCGTGGCCACTGCTGGAACAGCGGCCCGCGCACCTGCTGTCCCACCGCCATGCGACATGGGATGCCCTGCTCGAAGACGCCGCACAGGAAATCCGCGACGAACTGTCGCGACGCGGCCCGCTCGCGCAGCGCCGCTGGGGCGAACGCAACACCGCGAGGATCTGCCACCCGCTCGCCGGCGCCCTGCCCGCGCTGCTGAAGCCGAAACTGTGCATGCCCGCCGACGAACTCGACGGCGACACCGCGATGCCGCGCGTCGCGGGCCCGGCCTTCGGCGCCAGCGAACGGATGGTGGTTTCGCCCGGCCACGAAGCCGACGGCATCATCCACATGCCCGGCGGCCAGAGCGGCCACCCGCTATCGCCGTTCTGGGGCGCCGGCCACGAAGCCTGGGTCAAGGGCGAGGCGACGCCGTTCCTGCCGGGCGCCGCACGGCACACCCTGCGACTGCAGCCGGTCCATTAACGTCCTGCGGATTGCCCGGCATGCTGGCCGGAACCGCGCACTCGTGTCGTTCCCAAACCATTAGCCGTGCTGCAGCGGGAATGGCAGGGATCGGGCCATGGGCGACATCACACAATTGCTGAAACGCTCCAAGGCCGGCGACGATGCCGCGGCCAGCGAACTGATCGAGCACATCTACGCCGACCTGCGCCGGATCGCGCGCGCGCGGCTGCACCACAACGGCCAGACCGACACGCTGGGGACCACCGCGCTGGTACACGAAGCCTGGCTGGCGATGCCCCGCCCGCAACAGGCCGGCTTCGACAGCCGTCGCCACTACTTCGCCTATGCGGCCAAGGCGATGCGGCACATCCTGATCGACCGCTCCCGCCGCAGATCGGCCGGCAAGCGCCAGCCCGATATCGCCGACCTGCCGACGGCGCACGAAGACTCGCTGGAACTGCTCGCGCTGGACCAGGCGATGTCCCGCCTGGGCGACATCAGCCGGCGCCTGGCGCAGGTGGCGGAACTGCGCCTGTTCGCCGGCCTGTCCAGCGGCGAGATCGGCTCCCTGCTCGGCCTGGTCGAGCGCACGGTCGAACGCGACTGGATCAAGGCGCGCGCGCTGCTCGCGCAGTGGATAGAAGACCGGCAGTGAACGCGCGCCTCGACGCCCGCTGGACCGAAGTGGACGGCTGGCTGGACCGCGTCCTCGACCAGCCGGCCGGCCAGCGCGAAGCCTGGTTGCACGCGCATTGCGACGATGTCGAGTTGCGCGAACTGATGCTGATGCTGTTGCGCGCGGACGCGCTGCACGGGACCACGCTGGACGCGCAGGTTGCCGCGATCGAGCGGCTGAATGGACAGGCCGCCGCACCGCCGGCAATACCCGGCTACCACATCGTGCGGCTGCTCGGCGAAGGCGGCATGGCCAGTGTGTTCCTCGCCGAACGCATGCTCGGCGGCACCGTGCAGCAGGTGGCGCTCAAGCGCCTGCGCATCAACGTCTACGACCAGGAGGAGCGGCGCCGCTTCGGGCACGAACACCGCATCCTCGCCCGCCTCGAACATCCGCACATCGCGCGCCTGGTCGACGCAGGCATCGCCCCCGACGGCGTGCCCTGGTTCGCGATGGAATACGTCGAAGGCGAGCCACTGCTGTCGTGGTGCGACGCGCGCGGGCTCGGCGTCGACGCGCGGCTGGAGCTGCTGTTCGCGGTCTGCGCCGCGATCCAGCATGCCCACCAGCACTTGGTCGTGCACCGCGACCTCAAGCCATCGAACATCCTCGTCGCCGCCGACGGCACGGTGAAGGTGCTGGATTTCGGCATCGCCCGCCTGCTCGATCCCGACACCGCCGAACCGGATGCCACCCGCACCGCCCTGCGCCGCCTCACGCCCGGTTACGCGGCCCCGGAGCAGTACCGGGGCGAAGCCAGCACCGCCACCGACGTCTATGCGCTGGGCGTGATCCTGGTCGAACTGCTCAGCGGGCAACGGCCGACACCGGGGCCGGAAGCCGGCTCCGATCCGCTGCGCGGCCTGGCCGTCACCCGCGACAACGCGCGCTCACGCTCGTCCACGCCGCGCACGCTGGAACGACTGCTGTCCGGCGACCTCGGCGCGATCGCGCGCAAGGCGATGCGCAGCGACCCAGCCCTGCGCTACGGTTCCGCACAGGCCTTCGGCGACGACCTGGGGGCGCTGCGCCTCGGGCTCCCGGTCTCCGCCCGGCGCGGCGACTGGCGTTACCGTGCGGCGTGCTTCGTCCGCCGCAACAAGATCGCGGTCGCCGCCTCCATGTTGGTGGTCGCCACACTGGCCACGGCCACCGCGGTGAGTTTGACCCAGGCGCACCGCGCGCGGGCGCAGGCCGAGCGGGCGCAAGCGGTGCAGGCCTTCGTCGAGAACATGCTGACGCCGCTGCGCCAGGGCGTGCCGCGCGAACGCCTGCCCAAGCTCGACGAAATGCTGGCCAGCGGGGTGAGGGAACTCGACCGCAGCGGCGGTCGCGACCCGGCGGTGTACGGCGATCTGCTGGGGATGTTCGCGCGTACCTACGAACGCATGGGCGACGTCGACACCGCACGCACGCTGGCTGAGCGCGCCTACCGGCAAAGCGTGGGCGCCTTCGGCGCCGACGATCCGCGCTCGGTACGCGCGCTGGCATTGCGCGGGCGCATGCATGCGCGCTTCGGCGACCGCGAACAGGCGCATGCCGACCTGGAAGCCGCGCGGGCGCGCCTGCAGCGCAGCGACGACGATGCCGCCACGCTGGCGATGGTGCTGGACGACATGGGCATGCTGGAGCTGGACGGCAACCACGCGGAACGCGCCACCGAACTGTTCACCGAAGGCCAGCGGCAGCGCTTGCGCGCACTGGGGCCGACGCATCCGGACATCGCGATCGGCTACGCCAACCTGGCCGACGTGCAGGACGCCATCGGCGACAAACGGGTCGCGCTCGCGCTGTACACGAAGGCCTACCAGCATTGCGCGCGCTACGAAGGGGCCGACAGCCGCCAGGCCGCGCTCTACCTGAGCCGCATCGGCCAAACCGAATGCAAGCTCGGCTACTGGCACGACGGCGCGCGCGACTACATCCGCGCGGCGGCCTTGTTCGAGCGGCTGGGGCAGGAAGAACATCCCGACCGCTTCCATGTGCTGCAGAATGGTTGCGCCCTCTGGGTGTTCCTCGACGAACTGGAGCACGCGGGCGACGACTGCGAACGGGCACTGGCCATGGCCGAGCGCCTGTACGGACGCGACGACTGGCAGTACGACTTCATGCGCCTGGTCCGCATCAAGCTGCTGGCCGCGCAGGGCCGCCTGCGCGAAGCGCACGCCGACGCCGACGACATCCGCGCCCGCATCGAATCCGGCCTGCGCGACGATCCCGAACGGCTGCGCCAGAGGCTGATCCTGCTGGGATGGTTCGCCAGCGACGTGGATCTGGTCGAAGGCGACTACCCCGCGCTGCGCGACAGCCTGCTGGACGCCGTGGAATGGGACCCGCCGAGCTGGGTCGGCATTCCGATCGCGATGGCCCGCGTCGCGCTGGCCTGCGCGCATGCACCCAGCCCGGCCTGCCCGGCCGACCTGGTGGCACGCACCGACGCGCGACTGGCCACGCCGCAGTACCGCGACCATCCGTGGCGCATCGAAGCGGAGCTGCTGCTGGCCCGGCTGGCACTGGAACAGGGGGACACCGCACAGGCAAACGCACGCCTCGCCGAGATCGACCGGCTTGCGGCACTTCCGCCATCGCGCCTGCGTCCGGACCACCGCTGGCTCGCCGAAGCACGGCTGTTGCGCGGTCGCAGCCTGGCCATCCAGGGCGATCGGGCCGGGGCCATGCGCGAATGGACCGCCGCCAGCGACGCATTCGCCGCCCGCTACCCAGCCGATCATCCGTTCCGCCGCGAACTGGCCCTGCTGATGCAGCCGGTCGCCTTGCGCTAATCCGCTTGCGCCGCCCCGCGTCGGGCGCGATGTCGGATTTACCCTTCGTATTCCGCTTGTGTGGTGTGAAGCGGCCCTTCAGCCGCCGTCACCCACCAGGAGGAACACGCATGAACATCCGTTGCCGCCGCACCACCCTCGCCCTCTGCTCCGCCCTGCTGGCCCTGGCCGCCAGCGAGGCCGGCGCCGCCCAGTATGGCTCTTGGGGCGATGCCGTCCCCGAACCGGGCCCCCTGGTCAACGTCGCCGGCGTCGGCAACGGCTGCCCGATCGAATCGAAGAACGGCCTCGACCTGTACATCGCCAGTACCCGCGGCACCGGCAAGCACGACATCTTCCGCGCATCGCGTCCCTATGTCGGCGCGGAATTCGACCGCATCGAACGGCTCGACGCCCCGGTCAACGAACCCGGCTCATGGGAATACTGCCCGACGCCGTTGCAGGGCAACTGGCTGCTGTTCGTGTCCTCGCGCGTGACCGACGACGACTGCTTCCCGGGCGACGCGGAGCCCGGCGGCTCGCCGCCCGCCGGCGATATCTACCTGACCCGCCGCAGCCCCGCTACCGGCGAATGGGACGAACCCCTGAACCTGGGCTGCCTTGCCGCGGGTGGCCCGAATACCGCCGGCCACGAATTCAGCCCGTCGCTGGTAGAAACCGCGCAGGGCACGTTCCTGTATTTCTCCAGCAACGGCTATCCCGACGACGGCCTGCCGAACAAGGGGGGGCACGACATCTACGTCAGCCGCGTCTACGCCGATGGCACGGTCGGGCCCGGACGGCGCGTGATCGAACTCAGCGGCATGCTCGCGGACGGATCGCCGGCGCAGGACCTGATGCCCAACGTGCGCAAGGACGGCCTGGAAATCGTGTTCAGTTCGAATCGCGTCAACGGCGGCGGCGACCACGACATCTTCGTCTCCACCCGCAGCAGCACCGATCGCCCGTGGTCGCCCCCGGTGCGCATCCCCAATCCGAGCATCAACACGACATCGGGCGAGACCCGTGCCAGCCTGTCGGGCGACGGCACCCGCCTGCACTTCGGCCGCGACAACGTGATCTACGTCAGCACGCGCCTGAAGAACGGGAAGTGATGCCCCCCGCGGCACCGTGGCGCGGCTCCGCAAAGCCGACGACGGACCGGCCCTCCTCCCGCCTGGCGGGGGGAGGGTTCAGACCACGGCCATCGCGTCGTTGTGCACGCCCGCGACCGCGCGGCCCGACGGATCGGCCATCTTCGCGAAGCTGGCGTCCCAGGCGATCGCCGCCGGCGACGAACACGCGATCGACTTGCCGCCCGGCACTGTCTCCGCCGCGGCCGGCGACGGATAGAACTGCTCGAACAGGCTGCGGTACCAGTACGCCTCCTTGGTCTGCGGCGGGTTGACCGGGAAGCACTTGTCGGCCGCGGCCAGTTCGCGGTCGCTGACCTGCCGCTCGGCGTGCGCCTTCAGCCCGTCGATCCAGCCGTAGCCGACGCCGTCGCTGAACTGCTCCTTCTGCCGCCACAGGATCGAATGCGGCAGGTAGCCGTCGAACGCCGCACGCAGCACGCCCTTCTCCATCCGCTGCGCGTCGCTACGCGACTTGTCGACCATCTTGAACTTCGCGTCCATGCGCATCGCCACGTCCAGGAACTCGCGGTCCAGGAACGGCACGCGCGGCTCCACGCCCCAGGCCATCATCGACTTGTTGGCGCGCAGGCAGTCGTAGTGGTACAGCGCATCGAGCTTGCGGATCAGTTCCTCGTGGAATTCGCGCGCATTCGGCGCCTTGTGGAAGTACAGGTAGCCGCCGAACACTTCGTCGCTGCCTTCGCCCGACAGCACCATCTTCACGCCCATCGCCTTGATCCGCCGCGCCAGCAGGAACATCGGCGTCGAAGCGCGGATCGTGGTGACGTCGTAGGTCTCGATGTGGCGGATCACCTCCGGCAGCGCGTCCAGGCCTTCGTCGAAGGTGTATTCGAAGCCGTGGTGCACGGTACCCAGCGCCTCGGCGGCGATCTTCGCCGCGGCGAGGTCGGGCGACCCCTTCAGGCCGATCGCGAACGAATGCAGGCGCGGCCACCAGGCCTCGCTCCTGTCGTTGTCCTCGACGCGATGCCGCGCATAACGCGCGGCGACGGCGGCGACCAGCGAAGAATCCAGGCCGCCCGAGAGCAGCACGCCGTAGGGCACGTCGGTCATCAGCTGGCGGTGCACCGCGGCCTCGAAGGCCTCGCGCAATTCCTGCAGCGGGACCTCGACGCCTTCAACCGCCTCGTAGCTGCGCCATGGGCGTTCGTAGTACCGCTTCAACTCGCCGGTGGCGGTGTCGTACCAGTGCCCCGGCGGGAACTGCGCGACGTCGGCGCAGGTGTCGGCCAGCGACTTCATCTCCGATGCCACGCGCAACCGGCCCTGGCGGTCGTGGCCCCAGTACAGCGGGCAGACGCCGATGGGATCGCGGGCGATGATCGCCCCGCCCTTCGCCTTGTCCCACAGCGCGAAGGCGAAGATGCCGTTGAGACGGTTGAGGAACGAAGCCGGCTCGTCCTCGCGGCCATCGCCTTCCCGATATAGCGCGTTGATCACTTCGCAATCGGAACCGGTCTGGAAGGCGTAGGGCCGCATCAGCCCGGCCTTCAGTTCGCGATGGTTGTAGATTTCGCCGTTGACCGCGAGCGCCAGTTCGCCGTCCTCGGACAGCAAGGGCTGCGAACCGCCGGCCGGATCGACGATGGCGAGGCGCTCGTGGACGAGGATGCACCCTTCGGAAGCGCCGCCGCCGTCGAGGTAGACGCCGCTCCAGTCGGGGCCGCGGTGGCGCTGGCGTTGCGAGAGTTCCAGCGACTGCCGTCGCAGCAATTGCAGGTCGTCGCCCGGTTGCAGGCCGAAGATGCCGAAGATCGAACACATGGGAATTCCCCGAAGTTGGATTGGGATGGCTGGAAACGAAAAAACCCGCATCTTGCGATGCGGGTTTCGGTTGTTCGGCTGGTTGCCCTTGGCCTAGTCGCGGCCCCGCACCGGCCGCGCACGATCGTTCGCACGCAGGTTGTTGCGGTTATTCGGATTCGCGACGTTGGCGGCGAAGGACTTCATGCGGCCAACGCTAACCGATGATCGTGGGCTTGCGCAACAGTTGCGCAAGCAACCATGCCGGCGCGCCTTCCGGCGCACCTAGGCGAACAGGCGCTCGACGAGGCGCAGGTACAGGTCCGGCAGCGCTTCAAGGTCGGCTACCGACACGTGCTCGTCGACCTTGTGGATGCTGGCGTTGACCGGGCCGACCTCGATGCACTCGGCGCCCAGCGGGGCGATGAAGCGCGCGTCGGAGGTGCCGCCCGCCGTGCTCTCCTCCGGCGCGGCGCCCGAGAACTGCGCCAGCACCTCGCGCGCGACGGACCGCAGCTTTCCTTCCGGGGTGTAGAACGGCTCGCCGCCGCGATGCCAGTGGATGGCGTATTCGAGGCCGTGTTCCTTCAGCACCGCCTCGACCTCGGTTTCGAGCCGCTCCGCGCGCCACACCGGGTTGTAGCGCAGGTTGAACAGCACCCGCAGTTCGCCGGGGATCACGTTGTTGGCGCCGGTGCCGGCATGCACGTTCGATATCTGGAAACTGGTCGGCGGGAAGCTCTCGTAGCCGTCGTCCCACTTGCGCGCTGCGAGTTCGGCCAGTGCCGGCAGCGCCTGGTGGATCGGGTTGCGCGCCTTGTCCGGATAGGCGACATGGCCCTGGACGCCACGCACGAACAGCGTCGCCGACAGCGTGCCGCGGCGGCCGACGCGCAGCAGGTCGCCGAGCCTGGCGGTCGACGAAGGCTCGCCGGTGATGCACCAGTCGATGCGCTGGCCGCGCTCGCGGAAGGCTTCGGCGACCTTGCGCACGCCGTCGACGGCATCGCCTTCCTCGTCCGAGGTCAGCAGCAGCGCGACCGTGCCCGGATGGTCCGGATGCGCGGCGACGAACTTTTCCAGCGCGACGACGAAGGCCGCCACGCTGCCCTTCATGTCCGCCGCGCCGCGCCCGTACAGCACGCCATCGCGGATGGTCGGCGCGAACGGATCGCTCTGCCACGCCTCGGCCGGCCCCGGCGGCACCACGTCGGTGTGGCCGAGCAGCACGAGGACCGGCGAACCTTCGCCGTGCGTGGCCCACAGGTTGTCGACTTCGCCGAAGCGCAGGTCCTCGGTCCGGAATCCGGCCTGCTGCAGGCGCCATGCGATCGCCTGCTGGCAGCCGGCGTCGTCCGGGGTGACGGAACGGCGCGAGATCAGTTCGCTGGCGAGCGCGACGACATCGCTCACTTGCCGACCCCGAAGCGCTTCTTGAAGCCGTTGTCGGAGAATCCCTGCGTCATTTCGCCGTCGTCGGTGACCACCACCGGACGCCGGATCAGCTGCGGGTATTCCTTCAGCAGTAGCTTCCACTCGGCCTCGCTGCCCGGCGACTTGCGGGTTTCCGGCAGCTGCCGCCACGTGGTCGACGACTTGTTGACCAGCGCATCCCAGCCACCCGCCTTCGCCGCCCAGGCGACCAGCGTTTCCGGCGGCTGCCGGTTGTCGCGGTAGTCGACGAAGGCGTGCGCGATGCCGAAACGGTCGAGCCACTTCAGCGCCTTCTTGCAGGTGTCGCAGTTCTTCAGGCCGTAGACGGTGGTCGCCATGGGCTCAATCCGCCAGCCCGCGCAACAGGTCGTTGACCGAGGTCTTGCTGCGGGTCTTCTCGTCGACCTGCTTGACGATCACCGCGCAGTACAACGAGTACTTGCCATCGGCCGAAGGCAACTGGCCCGACACGACCACGCTGCCCGGCGGGACGTAGCCGTAGGAAATCTCGCCGGTGGCGCGGTTGTAGATGCGCGTGGACTGGCCGAGGAACACGCCCATGCCGATCACGCTGTGGTGGCCGACGACCACGCCCTCGACCACTTCCGAACGCGCGCCGATGAAGCAATGGTCCTCGATGATCGTCGGCGAAGCCTGCAGCGGCTCGAGCACGCCGCCGATGCCGGCGCCGCCGGACAGGTGGCAATGCTTGCCGATCTGCGCGCAGGAGCCGACCGTGGCCCAAGTGTCGACCATCGTGCCCTCGCCCACGTAGGCGCCGATGTTGACGAAACTCGGCATCAGCACCACGTCCCTGCCGAAGTACGAACCGCGGCGCGCCACCGCGCCCGGCACCACGCGCACGCCGGCGGCGCGGAACTTCGCCTCGTCGTAACCGGCGAAGCGCGCTTCGACCTTGTCCCAGAACGGCGCCGGCTGCGCCTCGACCACGGCCATGTCGTTGACCCGGAAGTACAGCAGCACCGCCTTCTTCAGCCACTCGTTGACCTTCCAGCCGCCGCTGCCGTCCGGTTCGGCGACGCGCAATTCGCCGGACTCGAGGCCGGCCATGGCGCGCTCCACCGCCGGTTTGACGCTGCCGGCGATTTCGTCGGCGGCCAGTTCGGCGCGGCGCTCGAAGGCGCTTTCGAGGATGCGGCGGAGTTCGTCGGTGCTGCCAGCGGTCATGCGTGGGGTTCCTTGGTGGTGCGCTGTTGTGGGGAAGGGCTCTTGTAGGAGCGGCGTGAGCCGCGAAGACTTTCGCGAAGAGCGTCGCGGCTCACGCCGCTCCTACACGGGGCCGGATGGCAAGTTTACGCATTCGCCAGGATCGCCGCGCGCAGGGTTTCGCGCAGCACGCCCTTGCTGCCGTCGTCGAGCGGCCGGTTGTTCTCGTCGGTGATCTGGAACAGGTCCTCGGCGCGCTCGCCGAAGGTCGCGATGCGCGCGTCGTGCACGCGCAGCCGGCACACGCGCAGCGCGCGCGCCACGTCGGCGAGCAGGCCGGGGCGGTCGGGCGCGACCAGGCTCAGCAGCGTGCGCCGGCCGTCGGCAGTCTCGGTGAATTCGATACGCGGGGCGAAACGAAAATGCCGCAGTTGCCGCGGCACCGCGCGGCGCACGGTGCGCACCTGGTCCAGCGACCCTTCCAGCGCGCGGCGCAGGCCATCGGCCACCTCGTCCGGATCGCCGCTGGCCCAGTTGTCCGCGGGCAGGATTTCGAAGGTATCGGAAACCATGCCGTTGGGCGCGTCGAGCACGCGCGCCTGGTGGATCGCGAAGCCGAACCGGTCCAGCGTGGCCAGGATCGCCGCGAACAGGCCGTCGCGGTCCGGCGAGAACACGAACACCTCCATCGCCGCGTCGTTGCCGATGCGCCGCGCGGCGACCAGCGTTTCGCCCAGCTGGATCCGGGACAGCGCGGCCGCCTGCCAGGCCAGTTGCTCCGGCCGGTAGCGCAGGAAGCTTGCCTCCGGCATCCCGGCGAACTGGCGGGCGATGGTCGCGTCGTCGAAGCCCTGCGCGGCCATCAGCTCGCGCGCGGCCGCGCGCGTTTCGGCGCCGCGCGTGGCCGCGGCCACGTTGCGCTCGTCGCCCTCGCGCAACGCGCGTCCGGTGGCGAAATACAGGTCGGCCAGCAGCCGGTCCTTCCAGGCGTTCCACAGCTTGGGGCTGGTGCCGGCGATGTCGGCGCAAGTCAGCAGGTAGAGATAGTCGAGGCGCTCGCGGTCGCCGACCAGCGCGGCGAAGCGGCGGATCACGTCCGGATCGGAAATGTCCTGTTTCTGCGCGGTGACCGACATGCGCAGGTGCTGTTCGACCAGCCACGCGACCAGGTCGGTGTCGCCTTCGGGCAGGCCGTGCGCCGCGCAGAATTCGCGGGCGTCGACCGCGCCGAGTTCGGAATGGTCGCCGCGGCGGCCCTTGGCGATGTCGTGGAACAGGCCGGCGAGCAGCAGCAGCTCCGGCTTGCGCAGGCGCGGCCAGACCTCGTGCGCGATCGAGAAGCGCTCGTCGGCGCGGCCATCGGCGAACGTCGCCAGGTTGTGCAGCACCATCAGCGTGTGCTGGTCGACGGTGTAGACGTGGAACAGGTCGAACTGCATGCGCCCGGAAACCCGGGCGAACGCCGGCAGCCATTGCCCCAGCACGCCGAGCCGCGCCATCCGGGTCAGCGTGTCGACCGCACGCGGGCCGCGCAGCAGCGCCATGAACTGCTCGCGTACCGGCGCCGGCGCACCGGTGTAGGCCGGCAGCTTCGGCAACGCCTCGGCCAGCGCGCGCGCGGCATGCGAGCGCAGGCCGCGCACCTCGGCGTGCGCCGCCCAGGCCGCGAACAGCGCGAACACCTCGGCGATGTCGCCATGCGGCCAGCCCGGCGCGCGCGCGGCCAGATAGCCGCCGTACAGGTCGAAGCGTTCGTCCAGCGGCTCCGGTTCCAACGCGCCGTCGAACTGCTCCTCGAAGCGCTGCAGCAGGCGGTCGCCGATCCTGCGCACCACCGCGGCGCTGCGGTAGAAGCCCTGCATCATCTTCTCGACGCCCAGGCTGTCGCCGTCGTCGGCGAAGCCGAGCCGTTCCGCCAGCGTCTTCTGGTAATCGAAGCGCAGGCGCTCCTCGGGCCGGCCGGCGACCAGGTGCAGGCCGTAGCGCAGGCGGCTGAGCGCGATGCGCTCGCGCGCCAGTGCACGGGCCTCGTCGGCGCCGAGCTGGCCGAGGCCGGCCAGTTGTTCGAGGTCGCGCACGCCGAAGGTGCGCAGCGCCATCCAGCCCAGCGTGTGCAGGTCGCGCAGGCCGCCGGGGCCTTCCTTGATGTTCGGCTCGAGGTTCTCCGCGGTGTCGCCGAAGCGCGCATGGCGCTGGCGCATTTCCTCGCGCTTGGCGGCGAAGAACTCGCACGGCGGCCAGATGCGCTGGGTCGAGATCGCATCGTCGAGGCGCGCCGTCGCCGCATCGTCGGCGGCCAGCGCGCGCGCTTCGATCAGCGCGGTGAGCACGGTCTGGTCGTCGGCGCAGGCCTGCGTGCACTGCTGCGGCGAACGCACCGCGTGGCTGACCGGCAGGCCGGCGTCCCACAGCAATGCGAAGAAGCGCGCCAGCGCGGCATGATGCGCCTGCTGCACGCCGGTGTCGGCCAGCACCAGCAGGTCGATGTCGGAATGCGGGAACAGTTCGCCGCGGCCGTAGCCGCCGACCGCGAACAGGGCCAGCGGCGCGCCGGCGGGAACGCAACGCGTCCACGCTTCCTGCAGCACGCGATCGACCCCGCGCGCGCGCAGCGCCAGCAGGCGGTCGGTGCGTTCGCTGCGGGCGAAGCGTTCGGCCAGGCGCGCGTCGATCTCGGCCAGCAACTGCCGCGCGCGCGCGGCCCATTCGGGGTCGTGGAGCGAAGTGGCCTCCATGACGGACGGCGGCGACGCGGGATCGTTCGTCGCGGCGCCCATCCGTTTACAACCAGGCGTCGTTGTCGTCGCCGGGAACCCGGGTCAGCACGTCGACGCCGTCCTCGGTGACCGCGACCATGTGTTCCCACTGCGCCGACAGCTTGCGGTCCTTGGTGACCACGGTCCAGCCGTCCGGCAACACCCGGGTGTAGCGCGTGCCTTCGTTGATCATCGGCTCGATGGTGAAGGTCATGCCCGGCTTCAGCACCAGGCCATCGCCGGGGCGGCCGTAATGCAGCACCTGCGGCTCGTCGTGGTAGACCTTGCCGATGCCGTGGCCGCAGTATTCGCGGACCACGCTGAAGCGCTCGGACTCGGCGTAGCTCTGGATCGCGTGGCCGACGTCGCCGAGCGTCGCGCCCGGCCGCACCGCCCTGATGCCGCGCCACATCGCCTCGCGGGTCACTTCGACCAGGCGCCTGGCCATCACCGACGGCGTGCCGACGTAGTACATGCGGCTGGTGTCGCCGTGCCAGCCGTCCTTGATCACGGTGACGTCGATGTTGACGATGTCGCCTTCCTTCAGCACCTTGCCTTCGCTGGGGATGCCGTGGCAGATGACGTTGTTGACCGAGGTGCAGACCGTCTTCGGGTAGCCGCGATAGCCGACGTTGGCCGGAACGGCCTTCTGCACGTTGACGATGTGGTCGTGGCAGATGCGGTCCAGCTCGGCGGTGGTCACGCCCGGCTTCACGTAGTCGGCGACCAGATGCAGCACCTCGGCCGCCAGGCGGCCGGCCTCGCGCATCTTTTCGATTTCTTCCGTTGTCTTGAGAATGATACCCATGTCGGCATTATCGCCCATTGTCTCGCCCGACGGCGAGGCCTGCCGGGCCGGCTCTCCCACCCCTCCGGCCGGTGCCTCGCCATCGGGAAAGTCACACTGTGCGCGGCAAACGGCGAAGCGCTGGCGGAATTCGCCATGAATGGGTGTACGATTTCGAACCGCGGCCGAGCCGTGGCCGCGTCCTACAGACGAAAACCTGCGCCATGAACACCATCCATCGCCTGCGGTCGTTCCTGTTCCTGCTCGTCCTCGCCGGCGCCGCGCTGGCCACGCCAGCCTTCGCCCAGACCGCATCGACCACGTTCGATGTGACCATCACCATCACCAGCACCTGCAGCATCGACGCCCCGACAGCCACCGACGTCGCCTTCGGCACGCATCCATCCACCGAGACCGACGTCGATGCCGACGGACTGCTCAACGTCAACTGCACCCTGGGCACGCCCTACGACATCGCCCTGAACGAAGGCCTGAACGGGGCCGACGTCGCCACCCGCGCCATGTCCGACGGCGCCAACGAAGTGCCCTATCAGCTTTTCCAGGACGCCGGCCGGACCACCGTCTGGGGTGAAACCGCCGGCATCGACACCCTTGCGGGTACCGGCAGCGGCGCGGTGCAGGAGATTCCGGTCTATGGCCGGGTTCCAAGCACCAATTTCCCCGCGTCGTCCTACACCGATACCGTGACCGCGACGATCACCTACTGATCGCGCTCAGCGTGCTGCCGCTTCCGCACCGCGGCCATCGTTGGCGGGTGCTGGCCGCGATCCTGCTGTGCGGGGTCGCCGCCGGCGCGGGTGCGGCCAACCTCCAGGTGACCCCGACGACCGTGACCCTGCCGGCCGACCGCCGCGCGGAAGGGCTGACGCTGCGCAACAGCGGGACGTCGCCCCTGCATGCCCAGGTCCGGGTGTTCCGCTGGTTCCAGTCCGACGGCGAGGACCGGCTGGAACCCGCCACCGACGTGGCCGTCAGTCCGCCGATGCTGGAACTGCCGCCCGCGGCCGAACAACTGGTCCGCATCGTGCGGCTCGGCCCGCCACCGGCGACGGAGGAAGCCAGTTATCGCCTGATCGTCGACGAACTGCCGCTGGAACAGGATGCCGGGACGAAACAGCGGGGCCTGCGCCTGGTGCTGCGCTATTCGATCCCGGTTTTCCTGGCCCCGCAGGACGGGCCGGTTCCCGCGCCGGTCCTGCGCGCCCGCCTGTTCGAAGACGCGCAGCAGCAGCACTTCCTGGAAATCGAGAACGTGGGCGACGGGCACGCGCAGATCGCCGACCTGGGCTACGCCAACACCAGTGGCGCCAGGCGCGAAATCGCCGCCGGCCTGTCCGGCTACGTGTTGCCGGGCCAGCGCCGGCGCTGGCCGTTGCCCGCAGACCTGGGCACGGCCCCTGACGGATCCTTCAGGGCGAGGATCAACGGTGAAGCGGACGAGCGCGTGCTGGAACTGGACCGTTAGCGCCGTGATGCTGGCGTTGATGGTGCCGGATGCCTACGGCCAAACCGGCCCGAGCAACCCGCCCGGCATCGATCCCCGCGATCTTCCGGGCATCGGCGTTTCCGGCCCGGGCGATCCGTCCCCGGCATCCCGTTCGGCGATGCCGCTGTATCTGGAAGTGATCCTGAACCGGACGCGATTGCCCGAACCGGTGGCGTTCGAACAGCGCGACGACCGCCTGTTCGCCGCGGCCGCCGTACTGCGCGGCCTTGGCTTGCGCGCGCCCGGCCATGCCGACGATGAACCGGTGGCGCTGGATACGCTGCCGGGAGTACGGATCCGCTACGAAGCCGCGGCGCAGCGGGTCGTCATCGACGCGCCGCTGTCCGGACTCGACCTCGCCACGACGTCGCTCGGCCCGGCGGAAACCGCAGCGCCGACGGTCACCGACAGCGCGCCGGGGATGCTGCTCAACTACGACCTTTACGCCAGCGACAGCGACGGCAGCCGCAGCGTGGCCGCGACATCGGAGCTGCGCGTATTCGGGCTGGGCCGCGGCGTGCTGAGCAATACCGCGGTCGCACGCGGTTATCGCCTCGCCGGTGGCCGGCGCCACGAGTCGGTCAGGCTGGACACGCGCTGGGAGCTGTCGTTCCCGAAGCAGGCGCTGACCCTGACCCTGGGCGACACTTACACTGGCTTCCTCGACTGGACCCGGCCGCTGCGGATCGGCGGCGTCCAGATCGGCCGCAACTACGCGTTGCAGCCGTACCGGATCACCACGCCGCTGCCGGAGTTCCTTGGCGAAGCGACGGTCCCGTCCGAAGTGGAGCTGTACGTCAACGGCGTCCGCCAGCACGACGGCAACGCGCCGGCCGGGCCGTTCCGGCTGAGCACGGTCCCGGGCCTGACCGGCGCCGGCACCGCCCGGATGGTGGTGACCGATGCCTTCGGCCAGGTGCGCACGCTCGACTTCCCGTTCTATTCCACCCAGCGCCTGCTGGCGCACGGCCTGTCCGACTGGTCGATCGGCCTGGGCGTGGTGCGCGAGGACTACGGCATCCGCTCGTTCGCCTATGCGAACGAGCCGGTGGCCAGCGCCACGCTGCGCTACGGCGTCGGCGACCGCTTCACCATCGAAGGCCATGCCGAGGGCGGCGACGGCCTGGCCAGCGCCGGCATCGGCGGGGTGTGGCTGCTGGGCATGGCCGGCGTGCTGGACCTGTCGCATGCGCGCAGCAGCGTGGACGGCAGCCACGGCTCGCAGACCGGCGTGGGCTATGGCTGGAACAACCAGCGCTTCAACTTCTCCGTCGAGAGCCGCCGCACGCACGGCGACTATCGCGACCTCGCTTCGCTATACGGCTCGCGCCCGCCGTCGCGCAGCGAGCGCGCGGTGGCCGGCATCAACTTCGCCACGCTGGGCGGCCTGAGCCTGAGCTACGTGCGCCTGGACAGCGCCGATCCGGACATCGCCCCGGCGCGCCTTGCCGGCCTGTACTGGAACCGCAGCTTCGCCGGCGGATGGTCGGCCAGCCTTTCGGTCAATCGCAATATCGACGACGCGGACGACTACAGCGCGTACCTGGGCGTTGCGATACCGCTGGGTCGCGAGCGCCAGCTCGGCCTGTCCTGGCAGCGCGACCGGGACCGCGACGACGCCGTGCTGGACCTGGTGCAGCCGGTGCCCGGCGACGGCGGCTTCGGCTGGCGCCTGCAGGGACGCGGCGGGGACGATGGCGACGGCGGCCTGGCCGAGGTCGGCTGGCTCGGCCAGCACGCGCGCCTGGGCGCCGGTGCGATGCGCTGGAACGGCTTCGATTACACCTATGCCCAGGCCAGCGGCAGCCTGGTGTGGATGGGCGGCAGCGCCTTCGCCGCGCGCAGCATCCAGGATGCGTTCGCGGTGGTCTCCACCGACGGCATGCCGGGCATCCCGGTGATGCTGGAAAACCGCATGATCGGCCGCACCGGCGCGAACGGCAAATTGCTGGTCACCCCGCTGAATGCGTGGCAACGCAACAAGCTGTCGATCGACCCGATGGACTTGCCCGCCAACGTCCGTGTGGCCACCGTGGACCGCATCGTCACGCCCAGCGATCGCGCCGGGGTCGGCGTGGCTTTCGAACTGGCTCCGGTGCGCGCCGCGGTGCTGGTGTTGCGCGATGCGCAGGGTTGGCCCCTGCCGCTGGGCAGCCGGGTACGCCTGAACGATTCTCCTGCCGAGGCCGTCATCGGCCACGACGGCGAGACCTACCTGGAAGGATTGCGGGCGCACAACCTGATCCGGGCCGAACTTCCCGGCACGGCCTGCGTGGCCGCGTTCGATTACCCCGAAACCATGGCCGACGGCATTGCCCGCATCGGCCCGCTGACCTGCACGGAAACAGCGCCATGACCGGACATCGCAGCTTCGCCGGGATCGCTTTGTTGCTGGCGCTGCTGTGTTGGCCTGCACAGCGCGCGCAAGCTGCCACCACCTGCACGGCCAGTGCCGGCAACCTGGCTTTCGGCTCGGTCAATGGTGCCGCAAACGCCGATACCACCGCCGGCATCACCATCACCTGCAACACCACCGGCTTGCTCGTCCTGGCCCAAGTACGGGTACGCATGTGCCTGAACATCGGTGATGGCGTGAATGGCGGTGGTCAATTCGCGCCACGACGCATGACCAACAGCTTCAGTGATGCCCTGCAGTTCCAGATCTATCGCGATGCCGCCCGCTCGCAGGTCTGGGGTACCGTCAACAACGGCACGACACCTCTGCTGATCGACCTGGAATACAGCGCACCGGTGCTTGGCGGGAGTGGCAACGCCAGCGCGACCATGTATGGGCGGGTCCCGATGCAGGCCGGGCTGGCGGCGGGCAGCTACAGCAACCCCTTCACCGGCAATCACACCTTGCTGCAGTACCGCTACAGCGAAACCCTGATCGGCACACCCCAGTATCCGACCTCCTGCACCAGCGGCGGTACTGGCGGCAGCACGACCCCCTTCCCCTTCACCGCCAGCGCCACGGTTCCCAACAACTGCAGCATCGCCAGCGCCGACAACCTGGAATTCGGCAGCGTGGCCGGCACCATCGGCACCGATCGCGACCAGACTTCCACCCTCTCCTTCACCTGCACCGGGCGCACCGCCTGGAACGTGGGCCTGGACAACGGCCAGAACGCCAGCGGCAACACCCGCCGCATGCGCCTGGGTGCCAGCAGCAACTACGTGACTTACGAGCTGTACCGCGACGCCGCCCGTACCCAGCGCTGGGGCACGACCCTCGGCACCGACACCGTTGCCGGCACCGGTTCCGGCAGCGCCCAGTCGCTGACCGTGCACGGCCGCGTCCCCGCCACCCAGGCCGTGCCCGCCGGCCTGTACCGCGACGTGGTCACGGTGACCGTGACCTACTAGCCCGCGGCCGGCATGTTTGCGCGCAACCCGTTGTTCCGCCTATAATTCGCCGGCTTTGCCGGGCCCTGCCCGCTTGGCGCGTCGACGCCGGACGTCACCGGCGAATCCACACCTGCCGCCACAGCCCGTGCCGGGGTGCCTGAAGATTTGCTTGCAAATCAACGGGTTCGGACACGGAAGCGACAGGGAGGCCCAACCCCGGAACCCCTCGTCCACCGCGCCCGCGGCGGCGAACCGCTCACTCTCACGCGGCGGGTTCCCCCATCAGGAGTTACAAGCAATGCCCCAGATCACCATGCGCCAGATGCTGGAAGCCGGCGTGCACTTCGGCCACCAGACCCGCTACTGGAACCCCAAGATGGCTCCGTACATCTTCGGCGCCCGCGGCAAGATCCACATCATCAACCTCGAGAAGACCGTTCCGCTGTTCAACGACGCGATGAACTTCATCTCGGGCGTCGCGCAGAAGCGCGGCACCATCCTGTTCATCGGCACCAAGCGCAGCGCGCGCGACGCGATCAAGGAAGAAGCCGAGCGCTGCGGCATGCCGTACATGACCCAGCGCTGGCTGGGCGGCACCCTGACCAACTTCGCCACCGTGAAGAAGTCGGTCGCCCGCCTGAAGGAACTGGAAGCCGCCGAGACCGACGGCACCTTCGACAAGCTGGTCAAGCACGAAGTGCTGGGCCTGCGCCGCGAGCGCGACAAGCTGCTGGCCTCGCTGGGCGGCATCAAGGACATGAATCGCCTGCCCGACGCGCTGTTCGTCATCGACATCGGCCACGAGGACATCGCGATCAAGGAAGCCAAGAAGCTGGGCATCCCGGTCGTGGCGGTGGTCGACTCGAACTACGACCCGGCCCTGGTCGACTACGCGATCCCGGGCAACGACGACGCCATCCGCGCCGTGCAGCTGTACGCCCGCGCCGCCGCCGACGCCGTGCTGGAAGGCAAGGCCGCCGCCCCGAACGCCGCTTCGGTGCGTGAAGAGGACTTCGCCGAGGCCGCCGAAGGCGACGCCAAGCCGGCCCGCCGCCCGGCCCGCAAGTCGGCCCCGAAGAAGGCCGACGAAGCCGCCGCCGAGTAATCGCGGCGTAACGCGGCCGCGCGACGATGCGCGGCCGCTTCCCCGCGGCGGCTCCGCCGCGGAACGCATACCCGCGGCGGGTCCCGGACCCGCCGGACTTTTTCTATTCCCGAGGTTCAAGCAATGGCTGAAATCACCGCTTCCCTGGTCAAGGAACTGCGCGAGCGCACCGGCGCCGGCATGATGGAGTGCAAGAAGGCGCTCGTCGAAAGCAACGGCGACATCGACGCCGCGGCCGAGGCGCTGCGCAAGTCGGGCCTGGCCAAGGCCGACAAGAAGGCCGGCCGCGTCGCCGCCGAAGGCCGCGTTGCCGTGGCCCAGGCCGGCGGCAACGCCGTGCTGGTCGAGGTCAACTCCGAGACCGACTTCGTCGCCAACGACGCCAACTTCAAGGGCTTCGTCGACGCCGTCGCCGCCGCCGCGCTGGCTTCCAGCGCCGCCGACATCGATGCGCTGAAGGACGCGAAGCTGGCTTCCGGCGAAAGCGTCGAGGAAGCGCGCGCCACCGCCGTGCAGAAGCTGGGCGAGAACATCCAGCTGCGCCGCCTGGCGTGGGTGAAGAGCAACGACAACGTCGGCGCCTACGTCCACACCAACGGCAAGATCGGCGTGCTGGTGCAACTGGCCGGCGGCAGCGCCGAGCTGGCCAGCGGCATCGCCATGCACGTGGCGGCGATGAACCCGCCGTACAACAAGGCCGCCGACGTGCCGGCCGATTTCGTGGCGAAGGAAAAGGAGATCGAGCTGGCGAAGATGAGCGAGAAGGACAAGGCCAAGCCGGCCGAGATCCTCGAGAAGATCATCAGCGGCAAGATCAACAAGATCGTCAACGAAGTCACCCTGTACGGCCAGCCGTACGTGCTGAACAGCGACCAGACCGTCGAGCAGGCGGTGAAGGCCGCCGGCGCCGACGTGGTCGGCTTCCAGCGCCTGGTCGTCGGCGAAGGCATCGAGAAGGTGGTCGAGGACTACGCCGCCGAAGTCGCGAAGGCGATGCAGGTCTGATCCGTCCGTTCCATCATCGGATCGACGAAAAAGCCGCGGGAAACCGCGGCTTTTTTCATGGGCGCTGACGGAATCCCGCCCCTCGGCTAGAATCCCCGGCGTTTGCCAGCCCCCGCCGAGACCCCCATGACCGAGCCCCTCGCCTATCGCCGCATCCTGCTCAAACTGTCCGGCGAGGCGCTGATGGGCAACGAGGACTACGGCATAGACCCGGTGGTGCTGGGCCGCATCGCCAAGGAAGTCATCGAGGCGCACGAAGCGGGCGCCGAGGTCGCGCTGGTGATCGGCGGCGGCAACATCTTCCGCGGCGCCGGGCTGGCCGCCAACGGCATGGACCGGGTCACCGGCGACCAGATGGGCATGCTGGCGACGGTGATCAACGCGCTGGCGATGCAGGACGCGCTGGAGAAGCTCGGCGCGAAGGTCCGGGTGATGAGCGCGCTGAAGATCAACGACGTGTGCGAGGACTACATCCGCCGCCGCGCGGTGCGCCACCTGGAGAAGGGCCGCATCGCGATCTTCGCCGCCGGCACTGGCAATCCGTTCTTCACCACCGACTCGGGCGCGGCGCTGCGCGCGATCGAGATCAACGCCGACCTGCTGCTGAAGGCGACCAAGGTGGACGGCGTGTACGACAAGGACCCGCGCAAGTTCAAGGACGCGGTGAAGTACGACAGGCTGACCTACGACGAGGTGATCACCCGCGACCTGCAGGTGATGGACACCGCGGCGTTCGCACTGTGCCGCGACAGCGACCTGCCGCTGCGGATCTATGATCTTTCGGTGCCGGGGAATCTGATGCGGATCCTGCGCGGGGAGAATGTCGGTACGCTGGTGAAGGGTCGCGGCTGATCCCCATGTCGACGCGAACCCACGGCACGTTGTCCAGATGGAATGACGACCGCGGGTTCGGCTTCATCACGCCGGCCGCCGACTCCGACGAAATCTTCGTCCATGTTTCCGCATTCCCCCGCGATGGCGTTCGGCCTCGCGTCGGCGAGCTCGTGTCCTACGAAGTGGAAGAAGGCAACAACGGGAAGCCACGCGCCGTTCGCGTGATGCGACCTGGCGGCCAACGCGCAGCACGCACTCCGCAACGTCGCAATTTGCCGGAGACCGGCAGCGGCTTCGCCGGCAGAATCGTGGCCCTGCTGGCAATTGGCACGATCGGCGCGGTGGGCTACAAGGCGTACACCGCCCGCCAGGCCGCAACCCGGTTCGCGGCCCCGGAGCCATCCGCCTCGGCCGCGCCACCTGCAGCAGGCAACAAATTCCAATGCGACGGCCGCGAATACTGCTCGCAAATGACTTCATACGAAGAGGCAGTGTTCTTCATCCGTCATTGTCCGAACACCAAAATGGACGGCGATAGCGACGGCAACCCCTGCGAATCGCAATTCGGCCGATAACGCCGCAGCCCGGGCACAACGAAGCGCACCCCGGGGTTTCGCCACGTGGTGGAGGCAGTCGCGATCTGGCTGGAAGCCCCGGCCATAAAACCCCGTGCTTCGCGGTCGCGCCCTTGCCGGGCGCTCCTGCAAGGGGCTTTTCCCGCTGTGATAGTGTCCGCCGATCTCCGTCGACACCCTAGCCGCATGGCCCATTCGCACCACGGCGACCACCACCACGACCACGGCTCGACGCGCGCCTTCGCCGCAGCGGTGCTGCTCAACCTCGCCTACACCGCGCTCGAAGCCGGCTACGGCTTCTTCACCAACTCGCTGGCCCTGCTCTCCGACGCCCTGCACAACCTCGGCGACGTGCTCGGCCTCGGCCTGGCCTGGGGTGCCGCGGCGCTGGCGAAGCGCGCGCCGACCGAACGCCACACCTACGGCTGGCGCCGCGCCACCCTGCTCTCGCCGCTGGCCAACGCCCTGCTGCTGATCGGCTTCTCCGGCGCATTGCTATGGGAAGCGATCCGCCGCTTCGGCGATCCGCCCAGCATTCCCGCGATGCCGGTGATCGTCGTTGCCACGATCGGCATCGCCGTCAACCTGCTCGCCGCATGGATGCTGCACGGCGGCCACGCGCACGACCTCAACAGGCGCGGCGCCTTCCTGCACCTGCTCGCCGACGCCGCCGTCTCGCTGGCCGCGGTGCTCGCCGGCATCGGCATGCTCGCCTTCGGCTGGTGGTGGCTGGACCCGTTGACCGGCCTGCTGGTCGGACTGGTCATCGCCGTCGGCACCTGGGGCCTGCTGCGCGACAGCTTCGATGCGACGATGGATGCGGTGCCGTCCGGCATCGACCAGTCCGAAGTCGCCGCCTTCCTCGCCCGCCAGCCCGGCGTGGCCGCCGTGCACCACCTGCACATCTGGCCGTTGGGCGCAGGGCAGATCGCGTTGACCGCGCACCTCGTGCGTCCGGACGACGGCGGCCACGACCGCTTCATCGACGATACCGCGCACGCGCTGGACCACGCCTTCGGCATCGGCCATGCCACCCTGCAGATCGAGCGCGGCGGCGGTTGCGGCCACGACCAGCATCATGCCGCGCCGCACCATGAGCATTGAACAGGGCACGACCGGGCCCTGAATTGGCGGGCATCGCCTATAATCCGGCGATTAAGCCACAGGGCACGTAACCGTCCATGATCAACGAAATCAAGAAAGACGCGCAGACGCGCATGGCCAAGAGCATCGAGGCCCTGCGCCACACGCTGATCAAGGTCCGCACCGGCCGCGCTTCGACCGCGCTGGTCGAACACCTGAAGGTCAGCTACTACGGCTCGGACATGCCGCTGAGCCAGGTCGCCAGCGTGGTCGTCGCCGATGCCCGTTCGCTGACCATCACCCCGTGGGAAAAGAACATGGTCGGCCCGGTCGAGAAGGCGATCCTCGCCTCCGACCTCGGCCTGACCCCGAACACCGCCGGCACCACCATCCGCCTCAACCTGCCGGCGCTGACCGAAGAGCGCCGCAAGGAACTGAGCAAGGTCGTGCACGGCGAAGGCGAGGACACCAAGGTCGCCATCCGCAACATCCGCCGCGACGCCAACCAGCAGATCAAGGACCTGCTGAAGGACAAGACGATCACCGAGGACGACGTGCGCCGCGCCGAGGAAGAAATCCAGAAGCTCACCGACAAGTCGATCAAGGACGTCGACGACGTGGTGAAGGCCAAGGAACAGGAATTGATGGCGGTCTGACGCGGCCGGGCACCCAATGGCAGCCGCCCCTCCCGCAAGCATCCCGCGCCACCTCGCCGTCATCATGGACGGCAACGGCCGCTGGGCCGAGCGCCGCAAGCGCCCGCGCGCCATCGGCCACCGCGCCGGCGCGCGCGCGGTCAACGTGTGCATCGACTTCTGCCTCGACAAGGGCATCGGGGCGTTGACCCTGTTCGCGTTCTCCAGCGAGAACTGGGGCCGCCCGGAAGAAGAAGTCGGCGCGCTGATGAAGCTGTTCCTCAACGCGCTGGAACGCGAGGTCGACGAATTGCACCGCCGCGGCGTGCGGGTGCGCTTCATCGGCAACCGCGAGCGCTTCGCCGCGCCGATCCGCGAACGCATGGACAACGCCGAGGCGCTGACCGCGGGCAATACGCGCCTGCACCTGAGCATCGCCGCCAGCTCCGGCGGCCGCCAGGACATCGCCCGCGCCGCGCGCGCGCTGGCTGCCGATGTCGCCGCCGGCAGGCTGCGCGCCGACGACATCGACGAAGCAGCGGTGGCGGCGAAGATGGCGCTGGCCGACCTGCCCGCGCCGGACCTGTTCATCCGCACCGGCGGCGACCACCGCATCAGCAACTTCCTGTTGTGGCAGTTGGCCTACACCGAACTGTGGTTCACCGAAACGCTGTGGCCGGACCTGGATGCCGCGCTGCTGCAGGAAGCCCTCGACGACTTCGCCGGGCGCGAACGCCGCTTCGGCCTGACCGGCGCGCAAATCGCAAAAGGCCCGCAACAATCCACGGAGAGCACCGCCGCATGACCCGTACCCGCGTGCTCGCCGCGCTGGCGATGGCGCCGATCGCCATCGCCGCGATCCTGTTCCTGCCCACGCCGTGGCTGGTGGCGCTGGCCGCGCTCGTGTTCCTGGTCGGCCTGTGGGAGTGGTTCAAGCTGGCCGAAGTCGACGACACCCTGCACCGCACGGTGCTGCTGGCAGCCAACGTCGCATTGATGGTCGCCATCGTCTGGGCCTCGCGCGCAGCGGCCGGCTACAGCTTCGTGCTGTTCCAGCTGGTGGCGCTGCTCGGCGTGGCCTGGTGGCTGGCCGCGCTGCTGTGGCTGCGCCGTTTCGACTTCGCCTCCGACCACGAAACCTGGGCGCGCGCGTTCAAGCTGGGCGCCGGCGTGCTGGCCGTCGTGCCGGCGTGGTGCGCGCTGGCGCTGATCCATGCGCAGGACACCGAACCGACCCACTGGCCCATCGTCAGGCAGGGCCACGTCTGGCTGCTGACCGCGCTGGCCATCGTCTGGGCCGCCGACAGCGGCGCGTACTTCGCCGGCATCAACTGGGGCGGCAAGTGGTTCGGCGGCCGCAAGCTGGCGCCGCGGATCAGTCCGAACAAGACCCTCGAGGGCCTGCTCGGCGGCCTGGTCGCCGGCGTCGCGGTCGGCGTGCTGCTGGCCATCCTCGCCGGCCTGGCGCCGGCGCAGGTCCCGGCGATGCTGCTGCTGGCCGCGGTCACCGTGCTGTTCTCGGTGGCCGGCGACCTGTTCGAAAGCCTGCTCAAGCGCCACGTCGGCGCCAAGGACTCCGGCCACCTGATCCCCGGCCATGGCGGCGTCCTCGACCGCATCGACGGCGTGCTGGCCGCTTTGCCGGTGTTCGCCATCGGCAAGGACCTGCTCGGATTGTGAGATGACGGCGGTATCGGCCAATGCCAGCGGCCTGCGCGAAGTCGCGGTACTCGGCGCCCCCGGTTCGATCGGCGCATCGGCGCTGGACGTGATCGCGCGCCACCCGGGGCGCCTGCGCGCCAGCGTGCTGGCCGCCGGCAGCAACGTCGACGCGCTGCTCGCGCTGTGCGCCGCGCACCGTCCCGCGCATGCGGTGATTTCCGACGAAAACCGGTTCGTCGCGTTGCGCGACGGCCTGCGCGCGGCCGGCCTCGACACGCAGGCGCACGCCGGCGGCCGGGCGCTGGACGAACTGGTTTCCGGCGACGCCTGCGAGAGCGTGGTCGCCGCGATCGTTGGCGCGGCAGGCCTGTCCTCCACGCTGGCCGCCGCGCGCGCCGGCAAGCGCCTGCTGCTGGCCAACAAGGAATCGCTGGTACTGGCCGGCGAGCTGCTGGTCGCCGCGGCGCACGCGGCGAACGCCGAAATCGTGCCGGTCGACAGCGAGCACAACGCGGTCTTCCAGTGCCTGCGTTCACGCCAGACTCAGGGCGACGTGCGGCGGATCGTGCTGACCGCCTCCGGCGGCCCGTTCCGCGGGCGCAAGCGCGACGCGCTGGCCGACATCACCCCGGCGCAGGCGGTGGCGCACCCGAAATGGTCGATGGGGCCGAAGATCTCGGTCGACTCGGCGACGCTGATGAACAAGGGCCTCGAGGTGATCGAGGCCCACCACCTGTTCGGCCTGCCCGGCAGGCAGATCGACGTGCTGGTGCACCCGCAGAGCCTGGTGCACGCGCTGGTCGAATTCATCGACGGTTCCACGCTGGCGCAACTGGGCCTGCCGGACATGCGCACCGCGCTGGCGGTGGGCCTGGGCTGGCCGGAGCGCATCGAATCGGGCGTGGCCGGGCTCGACCTGCTCGCGCAGGGGAAACTGGAATTCGAACCGCCCGACCTCGAAGCCTTCCCCTGCCTGCGCCTCGCCCGGCAGGCGATGGACGCCGGCGGCACCGCGCCGGCCGTGCTCAACGCCGCCAATGAAGAGGCCGTTTCAGCCTTTCTTCAGGGCCGGATCGGTTTCCTAGCCATTCCCGCGCTGGTCGAGGACGCCCTCGCCGCGCTGCCCGCAACGCCTGCGATCTCGCTGGACGCGCTGCTGGCGGCCGATGCGCAGGCCCGCAGCTTCGCCCACCAACGCATCGCAAGTCCGGCACTACACGCATGAGCGAGATCGCAGGCTCAATCTGGTGGATGATCGTGGCGCTCGGCGTGCTGGTGACCTTCCACGAATTCGGCCACTTCGCGGTGGCGCGCCTGTTCGGGGTAAGGGTGCTGCGCTTCTCGGTGGGTTTCGGCAAGCCGCTGTGGTCGCGGACGGATCGCCACGGCACCGAATTCGCGGTCGCCGCGATCCCGCTGGGCGGCTACGTGAAAATGCTTGACGAAGGCACGCTCGACGGGAGCGCGGGCGACGAACCGGTTCCGGCCGACCAGCTGGAGCAGAGCTTCAACCGCAAACCGGTGCTGCAGCGGATGGCGATCGTCGCCGCCGGCCCCGTTGCCAACCTGGTCCTCTGCGTGGCCTTCCTGTGGGCGATGCTGGTGGTCGGCAAGCAGGACTGGTCGGCCACGCTCGGCCACGTCCAGGGCATCGCCGCGCAGGCCGGCTTCGCGCGCGGCGACCGCATCGTCGGGGTCGGCGAGCGCGAAGTCGCCACCTGGGGCGACGCAGCGCTGGCGCTGACCACCGCGGCGATCGACCGCGAGGACATGCGGGTGCGGGTCGAGGACGCGCTGGGCAACAAGCGCACGCGGGTCCTGCCGCTGTCGCGGCTGCCGCGGGATTTCGACCAGGCGAACGTGGCCGCGCTGGCCGGGCTCGCGTGGAATTTCGAAATCCCCGCGGCGACCATCGGCCAGGTCAATCCCGGCCCCGCGCAGGGCGTGCTCGAAGCCGGCGACGTGGTCACCGCCCTCGATGGCCGCCCCGTGCACAACTGGACCGACTTCACCGACGCCATCGCCGCACTGGCCAAGCGCGGCGGCGATGGCATGATCGAAGTGGACCGCCAGGGCGAGCGCCTCGCCTTCCCGATCCGGCCCGCGCAGCTGACCGCGCCGGATGGCAGGCGCTACACCGGCATCGGCGTCGCGCCGAAGATGGAACAGCCGGCCTACGATGCCGTGCAGCGGCTCGGGCCGTTGGCCGCGGTACCCGCCGCGTTCCGCGAAGCCGGCCGGATGACCGCCGATTCGCTGGGCATGATCCGGCGCATGCTGACCGGCCAGGCCTCGGCGAAGAACCTGTCCGGCCCGATCAGCATCGCCCGCGCCGCGAACGCCACGGCCAAGCGCGGCGCGGGCTGGTTCTTCTGGTTCCTTGCCGCCGTCTCGTTGAGCCTGGCCATCGTCAACCTGTTGCCGATCCCGGTTTTGGACGGCGGACACCTGCTGTATTACCTTATCGAATTGGTCAAAGGCAGTCCGTTGAGCGAACGCAGCATGGTCGCCGGGCAGTACGTGGGCCTGGCCATGCTCGCCGGCCTGATGGGGCTGGCGTTCTACAACGACATATTCCGTTCCGCCTGGTGAGCCGATGACCTTGAACTTTCCGCCTTTCCTGGCCTCCAAGCCGGCTCACGGCCTGCCCAACGACACCCTTTCCCCACCGGATTCGAAGATGACGCGACTTCCCACCCGCCGCCTGCTCGCCCTTGCCCTGGCTTCGGCCATCACGGCACCGGCCTGGGCCCAGACGACGGACACCGCGCCCGTCGCGCTTCCGGCGAGCAGCGACGCGGCATTCACGGTTGCCGACATCCGCATCGACGGCCTGCAGCGCATTTCCGCCGGCACCGTGCTGACCTACCTGCCGATCGAGCGCGGCGACACCGTCACCAGCGCGCGCGTCGGCGAAGCGATCCGCGCCCTGTACAAGACCGGCTTCTTCGAAGACATCCGCCTGGACCGCCAGGGCGACATCCTGGTCGTGACCGTGGCCGAGCGCCCGGCGGTCAACAAGCTGACCCTCACCGGCAACAAGGACATCAAGACCGAGGACCTGATGAAGGGCCTCAAGGACATCGGCCTGGCCGAGGGCGAAACCTTCGACCGCCTCGCCCTGGACCGCGTGACCCAGGAACTGGTGCGCCAGTACAACAACCGCGGCAAGTACAACGTCGAGATCACCCCGACGGTTTCGCCGCTGGACCGCAACCGCGTCGACGTGACCATCAACGTCAAGGAAGGCAAGGCGGCGAAGATCCGCCACGTCAACCTGGTCGGCACCGAGAAGTTCAACAACGAGGACATCCTCGCCGGCTGGGAATCGAAGGAGCACAACTGGCTGTCGTGGTACCGGCGCGACTCGCAGTATTCGAAGGAAAAGCTGTCCGGCGACTTCGAAAAGCTCAACGCCTGGTACCTCGACCGCGGCTACGTCGATTTCAACCTCGATTCCACCCAGGTGTCGATCAGCCCGGACAAGCGCGACATGTTCATCACCGCCGGCATCAGCGAGGGCGAGCAGTACCGGGTCTCCGACGTGCAGGTCAGCGGCGATACCGTGCTGCCGGAGGAGAACATCCGGCGCATGCTGCTGGTCAGGAAAGGCCAGATCTTCTCGCGGCGCATGCTCGAGTACACCTCCGACGGCATCACCAACACCCTGGCCAACATCGGCTACGCCTTCGCCCGGGTCAACCCGATCCCGGACATCGATCGCGAGAAGCGCACCGTCGGCATCAACTTCCAGATCGTCCCCGGCCCGCGCGTCAACGTGCGCCGGATCGTGTTCAAGGGCAACAGCCGCACCTCCGACGAGGTGCTGCGCCGCGAGATGCGCCAGTTCGAGGACAGCTGGTATTCGCAGGCGGCGATCGACCGCTCCAAGATTCGCCTGCAGCGGCTGGGCTACTTCGAGGAAGTCGACGTCGAGACCCAGCCGGTGCCGGGCACCACCGACCTGGTCGACGTCGTGTACAACGTCAAGGAAACCACGTCCGGCAGCTTCGTGTTCGGCCTGGGCTATTCGCAGCTGTCCGGCATGACCACGTCGATCCAGCTGTCGCAGAACAACTTCCTCGGCACCGGCAACCGCGTCTCGGTCGAGGCGCAGCGCAGCGACTACCTGCAGCGCTATTCGTTCTCGTACGTGAACCCGTTCTTCACCGACGAGGGCATGTCGCTGGGCTACAACCTGTGGTGGCGCGAGTTCGACTACTCGAACTACAACACCGCGCAGTACTCGACCACCAGCGCCGCGGCGCAAGGCATCCTCGGCCTGCCGATCAGCGAGAGCGACTCGGTCTCGCTGCTGTTCGGCATCGACTTCAACCAGATCTACACCTACGCCGGCTACACCCCGCAGAAAATCATCGACTACGTCGATGCCGTCGGCCAGCGCACCTTCCATGCCTGGCGCATGGAGGCCGGCTGGGCGCGCGACACCCGCAACGACTACTTCATGCCGACCCGCGGCACCTACCAGCGGATCTCGGCCGAGCTCACCCTGCCCGGCTCCACCGCCCAGTACTACAAGCTCAACTACGAGTTCTCCAAGTACTGGCCGCTGAGCCCGTCGCTGGTGCTGAACACCCGCGCCGAGATCGGTTACGGCGACAGCTACGGCAACGACGTCAGCCGCAACATCTGCTTCACCCCCGGCTCCTGGCAGGATACCGACGGCGACGAAGACACCCCGGACGTGTGGGTGCCGGGCCCGGCCCCGAGCGACCCGTGCGAGACCACGTCGGGCGACTACGTGAAGACGGTGACCGCGTCCGGCCTGCCGTTCTTCGAGAACTTCTACGCCGGCGGCACCCGCTCGGTGCGCGGCTTCCGCGACAACACCCTGGGCCCGCGCTCGACGCCGATCGCCGGCTACACCTACGGCCAGGTGCTGGGCGGCTCGCTGAAGACCACCGGCGCGCTGGAAATGTTCTTCCCGAAGCTGTTCGACTCCAACGCCGCGCGCATCTCCGCGTTCGTCGACTTCGGCAACGTCTACGACGGCATCGACAACTTCGACGCCGGACAGCTGCGCGCGTCGGCCGGCGTGGCCCTGCTGTGGCGCGCCCCGGTCGGCCCGATCTCGATCAGCTACGCCATGCCGCTCCGCAAGGAAGACAACGACGAGATCGAACGCCTGCAATTCACCTTCGGCGGCGCGTTCTAGGCGCCTCCATACCGTCGCGAATGCGGGGCCCGGCCACGTCCGGGCCCCGTTTTTTTTCGCCGGCCGCAAGCGGACCGGTGGACCAGCACGTAAACTAGCGCGCCATGAACGCCCCGTCCTTCACTGTCCGCGAACTCGCCGAACGCTTCGGCCTGGGCATGCGCGGGGACGTCGGCACGCGGGTGCGCGGCGTCGCCACCCTCGCCGGCGCCGGCGAGGGCCAGCTCGCCTTCCTGGCCAACTCGCGCTACCGCGGCCAGCTGGCCGACAGCGGCGCCTCGGTGGTGGTGGTGCGCGAGGAGGATGCCGGGGCCGCGCCGCGCGCCGCGCTGGTCGCGCGCGACCCCTATTCCGCGTTCGCCAAGATCGCTGCGCTGTTCGAGAAGCAGCCCGCGCGCGCCCCGGGCATCCACCCGAGCGCCGCCATCGATCCCTCCGCGACGGTTTCGCCGGGCGCGCACATCGGCCCCTTCGTCAGCATCGGCGCGAATTCGACCGTCGGCGACGGCTGCGTGGTCGGCCCGGGCTGCGTGATCGGCGACGATTGCGAAGTCGGCGCCGGCAGCGAGCTGATCGCGCGGGTCACCCTGGTGACCCGCGTGCGCCTGGGCAAGCGCGTGCGCGTGTTCCCGGGCGCGGTGCTCGGCGCCGCCGGCTTCGGCCTGGCGATGGAAGCCGGCAAGTGGCTCAACGTGCCGCAGCTGGGCGGCGTCGTGGTCGGCGACGATTGCGAGATCGGCGCCAACACCTGCATCGACCGCGGCGCGCTGGAAGACACCGTGCTGGAGGAAGACGTGCGCCTCGACAACCTGATCCAGATCGGCCACAACGTCCGCATCGGCGCGCACACCGCGATGGCCGGTTGCTCGGCGGCGGCCGGCAGCGCGAAGATCGGCCGCTATTGCCTGATCGGCGGCGGCGCGGGCGTGCTCGGCCACCTCGAGGTCTGCGACAAGGTGACGATCGACGCGATGTCGCTGGTGACCAGTTCGATCCGCGAGCCCGGCGTGTACGCGTCCGGCACGCCGCTCGACGACAGCCGCAACTGGCGCAAGAACGCGGCCCGCTTCAAGCAACTGGATTCGATGGCGCGACAGCTCGCCGAGCTGCGCAAGAAGGAGGAGAAGTGAACCAAGCCCTGCAATTGCCGGTGGACGCGGCGACGATCCGCAAGCTGCTGCCGCACCGCTATCCGTTCCTGCTGGTCGACCGCGTGGTCGAACTGGAACCGAACAAGCGCGTGCTTGCCTACAAGAACGTGACCCAGAACGAGCCGTTCTTCACCGGCCACTTCCCCGAGCACCCGATCATGCCCGGCGTGCTGGTGGTCGAGGCGCTGGCGCAGGCCGGCGGCATGCTGATCCAGCTCTCGCACGATGGCCAGACCGCGGGCCGCATGTTCTACCTGGTCAAGATCGACAACGCGCGCTTCAGCCGCATGGTGGTGCCGGGCGACCGGCTCGACCTGGAAGTCACCCTGAAGCGCCTGATCCGCAACATGGCGCTGTATTCCGGCGTCGCCAGCGTCAACGGCGAAACCGTCGCCAGCGCCGACATCCTCTGCGCCGAAGACACGAGCTGCTGACGTGGCCGCCGCCGACATCCATCCGACCGCCGTCGTCGACCCGTCCGCGAAGCTGGGCGCGGGCGTCCGCATCGGCGCGTTCACCGTGATCGGGCCGGAAGTGGTGATCGGCGACGGCACCGCCATCGGCCCGCACTGCAGCGTGCACGGCCCGACCACGATCGGCCGCGACAACCGCATCGTCGGCCACGCCGCGATCGGCGGCGACCCGCAGGACAAGAAGTTCGACGGCGAACGCGTCGAACTGCGCATCGGCGACCGCAACCTGATCCGCGAATTCGTCACCATCAACCGCGGCACCGGCTTCGGCGGCGGCATCACCACGGTCGGCGACGACAACTGGTTCCTCGCCTACACCCACGTCGCCCACGACTGCCACGTCGGCAACCGTTGCGTGTTCTCGAACAACTCGACGCTGGCCGGCCACGTCACCGTCGGCGACTGGGTGATCATGAGCGGCTTCGCCGGCGTGCACCAGTTCTGCCGGGTCGGCGCCCACGCCTTCCTCGGCATGGGCGTGCTGGTCAGCGCCGACGTGCCGCCGTTCACGATGGTCGCAGGCGACGAGCAGGGCCGCCCGCGCGGCATCAACGGCGAAGGCCTCAAGCGCCGCGGCTTCGACGCCGGGCGCATCGCCGCGATCAAGCGCGCCTACCGCACCCTGTACGTCGCCGGCCTGCCGCTGGCCGAAGCCAGGCAGCAACTGGCCGAGCAGGCGAAGGACAGCGAAGACGTGCGCTTCCTGCTCGACTTCATCGAGAGCGGCGAGAGGCCGCTGTTGCGCGGATGACGGCCGCTTCCACCATGCGCGTTGCGCTGGTGGCCGGCGAAGCCTCCGGCGACGCGCTCGGCGCCGGGCTGGTCGCCGAACTGCGCCAGCGGTTCTCCGATGCCGGCTTCGATGATGTACGGTTCGCCGGCATCGGCGGCGACGCGATGCGCGCGGCCGGCTGCGATACGTGGTTCGATGCGGGCGAGCTCGCGGTGATGGGCCTGGCCGAGGTGCTGCGCCACCTGCCGCGCCTGCTGAAGTTGCGCCGCGAATTCCGCGAACGCGTCCTGGCGTGGCGGCCCGACGTCTTCGTCGGCATCGACGCGCCCGATTTCAACCTCGGGGTCGAGCGCTGGCTCAAGCGGCGCGGCGTGCGCACCGTGCACTACGTCAGTCCGTCGGTTTGGGCGTGGCGCGAGCAGCGCGCGGAAAAGATCGGCCACAGCGCCGACCGCGTGCTGTGCCTGTTCCCGATGGAGCCGCCGATCTACGCCAGGCACGGTGTCGACGCGCGCTTCGTCGGCCACCCGATGGCCGACCAGATCCCGCTGCAACCGGATCGCGACGCGGCGCGGCGCCGGCTCGGCCTGCCCGTCGACGCCACCGTGCTCGCGGTCCTGCCGGGCTCGCGCCTGGGCGAGATCCAGCGCCTCGCCGGCCCTTTCCTGCAGGCGGCGGAACTCGTCGCCGGCGCGGTGCCGGACCTGCATGTCGTGGTTCCCGCGGCGAACGCGGCATGCCGGCAGGCGATCGCGTCGCGCCTCGCCGGCTTCGCCTTGCCCGATGCGCGCCTGCTCGACGGCCAGGCCCGCGATTGCATGCTCGCCGCCGACGCGACCCTGCTCGCCTCCGGCACCGCCGCGCTGGAGGCGATGCTGTGCAAGCAGCCGATGGTGGTCGGCTACAAGATCGCGCCGGCCACCTACCGCATCGTCAAGGCACTGGGCCTGCTCAAGGTCGACCGCTACGCGCTGCCGAACGTGCTGGCAGGCGAGGACCTCGCGCCGGAACTGATGCAGGACGACTGCACGCCGGAAAAACTTTCCGCCGCGGTGCTGCACTGGCTGCGCGATCCGCAGGCAGTGGCCGCGCTGCTGCCGCGTTACCGGGAACTGCACCTGCAATTGAAGCAGGACGCCTCGGCGCGCGCCGCCGACGCGGTGGCGGAACTGGTGCTGCGATGACCGGGCTCCTGCTGGTCGCCGGCGTCGACGAGGCCGGGCGCGGCCCATTGGCCGGCCCCGTCGCGGCCGCCGCGGTGATCCTCGACCCCGCGCGCCCGATCGACGGGCTCAACGACTCGAAGAAGCTCAGCGGGGCGAAGCGCGAAGCGCTGTATCCGCTGATCGTCGAACGCGCGCTGGCCTGGCACGTCGAATTCGTCGGTGCGGACGAAATCGACCGCCTCAACATCCTGCAGGCGACGCTGGCCGGCATGCGCCGCGCGGTGCTGGCGCTGCAGCCGGCGGCCGCGTTCGCGCGCATCGACGGCAACCGGGTCCCCGACGACCTGCCCTGCCCGGCCGAGGCGCTGGTCGGCGGCGATGCGCGGGAACCGGCGATCATGGCCGCGTCGATCCTGGCCAAGGTCGCGCGCGACCGGCTGATGCGCCAACTGCACGCGCAATGGCCGCAATACGGCTTCGACCGGCACATGGGCTACCCCACGCCGGAGCACCTGGCCGCGTTGCGCACGCACGGCCCCTGCCCGCAGCACCGGCGCAGCTTCGCGCCGGTGCAGAAGAGCCTGCCCCTGTAGGAGCGACACCCCGCCTCGCAGGCACTCAAGTAGAACGGGCACCCGGTGCCCATACCCCCCAGGTGTCTCAGCCGCAGGTGGATACTTACGCGCTCACCCTACTCACCAGGCTAGGGTGATGGCGGCGGCGGTACCATCACCTGCAGCATCAATATCCGCGCCTCCGTGCCGGGACAACAATCGAGGTTGACCGCAAACACGCCCCGGACGCCATCCTCTACTGGTGTCGCCAACCGAGCGTAATCGTGGTCGACTGCAATCTGTACGGCGATGGATTCCCCGCCTTCCAGGGTGACCACGACGGTTGTGCTTCCATCCGGATTGTTCGTCATGCTCATCTTCGTTCTCCTCGACACCGCGCCGGGATGGCGCAGAAAAGAGTCAGTCGCGCCGCACGCCAGCCGAGTTCGCCAGGCCAGCGCGCTGCAGCGCCTTGTCACCGGCAATGCGCGCTTCCGGTATCCCGGCAGCACGCGCGCGCTGCAATCGCAGACGCGCCTGCGGGATGTCGCCGATTACAGCGAAGGTCCCGGCGTTGCGCAGTGCCACTTCGTCCTGCCCGACCGGCAATGCCTCTGCACGTCTGATCGACTCGCGCGCCCCGGCCGCGTCTCCCAGATTCGCGCGATACCAAGCCAGCAGGCTGTAGGCCATGGCGTCGTCTGACTTGTGCGCCAGGAACGACTCGGCCATGCCGGCAGCCTTGGAATAAGCATCGCGTGCTTGCGCCGCGCCATCAGGCAGTTCAGCCAGCGCATCCGCCAAGTTGCCCCATAACTCGAAATTATCCGAATCCAACGCGATCGACTTGCGATGCAGATCGGCGGCCTCTCGATAATTGCCCTCTTCGTATTTCAGCAGCCCCAAGTTGCCAATGACGTGCTCCAGTGGCTCTATCGACATCGACTTCTCGAACGCGTGAATCGCGTCAGCGTTGCGCCCGGACGCCATCAGCATGCCCCCGTATGTACTCCACAGGCGCGCATTGCCGGGATCCAGATCAACCGCCTTGGCAAGCGAGGTGATTCCCTCCTGCACCGCACCGGCCTGGTACTGCATATACCCCAGCCTGCCTAAAATCAGCGGATTGCCTGGGCTGAGTTCCAGCGCCTGCGTAAACAGGCGCATCGCCAATTCCGGATTGCCGGTGGATGCATGCGCTTTCGCTTCGCCAACCAATGCGTTTGCCTTTTCCGACGCATCGTTTTCCGCGGCGCGATAATGCATCAGTGCCTTTTGGGTTTCCCCAGTCGCCGCGTACAAGTCGCCCAACGCTAATTGCACAGCACCGATTCTCGGATCCATCTGCCTTGCACGATCACAAGCCTGCGTGGCCCTATTCAGCGCATCAACGCTGCGCGCGGCGATGAACTGCCAGATATGCCCCCGGCAAATACCCGCCTGGGCCCGCGCGAATTTGGCATCTTGCGCCAATGCATTATTGAAACTGGCGATAGCTTCGCCTTCGGCAACTTCGCTCCTGGGTTTCATCAATTGCCACATGCCCAGCAGGTACGCATCGAACGCCGCGAAATTACGCGTTGGCGTCAGCCGCTTGCGCAGGCCCTCGCCCGCGTCCGGCAACACCCCGACCAAAGTCGTCGCCACTTCGCTGGCGATCTCGCTCTGGGTATCGAAGATCGCCGCCGCGTCGCGCTCGTAGGTGCGGCTCCACAACGTGACCCCGTTGCCGGTGTCGGACAGCCGCGCGCTGATGCGGAAGCGCTGGCCCTCGCGGCGCACGGTGGCGTCGAGCACCGTGGCCACGCCGAGCTTGCGGCCCAGCGCCTGCATGTCCAGCTTGCGATCGATGGCCTCCGGCGGCAGCCACGCGGCGACCTTGATCCCGCGCACGCCGGCCAGCGCGCTGTGCATTTCCGTGGCCAGGCCTTCGGCGAAATAGTCGTCGCGGCGGTCGTCGCTGAGCGTGGTGAACGGCAGCACCGCGATCGACGGCGAGACCGCGAGCGCCGGCGCACCGCGATGCTGCCGGGCACCCCAGGCCAAGGCCAGCGCCAGCAGCAGCGCTGCGAGCAGCCACAACCCGGCTTGGTAACGCGGCTCCAAACGGCGTTCGGTGCCGGCATGCGGCATCGGCCGGTAGGGTTCGCCTTCAACGGATGCGTCGGGCGCGGATTCCGCCGGCACCGCCTCCGGTTCCTCCTCCAGCGTGCCGACGAAGCGGTAGCCCAGCGCGTGCTGGGTCTGGATGTAGCGCGGGTGCAGGGCGTTGTCGTTGAGTGCGGTGCGCAGCTGGGCGATGGCCCGGGTCAGCACGCCGGGGGTGACGTGGCGGTGGCCCCAGACCGCGTCGAGCAGGCGGTCGCGGTCGATCAACTCGCCGGGGGGGCGCAGCAGTTCCAGCAACACCGCGAAGGCCTTCGGTTCGACCTGCTGGATGCCGCCGTCGCGGACCAGCGTGTGGGCAGCCGCGTCCACCACGACACCGTCGAAACGGTACCGTTCCGCCCCCTGCCGAACCTCCGCCCCACTGGCCATCGCCGGAGCCCTTTTCGGCAAACCTCATGGAAACCTCACGAACCAGCGCGAAGCCGGATCGAAGGCTCGCCCGAGCCTCATGACGTTCCCCGCGCCCGGTCCGAATCTGGCCATGCGCCGGAAGACCGGTGCCCAACCCAACCAAACCGGAGAACCGTCATGTACGCAAACGCAGAAAATACCGCGCCCCTGCCATCCAGCCTGGCCAGCCGTCCGTTCCAGGTCCCGGGGCGTCGCCGCCAGGTCGGCCCCTTCCGCCTGGGCTCGCTGGAACTGGAGCGCTTCAACCACCTGCTGGCCAGCCTGGGCCACGAACAGCCGCTGGAGCCGGACCAGATCGCCACCGCCGCCCGCGAACTTAGCCCGGCCGGACAAGCGGTCCCCGACTGCATCGCGCAGCGCCTGCGGCAGGCCGCGTCGCTGGAGCAGATGCTGGCCGACCCGGCCTGGGACCCGGCCAACGACGCGCTGCAACCGGCGCACTCGGTGCTGGACTATCTGCACCGCGACGACGGCCTGATCCCGGGCTGGATCCCCGGCGTCGGCCACCTGGACGACGCCATCGTGGTCGAAGCGGCGTGGCCGCGGCTGTCGGCCGAGGTCACCTGCTACCTGGACTTCCGCCGCCTGCGCGGGATCGAGGCGCAACTGCGCGGCGTCGCCCCCGGTTCCTTCCGCTTTGGCCGCACCGAATGGCTGCAATGCCGCGAGACCGAAGCGCGCCTGCGCGAACAGCGGCGGCGGGTGTTCCGCGGCAGCTACGCCCCGGCCGAGCCGCCGATGGTCCGCGTGCATTGATGCGCCGCGACCCGCCGACCCGCCGCCACGGACGGCGGCAGGCCGGCGCCGTCCCCCCCCCCTGCCGGAGAAAGCCGATGCCTGCCTCCTTCATGGTGTCCCTCGCGGCCACGGGCGGCGAAGACGATCGCCTGCGCCTGGTCCGCCTGCTGCTCGGCGACCGCGCCTGGCGCTGCCCGCAGGCGGTGCGCTGGCAGCTGTTGCGCGTCCTGGCCGGCACGCCCGGCCCCGACGAAGCCGCGTGGATGACGCTGGCCGAGGAAACCGCGCATTACCTCGACTTCCTGCGCATGGCCAAGCTGGAAGCGCAGTTGCGCGGCTGCCCGCGCCAAGCCCTGCGCTTCACCCGCGAAGATTGGGAGCGTGCGAAGGCATCCGGCACGGTGAGCGCCTGCATCGGCGAATTCCATTGCCACCGGCCACGAAGGGCCTCGTCACGCTGAGCGGCAGCCGTCGCGAGGAAGCCGGCCGGCGGCTTCTGCTAAAATTCGCGGACCTTCTCGCCGGCCCGCTTCCCCCCGCGACGGCCCGGCCGCCCACCGGAACACACCCCTGGAGTCCCGATGTCCGCAGACCTGCTCAAGGCCCTCGGCCTTGCCGCTTCGAATTCCGGCACCTACCTCGGCAACGGCGAATGGTCGCAGACCAGCGACGCCGGCCTGCTGCAGTCGGTCAACCCGACCACCAACGAGGTCATCGCCCAAGTCCACGCCAGCAGCACGGCCGATTACGAAATCGTGATCGAACGCGCGCAGGCCGCGTTCAAGGTCTGGCGCAGCGTGCCGGCGCCGAAGCGCGGCGAGGCGGTGCGCCTGTGCGGCGAAGCGCTGCGCAGGAACAAGGACCTGCTCGGTTCGCTGGTCGCGCTGGAAATGGGCAAGAGCAAGCCCGAAGGCGACGGCGAAGTGCAGGAAATGATCGACATCGCCGACTTCGCGCTGGGCCAGAGCCGCATGCTGTACGGCTACACCATGCACAGCGAGCGCCCCGGCCACCGCATGTACGAGCAGTGGCACCCGATCGGCCTGGTCGGCATCATCAGCGCGTTCAACTTCCCGGTCGCGGTGTGGGCGTGGAACTCGTTCCTCGCCGCGATCTGCGGCGACGTCTGCATCTGGAAGCCGTCGAACAAGACCCCGCTGACCGCGATCGCCGCGACGAAGATCTGCAACCAGGCGCTGAAGGAAGGCGGCTTCCCCGACATCTTCTTCCTGATCAACGACGCCGGCACCGAGCTGGCGCAGGCTTTCGTCGACGACCGGCGCATCCCGCTGATCAGCTTCACCGGCTCCACCCAGGTCGGCCGCACCGTCGGCGAGCGCGTCGCCCGGCGCATGGGCCGCAGCCTGCTGGAACTGGGCGGCAACAACGCGATCATCCTCGACGAAACCGCCGACCTGAAGCTGGCCATCCCCGGCATCGTGTTCGGCGCGGTCGGCACCGCCGGCCAGCGCTGCACCACCACGCGCCGGCTGATCGTGCACGAATCGATCTACGGCAACGTGCTGGAAACGCTGGTCAAGGCGTACAAGCAGGTCGAAACCAAGATCGGCGATCCGCTCGACCCGGCCAACCTGATGGGGCCGCTGAACAGCAAGGCCGCGGTGGCGCAGTTCCTCGATTCGATCGAGAAGGCCAAGGCCGCCGGCGGCAAGATCGAGACCGGCGGCGCGGCGCTGACCGACCGCCCCGGCAACTTCGTGCTGCCGACGATCGTTTCCGGCCTGAAGAATTCCGACGCCATCGTCCAGCACGAGACCTTCGCCCCGATCCTGTACGTGATGAAGTACAAGACGCTGGAAGAAGCGATCGAAATGCAGAACGCGGTGCCGCAGGGCCTGTCGTCCTCGATCTTCACCACCAACCTGAAGGCGGCCGAGGCGTTCCTGTCCGCGGCCGGCAGCGACTGCGGCATCGCCAACGTCAACATCGGCACCAGCGGCGCGGAGATCGGCGGCGCGTTCGGCGGCGAGAAGGACACCGGCGGCGGCCGCGAATCGGGTTCGGACGCGTGGAAGGCGTACATGCGCCGGCAGACCAACACGATCAACTATTCCGACGCGCTGCCGCTGGCGCAGGGCATCAAGTTCGACCTCTGAGCCGGCGCCCGACGCAACGATGAGCCCGGCCCGATGAGCCTCTCACCGACGGAACGCTTCAGCAGCCGCGTCGCCGACTACGTGCGCTACCGCCCGGACTACCCGGCGGCGCTGCTGCCGTGGCTGCACGGCGAGATGGGCGTGGCGGCCGGCGCGCGCGTCGCCGACATCGGCGCCGGCACCGGCATTTCGTCGAAGACGTTCCTCGATGCCGGCCACGAGGTGGTCGCGGTCGAGCCGAACGCGGCGATGCGCGCGGCGGCGGTGGAATGGCTGGGCGGGAACGCGAAGTTCTCCGCCGTCGACGGCAGCGCCGAGGCGACGAAGCTGGCCGACGCCGGCGTCGACCTGGTTTCCGCCGCGCAGGCCTTCCACTGGTTCGACCAGCAGGCGGTGAAGCCGGAATGGCGGCGCATCCTGCGCCCGGGCGGACTGGTCGCGGTGTACTGGAACTCGCGCAAGCTCGTCGGCACGCCGTTCCTCGAGGGCTACGAACGCCTCCTCAACGACTACGGCCTGGACTATTCCAGCGTGTCGGAGCGCTACGGCGACGACGAACACATGCGCCGCTGGTTCGGCGCCGGGCTGCGCGGCATGGCCCGTTTCCCGCATTCGCAGCGCCTGGATTTCGAATCGCTGCGCGGGCGGCTGCTGTCGTCGTCGTACGCGCCGCAGGCCGGGCATCCGCGCCACGAACCGATGCTGGCGGCGCTGCGCGAGCTGTTCGACGCGACCGAGCGCGGCGGCTTCGTCGATTTCGACTACGACACGCGCATTTTCGCCGGGGAACTGTCATCGTAGGCCCCATGTACCGATTCGCCCGCCCCTTGCTGTTTTGCCTCGACGCCGAGCGGGCGCACGGGCTGGCCCTGCGCGGGCTCGAAGCCGCCTGGCGCAGCGGCGCCGCCCCGCTGCTGGCGGAAACGCCCGATCCGCTGCCGACCAAGGCCTTCGGCCTGAGCTTCCCGAACCCGGTCGGGCTGGCCGCCGGCCTCGACAAGAACGGCGCGCACGTCGACGCGCTGCTGGCGCTGGGCTTCGGTTTCGTCGAAATCGGCACGATCACGCCGCGGCCGCAGCCCGGCAACCCGAAGCCGCGCATGTTCCGCCTGCCGCACCGGCAGGCGGTGATCAACCGCATGGGCTTCAACAACGACGGCGTCGACGCGTTGGTGCGCAACGTCGAGCGCGCGCAGCGCCACGGCGGCGGCCTGCTCGGCATCAACATCGGCAAGAACAAGGACACGCCGAACGACGATGCGGCCGGCGATTACCTGCTGTGCCTGGAGCGCGTGTACGCGCTGGCCGACTACGTGGCCGTCAACATCTCCTCGCCCAACACCGCCGGCCTGCGCGAGCTGCAGGAGGAACAGGCGCTGCGCCGGCTGGTCGGCCAGTTGCGCGAAGCGCAGGAGAAGCTCGGCGCGCGGCACGGCAAGCGCGTGCCGATGCTGGTGAAGATCGCGCCCGACCTGTCCGACGACGACATCGACGCCGCCGCGCGCGTGCTCGGCGACCTCGGCGTCGATGGCGTCATCGCCACCAACACCACGACCTCGCGGGTCGGCGTGGAAGGCCTGCGCCACGCGGAGGAAGCTGGCGGCCTGTCCGGCGCGCCGCTGCTGGACAAATCGACCTACGTGCTGCGCCGCCTGCGCACGCGCCTGCCCGAGACCATCCCGCTGGTCGGCGTCGGCGGCATCCTGTCCGGCGCCGATGCGGTGGCGAAGATGGCCGCCGGCGCGGTGCTGGTGCAGACCTATACCGGGCTGGTCTACCGCGGCCCCGAGCTGGTCCACGAATGCGTCGAGGCGATCCGCCGCCGCCGCGATTTCCGCAGCGGCATGGTGTCGCCGGTATGAGCCCAGCCGCCTGGCGCGCGACGCCCGACGCCCCATTGCGCGAACGCAACACCTTCGGCATCGCCGCGAAAGCGCGCTGGCTGCTGCAGGTCGACGACGCGGCCGCCCTGCCCGACGCGCTGGCGCAGCCCGGATGGCGCGACGCGCCGCTGCTGCCGCTGGGCGGTGGCAGCAACCTGCTGTTCGCCGGCGACCACGACGGCGTCGCGCTGGCGTTCGGCATGCGCAAGGCCACCATCCTCGAAGACGGCGAGGTCGCGCGGGTTCGCGTCGAAGCCGGCCTGCCATGGCACGACTTCGTGCTGTGGTCGCTGGGCCAGGGCTTCGCCGGGCTGGAGAACCTGTCGCTGATCCCCGGCAACGTCGGCGCATCGCCGATCCAGAACATCGGCGCCTACGGCGTCGAGGTCGGCGAGTTCATCGACGTGGTCGAGGCCTGGGACCGCAGGCGCGGCGAATTCGTCCGCATCGCCCGCGCCGACTGCGCCTTCGGCTACCGCGACAGCGTGTTCAAGCGCGAGCCCGACCGCTACGTCATCGTCGCCGTCGAATTCCTGCTGCCGCGCAAGCACGCCCTGAAGACCGGCTATTCCGGCATCGCCGAGGAGCTGGCGGCGGCGGGCGTGGCCGAACCGACCGCGCGCGACGTGTCGAACGCGATCATCCGCATCCGCCAGAGCAAACTGCCCGACCCGAAACGCATCGGCAACGCCGGCAGCTTCTTCAAGAACCCGATCGTGCCGGTCGCGCAGGCCGAGGCGCTGCGGCACGAGCATGCGAAGATCCCGGTGTTCGGCATCGGCGACGACGGCCTGCGCAAGCTTTCCGCCGCATGGCTGATCGAGGCCTGCGGCTGGAAGGGCCATCGCGAAGGCGACGCCGGGGTGTCGGCCGCGCACGCGCTGGTGCTGGTCAACCACGGCGATGCGACCGGCGCGCAGCTGCTGGCGCTGGCGCGGCGCATCGCCGCATCGGTGCGCGAACGCTTCGGCGTGGAGATCGAACCGGAGCCGCGCATCATCGGCGCCACATGGTGAGCCAGACCCACCGCCACCCGCACGTCCAGGCCGCGCTGCTGATGCTGGCCAGCACCATGGCCTTCGGCCTGATGGCGGTCGCGATCCGCCTGGCCTCGGCGACGACCGCGACCACCGAAATCGCCTTCTTCCGCAACTTCTTCGGCCTGCTCGCCGTGCTACCGCTGGTCCTGCGCCGCGGCGAACCGCTGCCGCGCACCCGGCACCTGAAACGCTACGTGGTGCGCACCGTGATCGGCCTGGCGTCGATGCTGTGCGGCTTCTGGGCGATCGGCCACCTGCCGATCTCGCAGGCGATCTCGCTGGCGTATTCGACGCCGCTGTTCGTCACCATCGCCGCGGCGCTGTGGCTGGGCGAGAAGGTGCGCGTGCGCCGCTGGCTGGCGGTGCTGGCCGGTTTCGTCGGCGTGCTGGTGGTGCTGCGCCCGGGCAGCGACTTCAACGCGGGCATGCTGGTCGCGGTGCTGGCGGCGCTGCTCAGCGCGCTGGTCGCGATCCAGATCAAGCAGCTGGCGCGGCTGGACCCGCCGGACACGGTGGTCTATTTCACCTATCTGTTCTGGGTGCCGCTGTCGCTGGTCCCGGCGCTGTTCCAGTGGACCTGGCCGCACGGCATCGAATGGCTGTGGCTGGCGCTGACCGGCCTGCTCGGCACCGCCGGGCAGGTGCTGTGGACGCGCGCGCTGCGGCTGGGCGAGGTCTCGGCGCTGCAGCCGATCAGCTTCATGCAACTGCCGCTGGTCGCGACGTTCGGCTGGTGGCTGTTCGGCGAATCCGTCGACCGCTGGACCGTGATCGGCGCCGGCATCATCCTCGGCGCGAACGCCTACATCGCCCACCGCGAAGCGCTGCTGGCGCGCAAGGCGGCTTCCAGCGAACCGACCACGGCGGCCAAGCCGGGCGAGTAAGCGAACCGCGGCCCAAATGTGACTTTTTGCGGCCGACTCCCTAGAATCGCCGCGCCGCACCAGCGGAATCCCGCGACCGATTCCACGCCGTAGCCCGCGAACAGCGTTGAGCCAGGACCTCTTCCAAGTCCCCGATCCCACCGACGCGCTGGTCGCGGCCTTGCGCGAGCGCGATTGGCCGACCCAGCAACACTCCGACCGGGTCTGCGGGCTGACCCGCGACCTGGGCAGGGCCTGCGGGCTGCAGAAGACGGAGTTGCGGCAACTGCATTTCGCGGCGCGCTTCCATGACATCGGCAAGATCGGCGTGCCCGACAGCGTGCTGCTCAAGCAGGGCCGGCTGGACACCCGGGAATGGGAAGTGATGTGCGCCCACTCCGAGCAGGGCGAGCGCATCTTCCGGATGACCGGCCTGGCCGACGCCGGGGTCATTTCCCAGGCCATCCGCGGCCACCACGAGGCCTTCGACGGCAGCGGTTATCCCGACGGCCTGTCCGGCGAGCGCATCCCGCTGCTGTCGCGGCTGATCCGGCTGGCCGACAGCTACGACGCGATGGCCGATGAACGGCCGCACCAGCGCAAGCGCCCCCATGCGCAGATCATGGGCATCCTGCGGGAAGAGCGCGGCAGCAAGCACGACCCGCGGCTGTTCGACCTGTTCGCCGAGCTGATCGAAAACCACCCGGCGCGGGTGGCATAGGCCAAGCTCGGCGGACAGTGGACGCGCCGGGGGCATTCCCGTGCATTCCGGCACGGGTGCCGCGTTCCGGCCGGTGCTATTGATTCGCCTTCTTCCCGCGGATCACGCCCATGCGCCTCGCCCTGCCATTGCTGCTGCTCGCACTCGCCACACCGGCCCTTGCCCAGGCTCCCGCCACGCCGCCCGCGCAACCGGTGAACTTCAACGTACCGGCCGCCGCGGACAAGGACGTGGCCAGCCTCGATGCGATCGTCGCCGCGCTGTACGACGTGATTTCCGGCCCGGCCGGGCAGGCGCGCGACTGGAACCGCCTGCGCTCGCTGTTCGTCCCCACCGGGCGGATGATGCCGGTCGGCGTGCGCCCCGACGACAGCGCCGGCATGCGCCTGCTGCAGGTCAGCGACTACATCGCGAGCTCCGGCCCGTTGCTGGTCGAAAAGGGCTTCCACGAACGCGAACTGGCGCGCCGCACCGAACGCTTCGGCCACATCGCCCACGTGTTCAGCACCTACGAAGGCAAGCTGGACGCGGACGGCCACGTCATGCGCGGCATCAACAGCATCCAGCTGATGCACGACGGCAAGCGCTGGTGGGTGGTGTCGCTGATGTGGGAAGCGGAGAACCCGAAGCTGTCGCTGCCGGCGGAATACCTGCCGGGCGGCAAGCCGTAACGCTTTTCCCCCTCCCCTTGCGGGAGAGGGATGAGCCGGGGGTTCACGCCTTCGCGGCGTACTTCTTCTCGACGTAGTCGTCGACCAGCGCGATGAACTCCTGCGCGATGTTCTCGCCGCGCAGCGTCACCGTCTTCTCGCCGTCGACGAACACCGGCGCGGCCGGCGCTTCGCCGGTGCCGGGCAGCGAGATGCCGATGTTGGCGTGGCGCGATTCGCCGGGGCCGTTGACCACGCAGCCCATCACCGCCAGGGTCATGTTCTCCGCGCCCGGATGGCTGTACTTCCACTCCGGCATCTTCGCGCGCACGTGGTTCTGCACCACCTTGGCCAGTTCCTGGAAGAACTCCGACGTGGTGCGGCCGCAGCCGGGGCACGCCGTCACCATCGGCGTGAACGCACGCAGGCCGGTGGTCTGCAGCAATTCCTGCGCGACGACGACTTCCTGCGTGCGCGACGCGCCCGGCTCCGGCGTCAGCGAGATGCGGATGGTGTCGCCGATGCCTTCCTGCAGCAGCACCGCCAGCGCCGCGCTGGAGGCGACGATGCCCTTGCTGCCGATGCCGGCTTCGGTCAGGCCGAGGTGCAGCGCGAACTGGCTGCGCCTGGACAGGTCGCGGTAGACCGCGATCAGCTCCTGCACGCCGCTGACCTTGGCCGACAGCACGATGCGCTCGCGCGGCAGGCCCAGTTCGACCGCGCGCTCGGCCGAATCCAGCGCCGAACGGATCAGCGCCTCGCGCAGCACCTGCGCGGCGTCGTGCGGCTCGGGCAGCCGCGAGTTCTCGTCCATCAGCTGCGCGGCCAGAGCCTGGTCCAGCGAGCCCCAGTTCGCGCCGATGCGGACCGGCTTCCCGTATCGGATCGCGAACTCGATCAGCTGTGCGAACTGCACGTCCTTCTTCTTGCCGAAACCGACGTTGCCGGGGTTGATCCGGTATTTGGCCAGCGCCTCGGCGCAGGCCGGCTCGCGCTCCAGCAACTGGTGGCCGTTGTAGTGGAAGTCGCCGATCAGCGGCACGTCGACGCCCATCATGTCCAGCTTCTCGCGGATGCGCGGGATCGCCGCGGCCGCTTCCGGATTGTTGACGGTCAGCCGCACCAGTTCCGAGCCGGCGCGCCACAGTTCGGCGACCTGCTTCGCGCTGGAGGCGACATCGGCGGTATCGGTATTGGTCATCGACTGCACGACGACCGGGCGGTCGCCGCCGACGATGACGCCGCCGATGTCCACGGCATGGGTCACGCGGCGCGGCGCGGGAACGGCGGGACGGGCTTCGATGTTCTTCATCCGCCTATTGTAGAGCGGGGCTTGCCCCGCTGCCCTTGCGGCCCCGCGACGACGCGGAAAGCAGCGGTGCAGGCCCCGCTCTACAATGCCGGACATGCTCGACGCCCCCGAACGCGACATCCTGACCCCCAGCCAGCTGAACACGCTGGCCCGCAACCTGCTGGAAGACGCCTTCCCGCTGGTCTGGGTCGAGGGCGAGCTGGGCAACGTCACTCGCCCCGCCTCCGGGCACCTGTACTTCACCCTGAAGGACGAGCGCGCGCAGGTCCGCTGCGCGATGTTCAAGCCGAAGAGCACCTGGCTGAAGTTCCAGCCGCGCGAGGGGCTGCGCGTGCTCGCGCGCGGCCGCCTGACCCTGTACGAGGCGCGCGGCGATTACCAGCTGGTGCTCGACCACATGGAGGAAGCCGGCGAAGGCGCGCTGCGCCGCGCCTTCGAGCAACTGAAGGCCAGGCTGGCCGCCGAGGGCCTGTTCGACCCGGGACGCAAGCGCCCCCTGCCCGCGCACGTACGCCGCCTCGCGGTCATCACCTCGCCGACCGGCGCGGCGGTGCGCGACGTGCTCAGCGTGCTGTCGCGGCGTTTCCCGTTGCTCGAAGTCGACGTGCTGCCCAGCCTGGTGCAGGGCGACGCCGCCGCGGCGCAGATCGTTTCGCTGCTGAAGCGCGCGGCGGCCAGCGGACGCTACGACGTGGTGCTGCTGGCGCGCGGCGGCGGTTCGCTGGAAGACCTGTGGGCGTTCAACGACGAGGCGCTGGCCCGCGCGATCGCCGCATCGCCGACGCCGGTCGTCTCGGCGGTCGGCCACGAAACCGACTTCACCCTCGCCGATTTCGCCGCCGACCTGCGTGCGCCGACGCCATCGGCCGCGGCGGAGTTGCTGGTCCCGGATCGCCGCGACCTGGCCGCGCGCCTGCAAACGCTGCAGCGAAGGCTGGCCACGCTGCAAACGCACCGGCTGCGCAACGCCATGCAGCGCGCCGACCGCGCCTCGCTGCGGCTGCAGGCGTTGCGGCCGCAAGCGCGGCTGCTGCTGTTGCAGCGCCGGCAGGAAGAAGCGCGGCGCCGGCTCGATGCACTGTGGCAGGCGCGGCTCGACCGGCACCGCGCACAGCTTCGCCACGCCGCGGCGGTGCTGCGCGCCACCCAGCCGCAGCGCCGGCTGGCGATCCTGCGCGAGCGCCTGCTCGCGCTCGGTCCGCGCGCGCAGGCGGCCATCGCCCGGCAGTTGCAGGGCGACGCGCTGAAACTGCGCGGGCTGGCGCGCTCGCTGGAAGCGGTCAGCCCGCTGGCCACGGTGGCGCGCGGCTACAGCATCCTCTGCCAGGCCGACGGCACGGTGGTGCGCTCGGTGGCGCAGGTCGAAGGCGGCGAACGACTGCGCGCCCGGCTCTCCGACGGCGACCTCGACTTGCGCGTCGAAAAATGATCGGCCGGCGTTAACCCCGCCCCGGCCGCCCGTGCGTTGAACCTCCCGTCCACCACGGGAGAACCGCCATGCAACGCCGCCACCGCGCCACCCTGCTCGCCGTCGCCCTGCTCGCCGCCTGCCAGTCCAATCCCGCCGCACGCCAGGAAGCCGCCGCCGCGGAAGAGCGGGCGCAGGAAGCCGCTCTCGACTCTGTCATCGTGACCGGCACGCGCGTGCGGGCCGCGGAAAAGCGCATGGCGCAGCTCGCGCCGCCGCCCGCACCGGCAAAGATGCTCGCCTACGCCGCCGCGCCCGCGGATTACTACACCCAGCCCGCCAACACCGAGAAATACGCCGGCCACGACGACAATCCGGTGCACCGCGCCAGCGAGCAGCCGGTGTCCACCTTCTCGATCGACGTCGACACCGGCAGCTACAGCAACGTGCGGCGGATGCTGCGCGGAGGCGTGCGCCCGCCGGCCGACGCGGTGCGCGCCGAGGAATTCCTCAACTATTTCCGCTACGGCCATCCGGCGCCGGCCGACCGCGGAACCCCGTTCCGCGTGACCACCGAACTGGCGGCCGCGCCGTGGAATGCGCAGCGGCAGCTGCTGATGATCGGCATCAAGGGCTACGACGTGCCGAAGGCGATCCTGCCGCCGGCCAACCTGGTGTTCCTGATCGATACCTCGGGCTCGATGAACTCGCCGGACAAGCTGCCGCTGGTGAAGGAATCGCTGCGCCAGCTGGCCAAGCAGCTGCGCCCGCAGGACCGCGTGTCGATGGTGGTGTACGCGGGTTCGGCCGGGCTGGTACTGCCACCGACTTCCGGCGCGAACCGCGGCGACATCCTCGCTGCGCTCGACCGCCTCGAGGCCGGCGGCAGCACCAATGGCGGCGACGGCATCCGCCTGGCCTACGCGATGGCGAAGCAGGCCTTCGTGAAGGATGGCGTCAACCGGGTGATCCTCGCCACCGATGGCGACTTCAACGTCGGCACCATCGACCAGAACGCGCTGGAACCCCTGGTCGCCGACCAGCGCAAGTCCGGCATCGCCCTGACCACGCTGGGTTTCGGCCAGGGCAACTACAACGACGCGCTGGCCGAGCGTCTGGCCGACGTCGGCGACGGCAACCACGCCTACATCGACACGCCGGACGAAGCGCGCAAGGTACTGGTCGAGGAAATGCAGTCGACCCTGCTGACCATCGCCCGCGACGTGAAGATCCAGGTCGAATTCAACCCGGCGGAAGTGGCCGAATACCGCCTGGTCGGCTACGAAAACCGGCTGCTGGCGCGCGAGGACTTCGCCAACGACAAGGTCGATGCCGGCGACATCGGCGCCGGCCACGAGGTCACCGCGATGTACGAGATCGTCCCGGTCGGCTCTTCCGCGCAGCGCCTGCCGCCGTTGCGTTACGGCAGCGCCGCGCCGGCCGCCGACGCGCACCCGGGCGAACTGGCGCACCTGCGCCTGCGCTACAAACTGCCCGGCGCCGACGCCAGCCGGCTGATCGAAACGCCGGTTCGCCGCGATGCGCTGGTCGCGCGGCCGAGCGAGTCGTTCCGTTTCGCCAGCGCGGTCGCGGCGTACGCCGACCTGCTGCGCGGCGGTACCCACATCGACGGCTGGGGCTGGGACGAAGTCGCCGCACTGGCACGCGACGCGCGCGGCGCCGACCGCTTCGGCCAGCGCGGCGAATTCGTCGAACTGGTCGCGCGGGCGCGCAGCCTCGTCGTGCGGGACAAGGCCGCGCCCGCCATCGCCGCGGAGGAGTAGAGCCTGTCGCGAAAGAAGAAACCGTTCGCGCCGATGCATCGGTCCGGCCCGCACGGAGCCGGCCGATGCCGGGCGATGGTCAGGCGCTCACGGCGATCCCGGCATCGGCCGCGCTCATCTCGGCGGACGGGCGCCCCAGCAGGTAGCCCTGCGCATAGGTGCAGCCCAGCTCGCGCAGCGCCTGCAGTTGCAACGGCGTCTCCACGCCCTCGGCCACGGTTTCGATCTCCAGCGTGTTCGCCAGCGCCACGATCGCGCGCACCAGCGCCAGGCTTTCCGGCCGCTCCGCGTCGCCGATGCCGGCGACGAAGCTGCGGTCGATCTTCAGCACCGAGATCGGGAAGCGGTGCAGGTACGACAGCGCCGAGAAGCCGGTGCCGAAGTCGTCGAGGAAGGCCAGCGCCCCGTGCTGGCGCAAGGTATTCAGGCTGCGCAGCGTGCGCGGCGCGTCGTCGAGCAGCGCGACCTCGGTGATTTCCAGGCGCAGGCGCGACGGATCGGCGCCGGCCGCGTCGAACATCGCCAGCAGGCGGTCGACGAAATCCGGCGAATGGAAGTGCCGCGGCGACACGTTCACCGAGACATAGCCCTGCCCGCCGCGCGCGATGCGCTGCGCGACCTGTTCGTACACCAGCCAGTCGACCTGCTCGATCAGGCCGCTTTCCTCGCCGAGGCCGATGAATTCGTTGGGCGACAGCAGGCCGCGGCCCTCGTGGCGCCAGCGCAGCAGCGCTTCGTGGCCGACCACGCGGCCGTCGCGCAGGCGCACGATCGGCTGGTAGTGCGGCACGAAGTCGCGGTTGTTGATCGCGCGGCGCAGGTCCGCGTCCAGGTCCAGCGCGCGGATCACCGCCTCGCGCATCGCCTCGTCGAACAGTTCGCAGCGGTCGCGGCCGTGCGACTTGGCGCGGTACATCGCCGCGTCGGCATCGCGCAGCAGTTCCTCGCCGCTGCGGTAGCGCGGATGCCACGCGGCAATGCCGATGCTGGTCGACGGGAACAGTTCGCGACCGGCCACCCACACCGGCCTGCCCAGCGCGGCCAGCAGCCGCTCCGCGAGGGTGCGCGCCGCCGCCAGCCCGTCGCCCGCGCGCCGGACCAGCACCGCGAACTCGTCGCCGCCCAGCCGCGCGACCACGTCGTCCGGCCCGGCCTCGTCGGTGATGCGCCGCGCGACCTCGACCAGCATCTCGTCGCCGGCGGCGTGGCCGATGCTGTCGTTGACCAGCTTGAAGCGGTCCAGATCGAGGAACAGCACGGCGAACGCCTCGCCGGGGTCTTCGCGCGCGCGCTCGACCGCGGCGGCCAGGCGCTCGAGCAGGTGCGCGCGGTTCGGCAGCCCGGTCAGGTCGTCGTGGGTGGCCTGGTGGATCAGGCGCTGCTCGGCGCGCAGGCGCTCGCCGATCTGCGTCATCAGGTTGGCGTTGGCCTCGGCCAGCTCGCGGGTGCGTTCCGCGACCCGCTGCTCCAGTTCCGCGTGCGCCGCGCGCAGCCGCTCCTGCGCGCGCTGCCGGGCCAGGCCGTTGCCGATGTGGTGGGCGACGAAGGTCAGCAGGTTCTGGTCGTACGGGGTGAAGCTGATCTCCGGCGTGTAGCTCTGCACCGCCACCGCGCCGAACACGTGGCCGTCGCTGGACAGCGGCACGCCCAGCCAGCTGTACGAACGCGGGCCGCGTTCGTGCAGCACGTCCTGCGCCGACAGCGCGTCGAGCCTGGCGCGGTCGGCCAGCAGCGGCCGCTCGGTGTCGATGACGTATTCGGTCAGGCCCCTGCCGCGCCTGCGCGAACGCGGCTGCGGTTCGTTCTGGTCGGTGTAGTACGGGAATTCCAGGGTTTCCCCGTCGTCCGACAGCAACGCAATGAAGAAATTTCGCGCGTGGATCAGGTCGTCGACCACCGCGTGCACGTCGGCGTAGAAACGCTGCAGGCTCTCCGAGTTCATCGCCAGCTCGGTGATCCGGAACAGCGCCAGCTGCAGTTTCTCGGCGCGCTTGCGCTCGAGGATCTCCGCGTGCAGTTCGCTGTTGGCGCGCTGCAGTTCGTGGGTGCGCTCGTCGATGTGGCGCTCCATGTCCAGGTGCGTCTGCCGCCGTTCCACCGCGGTCAGGATGTGCTGGGCCACGTAGCTCAGCAGCGCGCGGTCCTCGTCGTCGTAGCTGGCCGGGGTGTCGTAGTTCTGCACCACGACCGCCCCGAGGACCAGGTCGCCGCGGCGCATCGGCACGCCGAGCCAGTCGAGGCTGTCGGGGCCGTGGCGGAGGTCGCGGACGATGCCCAGCGACTCGCGCACCTCCGCGGACGGGCCGCGCATCGGCTGGCCGTGGCGCAACAGCGCGAAGGTCAGGCTGTTGGGCATTTCCTCTTCGCTGAATTCGCAGTCCGGGTCGGCGACGTACGGATCCAGCTTGTCGGCGAAATACAGGAAGCGCAGCGTGTCGCGCGTGTTGTCGTACAGCACGATGTAGCAGTTCTCCGCGTACATCAGCGTGCCGACCACCGCGTGCACGCGGCGCAGCATCTCGGTCATTTCCAGATCGGCGCCGGCGAGGTCGGCGATCTCGTACAGCGCCTGCTGCAGGCGCTTGGATTTCTCCAGCGCGGCGATCCGCAGCCGCGCGCGCGCCAGGTCGAGTTCGGCCGCCACCAGGGACTGCGCCTGCTTCAACCAGGTGCGCCGCTCCGCCCCGCCCGCCGACGGCAGCGATACCGCCACCGCCACCCGCGCGTTGCCGTCGGCGGTGTTCCAGGCCGACAGCAGCGGCCCGCCCTCGCCGCGCCCGGCCGAGGCCTCGACCAGCGCCCGCTCGGCCCGCTCGTGCAGTTCCGCCGCATGGTCCGGCACCGCGACGCCGCCGGGGCCGAGGATCCGGTCGCGCCAGCACGCCGCGACCGCGCCATCCTCCGGCAACAGGCCCTGCAGGGCGGCGGCGATCCGTTCGCTGCACGAAACGGACAGGTCGGACGGCGGATCAACTGCGGTAATGAACTTGCCTGGCATTCAGGCGGCTTCCCCTACGCGTGCTGGTCGAGACGGGCGCGATCGGCCTGCAGGCCGGCATCGCGGGCTCCCCGGAACCCCAGCCGCTCCCGACGAACGTTATCAGTTTTCATGCATATCGCGACGGTTTACCCGACCACCGGTCACAATTTGCCCGATGAAATGCCGCCGTCCTCGCGCCGGGACGCGCATCTGGCGACCTGGCCGGCTTCCCGTCCGGGGACGGAACAGCTTACGCTGGCGGCCGTGAACGACGCCGCGGAAGCCCCCGACGAGGCATTGATGGCGGCTTGGGCCGCCGGCGACGCGGCTGCGTTCGCGCCGCTGTACGCGCGCCACCGCGGCCGCCTGTACCGCTTCCTGCTGCGCCAGCTGCGCGACCCGGCGCTGGCCGACGAGTTCTTCCAGGACGTGTGGCAGCGGGTCATCGCAGCGCGCGCAGGCTGGAAACCGGAGGCAGCGTTCTCGACCTGGCTGTTCCGCATCGCCCACAACCGCCTGGCCGACCACTGGCGCGCCGCGAAGCACCGCCCGCCGGCACCGGAAGACGCCGACGAGCGCGCCGCGCGCGTCCCCGACCCCGACACGCCGGACCGGCAGTTGTCGGAATTCGAGCAGCGCCGCCGCCTGCAGCTGGCGCTGGACGAATTGCCGGAAGAACAACGCGAGGTGCTGCTGTTGCGGCTGGAACAGGAGCTGACGCTGGAGGGAATCGGCGAGATCGCCGGCGTGGGCCGGGAAACGGTGAAGGCGCGGCTGCGCTACGCGATGGACAAGCTGCGCGCGAGGTTGAACGAATGAACATGCGCCCGCCCGAACCGCTGACCCCGGAAGAACGCGAACTGGCCGCGCGGATCGCGCGCCTCGGCCCGCACGGCGAACCGTCGCCGGCACTGGACGCGAAGATCCTCGCCGCCGCGCATTCCGCGGTCGCCGGCATGCCGCGCAGGCGGCGCCCGCGCTGGCCGCTGTATACCGGCGTGGCCGCATCGGCGCTGCTCGCGGTCGGCATCGCCTGGCAATTGCGGCCGACGCATGAAGCGGCGATGCCTGCGATGAGCGATGCGCCCGCGGCAAGCGAAGCGCGCATCGCGCAAATCGAAGTCGTGCCCGCCCAGCCGGCAAGCCCGCCGCCGCCCTTGAAGGCAATGCCGCCGCCGGCCGATGTCGTTCCATCGGCGCCCGAGCGCGCCGCCGTGGCTCCCACGCCCAAGCCGCTGCCCGTCGCGCCCTTGGCCGAACCTGCGCCAATGGCCGATGCGGCCGCAGGGGCGGAAATCGCAGCGCCGGCCGAACCCGCCTTCGCCCCGGAGCCGCCCGTTGCCATGCAACGCGCCGCCGGCAAGCGCGAAGCCGAGGCGTACGAGGCGCAGGCGAATGCCGAGCGCCAGCGGCGCGCCGCCCCGATCCTGCCGTCGCGCGAATACGCCCCGCCAGCCTCGGCGCCGGCACCGGTACCGCCACCACCCGCTGCCGGCGAAGACTCCGCGTCGCTGGACCAGGTCGTGGTCACCGGCCCCAGGGCCGGCGCACTCGCCGGCATCCCGGTCGAAAAGGACGCGAAGCTGTCCAAACGCAAGTGGCTCAAGCGCATCCAACGGCGCCTGGAACAGGACGACGTCGACGGCGCGCGCGCAAGCCTGCGCCTGTTCGTCGGAAAATACCCGCGGGCCGAACTGCCGCCGGAACTGCGCGAACTGCTGGAAGAATGACCGACACCCTCGCCGCACCGGCGACATTGACCCTCGAGGTCAAGCACAGCCGCTTCATCGCCCGCGCCGCGCCGGCGACATCGCCGGAGGCGGCGCTGGCCTTCGTCGACGAAGTCGGCGATCCGGACGCCACGCACAACTGCTGGGCCTACCGGATCGGCGCCGAATACCGCTCCAGCGACGACAACGAACCGGCCGGCACCGCGGGGCGGCCGATCCTCGCCGCGATCGATGGCCAGGGCTACGACCAGGTGGTCGTGGTGGTCACGCGCTGGTTCGGCGGCATCAAGCTCGGCGCCGGCGGCCTGGTCCGCGCCTACGGCGGCGCCGCGGCCGAATGCCTGCGTACCGCGCAGCGGCGCGCCCTGATCGAAATGCGCGAGGTCGCCCTCGCCGCCCCCTTCGGCGAACTCGGCAGCGTGCATGCGGCGCTGGCGGCGTTTTCGGCGGAAAAGTTGTCCGAAGACTTCGACGAAAACGGCGCCCGGCTGCGCCTGCGCCTGCCCGCCGACCGCGTCGACGCCTTGAAAACCCACCTGCGCGACGCCACCCGTGACCGGGTACGTTTCGCCGAAGCCGGTGCCTGATGTCCGCGAACCCCGACCCCGCCAAGCCCAAGGCCAACCTCGGCAGCCTGCACGCGCTGTGGCCGTTCGTGCGCCGGCACCTGGGCCTGTTCGTCGGCTGGCTGGCGGCGCTCGGCGTATCGTCGACGGCTTCGCTGAGCCTGCCGGTCGCGTTCAGGACGATGATCGACGAAGGCTTCCGCAGCGGCGGCGCCGGCGGGATCGACCGCGCGTTCCTGCTGCTGTTCGGCGTTGCCGTGGTGCTGGCCATCGGCACGGCCGCGCGCTTCTTCTTCGTGTCGTTGCTGGGCGAGCGCGTGGTCGCCGACCTGCGCAACCGCCTGTACGGCCACCTGATCGGCCTCGACGTGGATTTCCACGAGCGCAACCGCAGCGGCGACCTGGTGTCGCGCCTGACCGCCGACGTCGAGCTGATCCGCAACGTCGTCGGCAGCGTGATGTCCATCGCCCTGCGCAGCGGCATCACCGCGATCGGCGCATTGGCCATGCTGTTCGTGACCAGCCCGCGGCTGGCGGCATGGGCGTTGCTGGGCATCCCGCTGGCGGTGCTGCCGGTGGTGCTGGGTTCGCGGCGCATCCGCGGCATCTCCCGCGCCAGCCAGGACCGCGTGGCCGACGCCAACGCGCTGGCGACCGAAACCCTCGGCGCGGTGCGCACGGTGCAGGCGCATGCGCGCGAGGGCTACGAACGCGGCCGATTCGCCGACGCGGTGGCCAATACTGTGCGCGCCGCGCGGCGCCGCATCGGCGCGCAGGCATTGATGACCGGCAGCACGATCGTCCTGTTCTTCGGCGCGATCACCCTGGTGCTGTGGATCGGCGCGCACGATGTCGTCGCGCACCGCATGACCGCCGGCACGCTGATCCAGTTCGTGCTGTATGCGCTGTTCGGCGGCGGTTCGGTGGCCGCGCTGGCCGAAGTCTGGAACGAACTGCAGAAGGCGGCCGGCGGCATGGGCCGGATCGCCGAATTGCTGGACGAAAGCGTCGGCATCGCCGCGCCGGAACAGCCGCGGGCACTGCCGCGTCCGCTGCGCGGCGAACTGGAACTGGACGGCATCACCTTCCACTACCCGTCGCGCCGCGACACCGCCGCACTGGAAGGTTTCGACCTGCAGGTCGCGCCTGGCGAAACCGTCGCCCTGGTCGGTCCGTCCGGCGCCGGCAAGAGCACGGTGTTCTCGCTGCTGCTGCGCTTCCACGACCCCGAGACCGGCATGGTCGCGATCGATGGCACCGACGTGCGCACGCTCGATCCGCACGCCCTGCGCGAAGCCATCGCGCTGGTGCCGCAGGCGCCGACGATCTTCGCCGCCAGCGCGCGCGACAACATCCGCTACGGCCGGCTCGACGCCAGCGATGCCGAAGTCGAGGCCTCCGCGCGCGCCGCGGAGGCGCACGATTTCATCATGGCCCTGCCCAACGGCTACGACGAGCAGCTCGGCGAACGCGGCGCGCGCCTGTCCGGCGGCCAGCAGCAGCGCATCGCGATCGCCCGCGCGCTGCTGAAGGACGCACCGATCCTGCTGCTGGACGAGGCGACTTCCGCGCTCGACGCACAGAGCGAGCGCGCGGTGCAGCACGCACTGGAACGGCTGATGCAGGGCCGCACCACGCTGGTCATCGCCCACCGCCTGGCCACCGTGCTGAAGGCCGACCGCATCGTGGTGATGGACCGCGGACGGATCGTCGCCCAGGGCACCCATGCCGAACTGATCGCGCAGGGCGGCCTGTACGCGGAACTGGCACGGCTGCAGTTCATCGACTAGAACTGCACCTCGTCAAACCAAACAGCACGACACCCATGAATCAAGACGTCGCAGAACTGAGTGACCAGGCTTATGCAGCATGGGACCGCGGAGAACTTCATCTTGCGTCGCGCCATTTTGCTTCGCTGCTGGGCCACGACCCCAAACACGTGGCGTGGCATTACATGCGCGGATTGGTTCACAAGTATCTCCGCGATTGGCCGACATCGCTGCGCCACAACCTGACCGCGCTGGAACTGTCGGACCAGCCAGACGATGCCGCCTGCTGGAATGCAGGAATCGCGGCAACCGCTCTGGGGGACTGGGCCGAAGCGCGCCGCCTATGGGCGCTGTGCAACATCGGGCTACCTGGCACTGAAGGCCCGATCGATGGCGACTTCGGCGTCGTCAGCATCCGCCTGAATGCATGGGGAAAAGGTGAGACGCTGTTTGCACGCCGCATAGACGTCGTCCGCTCCCGCCTGCTCAACGTCCCGTTGCCGGAAAGCGGTTATCGGTTCGGAGACATCGTCCTGCACGATGGCGCCAAGACCGGAAGCCGCTTCGATGGCGAAACAGAGGTTCCGGTGTTCAACGCACTGGAACGGCTGACCCCTTCTGAGTTCCAGACCTTCACCGCATTCATCGAATGCGACTCACAAGCCGACTTGGGCGCCTTGCTTGGGGCCACTGCCCCCGGCATAGGATTCAGCGAAGACTGGACTTCGGGAATCGCCTATTACTGCCTCCGATGCAGCTACAACGTGCCGCATCGGCACAAGCCGGAGGATGACAACGACGAATGGCAGGTCGACCGCAACATCGGTATCGCTGCACAAAGCCGCCGTTCCGTGGAAAAGCTGCTCCAGGACTGGGCTGCATCCGGCGCTGGCAGGCGCCTGGTCGCCATCGAGTCCCGTGAATGCCCTGTACCGGTTCCTGAAGACGGCCATGTATGGTGGGTCGGACCAGACGATGCCCAATGATGTGAGCCGTCAGGAACGGCTGCAGCTCATCGACTGACCCAACGGTCTCCCACCATCCGTCGGAACGGGTGGCCGCAATGGCCGCTGCGGGCCCTCGTTGTCGTGCATTCCGGCAGGAATCCTACCGGAGATCCGACATAGCCATTCCCGTTTCCCGGCGCCGCGCCGAGCATCCGCTCTACCTGTGGGCGGCGGTGCTCGCCATCGCCGTCGTGATCGCCGGCTTCGCCCGCACCTTCTACCTGAAAGCGGTCTTCGATCCGTCGCCGATGACCGTGCTGGTCGCCGCGCACGGGGTGGTGATGTCGGGCTGGTTCCTGCTGTTCTTCGCGCAGGCGCGGTTGGTAGCCGGGGGCCGCGTCGCGACGCACAGGAAGCTGGGCGCATTCGGCGCGCTGCTGGCCGTCGCCGTGCTGGTGCTCGGGACCGCCACCGCGATCACTGCCGGGCACCTGGGCCGCGTTCCGCCCGGCGCGCCGCCGCCGCCGATCTTCCTGGTCGTCCCGCTGGGGGACATGTTCGTGTTCGCCTGCCTGGTCGGTGCCGGCCTGTGGCTGCGCAAGCGCAGCGACTGGCACAAGCGGCTGATGCTGCTGTCGTGCGTCGGCATGCTGACTGCGGCGATTTCGCGCATCCCCATCGAGGCCTGGCGACAGGCCGGCCTGGTGCCGTACTTCCTGGCCACCTGCGCGCTGGTGCTTGCCTGCATCGCGTGGGACACGCTGCGCAATCGCCGCCTGCATCCGGCCTTCGTCATCGGCGGCCTGCTGGTCGTGCTGTCGTGGCCGCTGCGGCTGATGCTGTCCGGCACCGATGCGTGGATGCGCTTCGCGCAGCGGCTGATCGCCTGAATCGCGCGACGCGACCAAACGCGCCGTGCCGGGGGTCGCCACCGGCCAGCTGTTAACATGGCCGGATGAAGCAGATCGAGATCCACACCGACGGCTCCTGCCTCGGCAATCCCGGCCCCGGCGGCTGGGCGGCGCTGTTGCGCTACAACGGCCGCGAGCGCGAACTGGTCGGCGGCGAGGCGCACACCACCAACAACCGCATGGAGCTGATGGCGGCGATCATGGCGCTGGAAACGCTGAAGGAACCGTGCGCCATCGCGCTGTACGCCGATTCGCAGTACGTGCGCCAGGGCATCACCGAATGGATGCCGAACTGGGTGCGTCGCAACTGGAAGACCGCCGGCGGCGACCCGGTCAAGAACCGCGACCTGTGGGAACGCCTGCATGCCGCGGTACAGAAGCACAGGATCGACTGGCATTGGGTCAAGGGCCACAACGGCGATCCGGACAACGAGCGCGTCGACGCGCTGGCGCGCGAACAGGCGACGAGGTTCCGCGACGCGGCCGCGGCATGAGCGTACCGGTCGTCGAAACCGCGCGCCTGCGGCTGTCCCGGCTATCCCCCGAGGCGGACGACGACGCGGACTTCGTCCTGCGCCAGCTCAACGACCCTGGCTTCATCCGCTTCATCGCCGATCGCGGCGTGCGCAGTCTGGACGATGCGCGCGCCTACATCCGCAACGGCCCCGCGACGAGTTACGCGCGGCATGGGCATGGCCTGTACCGGGTCTCGCTGAAGGACGGCACCCCCGTCGGCCTGTGCGGACTGCTGCGCCGCGAGGGGCTGGACGCGCCGGACCTGGGTTATTCGCTGCTCGGCGAATTCACCGGCCGCGGCTATGCCGCCGAAGCCGCGGCTGCGGTGCTGGCCGACGGCCGCGAGCGGCTCGGCCTCGCCCGCATCCTGGCCATCGTCGACCCGGACAACGCCGCCTCGATCCGGCTGTTGCGGAAACTGGGATTCGGGTCTGCGACAATGACCCGGCTGCACGGCATCGACCACGACGTGCAGTTGTTCGTCCTCGAAGCGGAATAGGAATGCGCCAGATCATCCTCGACACCGAAACCACCGGCCTGGAATGGAAGAAGGGCAACCGCGTGGTCGAGATCGGCTGCGTCGAGCTGCTGGAACGCCGCCCGACCGGGCGCACCTTCCACAAGTACATCAACCCGGAGCGCGACTTCGAACCGGGCGCGGCCGAGGTGACCGGCCTGAACCTGGCGATGCTGTCGGACAAGCCGTTGTTCGCCGGAATCGCCGACGAATTCCTCGCCTTCGTCGATGGCGCCGAACTGGTGATCCACAACGCCGAGTTCGACATCGGCTTCCTCGACTACGAGCTGTCGCGGCTCGGCCCGCACTACGGCCGGATGCGCGACCGCTGCACGGTCGAGGATTCGCTGCTGCTGGCGCGCCAGCGCTTCCCCGGACAGCGCAATTCGCTGGACGCGCTGTGCAAGCGCCTGGGCGTGGACAATTCCGGGCGCACCAAGCACGGCGCGCTGCTCGACGCCGAGCTGCTGTGCGAAGTCTACCTGCACCTGACCGCGGGCCAGGGCGAGATCGGCTTCGGCACGCCCGACGAACCGGCGGCGCAGGCGGTCGCGGCCACGCAGGAATTCGCCGCGTCCAGCCACGGCGAACGCCCGCGCGTGCAAGCTTCCGAGGAGGAACTGGCCGCGCACGAAGCGCGACTGGAGAAGCTGCGGAAGAAGGCGGGCAGCGCGCTGTGGGACGCTGCGACCGCATGAGCATGGCGCCGCGCATCGCCGTCGCGCTGCTCGGCCTGCTCGCAGGCGCGGCGACGGCGCACGCGCAACCGCCGAAGGACGACTGGCTGCTGCTGCCCGAGCGCGTCTGGACCGCCGACGGCGACGCGGCGCATGCCGGTTGGGCCGTGCTGGTCCACGATGGCGAAATCGCGGCAGTGGGCCCGCGCGACGCGATCCAGGCGCCCGCCGCCGCGAAACGCGTCGAATTGCCCGGCGCGACGCTGACGCCCGGCTTGATCGACCTGCATTCGCACCTGTTCCTGCACCCGTACGACGAAACCCGGTGGAACGACCAGGTGCTCACGGAGCCGCAGGACTATCGCACGCTGAAGGCGGCCGTGCATGCGCGCGATACCCTGCTCGCCGGCTTCACCGCGCTGCGCGATCTCGGCACCGAAGGCGCGGGCTACGCCGACGTTTCGGTCAAGCGCGCGATCGACGAGGGCGCGATCCCGGGCCCGCGCCTGTTCGTCGCTACCCGCGCCATCGTCGCCACCTCGAGTTACGGACCGGGGCCGCGCGGATTCCGCCCCGACCTCGAATTGCCCGGCGGCGCGCAGGAAGTCAGCGGCGTCGACGCGGCGATGGCCGCGGTGCGCGAACAGGCCGCGCGCGGCGCCGACTGGATCAAGCTGTACGGCGACTATCGCGTCGGGCCCGGCGGCGCGGTCGCGCCGACCTTCACCGCGGCGGAACTGAAGGCGCTGGTGGAAACCGCGCACCTGCTCGGCCGCCCGGTGTCGGTACACGCTGCCGGCGACGAAGGCGTACGCATGGCGGTCGAGGCCGGCGCGGACAGCATCGAACACGGTTACGGGACCAGCGCAGACACCTTCCGCCTGATGCAGCAGCGCGGCGTCGCCTACCTGCCCACGCTGACCGCGGTGGCCGCGACCGAGCAGTACTTCAACGACTACGTGCCGGGCCGCGATGCGCCGACGCCGCGCATGCGCGAGGCCGAACGCGCCCTCCGCGCCGCACTGCAGGCGGGCGTGACCGGCGGCAACGGCAGCGCCGTGGGCGGGTTCGCGCCTGGCGGGGACCGGCGCGAGCCGGCGGCGATGGTCGCCGCGGGGATGTCGCCGGCACAGGCCCTGCATGCCGCCACCGACGGCGCCGCGCGCATCCTGCGCCAGCAACGGAGTTTCGGGCGCATCGCACCGGGCCTGCGCGCGGACCTGGCCGCGTTCGCCGGCGATCCAAGCGCGCGGATCGGCGACCTGGCGCAACCGGTGTTCGTGATGAAGGACGGCGTGGTCTACCGCCAGCCCGCGCAGGAGCCGTAGCGGACGTTCCGGTTCCGCCTCAGTGGCAACGCACCAGGATCGCGGTGACGTTGTCCGAACCGCCGCCATCCAGCGCCGCGGCGATCAGCGTGTCCACGCACTCCTGCGCGCTGCAGTCGGTGTGTCCCAGCGTGCCGGCGATGCCGCGGTCGTCCACTTCCTCGGTCAGGCCGTCGCTGCACAACAGCAACTGCATGCCCGGCCGCAGTTCGCCGGTCATGGTCTCGACGTTGAGGTGGGTCGGATCGGTCACGCCCAGCGCCTGGGTGACCACGTTGCGGTGCGGATGCGACCGCGCCTGTTCGGCGGTCAGCACGCCCTGGCTGATCAGTTCCTGCACGTAGCTGTGGTCCTGGCTCAACTGGGCCAGGTTGCCGTCGCGCCACAGGTAGGCGCGGCTGTCGCCGACCCACGCCACTTCGAAGCGATCGCCCTGCACGCGCGCGGCGACCACCGTGGTGCCCATCGGCAGGCTGTCGTTGCGGCGGCGCGAGGTGCGGATGATCTCCTCGTCGGCGGTGCGGATGGCCTGCGCCAGCGGCGCGCCGTTGCGCACCTCGCGCACGATCGCCTCGCGCGCCAGTGCGCTGGCGACCTCGCCGCAGGCATGCCCGCCCATGCCGTCGGCGACCAGCCAGAGCCCCAGTTCGCTGTCGCCGTAGTAGGTGTCCTCGTTCAACTCGCGGCGCAAGCCGGTGTGAGTGAGGTGTCCGAATTCGATCATGTGTCCGTGGGCCTGGAAAACCGGATAGTCCCTGATCCGTCGAAACGGAATGTTCACAGCGAAACGGCCAGTGGGCAAGTACTGCCGCACGCCATTTTCAGTTCCCCTACATCGCGGTGAAAACGGTGCAAAAACATTGCTTCGGGAGGACGGGCGTTTCAGAACCCGACCGGCGCCGCATCGGTCCGCCAGGTCGCGGCGGCCTTGACCGGAGTCAGCGGAACCACGCGTTTTTCCGCACCCAGCACGTACGAAGCGCGCAGCCATGTCCCCATCGGCGAAGGCTCGGTGTTGCGGCTGCGCCATACCGGCCCCAGCCAGTCGGCTTCGGCGGCATCGACCTGCAGCCCGGCCCGGCGCAGGCGCTGCCGCCAGTCGGTCGGTGCATGCGCCGCGAGCCCGGCACCGCGCCAGCGCAGGCGATACGGGCTGTAGGGATTCAACGCGAACAGCCACAACCGCCCCCCCGGCTGGAGGACCCGCTCGACCTCCCCGAGCAGCCCGGGCAGGCCGGCATCATCCAGCGCATGCTGCACGACCACGCATCCGAAACACTCGTTGGGCAGCGGCAGCGGCAAATGGCAGCGGAAGGCGCCGGCCAGCCCGGGGCCGTCGCGATACAGCCGCAGGCCGCGCGGCGGCAACCCGGTGGCGGCGGCGTCCGTCCCCGGGCCCGCACCCGGCGCCAGCCACAGCCAGGGTTGCGGCGTGCGCGAAGCCAGCAACGCGGCCACCAGTTCACGCTCGGCGGTCAGCAGCGGCAACCCGCGGGCGCTGCCGAACCAGGCCATGGGATCCTGCGGGCGGCGGGAAGACAGCTCGGGCATCGCCGGATTGTAGGCCGGGCGCCGCCGCGGGTCGCTTGCGCTTCAGCCATGCCCGGCCATCATCGGCGCATGCACCTGCTCGCCCTGCCCGCCTTCGACGACAACTACATCTGGACCCTGGTCGGCGACGACGGCGCGGCCGTGGTCGTCGACCCCGGCGACGCCGACCCGGTGCTGGCCGCCGCCGGACAGGGCCTGAAGCCGGTCGGCGTGCTCGTCACCCACCACCATGGCGACCACTGCGGCGGCGTGCCGACCCTGCGCGAGCGCTGGCCGGAGCTGCCGGTCATCGCCCCGAACGACCCGCGCATCGCCGGGGCGACCGAACGGGTCGGCGATGGCGACCGCATCTCGCTGAATGGCTGGGATTTTTCGGTCATCGCGGTACCCGGGCACACGCTCAGCCACATCGCCTTCCACCGCACCGGCGGCGATGCCGCCGGCCAAGTGTTCTGCGGCGACACCCTGTTCAGCCTGGGCTGCGGCCGGCTGTTCGAAGGCACCCCGGCGCAGATGCTGGCCTCGCTGGAGCGCCTGGCTTCCCTGCCCGGGATCACGGAAGTGTGCTGCGGCCATGAGTACACTCGGGCCAACGCCGCGTTCGCCCGCGCCGTGGAACCGGACAACGCGGCCCTGCGCCGACGCAGCGAGGAGGTCGATGCCATGCGCGAGAACGGACGCCCCAGCCTGCCTTCGACCCTGTCGGTCGAACTGGCCTGCAATCCCTTCCTGCGCGTCGACATGCCGTCCGTACGCGCCGCCGTCGCCGCCCGCCTCGGCCGCGAACCGGCCGACCGCGTGGAAGCCTTCGCCGAATTGCGGCGCTGGAAAGACGGCTTCCGCGCATGAGGTACCGAATCCCGGCAGGGGGCGCCGCCATGCTGCTCGCGGCGATACTGACCGGTTGCGCGACGACGAAAAGCGCTGCGCCTTCGGCCGCGGCGCAATCGGTGCCGCCCGTCGCCGTACCGATGGAATCCCCGGGGACCGCGCCGGTCGCGGCAGCGGAAGAGGCCGCTTCCCGACCCGACGGGCCGCCGGTCGATCTCCCCGCCACGCCGGCCACGGCCGACGATGGCATCCAGACGGGCCGGGACGTCTACCTGGCCTTCCGCGAGGGCATGGCCACCCCGGAATGCAACGACACCGCCGGCAGCCGCTGGCGCAAGCATTTCCGCCAGGCACCGGCGCGGCTGCTGAAGGACGATGCCGCCCTGCTGCCGCTGTTCAGCCATGTCGTCGGGGAGTTCCGCAAAGCCGACCTGCCCACCGAATTCGCCCTGATCCCCTTCATCGAAAGCGGCTACAACCCCAGGGCGCGCAGCAAGGCCGGCCCAGCGGGCATGTGGCAATTCATCGCCCTGACCGCGCGCAACCACGGCATCACGGTGAACAAGCACCGCGACGGACGCATGTCGCCGATCGAATCCACCCGTGCCGCCGTCGCCCACCTGGGCGGGCTGTACCACGAATTCGGCGACGATTGGCGGCTGGCGATCATGGCCTACAACGCCGGCGAATTCCGGATCAAGGGCGCGATGCGCCGCGGCGGCATCAGCCTGGCCGAGGCCAAGGCCAGGCCCGCTGCCATCCCCGGGCTGTCGCCGATCACCTACGCCTACGTGCAGAAGCTGCATGCGCTGGCCTGCCTGTTCGAGGAAGCGGGCGAGGACGAAAGCTGGCTGGCCCGGCTCGACCACCCGGTACGCCCGCTGCAGGCAGCCGGCACGTCGCCTGCCCAACCCGCGGACGACGCCCCGGAACCGGTGGCACAGGCGGCAGAAGGCGCGGGACCGGCACCGAAATCCGTCCCGCGGACACACAAGGTCAAACGCGGCGATTCGCTGTGGAGCATCGCCCGCCGCTACGGCATGAGCGTTTCGGCGCTGCTGTCGCTCAACCGGCTCGAAGCCGGCAGCGTGCTGCGCCCCGGCATGGTGCTGCGCCTGGCCGGGGACACCATACGCTAGCGCAGGCGGTGGCCCGCCGCCGCATGGCAAAATGGCGCGTCATCCTCCATCCGACGGGAACACCATGGGTTTTCTGCAAGGCAAGCGTGCCCTGATCACCGGCATCGCCAGCGAACGTTCGATCGCCTCCGGCATCGCCGAGGCCATGCACCGCGAAGGCGCGGAACTGGCCTTCACCTACCAGAACGACAAGCTGAAGTCGCGCGTCGAAAAGGCCGCCGAGGAATACGGCAGCAAGATCGTGATCCCGCTGGACGTGACCGACGACGCGCAGATCGCGGCCTGCTTCGAGGAACTCGGCAAGCACTGGAGCGACGGCTTCGACATCGTCGTCCACGCCATCGCCTTCGCCCCGCGCGAGGCGATCACCGGCCAGTTCCTCGATGGCCTGACCCGCGAGAACTTCGCCCTCGCCCACGACATTTCCGCCTACTCGCTGGCCGCGCTGGCCAAGGCCGCGCGCCCGGCGATGCAGGGCCGCAACGGCGCGATCCTGACCCTGAGCTACCTCGGCGCCGAACGCGCGCTGCAGAACTACAACGTGATGGGCGTGGCCAAGGCCAGCCTGGAGGCGACAGTGCGCTACCTGGCGCTGAACCTCGGCCCGGAAGGCATCCGCGTCAACGCGGTCTCGGCCGGCCCGATCAAGACCCTCGCGGCTGCCGGCATCGGCGGCTTCCGCAAGATCCTCGGCCACGTCGAGCAGTACGCGCCGCTGCGCCGCACGGTGACCATCGAAGACGTCGGCAACGTCGGCGCGTTCCTGTGTTCCGACCTCGCCGCCGGCGTCACCGGCGAAGTGACCTACGTCGACTCGGGCTACAACATCCTCGGCATGACCGGGCTCGACGTCGGCGAATGAGCTGAGCTGCGCCACCGGCATCGGATGGCGCGGCCTGCGCCGGACACGGGATACGCTCCGACAGTTGGCCAGCAAGGAAAAAGCCCGGCGATGTCGGGCTTTTTCATGCGACGGGGGACCGCGGGACGCTTACAGCCGGTCCTCGTGCACCGTCACCTTGTACTGCCGGCGCGTCGCCTCGACGAACGACTGCGCCGAGCCGGCACTGCGCACCTGCAGCAACTGCTGCTTCAACTGCTCGCGCTGCTCCGGCGTGACCTTGGCCAGGTCGCCGTCGGTGACCTTGGTCACGGCGAACACCGCATAGCCGTTGCCCAGCTTCAGCTTGCCCACCGACGGCTTCCCGTCGGCCGGGCGCTGCGCGGCGAAGATCTCCTCGTTGGCTTCGCGCGACGGCACCGGCATCCCGCGCGGCAAGCCGGGCACCTCGTTGAACTGCAGCTTCTCGGCGACGGCGACGTCCTTCAGCGACTCGCCCTTCCGCAGCCGCGCCAGCAGCGCGTCGGCCGCCTTCTCCGCCGCCTTCGACTGGCGATCGGCACGGACCGCCGCGATCACCGCGTCGCGCACCTGCGCCAGCGGGCGCGCCTGCTCCGGCGTATGCCCGGTCACGCGGATCACCACGCTGTGCGAGGGCGAGATCTCGATCGGGTCGCTGACCGTGCCGTCCTCGATCAGCTGTTCGGAGAAGGCCGCGCGCAGTACCGCCGGATTGGCGAGGATGCCCGGCGCGCCGGCGCGCGAGAACGGGCCGGCCGTCTGCACCGCCAGTCCCACCGCCGCCGCGGCCGGCGCCAACGCGGTCGGGTTCTTCAGCGTTTCGTCGGTCAGCTTGCCGGCCAGTTCGTTGTAGGCGCGGTCGCGTTCGGCATCGACCGCTTCGCGCGCCAGGTCGGCGCGCACTTCCTCGAAGCCCTTGCCCTGGCTCGGCTTGACCTCGCGGACCAGGATCACGTGCCAGCCGAATTCCGACTTGACCGGATCGCTTACCGTGCCGGCCTGCGATGCGAACACCGCGTCCTCGAACGGCTTGACCATCGCGCCGTTGCGTTCGATCCAGCCCAGGTCGCCCCCGGCATCCTTCGAGCCGGTGTCGTCGGAATTGGCCTTGGCCAATGCGGCGAACCGCTCTTCAACGGAACCGGCCCCCGGCTGGCGCGCCTGCGCGGCCAGCGACCTGGCCTTGTCCTCGGCGGCCTTCTGCGCCGCCGCGTCCGCGCCAGCCGGCAGCGCAACCAGGATGTGCGAAACCAGGCGCTGCTCCGGGCTCATGAAACGCGCCTTCTCCTGCTCGTAGCGCTTGCGCAACGCGGCCTCGTCGACCGCGGCGCCGGCCTGCAGTTGCGCGCCGTCCACGTCGACGTATTCCAGCGCGACCGTTTCCGGCTGCCGGTAATCGGCCGGATGCGCCTCGTACCACGCCTTGATCTCGGCCTCGCCGACCTCGGCGGTGTCGGCCTCGGGCGGCGGCATCGCGGCCAGGGTGACGTCGCGGATTTCGCCCAGCAACCTGATCAGGCGATCCATTTCCTTGCCGGTGGCGAAATCCGACTCGCCGATGCCCAGCGGCAGCACCGCCATGCGCAGGCGCTCGCGCTCCTTTTCCTGGAACTGCAGCGGCGACATCGCCGGCACCTGCGAGGCGAGCAGCGTGGTATAGCGCGCGGGATCGAACTTGCCGTCGACCTGGAACGCCGGTTCCTCGGCGATCGACTTCTGCACCGCCGCGTCGCCGACGGTCACGCCGGCGCGGCGCGCGGCCAGCAGCATCACCTTCTGGTCGATCAGCTGTTCCAGCACCCGGCGCTTGTTGTCGGCGCTCTCGAATTCGCGCGGATCGAAGTTGTCGCCCAGCGCCTGGCGCTGCTGCTGGCGCGCGCGCTCGAATTCCGCACGGAATTCCTCGGGGCCGATAGTCTCGTCCTGCCACAGCAGCGACAGCGGCCACCACGACGGCGCCGAGGCCCACCAGGTCGGCGGCGCCTGCACCTTGGCCACGGCGGTGTCGTTGCCGCCGGTCATGTATTCGTTCACGCCGACGAACGCGAACGGGATGATCAGCAAACCGAGCACGACGGTGGCGATCCAGCCGGAGGTCTTGTCGCGGAGATTCTGCAGCATTGGGCGTCTGGCCTGTTTCTCGAGCCGCCCAGTTTAACCCGCTTCGGCGGCGCGCGAACGGGAACCGGCCGCCGGCACGCCGAAAGGGCCCGGAAAAGAAGAAAGCCCGCGTTTCCGCGGGCTTTCCGTAGATGGCGGAGCGGACGGGACTCGAACCCGCGACCTCCGGCGTGACAGGCCAGCATTCTAACCAGCTGAACTACCGCTCCATTGAAACTGAAACTTCCCGGCCGAAGTGGTGGGTGCTGAGGGTTTCGAACCCCCGACCCTCTCCTTGTAAGGGAGACGCTCTACCGCTGAGCTAAGCACCCGGGTGCTTGCCGCGGAAGCCGCGTCCCCGGCCAGCCGAGTCGGCTAGTTTACGGCATCCTTCAGCGCTTTGCCAGCCTTGAACACCGGATTTTTCGAGGCGGCGATGGTGATGTTCTCGCCGGTCTTGGGATTGCGGCCGGTACGGGCGGCGCGCGCGCGCACCTGGAAGGTGCCGAAGCCGACCAGGGTCACGCTGTCGCCGTTCTTCAGCGCGCCGGTCACGCTGGCGACGACCGCATCGACGGCACGGCCGGCATCGGCCTTGCTCAGGCCCGCGGCCTCGGCGACGGCATCGATCAATTCGTTTTTGTTCATCTATGACTCCCTATGGCGGCGATCGCCGCGGAATGAGTGATCGGATCGCTGCGTTGCAGCCAATCTCATCCGATTCGCTTGCGCGCAACGCTTCGTGTCCGGTGCGTTCGCGAGCGAAGATTTATACCAGCGCCCAGCCTGCCCGCGCAAGCGAAAAAACCGCGCATTTGCGCGGTTTTTTCGCCATTTCCGGCCATTTCCGGGAACGCTCGCCGTAACGCATTTTCAATGCTTGACATCGGTCTGCGACGCGGGTTTGGTCCCTTCGCGCACCGCCGACCGTTCGCCGTCGGCGGAAGCCAGCGGCGCCAGCGGGCGTTCCAGCGCGAGGTCGAGCACTTCGTCGATCCAGCGCACCGGCACGATCTTCATGCCCTTGGTGACGTTTTCCGGAATATCCGCCAGGTCCTTGCGGTTCTCCTCCGGGATGATCACCGTGGTGATGCCGCCGCGCATCGCCGCCAGCAGCTTCTCCTTGAGCCCGCCGATCGCGGACACGCGGCCGCGCAGGGTGATTTCGCCGGTCATCGCCACTTCCTTGCGCACCGGCACCTTGGTCAGCGCGGAAACCAGCGCGGTGACCATCGCGATGCCGGCGCTGGGGCCGTCCTTCGGCGTCGCGCCGTCGGGCACGTGCACGTGCACGTCGTGCTTCTGCAGGAATTCGACGTCGATGCCGAGCTGCGCGGTGCGCGAACGCACCACCGACAGCGCGGCGGTCGCCGATTCCTTCATCACGTCGCCGAGCTGGCCGGTCAGGGTCACGCTGCCCTTGCCCGGCACCAGCGCGACTTCGATCTGCAGCAGGTCGCCGCCGACTTCGGTCCAGGCCAGGCCGGTGACCAGGCCGACTTCGTTCTGCTCCTCGGCGCGGCCGTAGTCGAAGCGGCGCACGCCCTGGTACTTGTCGAGGTTCTTCGAATCGACCACGACCGCCGACGACTTGCCCTTCTTCTTCGCCGCCTTCTTCGGGCCGGCCAGCGCGATCTCCTTGACCACCTTGCGGCAGATCTTGGCGATCTCGCGCTCGAGGTTGCGCACGCCGGACTCGCGCGTGTAGTAGCGCACGATGTCGCGCACCGCGCTCTCGTCGATCTCCAGTTCCTCCGGCTTCAGGCCGTTGGCCTTCAGCTGCTTCGGGATCAGGTAACGCTGCGCGATGTTGAGCTTCTCGTCCTCGGTGTAGCCGGGGATGCGGATCACCTCCATGCGGTCGAGCAGCGGGCCGGGGATGTTCAGCGAGTTGGAGGTGGCGACGAACATCACCTCGCTAAGGTCGAGGTCGACCTCGAGGTAGTGGTCGTTGAACGCGTGGTTCTGCTCGGGATCGAGCACTTCCAGCAACGCCGACGACGGGTCGCCGCGGAAGTCCATCGACATCTTGTCGATCTCGTCGAGCACGAACAGCGGGTTCCTGGTGCCGACCTTGTTGAGGTTCTGCACGATGCGGCCCGGCATCGAGCCGACGTAGGTGCGGCGATGCCCGCGGATCTCGGCCTCGTCGCGCACGCCGCCCAGCGACATGCGCACGAACTTGCGGTTCGTCGCCTTCGCGATGGTCTGGCCCAGGGAGGTCTTGCCCACTCCCGGCGGTCCGACCAGGCACAGAATCGGGCCCTTCATCTGCTTCACCCGCGACTGCACCGCGAGGTACTCGAGGATGCGCTCCTTGACCTTCTCCAGGCCGTAGTGGTCGGCGTCGAGCAGTTCCTGCGCGGCCTTCAGGTCCTTGCGCACCTTGGTGCGCTTCTTCCACGGCACGCCCAGCAGCCAGTCGAGGTAGTTGCGCACGACGGTGGCCTCGGCCGACATCGGCGACATCTGCTTCAGCTTGTTGAGCTCGTTCTTCGCCTTGGTTTCCACCGGCTTGGGCATGCCCGCCTCGGCGATCTTGCGCGCCAGGTCTTCCAGCTCGTTCGGCGCCTCGTCGAGTTCGCCGAGCTCCTTCTGGATCGCCTTCATCTGCTCGTTGAGGTAGTACTCGCGCTGGCTTTTCTCCATCTGCGACTTCACCCGGCCGCGGATGCGCTTCTCCAGCTGCTGCACGTCGATTTCGCCGTCGACGAAACCCACCAGCAGTTCCAGCCGCTCGCCGACCTCGAGGGTCTCGAGCAGGCGCTGCTTGTCGGCCAGGCGCACGCCGAGGTGCGCGGCGATGGTGTCGGCCAGGCGGCTGGGTTCGTCGATGCCGCTCAGCGTCTGCAGCAGTTCCGGCGGCAGCTTGCGGTTGGTCTTGACGTACTGCTCGAACAGGCCCATCAGCGAGCGCGCCACCGCCTCGATCTCGCGCGGCTCGCGGGCGAAATCGGATTCGATCACCTCGCCCTGCCCGTACAGCGAGCCGTCGCGTTCGGCGACGCCGGAAACCTTCCCCCGCGCGGTGCCCTCGACCAGTACCTTGATGGTGCCGTCGGGCAGCTTCAGCAGCTGCAGCACCTGGGCCAGCGTGCCGATCTCGTACAGGTCGGCGGCGGCCGGATCGGCGGTTTCGGCGGATTTCTGCGCCAGCAGCAGGATGCGCTTGTCGGCGGCCATCGCCTGTTCCAGCGCGCGCATCGATTTGTCGCGGCCGACGAACAACGGGATGACCATGTGCGGGAAAACGACCACGTCGCGCAGCGGCAGCACCGGCAGATCGAGGGTCTCAGTGGCGGGGATACGGGGCATGGG
>NZ_PDWR01000019.1 GCF_010211755.1 Pseudoxanthomonas sangjuensis | reverse complement strand
GGCTGGCTGGCCTGCTCAACCGCACCGCGCTTGAACTCGGTGCTGAACTTCCTTCGCTTCGACATGAACACTCCTCATGGCCTTGATCGGCCTTCTCGTAAGTGTCCGTGAAAACGGGGGTGAACCCAAACGGCCGCCAGCGGAATGCACCAGGCGCACCTGAAGTACAAGGAAGAAGCCACTCGCGTAGCTCGACAACGCTATGAAGAGCGACAAAGAAAACTCGCTTCCGGAGAACTGCGCTGCATCAATCATCAAATGTTCCGGAAACTACCTAATGGCTGGGAGAACATTCCCGGCGATCGCTGCTAATTAGAACCGACCGTTCACCCTTGCCTCCTGTGCGGCGGCAAGGGACTGACCTCCTGCCCCAACTGGCAGGATTTCTTCAGTCGTGGCAAGCGATTTATTTGCAGGCGGCTCTTACGGCATCGTCCAGCGACCGCAGCAGATCGAAGGTCCGGCGTATACCCACGGTCTTTAAAACAGCCTCACGATTCGCTTTGGCGCTCTCGCAAGCCGAGCTGTTGCTATCCACCGGGATCGAAGCGCCCATCGATCTGTAACTTCTTCGCGGCGAGTTGCTTTGCCGAAGTGCCTGACGGTCGGCCTCGATCTTCGCCGCAGCCGAACGCGCATCGTAGGCCCGCTGCGGTTCTGGTTGATAGGCTTGGGCCTTCATCTCGCGGCTGCCCGCCGGGCAAGTCGCATTCTGATACGAAACATGGCCCTTGCCGTCAACGCATTTGCGCAGAATGTTCGCCGGCGCTGCGCGCCCGGGACAAGGCGCATCTTGATACCAAACATTACCATTGCGGTCACGGCATTCACGTGACGATTGTGCTGCTGCAGAAGGCGCCGAGAGTAACGCCGCTACCAGAACTAACCATCGCATATATTCCCCCTACCCGAGGGAATATAGCAGGCACCAATCGCTAGACCAGACCCATCCCCTTCGGATGCGCGTCAGGGAGCGACATGGAACATCGCCTTTGCGATCACGGCAATCAGAAGGACGTGTGCCAGAACGCTGCGGTGGATCAGGTCGGATCGCGAGGCGGTCAGGCGCTTCCGCCTTTGCAGGATCAATGCCGTTGCGACGTGGCCGGCGACGCTTGCGGCCAGCGCGATCTTGACCGTGAGGAGCAGCGCGAAGGAACTCTGCAGCGGATGCGCCAATGCCCCGCGATGGAACCACGCCAGGCCCACCCCGGCCAGATACAACGCCAGGACGATCGGCGGCATGATCCGGCGCGCCCGTCGGCCGAACTCCTTTTCCCACAGCAGCGCGACCGGCCTTGGCAGGCGCTTCTTGACCGCCGGCATGAGCATGACCTCGGCGAACACGACGCCGATGAACGCCGCGGCGCACAACAAATGCGCGATCAGGAGCAGCACATAGGCCATGCCGCAATGGTGGCCCCTGCCCGCTCCCGGCATCTTGACCCGGGTCAAGCGATCGCCACCTTGCCGACGGGACGGCAACTTCAGGTGCGATTGACGAATATCAAGGACGCCGGTCGCTTGGCCCCCTAGTCTGGCCGCATGGCCGACGCGAAAACGCCCCTGCCCCTGGTCTACTCGTGCTCAGGCTGCTCGAGCGCCGCGCAGATGGCCAACCAGCACGCGCTCTGGCTCGACCGCCATGGCATTGCCGAGATGTCCTGTATCGCGGGCGTGGGTGGCGGCGTCGAAGGCCTGGTGCGCACGGCCCGCTCCGGACGCCGCATCATCGCGCTGGACGGCTGCATCCTGCACTGCGTGAAGGCCTGCCTGGGCAATGCGGGGGTCGAACCGGACCTGCATGTGACCCTGTCCGAATTCGGCGTCAAAAAGCGCAAGCATGCCGACTTCGATCCCGAACAGGCCCAATCGGTTTACGAGCAGTCGGTGCTTCCCCGGGTTCGCACCATCACGACCCGATAAGCGGACTCGCGACACGGCCATGCCAGCTCCAGCCAATGCTGCCCTGCAGGTCATCCGGCACGGGATAGATCGCGTCGACGACGCGATGCTGTTGCTGTGGGCGGCACGCAGGCTGCTGGTCGATGCAGGTTCCCGGATCAAACGCGATGCGGGCCTCCCGGGCTACGATGCCGCCCGCGAACGGCAAGTCCACCAGCGTTCCCGCGACCTGGCTTCCCGGTTGCGCATTCCTCCCGAGGCCGCATCGCGACTGACCGCACTGCTGATCGACGATGCGCACCGGCAGCAAGGCATCGCGCGCCGGGTTTCCGACGACCCGGCAACTCCCGAAGCCGCCGCGGACGCGCCGGAATCGCAAGGGCGGCCGGATGGATGCAGGCCCCTCGCCCGTTCCGTTCCGCAACCGACTTCACTGCCCCTCGGCGACCGGGACATGAAGGCGGCCGCCCGCAGCCTGCTTGAACACCCGCCGCGGCACTCCTTGCCTTGGCACTTGCACATGGCCCTGCACCATGGCGGGCAATTGGTTCGCGATGTGCGCAACGCCTATCGTGCGCCCGCATGACGGCAGGCAAGCCGGCAGTCTTGCCCGTGCGCGGCCATTGCCCGCGGGTGCGGGCCGACTAACGCCCCCCGAATTCCGGCATCGATAGCGATGCCTTGCCCGGGCGGCCGTACCAGTATCCGTTGCGCGCCCCCAACGGCGGCGGCGGGACCGGCGATTCGAGCATCCGGCGGAAATGGTCGACCACGCCGGCCATGCCCTCCGTCTGGGGGTAAAGACGCAGGATGCCAACGCCACAGGCGGCCAGCTCGTCCCGTTGCGGTGCCATGTCGATGACTTCCGTTCCCTGCACCTGGATGCCGTTGATCGTCAGGAACGGTTCGTCCTCGCGCGTCTTCAGCGGCAAGCCGTCCGGGTATTCGATGCAGCGGAACCCGCACTCATCCTTCGGAATGTCCAGCGCCCGCGCCGTGAAGCAGCGCGCCGAATAAGCAAGCGGAAGCCTGCCCCACGCCATGACTTCCAGCTCCGGCATGGCGCCGCCGTCGGCTTCCAGCGCGGTGCGCATGCCTTCGAGCAGTTCGCGGCCCTGTTCCACGCCCGGAACCCATCTGCGCAGGCCGTCTTCGACCAGCATCGCAAGGGCCCGGTGGTTGTAGACGTTGAGCGTGGGGCCGCCGACGAAGGGCAACCGCTTTTCGCGGCACAGTTGCACGGCGGACATGTCGTTCGCCTCGACCAGGAAACGGCCGTTCTCCACCTGCCGGGACAACGTCCCCAGTTCGGACTCCGCTTCGATCAGGGCCAGCGTCGACAAGACGACTTCCTTGCCCGCGTCGGCCATTTCGTTGGCGAGCGCCAGCCAGTCCTTGAACCGGAGTTCGCGCCGCTTGCTGCACACCGTTTCGCCGAGGTAGACGATATCCAGCGGCCAGTCCATGGCTTCGCGATAGAAGGCCAGCGTGCGCTCGCGCGGCCAGAAATACTGCAGCGGTCCAAGACTCAGTTTCATCGATTCAATGCCATGCACGGTGATACGGTCCCAAGGTCGTCTGTTGCCCTTCGGCGTGGCCGGAAAGCGCCTGTTGCCACGCCGGTTCCGCCGTCCACGCATCGGGCGCCGACTCGAAGCGGTCCAGCGCCTTGCGCCAGGTCTGGGTGACGGCCTTGACGTAGGCGACGCCGCGCTGCCGGCCTTCGATCTTCAATGCGGCCACGCCCGCGGCCGCGAGCCGTGGCAGCAGTTCCAGCGTATTGAGGCTGGTCGGTTCCTCCAGCGCATGGAAGATCTCGCCGCCGACGGCGTAGCGGCCCTTGCACACGGTCGGATAACCGGCGGGTTCGCTCTGGCCGAAACGGTCGATCAGCAGGCCGTTCAGGCGCACCGTGCGGCTCTGGTCCGGGTGCTCGTCCCATTTGACGAAGGAGGCCGGCGAACAGACGCCGTGCCGGTTCGGCGACACGCCGGTCGCATAACTCGAAAGCTGGCAGCGACCCTCGACCATGATGCACAGGCTGCCGAAGGCGAATACCTCGATCGGCACCGGTGCCGATTCGCAGAGCCGCTCGACCTGCTGCACCGACAATACGCGCGGCACGACCGCGCGCGCGATGCCGAAGCGTTCGTAGGCGTAGCGAAGCGCGGGCGCGGTGGTCGCCGAACCCTGCACCGACAGGTGCCGCGCCATGTTCGGATGGTGCCGTGCGGCGTAATCCAGTACCGCCATCTCGGCGACGATCACCGCATCCGCGCCGAGTTCGGCTGCATGGTCCACCGCGCCTTCCCAGTGCGCCAGGCGCGCGCTGTCGGGATAGGTGTTCAGCGCCAGGTAGACCTTGCGTCCCCTGGCGTGGGCATAGGCGATGCCCTGGCGCATCTCCCCTTCGCTGAAGTTCAGGCCAGGGAAGGCGCGTGCGTTGGTCTGGTCGCGGAAGCCGGCGTACACGGCGTCGGCGCCCGCATCGATCGCGGCCTGCAGCGCCGGCAGGTTGCCGGCTGGACACACCAGTTGCATCTCGTGTTCCCTCATTGGATCGCGCTGCATGCTAAAGAGCGCGACGTGGTCGTTCATTGACGCAGGTCAGGTCCGGGCGAGTTGGCCAGCTTCGTCCACAGCGCGTCCATGCGTCGTTCCACGTCGCGGTCCTGCACGATCGGCTTGCCCCACTCGCGCGAGGTTTCCGCGGGCCACTTGTTGGTGGCGTCCAATCCCAGCTTGGAACCCAGGTTCGGCACCGGCGAAGCGAAGTCCAGGTAATCGATCGGCGTGTTCTCGACCAGCATGCCGTCCCGGGCCGGATCGACGCGGGTGGATACCGCCCAGACCACCTGGCTCCAGTCGCGGACGTCGATGTCGTCGTCGACGACGATCACGAACTTGGTGTAGGTGAACTGGCGCAGGTACGACCACACGCCCATCATCACCCGCCGCGCATGGCCGGGGTATTGCTTGCGGATGCTGACCAGCGCAACGCGATACGAACAGCCTTCCGGCGGCAGGTAGAAATCCACGATCTCCGGGAAAACCTTGCGCAGTATCGGAACGAAGACGTCGTTCAACGCCATCGACAGTACCGACGGTTCGTCGAACGGGGAGCGACCCATGTAGCTGCCGTGGTAGATCGCGTCGCGGCGCATGCGCAGGCGCTCCACCGTCAGCACCGGGAAGGTTCCCTGCGCGTTGTAATAGCCTGTGTGGTCGCCGAACGGACCTTCGAGCGCGGTGTCGCCGGGGCGGATGAATCCCTCGAGCAGGATCTCCGCGCCAGCCGGCGCGTCCAGCCCGGTCAGTTCGCTGCGCCAGGTACGGGTCCGCGCGCCGCGCAACAATCCCGCGAATTCGTATTCGGACAGCGTGTCGGGAACCGGCGCGACCGCGGCGAGCATCGTCGCCGGATCGGCGCCGATCGCCACCAGCACCGGGAATGGCTTGCCGGGAAACGCCTTCTGCCAGGATGCGCAGTCCTGCGCCCCGCCCCGGTGCGGCAGCCAGCGCATGATCACGCGATTGCGTCCGATCGGTTGCTGGCGATAGATCGCCACGTTCTGCCGCGGCTGGTGCATGCCGCGCGTCACCACCAGGCCGAAGGTGATCAGTCGCCCGGCATCGCCGGGCCAGCAGCGCTGGATCGGCAGCGCGGCAAGATCGACATCGCTCCCTTCGAGCACGCATTCGTTGAACGCGGCGTCCGCGGCGCTTCGCGGCGCGACGTGCGCCAGCTGGGCCAGTTCCGGCCAGCTGTGCAGCGCATCGCGCACGCCGGAAGGCCATTTCGGTTCCTTGATCGAAGCCAGCAGTTCGCCCAGTTCGCGCAGCGAGGACAACGGGCGATTGCCCAGCGCCATCTCGATGCGGCGACGGTGGCCGAACAGGTTGCCGAGCAGGCGGAACGCGGAACCGACCGGTTTGCTCATCAGCAGCGCAGGGCCGCCGTCGCGCAGCGCGCGCAGGCTCAGCGCCGTGCTTTCCAGTTCCGGCGATACCGGCGCATCGATCTCGCGCAGCTGGCCACGCGCCGCCAGATGGGCCAAGTATCCGCGAAGATCGTGGAAAGCCATTCCGGAATCCGTTCGTACCGACAAACGCAGGATTCTCGCCAACCGCCATCCACCGGCTCATTGACGCACGTCAAGCGATGCCGGAAATGCGCCCGGGCCGTGGCTGGCCGCAACAACGAGAACGTTGCGGCAGGCATCGCGCCCAATCGGATCCCGGCCGCATTTGACTCAGATCAAAGCGGCCCCGCGGGCGCGTCCCCGAGAATCGATGCGTGGCCGGCCTGCCGCGTGGCGGCGCCCCGCTTCCCTCAGAGCAGTGGACGCCGGGCTACCCGGCAGGCCGGGGCCACACACCGGGAAATGCCGTTTGTCTTTGTTCCAATTCGCCGGCCGGCGGGTCTCTCTACTCCTTGCCACCTGCCGTGTCGGCGAATCTTTCCCCATGAACCCGGGTACCCGAGGGCCGGACGATCCTTCCCGACAACCATTGGGCGCGCAATTGAGCAGACAGATTCCACTCGCGCTTTCCCCGTCCGGACCCGGACCGAAGGCGCCCAATCCCCAATTCGAAATGGACGGCGCCGTCGTCGCGGGGCAGCTCGGGATGGAGACCGATGCCTTCCGCCGCCTGATGGACGCCGGGAGGATATCGACGCTCTGCGAACGGGGAACCGGCGAGGATGCCGGGAAATGGCGGGTCAGCTTCTACCACGAACGCAAACGCGCGCGGTTCGTGCTCGACGGCACCGGACGGATCATCGAAACGGCCAACTGATTTCGCGCACCGACCGACGCATCGCGGTCCATCCACGGCCCGATTGATCTAGGTCAGGGCCGCATTTGCCCGCCTGCCCTAGCCTTGCGGCATGCTCGAGACGCCCCGTAACCGCCATCGTCCGGTCGACGCATCGGCCCATCTCGCCGAAAGGCGGACCCTCGACGCCTGCTTCCTCGGGCCGTACGGGGAAAACGACGTGCTGCTGGAAAAGCTGGTGGTGGAGTTCCTGCGCGACCACGTGCACTGGCGCCGCAACTTCCATCCCGAAGACCCGCCGGCGATCCCGACCTCGGCGGTCCAGGACCGGCACTACCAGGCCTTCGAGGCCAGGATGCGGCGCGAACTCCACCAGCTTTCCGCGGCGCTCAAGCATTCCGTGCCTTTCCACAGCCCGCGGTACATCGGCCACATGGTCTCGGACCTGCTGTTGCCGGGCTTGGCGGCGCAGATACTCGCGTTGCCCTACAACCCCAACAACGTCAGCGAGGACGCCGCCCCGGTCACGGTGCAACTGGAAGTGCTGGCGGGGCTGCAACTGGCGCGGATGCTCGGCTATCCGGACGATCCGCAACGACCGGATTGCGCCTTCGGCCACCTTACTTCCGGCGGGACCGTGGCCAATTACCAGGCCCTTCGCCTGGCGCTGGCGTTGAAGTCCTTTCCGGTCGCATTGCGCGCAGCCGGCATTCCGGACCTCGATTCGCCCGCAGACGACTGGGAGGCTTTCAACCTGCTGCCGGACGATGCCATCGGACTGCTCGAAAGATGGCAGCGGTGGCTGGGCGCGCAACCCGCAGATCGGCAATTGCGATGGCAGGACCGGCTCCAGTCGGAACGCATCGAGGAACTGGGAATATCGGAGTTCTTTTCCCGGCACCCGGCCCTGCGCGTACCGCAGGTGCTGGCGCCGATTACCGCCCACTACTCCTGGAGCAAGGGCCTGAAGATGCTCGGCCTGGGTCGTGGGCAACTGCGGTTGCTGCCGACCAGCGGAATGCGCCTGGATGCCGGGGGCCTGCACGAGGCGCTGGAGGAATGCGCGCGAATCCGGCAACCCGTCCTGATGGCCGTCGCGGTGCTCGGCAGCACGGAATACGGGACGATCGATCCGGTCCATTCGGTGGTCGAAGCGCGCAACCGGTCGGCCCGGCTGGGGCTGGGGTTCAGCGTCCATGTCGATGCGGCGTGGGGCGGCTATCTGACGACGCTGTTCCGCAATCCCGACGGGACGCTGCGCGAACGGGCCGAAGTGCGCCGGGAATACCGGCAGTTCCCCCAACCGGAAATCCATCAGGCGTTCGCCGCGCTTGCCGAAACCGACTCGGTCACCGTCGATCCGCACAAGCTCGGCTACATTCCCTACGGGGCCGGCGCATTCGTCTGTCGCGACCATCGCGCCATGGCGCTGCTGTCGGAACAGGCCGACTACGTCTTCCGCGACGGCCAGCCCCGCGACTACATGTCGCGTTACCGGCAGTTGGGCCAATTCATCCCGGAAGGGTCGAAGCCCGGCGCGGCCGCGGCCGCGGTCTATGTGACCCATCGGGTATTGCCGCTGGATTACACGAATTTCGGCCTGCTGCCGCGCCAGACCATACTCGCCGCGGAATCGTTCCAGGAACGCGCGCGGCAGTTCGCCGTCGACACGGCCGATGCCGTGGCTGCGATGGTCCCCTTCCCGCCGGACAGCAACCTGGTTTGCCTGGCCCTCAATCCGCGCGGCAATCGCGACCTGGCCCAAGCGAACGCCTTCGTCCAGCGCCTCTACGACGAATTGCGCTGCGACCCGCACCAGCCGGTCCAGATCAAGCAGTTCTTCGCATCGATGACGACGCTTCGCCCCTCGCTGATCGGCAAGCGGGAAATGGGCCGGATCCTCGACGAGCTGGGGATCGACCCATCCACCCTGGACGGATCCCGGGGTGGCGATCGCCTGGTCATCCTGCGCCACACCATGATGAATCCGTACCTGATCGACGAGGAAAACGGCATCAGCTACATCGAACTGTATTTCGAGTACCTGTCTGCACGGATCCGGTCGATCCGCCACGATGGCACTGGCCCATGAACGTCCTCCGCGAAAGCTTCGAACTTCCCGACCCCGGCATCCCTTGCGCCTGCTGCGTCAGGGAATCGATGGATGCGGCGGGCATCGCCGTCGAATGCACGGACTGCCGGGACGGTGGCGATCCCCATCCCCATGGCAGCGCTGCCTTCGAGGAGTGAACCGCACCATGTCGCTTCTTCAGATGGACCTGCGCGCACTGGAGGCCCCGGAACCCGCCGAGCGGATCCTGGAGTGTTTGGAAACGTTGCAACCCGGCCAGCGCCTCGTCGCCTTGACCCCCATGTATCCCGTGCATCTTCTCCCGATCGTCGAGGCATGGGGATTCACCTACGAAATCAGCGATTGCGACGATGGCGGCGCCCGCATCGTGATCTCCCGCGCAAGCGAGCGACCGCTACCGGACCCGACAGCCCGCGCATGAGCGGCCTCAACTTCGAACAGGCACCCGCCCCTTCCCATCCCCTGCGTTTTTTGTTGTCCGCGCTGGCCTGGGGAGCGATTGCAGGGATTTGGGTGGCATGGTCCGGCCCGGAAATCCTGGTTTCCCGCTGGGCACCGGCGACGATCGTCCTCGTCCATCTCCTCACCCTTGGCGTGTTGGGCAACGCAATGGTCGGCAGCCTGATCCAGTTCCTGCCGGTGGCGGCAGGCAGCCCGCTGCCGGGATCCCGTTACGCGCCCGTCGTCCACCTTGCGCTGAACTGCGGCATTGCCTGCCTGTTGTCGGCGATTGGATTCCACGCTTCGGTTCTCGCGGGCGTTGCCGTTTTCCTGCTCGCCGGTACGCTGGCCGCGTTTGCAGTGGCCGCCCTGATCGGCCTCTTGCGCGGAAGCGGCCGCACGCCGCCGCGCATGGGAATCGGCATGGCGCTGGCGGCCATTCTGACCAACGTCGTGCTGGGGATCGCCATGCTGGGCATCCGCGTCGGCTGGTGGGGTTCGCCCGCGCATTCGCTCGTCGATCTGCACGCCGCGCTGGGCATCGTTGGCTGGGTCATCGGCCTGATCGGGGCGGTGGGCGGCATCACCCTGCCCATGCTGCAGGGAACCCGCGCCATTCCCCGCCCGGCCGCGATCGTCTGGCTGACCGTGCTCGCGCTGACGTTGCTGACGGCCATCGGCAGTTCGATTGGCCTGTTCCCCGACGGGGCGCGGACGGTACTGGCGCTTCCCGTGGCCCTGCTTTCGGGGGCAGTCCTGTTCCTGCAATGGAAATCCCCCCACCGGCGCAACCCAACGCTGCGTCGGTTCTGGGCCGTCGGCAGCGCTTGCCTGCTGGCCGCCGTTTCCGTCGCCGTGGCGTCCCCGGGACCATGGCCGTTCGACAGGCCGATCCTGGTCGGCGCGCTACTGCTTGGCGCCGGCCTTCCCTTTCTCGTGCTCGGCATGACGCTGGAGATCATGGGCTTCCTGACCTGGATAGAAATGCGACGCCGTGTTCCCCGGGGAACACGCATTCCCGGCGTGGGCAGCCTGCTCCCGGAGCCCGGGAAGAAACGATTGCTCGTCTCGCATTGCCTGGCTGCGACGACGCTGATCGTTTCGGTGGCGTACCCGCCCCTCGCGCGCATCGCCGGCCTGTTCGTTGCGCTGGCTTACGTGGCCACATTCCGCAGCGCATGGAGTGGCTGGCGCGACGGAATCGCATTCGCGGCATCGCATCGGCCGGCATCGACTTGATCTGGATCAATCCTGCGGATCCGCATCCCCCCTAACATCGGCGGGCAAGGCTGGCGACGACAAACCGCGATGACGACGGGCCCGGGCATGCGTCCCGGTTGCGCATGCAGGCACCGCCTCGCCTCATGCGCCGAACCCGCCGATCGACAGCCGTTTTCCCGCGGCCGAATGCAACCCTCGAAGGCATCTCCATGTCGATCCATCCATCCTCCTCCACGGCCGGCCAGTTGCTGTCCTGGGTTCCCCCGCCGAAATACTGGCGAATCGCACTGGCAAGGGTTCCGGTTGCCGCCCAGAAGCGCGTCGTCCGCCAGCTGCTTTCCAATGCCCTGGCTTCCGCATGGATGCGCGAGAACCTCCAGCCCATTGCCGATCGTCGCATCGGCATCGAGGTCCGCGATCTGGACCTGCACTGGGTCTTCGAAATGCACCGCGACGAACTCCGCTTCAGCCGGGAAGAAGCCGAAGCGACGGTCAGCGGCACGGCGACGGACCTGCTCCTGCTTGCCAGCCGCCTCGAAGACGCCGATACCCTGTTCTTCAAGCGCCGGCTGGCGCTGACCGGCGACGTCGAACTCGGACTGCACCTGCGCAATCTGCTCGACCGCCTGCCGTGGGAAACGCTGCCGCTTTCCAGCCGCATCCTCCTGCAACGCGGCGCCGGGTTCGCCGATCGCGCCCGTGCGGCCTATCGCGCACGGAAGGAGCATGCCGCGTGAGCGCCGCCGATTTCCTTCCGCGCTGGTCCGACGACCTGGAAGAGCGATACAGCGACCTGATCGCCCGGGTCGGCGACTCCGTTCCCTGCCTCGAATGGCCGCTGCACCTGCCATGGATCGATGCGATCCAGCAACTGAAGCGCGAACGTGGCGCGGTGATCATGGCGCACAGCTACCAGTCGCCGGAGATCTTCCACGGCGTCGCCGACGTCACCGGCGATTCGCTGGCGTTGGCGCAGGCGGCGGCGCGGACCGACGCCGAATTGATCGTCATCTGCGGCGTCCACTTCATGGCCGAAACCGCCAAGATCCTGGCGCCGGACCGCACGGTACTGATCCCCGACCTCGAGGCCGGCTGTTCGCTCGCAAGTTCCATCACCGCCGAGGACGTCAGGGCCCTGCGCGCGCAGCATCCGGGCGCCCCGGTGGTCACCTACGTCAACACCAGCGCCGCGGTGAAGGCCGAGTCCGATGCCTGCTGCACCTCGGCCAACGCCGTGCAGGTGGTCGAAGCCATGGGTGCGGACAAGGTGATTTTCCTGCCCGACAAGTTCCTGGGCAGCCACGTCGCCTCGTGCACCGATGTCGAACTGGTGCTGTGGAACGGCCGTTGCGAAGTCCACGAACGGTTCACCGGGCAACAGGTCCGGCACACGCGCGAACGCTTCGAGGCGCGCGTCGTCGCGCATCCGGAATGCCCGCCGGACGTGCTGCAGGAGGCGGACTTCGTTGGTTCCACCACGGCAATGGGCGCCTGGCTGCAGAAGGAGCAACCGCACCGGGTGGCGCTGATCACCGAATGCTCGATGGCCGACAACCTGCGCGCAAGGTTTCCGGAAATCGAGTTCGTGAAGCCCTGCAACCTCTGCCCGCACATGAAGCGGATCACGCTGCCGAACATCCACGCCTGCCTTCGGGAACTCCGCCATCCCGTCGAGGTCCCGGCCGCAACCGCCGCCCGCGCCCGGATCGCGCTGCAACGAATGCTCGAAGTCGGCCGGCAGGACCGGGCATGACCGCCAACACGGGGCCCCTGGTAATCGTGGGAGGCGGCGTTGCCGGACTGGCGACGGCGCTGTCGGCGGCGCCCAGGCCGGTTCTGCTGGTCGGAAATTCGATGGCCGGCAGCGGCGGATGCACTTCGCTGGCACAGGGCGGCATCGCGGTGGCGCTGGCCCCGGGAGATTCCGCGCTTTCGCACGCCGAGGACACGATGGCAGCCGGTGCCGGCCACAACGATCCGGAAGCCGTCGATTACCTGGTCGCCCACGCCGGCCCCGCCCTGCGCTGGCTCGAATCGCAGGGCGTGAACTTCGATCTCGACCGCAACGGCCTGCAACTGGGCCGCGAGGGCGGGCACTCCCACAACCGTATCGTTCATGCGGGCGGGGATGCCAGCGGGCTGGCGCTCCTGTTGGCGCTTGCGCGCGCCGCCCAGGGTTCGCCGCACATCGCCTGGCGGCCGCCGGCCACGCTCGACGCGGTCCTGGTTCGCGGCGGCCGCGTCGCGGCCGTCCGATTCACCGACACGGAGACCGGGCGGCCCCATGAAACCGAGTGCGCCGATTTGGTGCTCGCGACAGGCGGCTGCGGCGCGCTGTTCTCGGCAACCACGAACCCCCCGACGGCCGACGGCAACGGACTGGGATTGGCCCTTGCCCTCGGCGTCCCGCTCAGGGATGCCGAGTTCGTCCAGTTCCATCCGACCGCGCTGGACATAAAGACCGACGGTCCGCTTCCATTGATCACCGAAGCGCTTCGTGGCGCCGGTGCGCGCCTGGTCGACGATGCGGGTTGCCCGATCATGGATGCCAGGCATCCGATGGGCGACCTGGCCCCGCGGGACCAGGTGGCGCGATGCGTCTGGGAACATCGCCAGCGCGGCGGGAACGTATGGCTGGACGCGACGGAATTGAGCCGCGACTGGATATGGCGTTTCCCGACGGTCCATGCCATCGCCCGCAGGCACGGCATCGATCCGCGCCGGGAACGCATGCCGGTCACGCCAGCGGCCCATTTCCACATGGGCGGCATCGCGGTCGATCTCGACGGCCGAACCGGCGTGCCGGGTCTCCATGCGGTTGGCGAAGTCGCCTGCACCGGCGTCCATGGTGCAAACAGGCTCGCAAGCAATTCGCTGCTCGAAGGCGTCGTGTTCGGAAGGCGCCTTGGCCGGCATCTGGCCGACTCCGACCGAGGCCTGCCCAGGTCCGGTGCCGAACGGTGGATCGATCGCGGGGCATCGGCGGATCAGTGCAATCTTCGCGGCCTGCGCGAACTCGCCTGGGAATGCCTGGGCCCGGTGCGGAACGGAGACCGAATGGCCGAAGCGGTCGACGGAATCCGAACGGACAGCCAGGTCCGCGACACCTGGCAGGGAAAAGTCGTCGTCCACCTGCTTCAGGCTGCGATCCATCGCCGCCAAAGCCTCGGAACGCATTTCCGGGACGATCGGCCCCGCCCTGTCCGGACGCGCGCAGCCGGTTGACGCATCGCGCCGGCAAAAAATGCGGCGGGAAAATAGCGGGCAGATCGTCGGCAATCCGGGGAAACGACGGGCGGTTGCGGGCAGTCCTGGAATTTCCCGGATGGATCGTGGATGGGGAGAGCCCCGGCGATACGTCCCGCCGCTGCGCTTCTCTTTTGGAATCAGCCGGTTAGTTCCCGGGGGATGCTCGACGTCGATCATCGAACCCGTCACGACTGCCTTCGGCGATGGCATGTCCCTGCGTTAACGGCCGATTTACAACTCTGCGCTTCGTCGCGACTATGGTCTGTGGCGCTCGTCATACGCTACGGGAGGGGGATATGGATAGCACGCGGAAGCTCTGGGTCGGCTTGGCGGTATTGCTCATCACCTCGTTTGGCGTCTTGCTGTGGGCCGGAACGGAGATCTTCCGGGCGGCCCCGCCGGTGCCCGAGCGCGTGCAGGCGGAAGATGGCCGCACGCTCTACACCCGGGCCGATATCGAACTGGGCCGGCAGGTCTGGCAGTCGGTGGGCGGCATGCAATTGGGTTCCATCTGGGGCCATGGCGGCTACGTGGCCCCGGACTGGAGCGCGGACTGGCTGCACCGCGAAGCCATGGCCGTGCTCGACCAGTGGGCGCGCGCCAGCGGAGCCGACGGCTTCCGCAGCCTGCCCGCAGAACAGCAGGGAATGCTGCGGGCACGTCTGGAACCGCTGATGCGGCGCAACAGCTACGACCCCGACACCCGGACCATCGTGCTGCCGGCGGTGCGTGCAGAAGCCATCGCCGAGGTGGCCGCGCATTACGAGAGCCTGTTCGGCAATGCCCCGGAAACGGCTTCGCTGCGCGAGGCGTACGCGATGAAGAACGACACGGTGCCCGATGCCGCGCATCGGAAGGCACTGACGGCGTTCTTCTGGTGGACGGCATGGGCCGCGGGTACGGAGCGCCCCGGCCGGTCCGGCGAAACCCTGGCGGTCGACCAGGCCGGCGTCGCACCGCAGCGGGTCACCTATACCAACAACTGGCCCAGCGAGCCCTTGATCGGGAACCGGCCGGCGCCTTCGCTCTGGGTGTGGTCCGCCTTCAGCGTGCTTTTCCTGATCGCCGGCATCGCCCTGCTGGGCTGGCATCATGCCCGGACCCACGAGGATGACCCGCCTGCCCTGCCCGCTACGGATCCGCTGGCCACGCTTCGCATCACTCCCTCCATGCGCGCGACGGCCAAGTACTTCTGGGTGGTCCTGGCGCTGTTCCTGGTGCAGATCCTGCTCGGCGCGATCACCGCCCACTACCAGGTCGAGGGACAGGTCGCCTACGGCTACCCGCTGTCCGAGGTCCTGCCCTACTCCATCACCCGCACCTGGCACACCCAGCTGGCCGTCCTGTGGATCGCGGTGGCCTGGCTGGCCACGGGCCTTTACATCGCGCCAGCGATGTCGGGCCATGAACCCAGGTACCAGCGGTTCGGCGTCAATTTCCTCTTCGTCTGCCTGCTCGTCATCGTGGTGGGCTCGTTTGCCGGCCAATGGATGGCCATCCAGCAGAAGCTGGGGCTGGATCACAACTTCTGGTTCGGCCACCAGGGTTGGGAGTACGCCGACATGGGCCGCTTCTGGCAATGGTTCCTGTTCGTGGGCCTGCTGCTGTGGCTGACCCTGGTCGGACGGGCCCTGTGGCCCGTATTGCGCGGCGCCAGCGGTCCGACCCGCACCGTCGTCGGGCTGATGTTCCTGTCCACGATCTGCATCGGGCTGTTCTTCGCCTCGGCACTGATGTGGGGCGAGCGCACCCACATCTCCGAGGTCGAGTACTGGCGCTGGTGGCTGGTCCACTTGTGGGTGGAAGGCTTCTTCGAGGTTTTCGCCGCGGCGGTCATGGCGCTGATCTTCGTGCGCCTTGGTCTGGTGGGTGCGAAGTCGGCGTCCACGGCCGTCCTGTTCGCCACCATCGTCTTCATGTCCGGCGGCGTGCTCGGGACCCTGCACCATCTGTATTTCGTGGGCACGCCGACGGCCGTCGTCGCGCTCGGCGCCAGCTTCAGCGCACTGGAGGTCGTGCCGCTGGCGTACCTGGGCTTCGAGGCCTACCACACCTACCGGATGGGCAAGGCCACGCCGTGGATGACGCGGTACCGCTGGCCAATCCTGTTTTTCATCGCGGTGTCCTTCTGGAACCTGGTGGGCGCCGGACTGTTCGGCTTCCTCATCAATCCGCCGTTGTCGCTCTATTTCATGCAGGGATTGAACCTGACCCCGCTGCACGGCCACACCGCCCTGTTCGGCGTCTACGGCATGCTCGGCATCGCCCTCGTCCTGTTCTGCATGCGCGGCCTGCGCGGCCAAATGCAATGGAACACCGGCGCGCTGAAAACGGCCTTCTGGTGCCTGAACATCGGGCTGGCGCTGATGGCGCTGCTGACCTTGCTGCCATTGGGCACGATGCAACTGCTCGCGGCCATCGAGCACGGCTACTACTACGCGCGATCGGCGGAATTCATGCAGAAGCCCATCGTCGAGATGCTGGTATGGATGCGCGTACCGGGCGACGTGATCTTCAGCGTCGGCGCGATCGCGCTGGCGTGGTTCGTGTTCCGGCTCTGGGTTGCGCCGCGAAGCGCGCCTTCGGCCGACGGAGCCGAAGAACATGGCCTGGAGCGGTGATATCCCGGCCGGTTGATCGCCATGCCGGGAACATGGCGATCGAGGGATTGCGCCGCGTCGTCGCGTTGGCCGAGGAATTTCCCTGAAGCTTCACCGCTTTCGGAGGAACCGATGACGCCGACGTAGCCGACCTGCGTTGCCCGGGGCGCGCAGGGTCGCTGACGGTGCCAAGCCACGAAGCCGGATCGCCATCCGTGCATTTCTTGACATGGTCTTCACATCGCAAACGCGTTGGCCTGATGGCTCTCCGCCCTGCGTTGTGAATGGCAAACCGGCTGCCATGCGGTAGCCAACAACCCATCGGCAAACTACAACTCACAGGGGGTTGCAGCTTAACCATCGCGATCGCGCGCATGGGGCCCGTTACGGATCGCTCTGCCGGCGACGGCAGCGACCAGGGCCCGTGCACCGGGAGGCATTACGATGACACGGGAACAGGCCCAGCCCCTCGACGCCGCAACGGCATGGACCGAGGAAGCCGATCCCGACTTCCGCCCGCTGCACGGCATGCTCGGCGCATCGCCGGCGTTCCGGCGGATGACCGATGCGATCCGCATGCTCGCCCGGTCCGATGCGCCGGCGCTGATCGACGGCGAAACCGGCTCCGGCAAGGAACTGGCCGCCCGTGCGGTGCATTACCTCAGCGAGCGCCGCGCCCGCCCCTTCGTGCCGGTGAATTGCGGCGCGATCCCGGAAGCCCTGCTCGAGTCGGAACTGTTCGGCCACGTCCGTGGCGCCTTCACCGACGCACGCGGTTCGCGCACCGGCCTGGTGACGCATGCCGAAGGCGGCACGCTGTTCCTCGACGAGATCGACACCCTGCCCGCCAAGGGCCAGGTCGCGCTGTTGCGCTTCCTGCAGGACCGGCGGTACCGGCCATTGGGCCAGTCCGGCGAGCTGGTTTCCAACGCGCGGATCATCGCCGCCAGCAACAAGGGCCTCGAGCGCGAAGTCGAACAAGGCCGTTTCCGCAGCGACCTGCTGTATCGCCTGAACATCCTGCGCCTGCGCGTGCCGCCATTGCGCGAGCGCGGCGAAGACATCCTGTACCTGGCGCAGCATTTCGCCGCGATCTACGCCAAACGCTACGGCCTGTGCAGCCATGGCATCGGCGCCGGACTGCGCGACTGGCTGCAGCAACACCATTGGCCCGGCAACGTGCGCGAGCTGGAAAACACCATCCACCGCCTGGTCCTGCAGTGCGACGGCGAGATCCTGCATGATCCGGAACTGGGCGCGGAGGTTCCGGGCGACGGCCGCCCCGGCGATTTCAAGAGCGCGAAGGCCGAGGCGATCGCCTCGTTCGAAAAGAACTACCTCGCGCTCGTGCTCGCGCAAACCGGCGGCAACGTCAGTGCGGCGGCACGCCTGGCCCAGACCGACCGGCGCGCGCTCGGGCGCCTGTTGAAGAAGCACGGCGTCGATTGCGACCGCTACCGCGGCAGCTGAACCGATCGCGCTTCCCCGCCATCCGCGACCGCCCTGGTTCGTGGCGCGATGCCGCGCGCACGGGCATTGCGGTTGCCCGCGGGCACGGGCCGGGCGATTGCCGCCCCGGTGGTAGGGAGGATTCGTCCCACCCGCCCTCGCCCGCCTGCGCGGCCATTTCCGGGGATTTTCCTGCATCCGGAGCGCGGACGGCTGCGCACTTCCGGACCCAACCCGTTTCAAGAACATTCTTCAACCAGTTGATTCCGATGATGTTTTAGATCTGGCATGGACCCTGCTCCACTGCATGCAAACGGGTCACACCAGGTGCAGCCATGTCGGCAAGCGCAGGGCGGTCGCTAGGCGAACTCCACGACGCGCTGCGCGGCTACATCGCCCGGCACCCGAACGCCGCCGACGGGCTGGACGGCATCCGCTGGTGGTGGTTGCCGCCGCACCTGCAGGGTGTGACCCGCGAACGCTTGCACGAGGCGCTGATGGACCTGGTCGAACGCAACGAAATGCTTTGCACCGCCCTGCCGGACGGCACCGAACTGTACGCGCGCGCGGTTGCGAACCACGACGCGCGCGAACGCAATGGCCATATCCACTCCGTCGTCCCGGCCCCGACGACATCCCCCGAACCGAAGGAGTAGCTTCAATGCCAGCGACTCTCACCTACCCCGGCGTCTACATCGAGGAAGTCCCCAGCGGCGTGCGCACGATCACCGGCGTGGCGACGTCGATAGCGCTGTTCATCGGCTGGGCCGCCCGCGGTCCGCTCGACAAGGCGGTGCGCATCACCAGCTTCGCGGAATACGAGCGCCATTTCGGCGGACTCGACCTGCGCACGCTGCTCGGCTACTCGGTCAAGCACTTCTTCGACAACGGCGGCGGCGACGCCTACGTGTTGCGCCTGGCCAGCACGGAAGCGGAAGACGACGAAGACAACGCCGCGAGCGCCGGCGCCAGCAGCGGCGACCTGTCCTTCGCCGCCAGTTCCCCGGGCGCATGGGCCAACGACTATCGCGTGCGCATCACCCAACGCACGGACGACACCACGCGTTTCAAGCTGGAGGTGCTCGACGATCCCGTCGACGACAACGCCGTCGTCGAAACCTTCGAGAACCTGTCGATGGACCCGACCGATCCGCGCTTCGTCGAGGACGTGATCAATGGCCGTTCGCTGGCGATCACCGTCGACGCCACGGGCACGACGACGCCTTCGGACGGCACCACCGACCTCGACGGAACCGACAGCGGCAGCGACGGAGTGGTCTGGAGCGCTACCGACGGCGATTTCCACACCGCGCTGCTGGCGAGTTTCGGGCTGGGTACGCCAACCGACCGCATCGACCTGTTCAACCTGGTGTGCGTGCCGGGCCTGACCGATCCGGACACGGTGACGACGCTGCAGACGCGCTGCCGCGAACGTCGCGCCTTCCTGATCGTCGATGCGCCGGAAGGCACGCCTGTCGCCGACATGCCCGACGTGCAATCCGACCTGGCCGGCACGGACGGCAACTACGCAGCGCTTTATTACCCGTGGATCCGCTCGCCGGATCCGCTCAAGCAGGGCGCGAGGCGCCCGTTCCCGCCCTGCGGCTTCGTCGCGGGCGTATATGCGCGCACCGACGCAGGCCGCGGCGTGTGGAAGGCGCCTGCCGGGATCGATGCCGGGATCAATGGCGCATCGGAACTGGAGCTGGCGCTCAGCAACGCCGAGAACGGGCAACTGAACCCGCTCGGGATCAACTGCCTGCGTTCGCCGCCGGTATACGGCTCGGTGGTGTGGGGTGCGCGCACCCTGCACGGCCACAACGACCGCGCTTCGGAATGGAAATACGTGCCGGTGCGGCGCATGGCGCTGTTCCTCGAGGAAAGCCTGTACCGCGGCACGCAGTGGGTGGTGTTCGAGCCCAACGACGAGCCGCTGTGGGCGCAGATCCGCCTGAACATCGGCGCCTTCATGCAGAACCTGTTCCGCCAGGGCGCGTTCCAGGGCAGCACGCCGCGCGAAGCGTACTTCGTCAAGTGCGACCGCGAGACCACCACGCAGAACGACATCAACCTCGGCATCGTCAACATCCACGTCGGCTTCGCCCCGCTGAAGCCCGCCGAATTCGTGGTGATCAAGCTGCAGCAGATCGCCGGCAACATCGCCGCCTGAGGAGCGAACGACCATGGCCCAGTTTTCCGTCAATCCGACGCGCTTCGATCCGTACAAGAACTTCAAGTTCCGGCTGAAATGGGACGGCCGCTACGTGGCCGGCATCAGCAAGTGCTCGGCGCTCAAGCGCAGCACCGAAGTGGTCGAGCACCGCGAAGGCGGCGACCCGAGCACCTCGCGCAAGTCGCCCGGGCGCAGCAAGTACGAGCCGGTCACGCTGGAACGCGGCGTGACCCACGACACCGAGTTCGAGAAGTGGGCGAACAAGGTGTGGAACTACGGTTCCGGCCTCGGCGCCGAGGTTTCGCTGAAGGATTTCCGCAAGGACATCATCCTGGAGGTCTACAACGAGGCCGGCCAGCTGGTGCTGGCCTACAGGATCTACCGCTGCTGGGTCTCGGAATACCAGGCCCTGCCCGACCTCGACGCCAACGCCAACGCGGTCGCGATCCAGACGCTGAAGCTCGAGAACGAGGGCTGGGAACGCGACTACGAAGTCACCGAACCGGCCGAGCCGGTCTTCACCGAGCCGGCCTGATGCGGGGCGAAGCGCTGCTGCTGGCCATGTGGGAAGGCGCGCTCGGCCGTCGCGGCGCGCAACGCGAACAGGCGCTGCTCGACGCCACGCCGCGCTCGCTGCCGGAACGCAACCTGCTGGCACTGCGCCGCTACGCGCAGTTGTTCGGGCCGGCGGCGGAGCTGGTCGGGCACTGCGCGCATTGCGGCGCGACGGTGGAGTTCATGATCGACGCCGGGCAGTACGCCGGCGCGCTCGCGCAGGACGCAGCCGGGAACGACGCCGGGGAAACCCGCTGGCACGAACTGGAAGCAGGGAACGGCGCCACGCCGCGCTTCCGCCTGCCGGTGCCGGCCGACCTGCATGCACTGGATGCGTTCGACGATCCGGACGCCTTCGCCGAGGCGCTGTTGGCCCGCTGCGTGGACGGCGGCATGCCGGCGGATGCCGAAACGCGCGATGCGATCAGCCGGCGCATGGAGGCGCTGTTGCCCGGCGCGCTGCTCTCGTTCTCGCTGCACTGCCCCGACTGCGGCGGCACCTGGAACGCACCGCTGGACCCGCTGGAACTGCTGTGGCGCGAACTGCGCCTGCGCGTCGAGCGCCTGTTGTCCGACATCGCCGCGCTGGCGCGCGGTTTCGGCTGGAGCGAGCGCGACATCCTCGAACTCGGCCCGATGCGCCGCGCCGCCTACCTGCAACTGCTGGCCGCCTGAGGACGCCATGCCCGACTTCCTGCGCCAGCCCGCCCCCCGCCAGGCCGATGCCCTGCAGCCGGCATCGCCGCTGCGGCCCATGGCCTGGCCGGGCCCGGCAGCCGCCATGGACGGCATCGAGCCACAGGACGGCGCGACGATGCATGCGCACGACGAAGCCGCAGATCGCCCGGGCGTCCCCGCGCTTCCGCCAACCGCCCACCGGCAATCGCCGGTTGCGGGCGAGCCGCCGCTCGCCGCGCTTCCATCGCAACCTCGGCAAGTCGCGCCTGCGCATCGGCTCCGTGGCGAGACGAACGCGACGGCACAGGCATCGACCGCCGAGCCGGCCGCGGCACGTCTGCAATCGCCCCGCATCGCGACGGCACCGGTCCGTGTCGCCGAACCGCCGTTCGCCGCCATCGACGATGTTCGACAACCACTGCAGGCCGACCCTCCGGCCATCGCACGGCCTTCCGCGGATCCGGCAGGAATTGCCGCCGTCGCCGCACCGATCTCGCCGGCCACGGTCGCCCGCTTCGTGCAGGAACACGCCTCCCCCGCCCCGCCACCGGCGATCCACGTCAGCATCGACCGCATCGACGTGCGCGCGCGTTCCGCCGCGCCATCCCCCGCGGCATCGAGGCCGCGGGCGATGCGCGAACCGCAGAGCCTGCACGACTACCTGCGGGGGAAGGCGACGCCATGAGCTCGCCGCTGGCCATCGGCGCGGTCAGCGCGGTGCTGCGCAACCTGCTCGACGACGCGATGATCACCAGCGCCGTCCCGGCGCTGGGCACCACGGTCAGCGTCAGCGCGGTCGCGCCCGATACCATCGACCTCGACGACGGCAACGCATCGCCGCGGCTCAACCTGTTCCTGCACCAGGTCACGCCGAACAGCGGCTGGCGCAACGCCGCGCTGCCCTCGCGCACGCCATCCGGCGAACGCGCCACCAACGCGCCGCTGGCGCTGGACCTGCATTACCTGGTGACCGCCTACGGCCGCGAGGATTTCCAGGCCGAGATCCTGCTCGGCTACGCGATGCACGTGCTGCACGAACGGCCGTGGCTGGACCGCGCCTCGATCCGCACCGCGCTCAATTCCAACCCGCTCAACGTCGGCATGCTGCCGCCCGCGTTCCAGGCGCTGTCGCAATCGGACCTGGCCGACCAGGTGGAGGCGATCAAGATCACCCCGGCCGCGCTGGGCACCGACGAGATGAGCAAGCTGTGGTCGGCGATCCAGAGCCACTACCGGCCGACCGCGGCGTACCAGGTATCGGTGGTGCTGATCGAAGGCACGCGTCCGGCGCGCAGCCCGTTGCCGGTGCTGTCGCGCGGCCGCGTCGACGAGGACACGCAGCGCGACGAAGGCGTGCGGGTCAACCCCGACCTGCTGCCGGCGACGCCGACCCTGCTCGGCGTCGAGCCGCCGAACAAGCAGAAGACCGCGCGGCTGGGCGAGACCGTGACCGTCACCGGCGTGCGCCTGTCCGGTACCGGCACGCGCGTGCGCCTGGCGCACCGGCTGCGCGAAACGCCGCTGGAAATCGCCGTGACCGTCGATGCGGCCGGGAAGCGCTTCGAACTGGCGCTGCCGAACGACCCCGCCGCGCAATCCGACTGGCCGGCCGGCACTTGGGCGATGAGCCTGCTGCTGACGCCCGACGGCGAGGACGAGGAGCGCGAAAGCAACGCCATACCGCTGCAGATCAGCGCCGCGCCGGTCATAACGGCCAGCGGTGCGCCGCTGAACCTGCCGGCGGCTAGCGTCGTGCGCGGCGCAATGCCGCCGCGGGTGCGGGAGACGCTCGCCTCGCGGCCGCAGGTCCGGCGCGAACAGCGCGCCGTGCTGATGCTCGGTTCGGCGCAGGGCAACGCCAACCCGCGCTCCGCGGACGCGGACCCGCTGGTGTTCGATTTCCCGGACGAACTCGCCGCCGGAACCTACCCGGTGCGACTGCGGGTGGACGGCATCGACAGCGAACTGATCGTCATCGCGGAAGGACAGGCACCGGTGTTCGACCCGGCGCAAAGGCTGACGGTGCCGGCATGAACGTGCACACGCGCATCGCCACCGAAGCGCCGAGCTGGGCAGAACGCAACCAGCGCTGGCTGGTCGCGCGCATCGCGCGATTGCGCGAACGGATCGAGCGCCTCCAGGCCGGCGATGCGGCAGCGACCGACCTTGTCGAAGCCGATGCCGACGCCGAAGTCGATTTCGGCCCGGCGCTGGAGCGCTGCGCCGAATTGTTCGGCCTGAGCCGCTTCGAACGCGACGTGTTGCTTCTCTGCGCCGGCGCCGCGCTCGACGCCGACCTGGCGCGGGTGGTGGCCGCCGTCGGCGGGCACGCCGACGGTGCGCCGACGTTCTCGCTGGCGATGTCGTTGCCCGGCGAACCGCACTGGGATGCGATGTCGCCGCAGGCGCCGTTGCGCTACTGGCGGCTGCTGTCGCTGGACGGCGGCAACCCAAGCCGCGCCGCGATGCGCATCGACGAACGCGTGCTGCACTACCTGACCGGCGTCGCCGCGATCGACGAGCGGCTCGACGGCATGCTCGAGATCGTGTCGGCGCCGCCCGCCGTCGCGCCACCCGACTGGGTGGCACAAGCCGTCGCCGCGCTGGCCAGCGGCACGAACTGCGTGCAGTTGCACCGGCCCGGCGCCGCACCGACGCGCGAACAGATCCTGCCGCTGCTCGCCGCGACCGGGCATGCGGCGTTGTGGCTGCGCGACCTGCCGGACGACCCGCTCGCCCTCGCCCGAACCCTGCGCCTGGTCGACCGCGAAGCGGCGCTGTCGCAGGCGCTGGTCGTGCTCGACGCGCGCGACGGCATTCCCGCCGCGCTGCCGGCGCAGGTGCAGGCGCGACTGCGCAGCGCGCTGGTCGTGGTCGGCGGCGAGCCGGCCAGCGCCCCGGACCTGCGCCTGCGGCGCATCGCGTTGCCGGCATGGACGCCAGCGGAACAAGCGGCCGAACTGGTGCAGCGGTCCCGCCGCCTCGGCGCGACGCCGGACGAAGTCGACCTGCACGCGGCGTTCGCCGAAGCCTGCGAGCAGTTCGCGCTGTCCGACCCGCGCGCGCTCGACGAAGTCGCCACCCTGGTTGCCGGCGCGGGACCGGACCCGCGGTGCGCGGCGGAACAGGCCTGGCGGGCGTTGCGCGAACACAGCCGCGACGGCCTCGACGCGCTCGCCCAGCGCATCGATTCGGGCACGACGCTCGACGACCTGGTGCTGCCCGACGCGCAGCTTGCCATGCTGCGCGACATCGGCCGGCAACTGCGGCACCGGCGCCGCGTGTACCGCGACTGGGGTTTCGCCGCGCGTTCGTCGCGCGGGCTGGGACTGGCCGCGCTGTTCGCCGGCGAAAGCGGCACCGGCAAGACCATGGCCGCCGAGGCGATCGCGAATGCCGCCGGGCTCGACCTGTACCGGGTCGACCTGGCCAGCACGGTCAGCAAGTACATCGGCGAAACCGAGAAGAACCTCAAGCGCATCTTCGATGCCGCGGAAGCCAGCGGCGCGGTGCTGCTGTTCGACGAAGCCGATGCGCTGTTCGGCAAGCGCAGCGAGGTCAAGGACAGCCACGACCGCTACGCCAACATCGAAACCGCCTACCTGCTGCAACGGATCGAGGCCTACCGCGGCCTCGCGATCCTGACCACCAACATGAAGAACGCGCTGGACAAGGCCTTCCTGCGGCGAATCCGCTTCGTCGTGCAGTTCCCGTTCCCGGACGAAGCCGCGCGCGTCGAACTGTGGCGGCGCCAGTTCCCGGCGCAGGCGCCGCTGGACCCGGAGATCCGCTGGGAGCCGCTGGCGCGGCTGCAGCTCGCCGGCGGGCACATCCGCGGCATCGCGCTCAATGCGGCGTTCATGGCCGCGCACGAAGACGCCGCGATCTCGCAACGCCACCTGACCGCGGCCGCGCACGCCGAACTGGCCAAGCTGGAACGCAGCCCGGGCACGCAGACCGGAGGCCGCGGATGAACCGGGAACGTTCCGCCGCTTCCGCGGTCCACCTGCGCATCGGCCGGCTGCTGGTCGATGCGGACGTGCTGCCGAACGGCATCGCGCCGGGCGACCTGCAGGCGCGCCTGCAGGAGGCGCTGGCCATGCGCTTCGCGGAATCCGGTTTCGCCGGCCGCGATGTATCCGGCTGGCTCGACGCCACCGCCGGCGCGATCGAGACGCGGGTGCGGGACGCGCTGCCGGGGACGGCAACATGAGCCTGCTCGCCGCACCGGTCGCGCGGCAGGCCACGCCGATACCGCAGCGGCGCATCCAGCGTGCCTGCCAGTGCGGCGGCAGCTGCGACAAATGCCGCAAGAAGAAACTGCAGCGCGACGCCGACGGCGCTGCAGTGGCGGCGTTGCCGATGCCCGCCGGCCTCGACCGCGGCGGCACGCCGCTGGCGCGGCCGCTGCGGCAACGCCTGGAACCGCTGTTCGGCACCGGCTTCGCCGACGTGCGCGTGCACGACGACGCGGCCAGCCACCAGGCCGCGGACGGCCTGCGCGCCAATGCCTTTACCTGGGGCCAGCACATCCACTTCGGCGCCGGCCGCTTCCGACCGGACAGCGAGCGGGGCCTGCACCTGCTCGCGCACGAACTGACCCATACCGTGCAGCAGCGCGGCAGCGCGCCGGCCGCCGCGGCCGACGGCATCGAAGTCGATGCGCCGGATACGCCGATGGAACGCGAAGCCGACGCCAGCGCCGATGCCGTCGTCGCCGGCCTGCATGCCCGCATCCGCACCGGCGGCATGGCCGGCGTGCAGGCGAAACTGCAACGCGCCCCGCTCAACGGAACCGTCGAACGCAAGATCGACGAGTTCACCACCATCAGCATCACCCGCAACCTGGTCGCGCAGAGATGCCGGGAGCAGGCGGTGACGACAGCGACCCCGCGCAAGAAGATCTTCTTCTGGGACGAGGACGCGCAGGCCGTTGGCCTGAACTACAGCATCTGCAACGGCAAGGTGCAGCTGGAAACCGGGGCGTCCCTCGACTACTCCGATGTCGAGCGCGCCGCGCGCGACCTCATCGGCCGGGTCCGTCGCGATCCGGCTGCCGGCAACGACGCCCTGCGCGACGCCGTGAACAGCGCCTCGCTGTCTGCCAACGGCCACATCACCTTCACCGTCAGCAGGACCCTGGAAGTCAAGGCGACGTCGGAATCCAGCGCCGGCGTGCAGCAGCAATCCGCGCAGGTCAGGCTGCGGGTGCTGGTGAACACCGCCAGCGACAAGGTGCAGGTGCTGGTCGAAGGCGGCGCCGGCATCACGCAGGACCAGGTGCGCAAGGAAGTCGAAACCTTCGTGCGCGGCCAGCTCAACCTCGGGCCGGTCGCCATCGAGGTCAAGTTCACCCATACCGACACCACGCCGGGCGGCGCCCCCGGCACGTCGCAGAACGTGCTCGAAGGCCGGATCGGCACCGGCCCGATCAACGTCGGGCCGGGCACGCTGGACCTCGGTTGCGGCTTCACCCGCATCGGCAACGAACCGCCCGTTTTCACCTGCGGTCCGCGCGTCACCGGGAAACCCGACAAGCCGAAGAAGGTGGATTGCTTCGAATGCGTCTGCCCGCCACCGAAGCCCGAATACACGTGCCGGCGCACGGTCAAGGCGCACGACAAGCTGGAGCGCGAGGCGCGCACGTCGATCGTCAAGCTGCTCTACAAGTACGACCGGGCGGTTCCGGCCAAGCAGGACGACTTCGAGGGCCAGATCGAAGGCATCGGCAGCATGGTCCTCCGGGGCGACTACACCGTGCGGCGCATCGACGGCTTCGCCTCGCCGGAAGGGCCCAATCCGGAAAAGACCACCGAGTACAACAGGGACCTGAGCGAAAGGCGCGCCAGGCACGCCCATGCCGCGATCTCGAAAGCCATCGGCACGGGCGCGAAAACGCCGCTGCCGCCGGCCATCGGACGCGGCGAATTGCTGGGCGAATCCTCGAAGCGACCGGGCGATGAAGCCAGGAACACGGAGCTGGTCGCGGAACTGAAGGCCCGCCTGGAAGGCAGGAGCGACGAGGAAAAACTCGACGTGCTCGGCATCTCCGAAGCGGCGCGCAAGGATCCCGGGCAACGCAGGCAGGTGCTGGCCGACATCCAGGCCTTCATCGACGGCAAGGACGAAAAAGGCGCGCTGTCGCGCCGCGCACGCTGGGAAAAGATATTCCCGCCGCTGCGCCGGGTCGAGGTGGAGCTGTACCAGCCGGAGATAAAGACGCCGGTGAAGGACAGCGACGACCCGCAGGCCTGCGCCGACGAGGACAAGGCGTACGCCGACGCTCGGCTCGGCGAAATACCCGTCGAGCAACGCGTACCGCTCGAGGAATGCAGGCGATGAACCGGGACAACGACCTGCCCCCGCCGCAATCCGCATCGCGGCAGCGCATGCGGGCACCGGACGTGCGCAGGGCGCTGGACGCCCCTGCCGTCGCGCTGCCGCCCGCCCTGAACGGCGAACTCGCGCGGCACTACGGCCGCGACTTCGGCGACGTGCGCATCCACGCCGATGCCGAGGCGGGCGCCTCGGCGCTGGCGCTCGGCGCCGAGGCCTACACCGTCGGCCGCGACATCGTGTTCGCGCCCGGCGCCTACCGGCCCGGCAGCATCGAAGGCCGCCGCCTGGTCGCGCACGAAGCCGCGCACGTGCTGCAGCAGGACGGGCGGGTTGCCGCGGGCGGCGCATTGCGCGTCGATGCGCACGACAGCGCGGCCGAGCACGAGGCCGAGCGCGCGGCGACGGGATTCGGCCGGCCGGAAAGCGCGGCGACGCAGGCGCCGCGGCCGCGGCATGGGCCACCGACCCTGCAGCGCTCGTTGTTCGGTTCGATCGTCGGCGGGTTGCTCGGCGGCGGCGCGGGCGCCGGCATCGGCATCGCCATCGGTTCGCTGCTCGGCCCGGTCGGCATGGTCGTCGGCGGCATCGTCGGCGGACTCGCCGGCCTGGTCGGCGGTGCGATCGTCGGCGACCTCGCCTCGCGCCGCAGCCGCGGCCTGAGCAGCGCCGAGAAGACCTACCTGCGCGAGATCTTCCGCGACTCGGTCGACTACGACGCGGTCACCATCACCCGCGGCAGCGCGCTGTCCGCCGGCGCGGCGCGGACCACCGGCAACACCATCAACCTGCAGGACGAACATTTCGTCGGCGACACCCTGGACCTGTCGGACGCCGGCACGCTGGTCCTGGCGCACGAGATGGGCCACGTCTGGCAATACCAGAACGGCGGCCTGGCCTACATCCCGTCCAGCCTGATTCCGCAGATCAAGGCCGCGGTCACCGGCGGCGACCGCAACGCGGCCTACAACTGGCGCGACGCGGTGCGCAACCACATCGACTGGGCCGACTGGAACGCCGAGCAGCAGGCCGAATGCATCTCCGACTACAACGAAGCGCTGCGCCGGCTGAACGCGGACGCCTATTCCGCCGATGCCGAAGGCGGCCAGCAACGGCTGCGCGACATCGAGACCGTGGTCCTGGCCGAGCCGTACATCGAGCTGGTGCGCGCGCGGGTCGGCGCACCCGGCTCGTCGCGGCGGCGGCGCGAGCCGTCAGCGACGCCGGCGGATGCGGGGGGCGCGCCGGGAGCCGGGCGTCGGTCCGCATCGAGCGCCGCGCGACGACCGATGCCGCGGGGCGCGCGTCGCCATACCGCTCCGTGCCCGGCACCATCGCGGCGAAACCCGCACGGCTGCAAATCGGCGCAGCCGATGGTGCCGGCGAGCGGGAAGCGGAGCGGGCTGCCGATGCGGTGGCCGACGGACGCACGCCGCGCGTGCAGGCATGGCCGGACGGAAATACCCCGCCCTCCCCCGCCGTTTCCCTTCACGACGATGCAGCCGCAAGCATGGACGCGGCGCTGGCCGGCAGCGGGCAGCCGCTGGAGCGTTCCAGTCGCGAGTTGATGGAAGCGCGTTTCCGCCGCGATTTCTCGCAGGTGCGCGTGCATGCCGATGATTCCGCAGCCGCTTCCGCCGAAGCATTGCAGGCCCATGCCTATACGACGGGCCACGACATCGTGTTCAACCGCGGCGCCTACGCGCCGCATACGCAAGCCGGCCACCGCCTGCTGACCCACGAGCTGGCGCACGTGGTGCAGCAATCGGCGCTGTCCGGCGCGCCGCATCCGCTGCGGCGATTGATCCAGCGCCAGCCGACCTCGTTGTCGGCGATCCCGGCAGCCGAACGCCGCGCCATCCACGTCGGCACGACCGCGGTGACGGTACCGACGGCGCGGATCACCGCGTTCTTCACGATCATGCCGAGCGGCCGGCCCAGCGAATCGCGCTCGGTCGGCGCGACCAACAGCTTCGATCCTGCGATCCCGGCCGCGCTGCACACCGGGCTGGGCAGCATCGCCGCCTGGATCGCCGGCGACACCAACGCGCTGCCGTTGAACAGCAGCATCGAGGTCGACCTGGACCTGAGCGCGCACGGCGGTGCGCGCACCACCTATCGGTTCACCCATTTCACCCACACCACCGGCAGCGGGAGTACCGCGAGTTCGGCGACGATCATGCTGATCGAACAGGTCGGCGCCACGCTGGCCGCGCCTGCGGCGCAGACCGTGCCGACCAGCGGGACCTTCACGGTCGGCTCAAGCAGCTTCACCGTCAGCGGCAATTGGACCGACGCCGACTACACCACGCTGCACCAGGCGCTGGATCTGCTGCCGGCGGCATCGCTGACCGCCGCGGCCGGCCTCACATTCCGTCGCATCGGCACGGGCACCGGCGCGGAAGGCGGGCACTACGACAGCGCCACCGACACGGTGGAACTCAACAACCTCGCCTTCCCCGCATCCAGCGACCTGCGCGTCGGGCAGCGCCCGCTGGCGGTGCGCAACGTGCTGCACGAAGTCGGCCACGCGATCGACCTGCGCGTGCTCGAACGCGCCTGGCAGGCCTACAACAGCGCCGGCCAGACCCCGGCCGCACGACGCACGCTGCTGGCCGTGCGTTCCCCATCCGGCAGCCGTTGGGGCGCCGCCGCCGACGGCAGCGGCAACGACGAAATCCAGGAGAACGCCGGCGATGCATCGCCCGCCTTCCGCGCCGCGGTGCGCCGCGACGGCGTGCGCCGCGACACCAGCGGTTCCCGCACCACGCCAGAGGGCACCACCGCCACGCTCAGCGGCGGCGTCACGACCTATTCGGATACCGACTACCAGGAGATGTACGCCGAATCGTTCGCGATGTACGTCGGGGCGCGGGAAACGCTGCGCCAGTTGCGGCCGGCCACCTTCGCCTATTTCCAGAGCCTGTATCCCTGAGCCGCGACCATGAGCCTTTCTTCTTCCCCGAAACTGATCAAGGGCGGCCTGGTGATCCTGCCGCCCGGCGGCAACGGCGCGCCGCGGCGCACGATCGCGCTGCAGTACAACCCGGATTCGCTGTCGCGCAGCTACCAGGTGCAGGGCACCGGCGGCGAAGGCGGCGGCGAGCGCGCGCAACCGTTCCGGCTGAAGGGGCCGGCGATCGAAACCCTGCGCATCGAAGCCGAGATCGACGCGACCGACCAGTTGGAACGGCCCGGCGACAACTCCACCGCCGTGCGCCACGGCATCGCCCCGCAGATCGCGGCGCTGGAATCGCTGGTGAACCCATCGGTCGACGAGCTGCTGGCACTGGACGCGCTGGCCTCCGGCGGCGCGCTCGAGATCCTGCCGCCCGAAGCGCCGCTGGTGCTGTTCGTGTGGGGCCGCAACCGCGTCGCGCCGGTGCGCGTGACCGAGCTGTCGGTGACCGAGGAAGCCTTCGACGCCGCGCTCAACCCGATCCGCGCCAAGCTCAGCCTGGGCCTGCGCGTGCTGTCCACCGACGACCTCGGCTTCCGCCACCGCGGCGGATCCCTGTTCGTCAACCACCTGCGCACGCGCGAATCGCTGGCCGGCCAGTCGGCCAGCGCCGCGCTGGAAACGCTGGGCCTGGACGCCCTGCCCTGAGGAACCGACGATGAGCACCGATCCGATCCAGTTGCTGATCGACGCGGGCGCGATCCCCAGCGAGCCCTTCGACCCGATGAGCCGCTACCGCGGCGTGCCGCTGGCGCTGTTCGAGCGCGGCGCCGGCGAGCCGCCGCTGCCGTTCGTGCGCCGCCGCTTCATCCCGCAGCGCCGCGACATCTCGATCGCGGTGGAAGCGACCGTCGCCGCGTTCGACCGCCCCGACCTGCTCGCCGCGCGCGCCCTCGGCGAACCGTTGCTGTACTGGCGCATCGCCGACGCGAACGCCGTCGCCGATCCGTTCGAACTGAGCGATCGCCCCGGCGAGCGCGTCGCCATTCCGGGGGGCGCGGCCTGAGCATGGACGTGCGTGGCGTCAAGCTGAAGCTGCTGATCGGCCCGGTGCCGGTACCGGCGCCGCGCGAGATCGTCGAGGCGCTGGTCTCGGCGAAGGTCGAGGCCGGCTCCGGCGACGCGCAGAGCGGTTTCGAACTGACCTTCGAACTGCCGGCGCGTTCGCCGCTGCGCACGCTGTTCCTGATCAGCGGCGGCGGTGGCGGCGTGCCGCTGATGCGCGTGGTGCTGGTGGTGACCATCAACGGCCGCGACGAAGTCATCGCCGACGGCATGGCGACGAACGTGGACACCGTGCCCGGCGAAGGCGGCGTGGGCAAGCTGGTGGTCAAGGGCAAGGACCTGTCGGCGCTGATGGACGTGATCGAGATCCCCGGCCTGCCGTTCCCGGCGATGCCGCCGTCGCTGCGGGTGCTGGCGATCCTCGCCAAGTACGCGGCGCTGGGCGTGGTGCCGATGGTGATCCCGAGCATCGTCGACGAGCCGCCGTTGCCGACCGAGCGCATTCCGTCGCAGCAGGGCTCCGACTACGCCTACGTCAAGCGCCTGGCCGGCGAGGCCGGCTACGTCTTCTACGTCGAACCCGGCCTCGCGCCGGGCAACAGCATCGCCTACTGGGGCCCGGAGGTGCGCGTCGGCGAACCGCAGCCGGCGCTGACCACCGGCATGGACGCGCTGACCAACGTCGAGCAACTGTCGTTCAACTTCGACCGCGAACGCAAGAAGATGCCGATCGTCTATTTCCAGGAAGCCAACAGCAAGGTCGGCATCCCGGTATTGATCCCCGACGTCACTCCGCTGAACCCGCCGCTGGGCGCGATCCCGCCGCTGCCGCCGAAGATCGAGAAGCTGGCCGACACCGCGCACCTGGGCGTGGCCGGCGCGCTGGCCAGGGGCCTGGCTTTCGCCGGGCAGAACAGCGATTCGGTGTTCGGCAGCGGCCAGCTCGACGTGGCCCGCTACGGCCGCCTGCTGAAGTCGCGGCGTCTGGTCGGCGTGCGCGGCGCCGGCCTGCCGTTCGACGGCCTGTACTACGTCAAGAGCGTCAGCCACCAGATCGAACGCGGCGCGTACCGGCAGAGCTTCTCGCTGGCGCGCAACGGCCTGATCTCCACGATCCCGACGGTGCCGACATGAGCGATGCACGCTTCTACGGCAAGTTCCGCGGCTCGGTACGCAACAACGTCGACCCGATGATGAAGGGCCGGCTGCTGGTCGAGGTGCCCGACGTCGGCGGCAACCTGCTCAGCAGCTGGGCGATGCCGTGCCTGCCGGTGGCGGGCATGAACATGGGCATGTTCACCGTGCCGCCGATCGGCGCCGGCGTTTGGGTCGAGTTCGAACGCGGCGATCCCGACTATCCGGTGTGGGTCGGCGGCTACTACGCCGAGGCCGACATCCCGGTGCTGGCGCGAATGGTGCCGCCCGGCGTGTCCGGGATCACCCTGCAGACGCTGGCGAAGAACGGCCTGGTGATCAGCGACGTGCCCGGCCCCACCGGCGGCATCCTGATCCAGACCAGCGGCGGCGCGATGATCTCGGTCAGCGACGTCGGCATCGTCATTTCCAACGGCAAGGGCGCGACGATCAACATGACCGGCCCGACCGTCGACATCAACCTCGGCGCGCTGACGGTGGTGTGAGATGCCGATGCCCATCCTCCATCTCGGCGCGACCGTCATGTGCATGCACGCGGGCACCGCGACCGCGACGATGCCGTTCCCGCGGGTGACGCTGTCCGGCCAGCCGCTGGTGCAGGTCACCACGCCCTACGTGATCGCCGGCTGCTCGCTGTCGGCTTCGTCGGGTCCGTTCTGCGCGAGCGGGCAATGGATCGTCGGCGCGACGCGCGTGCTCGCCGGCGGCTTGCCCGCGGCCATCGTCGGCGGCACCGCGGTGTGCATCGCCACCGGCACCGGCATGCAGGCCGTGGCCACGCAGACCCGCGCGCTGGCGACCTGAAGGAGGATGGCGATGGCGCATCTCGACTTCCCCTACCACTTCGACGGCCGCGGCCGCAGCGCGCAGACCGGCGACGCCGACCACGTCCGCGACCTGATCGAACAGGTGCTGCTGACCGCGCCCGGCGAGCGCGTGATGCGCCCGGACTTCGGCAGCGGCCTGCTGCAACTGGTGTTCGAACCGAACAGCGCGCCGATCGCCGCCGCCACCCAGATGCTGGTGCAGGCGTCGCTGCAACAGCACCTGTCGCACCTGATCGCCGTGCAGCGGGTGCAGGTCGAGAACCTCGACGGCACGCTGCTGGTCGGCATCGACTACCGCCTGCTGCGCGACGGCAGCGAGCGGCGCGCCACCGTGCAGGTGGCGGGAGGCGGCGCATGAAATTCCATTGCTGCGACCCGCGCCGGCTCGAGGTGCTGCGCCGCTTCGGCAGCGACAACGCCATCGACTTCGTCGAAGTGCTGGACCGCGCCGCGCCGCCCGGCGTGCCGCGCCAGCGCACGCTGTTCGTGCGCCTGCTGCGCGACGGTTTCGCGCTGGCGCCGGACAACCTCCGCATCGACGGCGGCGAGCGCATCCGCCGCGTCGGCGTGGCGTGGTGCGCGCCGGCCGACGCGCTGCCGGCCGAGGCCGAACCGGGGCTCGTGGATGGCGTCGACGACCTGCCGCGCACGCTGGTGGTGCGCACCGACGGCGAAGGCGATTTCTCGCGCTACACGCTGGCGCTCGTCGCCGATTCCGGCAGCGGCGATCCGCCGCCCGGCTTCGACCCGCGGCTGTCGCGCATCGAGTTCTCGTTCAAGGTCGAATGCCCGTCCGACTACGACTGCGCGCAGTCGCAGCCGTGCCCGCCGGAGCCGGTCGAAATCCCCAACATCGACTACCTCGCGAAGGACTACCCCGGTTTCCGGCGGATGATGCTGGACCGGCTCAGCCTGCTCGCGCCGGGCTGGGGCGAGCGTTCCGCCGCCGACGTCGGCGTGGCCCTGGTCGAACTGCTGGCCTACGCCGCCGACAACCTGTCCTACCGCCAGGACGCGGTCGCCAACGAGGCCTACCTTTCCACCGCGCGCCGCCGCGTCTCGGTGCGGCGCCACGCGCGGCTGGTCGATTACCGCCTGCACGACGGCTGCAACGCGCGCGCCTGGGTGCAGGTGCGCGTGGCCGAAGGCGGCGGCGAGGTGGTGCTGGCGAAAGGCATGCCGCTGCTCAGCCGCGTGCCGGATGCGCCGGCGGTGCTGGAACGCGGTTCGCGCGCCGAGCGCGAAGCGCTGGCCGCCGACCCGGGGGTGTTCGAAACCGCGCATCGCCTGGTGCTGCACGAAGACTGCAACGAACTGCATTTCCATGCGTGGGGCGCCCTCGGCTGCTGCCTGCCGCGCGGCGCCACCGAAGCGACGCGGGTCGGGCATCCGCCGCTGGCGCCGGGCGACGTGCTGGTGCTGTGCGAAGTACGCGGTCCCGCCACCGGCAACGCAGCCGACGCCGACCGCGAACGGCGCTGGGCGGTGCGCCTGACCGAAGTCGAGGCGACGCAGGATCCGTCCGGGCAGCTGTTCGCCGAACCGCCGGTCGATGCGCCGCTCGACGTCACCCGCATCGCCTGGGACGCCGCCGACGCGCTGCCGTTCCCCTTGTGCCTGGGCGTTGCCGAGCGTCCCGGCGAAATCGTCAGCGTCGCCCTGGGCAACATCGTGCTGGCCGACCACGGCCGCAGCCTGCCGCCGGATCCGGAAGAACTGCCGCCCGTGTCCGGGGACGTGCGCCGCTACGCGCCATCGCCGCAGGAATCCGGATGCCGTTGCGATACCGAGCCCGCGCCGCCGGTGCCGGTGCGCTACCGGCCGACGCTGGCCGGGCGCCCGCTGACGCACGGCTTCGACCTCGCCGAACTGCTGTCCGCCCTGCCCGGCTCGACCACCGACCCGTTCTGGCCGGCCAGCCTGCTGCTGCCGCTCGACGTGCGCCACGCCTTGCCGCGCATCGTCCTGCACGGCACCGACGGCGTCGGCGAGCGCCTGTGGCAGTCGCGCCACGACCTGCTCGGCAGCGGCGCCGGCGATCCGCATTTCGTCGTCGAGACCGAACCCGACGGCCTCGCCCGCCTGCGCTTCGGCGACGACCGCCACGGCGAACGACCGAACCCGGGCACCGCGTTCGTCGCGAACTACCGCATCGGCAACGGCAGCGCCGGCAACATCGGCGCCGACGCGCTGGCGCACCTGGTGTTCGACCCCGGCCTGTACGACAACCCATTGGACGTGCCCGACCCCGGCCTGATCGCCGGCGTCGGCAATCCGATGGCCGCCGCCGGCGGCATCGACCCCGAGGACGTCGAAGCCGTGCGCCGCGACGCGCCGTACGCGTTCCGCACCCAGGAACGCGCGGTCACCGCCGCCGACTACGCCGCGGCCAGCGAGCGCCACGCCGAAGTCGCGCACGCCGCCGCCACGTTCCGCTGGACCGGCAGCTGGCACACCGTATTCGTCAGCGCCGACCGCCCCGGCGGCGCGGAAGTGGACGCCGCGTTCGAAGCGCGCCTGCGCCGCCACCTCGAGCGCTTCCGCATGGCCGGCTACGACCTCGAAGTCGATTCGCCGCGCCCGGTGCCGCTCGACATCGCCCTGCACGTCTGCGTGAAGCCCGGCCATTTCCGCAGCGACGTGGTGCAGGCGGTGGAACGCATGCTCAGCGCGCGCATGCACGGCGACGGCAGCCGCGGCCTGTTCCATCCCGACAATTTCAGCTTCGGCGATCCGGTCTGGCTCAGCGCCGTGGTCGCCGCGGCGCAGGCGGTGGAAGGCGTGGCCTCGGTGCGCGTCGATCGCTTCCGCCGCCTGAACGATGGCGGCAATGCCGCGCTCGAGGAAGGCGTGATCCGCATCGGCCGGCTCGAGATCGCGCAACTGGCCAACAACCCGAACTTCCGCGAACGCGGCCGGCTGGTGCTGTCGGCAGGAGGCGGCCAATGAACGCACTCGTTCCCGACGCCAAGGCGCGCGCCGCGCCGCTGCCGCCCGGCAGCGAAGCCTGCGGCTGCTGCGAAGGCATCGACGCCAGCACGCCGCAGCGGCACGCCAACCGCCACGGCCTGTCGGCGGTCGCCTACCGCATCGGCAACCACGCCGATTTCCGCGCCAGCCTGTTCGCCGGCCTGTCCGATTCGCGATTCAAGCCGCTCGACAGACTGCTGACCCGCGACACGGACGATTTCGCCCGCGGCCTGGCCGACGCCTTCGCCTGCGCCGCCGACGTGCTGAGCTTTTACCAGGAGCGCATCGCCAACGAATCGTGGCTGCGCACCGCCGGCGAACGCGTGTCGCTGCAGGAAATGGCGCGGCTGATCGGCTACCGGCTGCGGCCCGGCGTCGCCGCCGAGACCTGGCTGGCGTTCGCGCTGGAACCGCCGCGCGAGCCGCCGGCCAACGCGACGAAGGATCCGGGCGCGTTCGTCACCGGCATCCCCGCCGAGGTCGTGCTCGACACCGGCCTGAAGGTGCAAAGCGTGCCCGGGCCCGGCGAGAAACCGCAGACCTTCGAAACCGTCGAAACGATCACCGCGCGCCCGGAGTGGAACGCCATGCGGCCGTGGCTGTCGCTGCCGCGCGTGCCGGCGCTGCACGACACCCATGCGTGGCTGCAGGGCGTGCGCACCGGGCTGAAGCCGGGCGACGCACTGCTGATCGTCGGCGCCGAGTTCGACGCGAACCCCACCAGCAACCGCTGGGATTTCCGCATCCTCAGCGAAGTCGTCGCCGACGCCGGTCGCGACCGCACCTACGTGGCATGGAAGCGCGGCCTCGGCTCGCTGGTGCCGTCGATGAACCCGGCAGGCAGCGGCGTGCGCGTGTTCGCGCTGCGCCAGCGCGCCTCGGTGTTCGGCCACAACGCGCCGATGTGGCGGACGATGCCGGCGGAATTCCGCAGCGCGTACCAGGGTTCGCCCATCGCGTTGGCCGCCATGGCGCGCAGACTGGGCACGGGCGCGGACGTGGTCGGCGACATCGACGATTTCGAATTGTCCGCCTACCCGGGCAACGACGACTGGCCCGACTTCATCCTCTCGCCGGCCGGACCCACCTCCAACGGCGGCCACGTCGACCTCGACGCCGCCTACCCTGCGATCGCGCCGGGCGGTTACGTGGTGCTCGCGCGCGGCCAGTACGACTATCCGAACGAACCGGCGCCGGGCGGCACCTATCTCGAGCTGTACCGCGCCAGCGCGGTGTCGGAAGTCTCGCGCGACGAGTTCGCGATTTCCGGCAAGTCCACGCGCCTGCGCCTGATCGGCGACAACTACGCGCTGTTCAGCGGTTACGTGCGCGCCACCAAGGTGTTCGCGCAGTCGGAAGAACTGCCGCTGGCCGAGTACCCGGTCGAAACCGCGGTGCAGGACGATGAAATCCCGGTCGCGGTTCCGCCCGCCGGACTCGAGGCCGGGCGCCGCATCATCGTGCAGGGCGCCGATGCGAACGGCGCCGCGGTCGTGCACCAGGCCGTGCTGAGCGGGCCCGCGCGCGCAGCGGGCAAGTACGCGGTCCTGGACATCGCGCCGCCGCTGCCGGTGCAGCTGGAACGCGACACGGTCGTGGTCGCGGCGAACGTCGCGCTGGCGCGCCACGGCGAAACCGTCACCCAGGTGCTCGGCTCCGGCGACGCCAGCCAGGCGCACCAGCGCTTCGAACTGAAGCAACTGCCGCTGACCTTCCGCGCCGCGCCGACCGAGATCGGCGCAGCCAGCGAACTGACCGTACGCGTCGCCGGCGTCGAGTGGAAGGAATGCCCCACCCTGTATGGCGCCGGCGCCAACGACCGCGTCTTCACCCTGCAGACCGACGAGGCCGGCCGCGAATGGCTGCGCTTCGGCGACGGCCGCAACGGCGCGCGCCTGCCCAGCGGCAACAACAACCTGCGCGCGACCTACCGCAAGGGCATCGGCCGCGATGGCAACGTGCGCGCCGACACCCTGACCCAGCCGGTGACGCGGCCGCTCGGCCTGAAGGGCGTCGCCAACCCGGCGCCGGCGCAGGGCGGCACCGATCCGGAACCGGCCGAGCAGGCGCGCGAATCGATCCCGCTGACCACGCGCACGCTGGGCCGCGCGGTGTCGCTGCTCGACTACGAGGACTTCGCCCGCGCCTACGCCGGCATCGCCAAGGCGCAGGCCACGGTGTTGCGCCTGAAGCACGGCCCGGCGATCGGCATCACCGTCGCCGGGCAGGACGGCGCGACCATTTCGCCGGGCAACCCGCTGTGGGGCAACCTGCGCGACGCGCTGCTGGCCAACGGCGACCCGCGCGTGGAACTGCGCCTGCTCGGCTACCAGGCCAGCACGTTCCGGATCGGGCTCAAGGTCAAGTGCGATCCGGATTACGAAAGCGATGCCGTGCTGGCCGCGGTCGAGGCGGCGCTGCGCAGCGCCTTCTCGTTCGCGAAACGCAGCCTCGGCCAGCCGGTGCAGCAATCCGAGGTCGTCGCCGTCGCCCACGGCGTGCCGGGCGTGGTCGCGGTCGACCTCGACCTACTCTACGGTGGCACCGCGCCCCACGCGCAGACCGGGGTCTCGCGGCAGGTGCGCCTGCTCGCCTCGCGCATGCGCGTGTCCGCCGGCACGCCGCTTCCGGCCGAACTGCTGACCCTGCATCCCGGCCCGCTGCACCACCTGGAGGCGATGCCATGAGCCTCGACGCCGAACGCCTGTATGCCCTGCTGCCGGCGGTCCAGCGCCAGCGCGATGCCGAACACGGCCAGCCGCTGCGCGCGCTGCTGGCGCTGTTCGCGCGCGAGCTCGAGGCGCTGGAGGAGGACATCGAGCAGCTCTACGACGACCAGTTCATCGAGACCTGCGAGGACTGGGTCGCGCCCTACATCGGCGACCTGATCGGCTACCGCCCGCTGCGCGGCGCCAGTCCCGCGGTGTCGTCGCCGCGCGCCGAGGTCGCCAACACCATCGCCTATCGCCGGCGCAAGGGCACCGCGCTGATGCTGGAACAGCTGGCGCGCGACCTGACCGACTGGCCGGCGCACGTGGCCGAGTTCTTCGAGCAACTGGCGACGACGCAGTACATGAAGCACCTGCGCCCGCATTCGCTGGCCACCGCCGATCTGCGTTCGCAGGCGGCGATGCGTTCGCTGGGCGGCGCCTTCAACACGGTCGCGCACACCGTCGAAGTACGCCGCCCGGAACGCAGCGCGCGGGGCGGCGGCGGGCGCTACAACATCCCCAACATCGGCATCTTCCTGTGGCGGCTGTTGCCGCTGCGCCTGTCCGGCATCCCGCTGGTGGCGCATCCCGGCGATGCCGGCGGCACGCGGTTCCGCCTGAACCCGCTGGGCGCGGACCTGGCGCTGTTCCGCCAGCCGCGCAGCGAGGACTCGATCGCGACGCTCAGCGAACCGGTCCACGTGCCCGCGCCGTTGCGCGTGCGCGGGATGGCGGCCGCGGTACGCGCGGCGAATGCGCCCGATGCGACCGCGGAAGCGCAACGCCGCGACGACTACGGCCCCGGCGAAAGCCTGGTGCTGCTGCGCCCCGGCGCGCAGCCCGGCGACTGGGAGCCGGTGCCGGTGGAGGAAATCGTGGTCGCCGACCTGCGCGACGTCGACGGCGGCGACTGGAACCACCAGGACGCGATTCCCGCCGGCCGCATCGCCATCGACCCGGAACGCGGCCGCGTCGTGCTCGGCACCGGCGTCGACCCGCAACTGCGCGCGACCTTCCGCTACGGCTTCGCCCGCGCGATCGGCGGCGGCGAGTACGAGCGCACGCCGGAGGGCGAAACGCTAGCGATGCAGGACACGGCCAACGCGTCCGCGGCGCTGCAACCGCACCTCGACGCGATCCGCGGCGGCGGGCGCCTGCTGGTCGAAGACAGCCTGACCTACGCCGGCCCCTTCGCGTTCCGCGTCGATGCGCCGGCCGATCCGCAGGACGCGGGCCGCGAAGTGGTCGTTGCCGCGGCGAACGGCGCGCGGCCGCTGCTGGCCGCCGGCGCCGACATCGAGCTCGACATCGGTGCGCGCGGACGGCTGGTGCTCGACGGGCTGGTGGTTTCCGGTGGCGCGTTGACCCTGGCCGCGGCAGCCGACGACGAACCGCGCGAGCTGGTGCTGCGCCACTGCACCCTGCTGCCGGGACTGGCGCTGAATCCGGATGGCGGCGCTGCGTCGCCGGGTGCGCCGAGCCTGGCCGTCGCGCACCCGTTCGCGAAGCTGACGCTCGAACACTGCATCGTCGGCGCGCTGCAGGTCGCCGACGGCGCCGAGGTCGAGATCGTCGACAGCATCGTCGATGCCGGCGCGCCGACCGCGCCCGCCTACGCCGGCATCGCCGCCGACGCGCCCGGCGGCACGCTGACCATCCGCGACAGCAGCGTGATCGGCAAGCTGCGGGCGAAGGTCATCGAACTGGCCTCGGACTGCATCTTCCACGCCGCGCGCGCCGGCGGCGATCCGTGGCCCGCGCCGGTGTGGGCGCAACGCACCCAGCAGGGCTGCGTGCGCTTCTGCTGGCTGCCGGCGGATTCGATCGCGCCGCGCCGCCATCGCTGCCTGCCCGACGCCGACCACCGCGATGCGCGCCCGCATTTCGCTTCGCTGCGCTACGGCCAGCCGGCCTACCTGCAACTGCGCGCCAGCACCGCAGCGGAAATCCTGCACGGCGCCAGCGACGAAGGCGAAATCGGCGTCATGCACGCCCTGTCGCAGCCGCAGCGCGAAGCCAACCTGCGCATCCGCCTCGACGAATACCTGCGTTACGGACTGAACGCGGGCGTTTTCCACGTCACCTGATTTGATGGAGTCACGCCATGGCCACCGATCTCTCGCGCATCCGCCACGATCCCCTGCTCGACTGGGCGGGCGTGCAACTCAAACAGGGCGGCGTGCTGCTGGACGCCGACGCCAACGAAGCGGCGGCGGTACTCGACCGCCGCCTGCGCGCACTGGCCAGCGACGTGCTCGGTCGCGCCACGGTGTCGCAGACCACGCCGGACGCATTCCGCATCACCATCGCGCCGGGCGACCTCGACATCGGCCGCGGCCGCCTGTACGTGGACGGCCTGCTCGCCGAAAACCACGGCGCCGGCGACGCCGAGTTCGACCCGCTGCTGGCCGAACCGCGCTTCGCCGATGCGGTCCGCTACAGCGCACAGCCGTACCTGCCGGAACCGCCGCCGCTGCCGACCAGCGGCCGCCACCTCGTCTACCTCGACGTCTGGCAGCGCGAAGTCACCGCGCTGGAGAACCCCGGGCTGGTCGAAAGCGCGGTCGGCGTCGATGCGAGTTCGCGCCTGCAGACGGTGTGGCAGGTGCGCGTGCTCGATGCCGAGGCCGGCGCCGGTTCGACCTGCGCCACGCCCGACGGCGAAATGCCCGGCTGGGCCGACCTGATCGCGCCCAGCGAGGGCCGGCTGACTACCGGCACCTTCGAAGTGCCGGCGGTGCAGGACCCGTGCGAGCTGCCGCCGACCGGCGGCTACCGCGGACTCGAGAACCAGCTGTACCGCGTGGAGATCCACGACCCCGGTCTGCCCGGCGCCGGCGCCACCTTCAAGTGGTCGCGCGAGAACGCCAGCGTCGGCGCGCGCGTCGCCAGCGTGGTTTCCGCCACCGAACTGGAACTGGAAAGCCTGGGACGCGACGAGGTGCTCGGCTTCGCCGACGGCGACTGGGTCGAGATCCTCGACGACGCGCGCGAATTCGCCGGCCTACCCGGCGAGATGCGCCGCATCGACATCCCCGACCCGAGCAACCGGCGCATCGTGTTCGCCCCGGCCCTGCCCGCGGCGATGCTGCCGGGCAGTTTCCCCGATGGCGCGTGGCCGGCGCAGCGCAACCTGCGCGTCCGCCGCTGGGACCAGAAGGGCCGCGTGCTGCGCACCGGCGCCGGCGGCAACACCGTGCAGGTCCAGGACCTCGACGCGCCCGCTTCCACCGGCGTGATCGACGTGCCGGCCGCGGGCACCGAACTGCTGCTCGAACGCGGCGTCACCGTGTCGTTTTCCAGCATCGGCACGCGCGGTTTCCGTCGCGGCGACTGGTGGGTGTTCGCGGCGCGCACCGCCGACGCCTCGGTCGAATTGCTCGACGCCGCGCCGCCGCGCGGCATCCACCACCATTACGCGCGGCTGGGCATCTGGGACGTCGGCACCGGCATCACCGATTGCCGGCACCCGTGGCCGCCTTCCGGCGGCGACGATTGCGGCTGCACCCAGTGCGTCAGCGCGGAAGACCACAACAGCGGCCGGCTCACCCTCCAGACCGCGGTCGACCGCCTGCGCGACACCGGCGGCACCGTGTGCCTGAAGCCGGGCAACTACGTGCTGTCCGAGCCGGTGCGCATCGCCGGCGCGCGTTCCATCGCCATCCGCGGCCAGGGCACCGCCACGGTGATCGCCGCGCCGGGCGCCGCGTTCCGCATCGAATCGGCGATGGCCATCGCGATCGAGAAACTGGCGGTGCTGTCGCTGGGCCGCGAATCGGCGATCGAGGCCCGGACCGTGCTCGGCCTCGCGCTGCGCGAGCTGCTGCTGTTCGTATTCCAGAACAGCGACCTGCGCAACGCGGCGATCTCGCTCGGCGGCCTGTGCGCCGGCGTGGCGATCCGCGACAACCTGGTCCTCGCCAGCGACGGCATCCGCACCGACACCGGGCAGCGCGGCGACGATCCGCCCTTCGCCCTGCTCGCCGCGCTGGAGATCGAACGCAACGTGCTGTCGTGCCAGCGCCGCGGCATCGCGCTGGACGGCACGGTCGCGTGGCTGTGGGAAAACCGCATCGCCGCCAACCAGTTGCTGATCTGCCGCAACGGCGGCGTGGCCACCGGCGGGCTTGCCGCACCGGGCGCATCGCTGCACATCGTCGACAACAACCTGGGCCTGCAGGGCAGCGGCATCGCCTGCGCGCGCGGCGGCGCGTGGATTTCCGGCAACAAGCTGCAGTTCCAGAATGCGGAAAGCCGCAGCGGCGTCTTCGACGGCATCGCCCTGGTCGCGGGACTGAATCCCGCCGGCGTCGACCAGATGCAGGTGCTGGCCAACCAGGTCGGCGGCTTCAGCGGCGCCGGCATCGCCATCCGCGCGCCGGTGCGCGACCTGATCGTCAAGCTCAACATCGTCAGCGCCTGCGGCAACGGCATCGTGATGGAAGAGGACGCCGAATCCGACTCGGCCAGCATCGAGAACAACCACGTGCGCGGCATCGTCGGCGCGGCACGGGCCAACGATGCCGGCATCGCCGCCGGCATCTCGGTGCTGCGCACCGCCAGCGCGACCATCGCCGGCAACCAGGTGCACGAGATCGGCACCAGCCAGCAGGCACGCGCGCTGTCGGTCGGGATCATCGCCTCGGGCGTCGAGCGCCCGCGCATCGCCGACAACGAGGTCAGCCGGATCGGCCCGCCGCTGCGCATCGCCGGGCGCGCCGTCGGCATCCTGGTGCGGACGCCGTTCGAACAGGCGGAAATCGCCGGCAACAGCGTGCGCCGCGACGACGAGGCGCAACCCGACGATTCCGAATGGTACGCACTGGTGGTGCAGGACAGCCTGCGTGCGCCCGTCACCGACATCACCAACCGGGCAACCACGGCCGTCGCCCATGTCGCGGGCATGACCACCGTGCGCCTGGACGAACGGCGTACGCTGGTGATGGCCGGCCCCCGCGCCTACGTCGCCGTCGCGGCGCCCGAACTCGCCGCCGCTGCCGCGACCGCGACCGCGGCGGCGGCCGCAGCGGCACGCGGGTCGATCGCCATGGTCAAGGGCAACAGCCTGGCCGCGCGCGGCGGCGCGCCCGCGGTCGACCTGCGCACCAGCGCGGAGGTGATGTTCAGCGACAACCGCTGCGAACTGCTCGGTACCGGCAGGCTCCCCGGCGTGGTGGCGCTGTCGCCGGTGCTGGTGTTCTCGGCGAACCGCATCGCCGGCACAGGCGACATCGGCGCGGCGCTGACCGCGCACTCGGCAACCGTGCTCGGCAACGCGAGCCGGGCGCCGATCCGCCTGAACAACGCGCCGCTCAACGCGCCGTGGGATGCATTGAACGTCATCGGCTGAGGAGGAAAACCGCCATGCGCATCTTCGTGATCAAGCAGGACACCGACCTCAAGGGCGTCGGCGAAACCCTGCTGAAGAAAGCCGGCCAGCCGGACCGCGTTTCGCTGGAGCGGATCAAGTCGCTGAACCCGCACCTCGACGAAACGCGCGTCGCCGCCGGCACCGTGTTGCTGGTGCCGGATTCGCCGGAGTTCGCCACGGATCGGGCCGACCCGGTCCCGGCCAACGGTTTCGAAGGCCTGGAACGCGAAGTGTCCTCGGCGCTGCGCGCCGCCGGCACCCGCCTGCGCGAGGGACTGGCGCGGCGCGAGGAGCAGGACAAGGAAGCCGGCAAGGCGATCAAGAGCGCGGCGGTCGGCAAGCTCGCCACCGACGACGGCGAGTTGCGCAAGCGCCTCGACGACGCCGGCAAGCAGGCCGCCGCCAACGCCAAGGAAGCCAAGCAGGCCGCCAGCCGGTTCGATGCGATGGAAAAGGCGGTCGCCGCCGAGTTGGCCAAGCTGCGCGGCCTGGCCGGCCTGTGACGCAATCCGTCGGTCCGCCGGCTACCGTGCGCTGCCGCAGGCGCGCTCCACTGCGTCGTCGTAGAAGCGCGTGGCGTGCTCGGAACGTTGCGGACCCAGCTTCCCGAACGCCTCCCTGCGCCGCGACTTGGCCGCGCTGCAGGCGTCCACGCTGTAGTAGCGCGGCGCCTTCGCGCCATGCGCGGCGCTGCTGTAATAGAAGCCGGCCGTGGCCGGCGCGTCGTCCGGCGGGTCCTGCCGGTCCGGCTGGACCTTCGCGCGGCGTGGCGCATCGTTTGCCGCCGGCGCCGGCGTTGCAGGGGCCGTTGCCGGCGCCGGTTCGCTCAGGCCCGCCAACTCGCAGCGGTTCGACTGGTACACCACGTGCCCTGCGGCGTCCTGGCATTTGAAGACTTGCGCCTGCGCCGTGCCGGCCAACGCGCACAGCGCGCACAGGACGATGGCGAAATTTGCTTTCATGGATCCCCCCCCCTCGCCCCGAGCATAACGGCAACGGCCACATTCAATGTGTGCCGGATATCAAGGTTGCGTCCTGCTTCACAGTCCTGCGGATGCGGGGCTGGTAATTTTCCGTCCGGCTCTCAGGGGAAGCCGAGCCGCATGCCGGCAGGCTTGGCCGCGGTTTCGAACGCATGGTGCACGCAAGGTCCGCCGGATCCCGGCGGACGGCGCCCGTGCGACGACAAACTCCGCCCCCGAGGGAACCGATGCCATTGGAATTCAGTCCGTTACCCGTCGCGAGCAACGAGCGCGGCAACCTCACCGATCGCCTGGCCGAATCCGGCCGCATCCCCGACCCCCTGCTCCGCCTGTCCATGCGCCGCATGTGCGCGCAATGGCTGAAGGCCGAGCGCGACACGGATACGGAGAGCGTTTTCGCCAGGCAGCGGACCTGGCTGGAAGGCTTGCGCGACAGCACGCTGGAGCTGGAACCCAACGCGCCGGCGCAACCGCCGCAGGAGCTCCCGGCCGGCTTCTTCAGGCTGTGCCTGGGCCGGCAGATGAAGTACAGCTGCTGCTACTGGGAAGACGGCGTCGCTTCGCTGAACATGGCCGAGGACCGCATGCTCCGCCTGTGCGCGGAACGCGCGGAAATCGCCAACGGCCAGCGCATCCTCGAACTCGGCAGTGGCTGGGGTTCGCTGACGCTGTCGCTGGCCGAGCGCTACCCGAACGCGAAGATCACCGCGGTCACCCATTCGCCGCTGCAACGCGAGTACATCGAGGCGCGCTGCCGCGAGCGCGCGATCTTCAACGTCGAGGTCCTCCTCAGCGACACGCATCGCCTGGAACTGGCCGAAGCCGGCTACGACCGCGTGTTCGCGGTCGAGATGTTCGAACACATGGGCGACTACCGCCGGCTGATGGCGCGCATCGCCCGCTGGCTGGTCCCCGGCGGCAAGCTGTTCGTGCAGCTGTTCTGCCACCGCGAGTTGCTCTACCTGTTCGAAGGAAAGGAAAGCAACCCGTGGATGGGCCGGCACTTCTTCACCGGCGGCATGATGCCGGCCGCCGACACCTTGCTGCACCTGCGCGGCGACCTGAGCATCGAGCAGCGCTGGCTGCTGCCCGGCACGCACTACGAGAAGACCGCCAACGCCTGGCTGCAGAACCAGGACAGCAACCGCGACGAGGTCCTGAAGGTGCTGAAGTCCGTGCAGGGACCGTCGGGCGTCAACGTCGGCTACCAGCGCTGGCGCATGTTCTGGATGGCCTGCGCCGAACTGTTCGGCTACGACGGCGGCAACGAATGGATGGTGGCGCACTACCGCTTCGTGCGCTGACCGGGACCGGATCCTGTCCCTCGCCCGCGCCCGGCCCTCTCTCCCCGGTCGCGGGCGAGGGCCGAAGGGCATCGGCGATCAGGAACGCCGCGACTTGCGGACCGCTTCCGCGCGCGCGCTACGCAACGCGTCGAGTTTTTCCTTCAGCCTGATCTCCATGCCGCGCTCCACCGGCTGGTAGTAGACGCGTTCGCCCATCGCGTCGGGGAACGCGGTCTGGTCCAGGGCGATGCCGCCGGCGGCGTCGTGGTCGTACTGGTAACCGGCGCCGTAGCCGAGTTCCTTCATCAGTTTGGTCGGCGCGTTGCGCAGGTGCATCGGCACCTCCTGCGTGCCGTATTCGCGGACGTCGCGCTTGGCCGCGCCGAAGGCGACGTAGCCGGCATTGGATTTCGCCGTGCTTGCGAGGTAGATGACCAGCTGCGCCAGCGCCAGTTCGCCTTCCGGGCTGCCGAGGCGGTCGTAGGTTTCCCACGCGTCGATCGCCATCCGCAGCGCCCGCGGATCGGCCAGGCCGACGTCTTCCACCGCCATCCGGGTCATGCGCCGCGCCAGGTAGACCGGGTCGCAACCGCCGTCGAGCATGCGCGCCAGCCAGTACAGCGCGGCATCGGGATTGGAACTGCGCACCGACTTGTGCAGGGCCGAGATCTGGTCGTAGAACTGCTCGCCGCCCTTGTCGAAGCGGCGCGTGCGGTCGGCCAGCACCTGGGCCAGGGTCTTTTCGGTGATTTCGCCGCTTTCGTCCAGCGCCAGTTCGGCGGCGATCTCCAGCAGCGTCAGCGCGCGCCGCACGTCGCCGTCGGCGGCGCCGGCGATTTCCTTCAGCGCCTCGCCGGACACCTTGAGCCCCTGCCCGCCCAGGCCGCGGATGTCGTCATCGAGCGCGTGCCCGAGCGAAACCAGGATGTCGTCGGCCGACACCGCTTCCATCACGTGCACGCGGCAGCGCGACAGCAGCGCGGAGTTCAGCTCGAACGACGGGTTCTCGGTGGTCGCGCCGACGAAGATGATCGTGCCGCGCTCGATGTGCGGCAGGAATGCGTCCTGCTGCGCCTTGTTGAAGCGGTGCACCTCGTCGACGAACAGCACGGTGCGCCGGCCTTCGGCGAAGCGGTGCGCGGCCTCGGCCAGCACCTGCCGCACTTCCGGCAGGCCGGCGAGCACGGCGGAAATGGCGCGGAACTCCGCGTCGGCATACTTGGCCAGCAGCAGCGCCAGCGTGGTCTTGCCGCAGCCCGGCGGCCCCCACAGGACCATCGAATGCACGTAGCCCGATTCGACGGCGCGACGCAGCGCCGAACCCGGCGCCAGCAACCGCTGCTGCCCGACCATCTCGTCCAGCGTGCGCGGACGCATGCGTTCGGCCAGCGGACGCATCGCACTGCGATCCACCGCCAACAGGTCGGTATCGTCGTTCAGGGGAATTTTCGCCTTGGCCACCCCGGCATTCTAACGCCGGGCGTCGCGGCCCATGAGACGCCTCAGATGTCGCCGACCACGTCGACACCCTCGCCCGGCGAATAGCGGAAAGTGCCGCCGGCGAAGACTGGATTGCGCTTCCAGCCGCTGAATTCGATCACCGTGCGCTGGCCGACGCCATCGACGATTTCCATCTTCTGCAGGCCGTTCCTGCCGAAACCGAGGCTGGCGTTCTCGAAGCCGGCGTCGCCCTCCTGCTTCGGGGTCAGCTGCAGCCACTGCAGGCCGCCGCGGGCGCCGGTCTCGGTCACGTTGAACTGCTTGTCCAGGCGCGCCGGTTCCAGCAGCGCCGCCAGCGGGCTGTTCTGCTCCTCGGCGCCCTGGTCGCGCACGCTGGCCTGCTGTAGGTCCGGTTCGTAGATCCACACCTTCCGGCCATCGGCGACGATCAGCTGCTCATAGGGTTTCACGTATTCCCAGCGGAACAGGCGCGGCGCCGACAACGCGACGCGGCCGCTGGAAGACTCCTTCAGCTTGCCGCTGCCGTCGTAGACCTGCTGCACGAACTGTCCGTCCAGCCCCTTCAGCCCGTTGGTGAAGGCCTGCAGCTCGGCGCGCCCGCCCGCCTGCGCCGCGCCGGCCACCAGCAAGGCGGACAACAGCAGCGGCCGGGACAGGAACTTGGCGAGGTTCGACGACATGGATCGGATCCGGATCTTCGGCATGGCGGGAGTTTGGGAAGCGGGAGCTGAACGGACACCGAAACATCGCCCGGACACGTTGCCGCCGTTTCGCCGGGATTCGACTACTGGGATTCGATGACGCCCAGTTCGCTCAGTGCGTTCTGCATCAACTGGCTGGCCGCGTCGCTGAGCTTTTCGTGGTCCAGCGCGTAACGGATCGTCGCTTCGATCAGCCCGATGTGGGTACCGCAGTCGAAACGCGTGCCCTGGAAGCGATAGGCATCCACGGCCTGTTCGTCCAGCAATTGCGCGATGGCGTCGGTCAGCTGGATCTCGCCGCCGGCGCCGGGCCGGGTGCTTTCGAGCAGGTCGAAGATGCGCGGATCGAGCACGTAGCGGCCGACCACCGCCAGCGTGCTGGGCGCGGTCTCGGGGCTGGGTTTCTCGACGATCCCGCGGATGCGCCCGGAGCGGTCGGCGAACGACTCCGTGGCGACGATGCCGTAGCTGCCGGTCTGCTCGCGCGGCACGTCCTGCACGGCGATGACGCTGGAGCCGCGTGCCTCGGCCAGGTCGGCCATCTGCTTCAGCGCGCCCGGCCCGCGGTTCCAGATCAGGTCGTCCGGCAGCAGCACCGCGAACGGCTCGTCGCCGACGATCGGCTTGGCGCACAGCACCGCGTGACCGAGGCCGAGCGCCTCGGCCTGGGTGACGAACACGGCGCGCACGCCGGGCGGCAGCACGTTGCGGATCAGGTCGAGCTGCTCCCGCTTGCCGGACTTCTCCAGCTTCTGCTCCAGCTCGTAGGCCTTGTCGAAGTAGTCGGCCACCGCGTGCTTGTAGCGGTTGGTCACGAAGACCAGCGTATCGCAGCCGGCCTCGATCGCTTCGTCGACCGCGTACTGGATCAGCGGCCGGTCGATGATCGGCAGCATTTCCTTGGGGACGGTCTTGGTGGCGGGAAGGAAACGGGTGCCCAGTCCCGCGACGGGGAACACGGCCTTGCGGATGCGACGGGTCATCGAGTGCTTCTGGCCTCGCGTGCGGGGAACTGCACGATTGTAGCGCCGGCGTCGGCGGCGACCAGCGGGTTGAACTCGGGAATGGCGGCGCGCAGCACGCGGGAAATCTCTTCGTTGTCGTAGTTGTCGACCGCGGCCTTCAGCAACAGCAACGCCTTGGCCAGGATTTCCGGATGCACTTCGCGGGCGCGCGCCTCGAGGATCTTCGAATGCGAGGTCGGGCGATACAGTTCGTCGGCGTGGAACAGCGTTTCGTGCAGCTTCTCGCCCGGGCGCAGGCCGGTATAGCTGATGGCGATGTCCTTGCCCGGCTGCTTGCCGGCCAGCCGGATCATCTGCTCGGCGAGCAGCCGGATCGGCACCGGCTCGCCCATGTCCAGCGTGTAGATCGACGAATGCGCCGCGCTGGCCGCGGCCTGCACGATCAGCTGGCTGGCTTCGGGGATGGTCATGAAATAGCGCGTCACTTCGGGATCGGTGACGGTGACCGGCCCGCCCTGGCGGATCTGCTCGCGGAACAGCGGCACCACGCTGCCCGCCGAGTCGAGCACGTTGCCGAAACGCACGGTGACGAACCGCGTGGACTGCCGGTCGTCGAGGTTCTGGCAGATCATCTCCGCCAGTCGCTTGGTCGCGCCGAGCACGTTGACCGGGTCCACCGCCTTGTCGGTGGAGATGAACACGAAGCTGGGGACGCCGGCAGCGCGGCAGGCGCGGGCCAGCACTTCGGTGGCCAGCACGTTGTTGCGCACGGCCTCGCGCAGCTGCTGCTCCAGCAACGGCACCTGCTTGTAGGCGGCGGCATGGAACACCGCATCGGGCTCGGCGACGCGCAGCACGTGCGCGACCGCGGCCGGGTCGCCGCAGTTGCCGAGCAGCGGCAATACCTCGAGGTCGGGGAAGGCGCGGTGCAGTTCGGCGTGGATCGTGATCAGCGCCAGTTCGTCGACTTCCATCAGGGCGATGCGCTGCGCGCCGTGGCGCGCGCACTGCCGGCACAGCTCGGAGCCGATCGAACCGCCGGCGCCGGTCACCAGCACGGTGCGTCCGCCCAGCCAGCCGCGGATCAGCTTCCAGTCCGGCGTCACCGGCTTGCGGCCCAGCAGGTCCTCGATGGCGACTTCCTTCAGTTCGCCGGGCAGCGAACGCCCTTCCAGCACGTCGACCAGGCGCGGCACGGTGCGGAACGGCAAGCCGGTGCTTTCGCAGATCGCCACGACGCGCTGCATCGCGGGCGCGTCCAGCGAAGGCATCGCGATGACCAGCAGGCGCGCGGCGGTCTCCTTGGCGATGACCGCGGCTTCTTCCAGCTTGCCGAGCACGGGCACGCCATGCAGCTTGGTGCCGATCATGCCGACGGCATCGTCGAGCAACCCGACCGGCCGGTAGGCGCCGCTGCGGCGCAGGTCGCGCAACAGGGTTTCACCGGCGCGACCGGCGCCCAGGATCAGCACCGGCATCGCGGTGTTGTTGTTGAAGCTGGCGTACTGGCTGTCCTTCCAGGCCCGGTAGAACAGGCGCGGCAGCCCCAGCAGGCCGGCCAGCGCGAACGGATACAGCACCAGCACCAGCCGCGACTGCATCTCGAGGTGGTTGTACAGCGCCAGCCCGAGCACGATCGCGAGCAGGCCGAGCAGGCAGGCCTTGAAGATGTTCCACAGGTCGGGGACGCTGGCGAAGCGCCACACGCCGCGGTACAGGCCGACCCGCCAGAACACCAGGCCCTGCGCGACCAGCACGATCGCCGTCTCGGTCGACCACAGCGGATAGCCCGGCGGCGGCAGGATCGCCGCGTAGCGCCATTGGTGCAACGCCTGCCAGCAGATCCAGACCATGCACAGGTCGTGGGCCACGATCGCGAACCTGGGCAACCACGCAGCCATGTAGGTGCGCCACGATGTCATCACTGAACAGTTCCTTCCGCCGTCATCCATGTTCCTTCCCGTGGCCCCATATCCAGACCAATGCCGCGCCCAGATACCAGAACCCGGGAATCCATGCCCCCGCCGCCCCTCCCGGGCGCAGGCCATGAAGCATCAACCCTACTGCGCCCACGCTGAACACCGCATAGGCCGTGCAGATTGTGACATGGCCATGGCGCCTGGCCCAGCGCTGGTAGACATGCTCCACGTGAGGCGTCCACCAGCGCTCGCCCTTGAGCATGCGCCACGCCAATGTGAAGCCCGCGTCTACGACGAAGGCGCAAACCGGCAAGGCCAGCCAGCCGTACGCGTCCGGCGCGACGACCAACCCGGCCGTCAGCAGCGCCGCCAGCGCATAACCCAGGCCGCCGCTGCCGACATCGCCCAGGAAAATGCGCGCCCGCGGGAAATTGAACGGGAGGAAGCCCGCCGCCGCCGCCGCGAGGCCGGCCGCCAGCCAGTTCCAGGGCTGCGGCAGTACCAGCGCCAGGCCGGCGGCGGCGATCATCGCCTGGCTGGTCGCCAAGCCATTGATCCCGTCCATGAAGTTCCAGACGTTGACCAGTCCCATGGCCAGCACGAAGGCCGCCACGGCCAGCCAGATCTGTCCGCCCGCCGACCATGCGGCCCAGGCCAGCAACAGCCCGGCGACGGCCTGCACCACCAGCCGCGGCCACGGCGCCAGCGGGCGATGGTCGTCCAGCCAGCCGATGCCCGCCACCAGCAACAGGCCCGCGGCGAAAGCCGACAGCTGGCCGCGCGCCGGCGGGAAGGCGGCGATCAGCCAGGCACAGCCCAGCAGCAGCACGACGACGAGGGCGACGCCTCCCCCACGCGGAGGGGCCTGGTCGGGGCTGGGGCGTTCGCCGGGCTGGTCGAGCAACCGCCTGCGCAACGCATAGCGCAGGGCCCAGACGGTAACCGCCGCCGCCGCCGCCGCGTGCAGCAGTATCCAGGCTGGCCAATCCGGCATCAGACCACCGCGTAGTTGTGCAGTGGCTTGACCGTGCCCCACTCCTTGCAACTGGGGCACTGCCAATGGTGGGTGCGCGCGCCGAAGCCGCAGCGGGTGCAGCGATAGCTGGGATTGCGCACCAGCAGCTGGTCGGTGATGTGCTTGAGGTCGCCGAGCGTGGCCGCCGGGTCGGCGCCTTCGGCCAGGGTCAGGTCGATCAGCGCCGCCTCGCCGCGCACCGACGGCCGGTCCTTCAACTGCCGGGCCAGGTAGGCGCGCGCCGCGGCCAGACCATCCTGCTGTTCGACCAGCCGGGTCAGCGCCAGCACCGGCGCGATGCCGCGATAGTGCTCGGTCATCGCCGAGAGGAAATTGCGCGCGCCGGACAGGTCGCCGACCTTGCGGTAACCCTCCATCAGTCCCGGCAGGATCTCCGGCAGGTATTCCGGATCGTTGCGCGCGGCGCGCTCGAAGGCGCGGATCGAATCCTCGGCATTGCCCGCATCGGATTCGATGCGGCCTTCGAGGATACCGGCGCGCACGCTGCCCGGATCGGCCTGGTAGGCCCTAGCGATCTGGCCGCGCGCGGCGGCGAAATCGTTCGCCGTGCGGCAGCGCTCGGCCAGTTCGCAATGGAACTGCGCCACCAGCTTGCCCATCGGCTCGCCGGTGACTTCCTCGTAGCGGGTCGCGTTGTCGATCGCCTTTTCCCAGTCGCGCTCCGCCTGGTAGATGTCGATCAGGTGCTTCAACGCCTGCGGCGCGCGCTGGTCGATGCGCGCCAGATCGGTGAACACGGTTTCCGCACGGTCCAGCAGGCCGGAGCGCATGTAATCCTCGCCGAGCGCCAGCAGCGCCTGCACCTTCTGCTGGTCGCTGAGGTCGTTGCGCTGGACCAGGCCCTGGTGCAGGCGGATCGCGCGGTCGACCTCGCCGCGGCGGCGGAACAGGTGGCCCAGCGCGACCTGGGTCTCGAAGGTTTCCTTGTCCAGCTCGGCGATGTGCAGGAACAGTTCGATCGCCTTGTCCGGCTGCTCGTTGAGCAGGTAGTTCAGGCCGCGGAAGTAGGTGCTGGACAGCTTGCTGACCTGGGTGTCGCCGTGGCGCTGTCCGCCCCTGCGGCCGATCACCCAGCCGCTGAGCGCCGCCAGCGGCAGGAACAGGAAGAACCAGAACCACTCGTTGAGGAATTCCATGGAGGATGCGACCTGTCGGTTGCCGGCGTCGGAACCCGTCGCGTCGATGCGCCGGCATGCACGCACCGCGGGAAGTCCCTGCGCCCGGGAAGCGCCTAGCTTAGCCGAGACCGCGCGCATGCAGCATCACGCGCAAACAAAAACCCCTCCGCGAGGGAGGGGTCGGAACCTGCTGCGGAAGCGGATCACTCGCCGCCGGCGTCTTCGATCGGAACCACGTCGCTGACGCGCTCGCGCAATTCCTTGCCCGGCTTGAAATGCGGCACGTGCTTGGCCGGCAGCGCCACCGAATCGCCGGTCTTGGGATTGCGCCCCAGGCGCGGCGGACGGTAGTGCAGCGAGAAGCTGCCGAACCCCCGGATCTCGATGCGTTCGCCCTGCGCCAGTGCGCCGCCCATCATCTCCAGCAGCGACTTCACCGCCAGATCGACATCGTCCGGCTTGAGGTGCGGCTGGCGGCGGGTCAGGATTTCGATGAGTTCGGATTTGGTCATCGGTCGCGTCGTCGGGACGATAGCCAACCATCGCCGGCCCGACGGATCGGGCCGGCGCGGCGTTCGCTTAGCCGATTACTCGGACTTGCCGCCCTCCAGCTGCGCGCGCAACAGCGCGCCCAGGCTGGTGGTGCCGGCAGCCGCTTCGGCGTTGGACTTGTTGTACTCGGCCAGCGCCTCGGCGGTCTCGGCTTCGTCCTTGGCCTTGATCGACAGTTGCAGGCTGCGGCCCTTGCGGTCCATGCCCACGAACTTGGCTTCGATCTTGTCGCCGACCTTCAGGTGCTGGCTGGCGTCGTCGATGCGCTCGTGGCTGATGTCGCGCGCGGAAACGTAGCCCTCGATGCCTTCGGCCAGTTCGATAACGGCGCCCTTGGCGTCGACTTCCTTGACCGTGCCTTCGACCTTCGAGCCCTTCGGATGCGCGGCCATGTACTGGCCGAACGGATCCTGCTCCATCTGCTTCACGCCCAGGCTGATGCGCTCGCGCTCCGGATCGACCGCCAGCACCACCGCATCGAGGGTGTCGCCCTTCTTGAAGTTGCGGGCCAGGTCCTCGCCGGTGGAGTTCCAGCTGATGTCGGACAGGTGGATCAGGCCGTCGATGCCGCCTTCCAGGCCGATGAAGATGCCGAAGTCGGTGATCGACTTGATCTGGCCGGAGACCTTGTCGCCCTTCTTGTGGGTGGCGGCGAAGGTTTCCCACGGATTGGCCATGACCTGCTTCATGCCCAGCGAGATGCGGCGGCGCTCTTCGTCGACGTCCAGCACCATCACTTCGACCTCGTCGCCGACCTGCACGACCTTCGACGGGTTGACGTTCTTGTTGGTCCAGTCCATCTCGGACACGTGGACCAGGCCTTCGACGCCCGGCTCGATCTCGACGAACGCGCCGTAGTCGGTGACGTTGGAGACCTTGCCGAACACGCGGCTGTTGGCCGGGTAGCGGCGCGAGATGTTGTCCCACGGATCCTCGCCCAGCTGCTTCAGGCCCAGCGAGACGCGGTTGCGCTCGCGGTCGTACTTCAGCACGCGCACGTCCAGTTCCTGGCCGACTTCGACCACTTCGGACGGATGGCGCACGCGCTTCCACGCCATGTCGGTGATGTGCAGCAGGCCGTCGATGCCGCCGAGGTCGACGAACGCGCCGTAGTCGGTCAGGTTCTTGACCACGCCCTTCAGCACGGCGCCTTCCTGCAGCTTCTCGATCAGCTGCTCGCGCTCCTCGCTGTGCTCGCTCTCGACGACGGCGCGGCGCGAGACCACGACGTTGTTGCGCTTGCGGTCCAGCTTGATGAGCTTGAACTCGAGTTCCTTGCCTTCCAGGTAGCCGGGATCGCGCACCGGGCGCACGTCGACCAGCGAGCCGGGCAGGAACGCGCGGACGTCCTTGATGTCGACGGTGAAGCCGCCCTTGACCTTGCCACTGATGCGGCCGGTGATGGTCTCGTTCTTCTCGAGGGCTTCCTCCAGCTCGTCCCACACCATCGCGCGCTTGGCCTTCTCGCGCGAGAGGACGGTTTCGCCGAAGCCGTTCTCGATGGAGTCCAGCGCCACCTTGACGGTGTCGCCGATGCCCACGTCGATCTCGCCGGCTTCGTTCCGGAACTGTTCGATCGGCACGATGCCTTCGGACTTCAGGCCGGCGTTGATCACGACAACGTCGTTGCGCACGTCGACGACGGTGCCGGTGACGATGGCGCCCGGCTTCAGCTTGGCCAGTTGGGTCTGGCTCTGTTCAAACAGTTCGGCAAAAGATTCAGTCATTGGTTGTTTACTCGGTTGATGAAACAGACCGCGGTCCCGCTTTCTGGCGGGGCGCCACGATCCACCCGTTTGCGGCCTTCGGCGGGATTGCCTGTCGGCCTGGATGTCGGAGTTGGAAAACCGGAGGGAGTCGTTCCCGCCGGGCCTGGCCTGCCGTCGCGAGGCCGGCCGGTCAGCCTTGCGGCTTCACGACCGCGAGCACGCGCGCGACGACTTCCTCGATGCCGAGGCCGGTGGTGTCGACGAGGACGGCGTCTTCGGCCGGCTTCAGGGGCGCCACCGGACGCTGGGCGTCGCGGGCGTCGCGGGCGAGGATCTCCCGCAGCAGACCGTCGATTGTGACTGAAACTCCTTTTTCTTTCAACTGCTTATACCGTCTTTCCGCCCTTTCTTCGGCGCTGGCGGTCAAAAACACCTTGTACGGCGCATCCGGGAAGATCACCGTGCCCATGTCGCGGCCGTCCGCGACCAGGCCCGGCGGGCGGCGGAAGGCCCGCTGGCGCTCCTTCAGCGCCGCCCGGACCTCGGGAATGGCGGCGATGGCCGAGGCCACGGCGCCGGTGGTTTCCAGCCGCAATTCATCGGTGGCATCGACCCCGTTGACGAGGACCCGGAGGTCCCCGGACGCGGTTTCGGCGAAATCGATGACGGTGTCGAAGGTGCAGCGGACCAGGGCCGAAGCGTCGGACAGGTCGATGTCGGCCCAGCTGGCCGCCACCCCGACCGCCCGGTACAGCGCGCCCGAGTCGAGGTAGTGCCAGCCGAGCCGGGTCGCGGCGAGGCGGCTGACGGTACCCTTGCCGGCACCGGAGGGGCCGTCGATGGTCAGGACGGGGACGGTTTCGGTCATCTGAAGGCCGCTTCGGGTTGGGGAAACCGGCAGATTATTGCCCAGACGGCAGCGTCCGGGCCGCATCCGCTCGGCCCGGCCCTGCAAATGCTTGATTCGACGAAGAAAGACCGGCTAGAATAGCGGGCTTCGCATTTTCGTCATCCCATCCACCCAACCGTTTCTGCCGAGGTTCCATCATGAAGGTCCTGTCCTCCCTGAAGTCGGCGAAGGCCCGCCACCGCGACTGCAAGGTCGTGCGCCGCCGCGGCAAGGTCTTCGTGATCTGCAAGTCGAACCCGCGTTTCAAGGCGCGCCAGCGCTGATCGCGGCTTCCGCTTGCCTCCTCGAAAAACCGCCCTCCGGGCGGTTTTTTGTTGCCGGGTTTTCGTGGGAACACGGCCGCGCGGGCATGCGCGGCCGGGGAACCGCCCGCGCCGCGCCGCGCATGGCGGTCGCGCCCGGGCACGCGCCTACGCAGGACTGGTTCGCTTTTTTCCTCCGCGGGTTTTGCTATAAAAGCCCGGTCTACCGGGGAGCCTTGCCATGAACCGTCGCATCTTTGCCCTGCCCTTTGCCGCCCTGATCGGCTGCGTCGCCACCAACGCCATTTCCGCCGACACGCTGCTGATCGACCGCGCGAACAAGCTCGCCGCCGCCGCACCGGTGCGTGGCCAGACCGCCCAGCAGGTGGTGGCCCGCTTCGGCGAGCCGCTGCAGAAACTGAACCCGGAAGGCGGCCAGAAGAAGCAGTGGCCGGTGATCAACCGCTGGGTGTACGCGGACTTCACCGTCTATTTCGAGAAGAACCGCGTGATCGACGTGGTCGCCAACAAGGCCAGCCCGGACGAGATCGGACCGAAGCCGCCGATCAGGTAATGGCTTTGCGCGGTTGGGGGAACCGCGAACATGCGACTTGCAAGCAAGCTCCTTGCGATAACGCTCGGGTTCGGGATGGCGGGCAGCGCGCTGCCGCACGGGGGCGGCCTGAACAAGGATGGCTGCCACTGGAACCGGAAGACCGGCGAATACCATTGCCATCGAAGCGGCGCATCGCCGATACGTCCATCACCCGCTTCCGGCAATCGCCTGGCTCCCTCTCCAGACCCGCCGCCACGGCCCAGGCCGAACTCCCGCGCCTTCGCCAACTGCGCCGAAGCGCGGGCAGCCGGCGCCGCGCCCGTACGCCGCGGCGACCCGGGCTACGGGCCGCATCTCGATCGCGACAACGACGGCATCGGCTGCGAACCCTATCGCGGGCGTTGACGACCCGGCTTGCCTTAAACTCTGCGCCCCCTTCTCCACGCAGTCGCCGCAGCCCATGACCACCGCCTTCCGTTTCCCCGCGGAGTGGGAAAACCAGTCCGCCGTCCTGATCGCGTGGCCGAACGAACACACCGACTGGGCGCCGCGGCTGGGCGAGGTCGAGGAAACCTACGTCGCCCTGGTCGCCGCGATCACCCGTTTCCAGCCGGTGGTGATCTGCGTGGCCGACGACGACCTGCAGACCTACGCCGAAGCGCGCCTGCGCTCGGCGCGCGTGCACATGGACAGCGTGCGCTTCGTATCCAACGTCGAATACGACGACACCTGGCTGCGCGACTCCGGCCCGATCACCCTGCGCCACGACTCCCGCTTCAAGCTGCTCGACTTCCGCTTCACCGGCTGGGGCGGCAAGTTCGAGGCCAGCCGCGACGACCTGCTGGTCGGCGAGCTGGCCGGAATGGACATCTTCCATAACTATTTCGTGCAAAGCATTGATTTTGCTTTGGAAGGTGGCGCCATAGAGACCGACGGCGACGGTACCCTGCTGACCACCTGGCGCTGCCTGCACGAACGCCACCCGGACGCCACGCGCGAGGAACTGACCGCCAAGCTGGCCGGCTGGCTGAACCAGGACCGCGTGCTGTGGCTGGACCACGGCTACCTGGAGGGCGACGACACCGATGCCCACATCGACACCCTCGCCCGCTTCGCCCCGGGCGACGCCATCGTGTTCCAGGCCTGCGACGACGCATCCGATTCCCACTACGCCGAACTGAAGGCGATGGCCGACGAGATCGCCGCGCTGCGCACCCGCGATGGCCGGCCTTACCGGCTGTTCCCGCTGCCGTGGGCGAAGCCGATCATCGACGAAGGCCGGCGCCTTGCCGCTTCCTACGCCAATTACCTGATCATCGACGGCGCGGTGCTGGTGCCCGCCTACGGCGACGCGGCCGACGCGAAGGCGGCGGAAGTGATCGCCGCCGCCTACCCGGGCCGCGAAGTCGTGCAGGTGCCGTGCCGGCCGCTGATCTGGCAGAACGGCTCGCTCCACTGCATCACCATGCAGCTTCCCGAAGGCCTCATATAGGCGGGCCGGAACCCGGCCCATGGATAGAATGCGCGCATGAACACCAAGACCCTGCCCGTCGCCCTGATCCAGGAAAGCAACCACGGCGACGCGGATGCCAACCTGGCCGTGATCGAAACCCGCGTGGCCGAGGCCGCGAAGCGCGGGGCGAAGCTGGTGCTGCTGCAGGAACTGCACAACGGCGCCTATTTCTGCCAGCACGAATCGGTCGACGAATTCGACCTGGCCGAACCGATTCCCGGCCCGTCGACCGAGCGCCTCGGCAAGCTGGCCAGGCAGCACGGCGTGGTGCTGGTCAGCTCGCTGTTCGAGCGCCGCGCCGCCGGGCTGTACCACAACACCGCGGTCGTGTTCGAAAAGGACGGCGGCATCGCCGGCAAGTACCGCAAGATGCACATCCCGGACGATCCGGGCTTCTACGAAAAGTTCTACTTCACCCCCGGCGACCTCGGCTTCCAGCCGATCGACACGTCGGTCGGCCGCCTCGGCGTGCTGGTGTGCTGGGACCAGTGGTACCCGGAAGCGGCGCGGCTGATGGCGCTGGCCGGCGCCGAACTGCTGCTCTACCCGACCGCGATCGGCTGGGACCCGTCCGACGAGCCCGCCGAGAAGAACCGCCAGCGCGACGCGTGGGTGCTCAGCCACCGCGGCCACGCCGTCGCCAACGGCCTGCCGGTGCTGTCGTGCAACCGCGTCGGCCACGAAGAGTCGCCGCTCGATGCGGCCGGCATCGACTTCTGGGGCAACAGCCACGTGCTCGGCCCGCAGGGCGAACTGCTGGCCGAAGCCGGCGGCGACGCGACGATCCTGAGCGCCGAGGTCGACCTCGGCCGCAGCGAACACGTGCGCCGGATCTGGCCGTTCCTGCGCGACCGCCGCATCGACGCCTACGATGGCCTGCTGAAGCGCTACCTCGACTGCCCCCGCCGTGAGCCCCATCGTCCGCAACGCCAGCGAAGCCGACGTTCCGGCGATCGCCGCGATCTATGCGGCCGAGGTGCGCGACTTCGTCAACACCTACGAATACGACGCCCCGGACGAAGCGGAAATGCGGGGGCGGATGCGCAACGTGCTCGCCGGCGGCTATCCATACATCGTCGCCGAACTCGGCGGCCAGGTCGTCGGCTACGCCTACGCCAGCAGCTTCCGTTCGCGCGCGGCCTACCGCTGGGTGGTGGAGAACTCGGTTTACGTCGCCGCCGGCCGGCAGGGCAAGGGCATCGGCGCGGCGTTGCTGCGGAAGCTGATCGCGGAATGCGAAGCCCGCGGCTTCCGGCAGATGGTCGCGGTGATCGGCGAGGCGGGCAACACCGCGTCGATCCGGCTGCACGAGCGCTTCGGCTTCCGCCACGTCGGCACCTTCCCGGGCATCGCGTGGAAGCACGACCGCTGGCTGGACACGGTGTTCATGCAGCGCGCGCTGGGCAAGGGCGACACTGCCGAACCGTCCGTCGGCTGACTCACCCAGACGCTTGCAGAATACGAACGGTCGTGCTTTTATTCGGACATGGCCCGGACCGGTATTGCCAGCAAGGGAGCCGCGACGCGTGAGGCGATCCTCGCGCACGCCTGCGCGCTGGCCCGCCTGCACGGGCTGGAAGGCCTGACCATCGGCAGCCTGGCCGAACAGGTCGGCATGTCGAAGAGCGGCGTGTTCGCCCACTTCGGTTCGCGCGAGGAACTGCAGATCGCAGTGCTGGACCACACCGCCGAACAGTTCGTGCAGCGCGTGCTGGCGCCGGCGCTGAAGCAACCGCGCGGGCTGGAGCGCCTGCGCTCGATCGTCGCGCATTGGTTCGACTGGGTGCGCCACGACGAGCAGGGGGAAGGCGGCTGCCTGTTCGCCGCCGCCGCCAGCGAATTCGACGACCGCCCCGGCCCCGTGCGCGACCGCCTGCTGCAGCACCTGCGGACCTGGCGCGAGGAACTGGCGCGCGCGGCGGCGCAAGCCATCGAAACCGGCGAACTCGCCGCCGATGCCGACCCCGCGCAGCTGGCGTTCGAAATCTACGGCATCGCCCTGGCCGTCCACCACGATGCCGGCATGGGCGGCATCGCCAGCGCCCAGGAACGCGGCCTGCGCGCCTACGCACGGCTGATCCAGGCCCACGCTCCCGCCCCTCCCCCCACCCGGTAACCACCGAGGAGTTCGCGATGGATGTTTCATGCTCAGAAAATAGCACGACCGTTCGTATTCAAGCCCGGCCGCAAACCGGCGCCTGGCTGAAACCGGACTGGCGCCTGTCCCTGCTGCGCGCGGGCATGCGCTCGCTGGGGAGAATCAGCACGCCGCTTGCGGCCAGGGCGATGGACCGTGCCTGGTTTTCCGCGCCGCGCACGCGTCCCCGCCCCGCTGCACAGACCTGCCTGGACCGGGGCGAACGTTTCGCGCTCGACGTCCACGGCCGCCGCGTGGTCGCCTGGTCGTGGGGCGAGGCAGGCCCGGCGGTGTTGCTGCTGCATGGCTGGGGCGGCCATGCCGGGCAGATGCACGCCTTCGTCGCGCCACTGCGCGAAGCCGGATTCCGCGTCGTCGCCTTCGACGCGCCGGCGCACGGCGCCTCCGATCGCAGCCGTCTGGGCGGGCGCCGGGTGACCTTCTTCGAAATCGCCGAAGCCCTGCGCACGGTCGCGGCGGCGGCCGGGCCGCTGGCCGGTCTCGTCGCGCACTCCGGTGGCTGTGCCGCCGCCGCGCTGGCGATGCGCGAAGGCTGGGAAGCGCCGACGCAACTGGCCTTCGTATCGCCCTTCGCCGTGCCCTCCGAAACGATCGACGATTTCGCCACCGCGATCGGCGCCAGCGAGGACGTCACCGCCCGCTTCAGCGCCGGCGTCGAACGCCGCTTCGGGCGCCCGTGGTCGCATTTCGACATCCCGAACCTGCCGGAACGACTCAAGCACCGCGCGCTGCTGGTGGTCCACGATGCCGAAGACCGGGAAGTGCCGTTCGCGCACGGTCGGGCGCTGGTGGACAGCTGGCCGCGGGCACGGTTGCTGACCACGCACGGCCTGGGCCATCGCCGCCTGCTGCAGGATCCGGACGTGGTCGCGCAAGTGGCCGGGTTCTTCGCGCCGGCACGGCAGGCCTGGCCCGGACCGGAGGCCTCGTCGCCGGGTAGCGCGCGCCACGAGCTCGACCTCGCCTACGAAACCAGCGGCCTGGGCCCGCGCCACGGCCCCGGCTGAACCCGCGGAGGCTGCGGCTTTCCTTGCCTGCGCCGACCCACTACCCTGTCGTCCTGTCTTCCGCTGTACCGATCCGACGGCGCCGCAAGGCGCCGTCGCCGTTCCTCCGCAGGAAAATCCGCTTGCACGCCACCGAAACCCCGGACACGCACCTTCAGCCCGGCCTCGCCGGCCAGCCGCACCGCATCGTCGAGCGCGATGGCGTGCGCTACACCCTGCTCGGCACCGCGCACGTGTCGAAGGCCAGCGTCGACGCGGTGCGCGGAGCGGTCGCCAGCGGCGCCTTCGACACCGTCGCGGTGGAACTCGACGCCGGCCGCCTGCAGGCGCTGACCGACCCGGATTCGATGGCGAAGCTCGACCTGGTCCAGGTGATCCGCGACGGCAAGACCGCGATGTTCGCCGCCAACCTCGCCCTTGCCGCCTACCAGCGCCGCCTCGCCGAGCAGCTCGGCGTCGAACCCGGCGCGGAACTGAAGGCCGCCGCGCACGACGCGCGCGAACGCGGCCTGGCCCTGCACCTGATCGACCGCGAGGTCGGCCTGACCTTCAAGCGCGCGCGGCAGAAACTCGGCTGGTGGGACCGCGCCAAGCTCGGCGGCGGCATCCTCGCGGCGCTGTTCGTCGACGAGGAAGTCGCCAACGACGAGATCGAAAAACTCAAGCAGGGCGACCTGCTGGAAGCCAGCTTCGGCGAATTCGCCGGCGGCAACCCGGCGCTGTACGAAGCCGTCATCGCCGAGCGCGACCGCTACATGGCCGCGCGCCTGCGCGAGTCCGCGGACGCGGCCTCGGGCGCCCGCGAAGTGCTGGCCGTGGTCGGCGCCGGCCACCTCGCCGGCATGGCGAAGCATCTCGCCGAAGACCGCGCTGCGCCCGATGCGGTCAAGCGCGAACTGGAGGCGGTGAAGCCGAAGTCGCGCGTGCCGTGGATGGAACTGGCCATCGCCGCGTTCCTGCTCGGCGGCTTCGCCTGGGGCTTCTGGAAGGGCGGCGTCGACGTCGGCGCCGACCTGATCGTGCAATGGGTGCTGGCCACCGGCATCCTCGGCGCGATCGGTTGCGCCATCGCCGGCGGACATCCGCTGAGCATCCTTTCCGCCTTCGTCGCCTCGCCGCTGACTCCGCTGCACCCGGCGCTGGCTTCTGGCACGGTCAGCGCCTTCGTCGAAGCGACGCTGCGCAAGCCGACCTACGCCGATTTCCTGGCCCTGCGCGACGACGTCAACACGGTCAGGGGCTGGTGGAGGAACCGCGTGGCGCGGGTGCTGCTGAACTTCTTCCTGACCAGCCTCGGCACCGCCATCGGCGTGTGGACCGGCGGGCTGCGCATGCTGGGCAAGCTGGTCTGAACGCGGATTCCTGGCCCGCGTCCGGCCAGCGCCACGCCCCCCAGGGCAATAGTCGCACCCAAGACGATCTCGATGCCGCCGCAGGCCGGATCGCGGAAAGTTCCAGCCGCACCCGCAATGGAGCATCGGAAAGGCCCGCGGCGCCCCTCGTCGCCGCGTGCCGTCATGCACCCTCTTCGGCCATTGCCGCTCCCGCCGCGGCCCTGTTGCCGCGCGCCTTCGCCGCCAGCCGCTTCGAGCCGTTGCGGATGTCGTCCAGGATCGCGTAGATGGTCGGCAGGAACAGCAGACTGACCACGGTCGAGAACGCCAGCCCGCCGGCGATGGCGCGCGCCATCGGGAAGTACGGCGGCATGCCGCGCGCGGTCTCGGTGTTCAGCGCGATCGGGATCATCGCCAGGATCGCGGTGCCCATGGTCATCATGATCGGGCGCAACCGCTCGCGGCTGCCTTCGATCAGCGCCTCGGTGCGCGGCAGGCCGCGCCGGCGCAGGTTGTTGATGTGCTCGATCATCACGATGCCGTTGTTCACCACCACACCCATCAGCACCAGGATGCCGATCACCGCCATGATGTTCATCTCGGTGCCGGTGATCCAGAACAGCCAGTACACGCCGAAGATGGAGAACACCACGCAGGACATGATCGCCAGCGGGAACAGCAGCGACTCGAACACCGCGGCCATGATCACCACCATCAGCACCAGGGCGATGCCGATGCTCCTCATCATCTGCGACATGCCGTCGAAGTTGATGTTGAAGCCGCCGGTGTTGAAGGTGTAGCCGTAGCCGGGCGGGAACTGCACGCCCTTGAGCATCGTCTCGATCTCCTTGCGCGCCTCGTCCATCGGCACGTCCTTGGCCAGCCCCGCTTCCACCCGCAGCATGGTCTGCCGGTTCAGGCGCTGGATCGACGTGGCCGACGGCGTCACGCCGACGTTGACCATCGCCAGCAACGGCACTTCCTGGCCGCTCGGGGTGCGCACCATGAAGGTGGACAGGTCCTCGATGGCGTAGTCCTCGGAACCGGCGAAACGCACGTTGACCGGGATTTCCACGTCGCCGCGGTGGAAATCGCGCAGGCTCGATCCGCGCAGGGCCATGCCGATGAACTGCGCCACTTGCTGGGCGCTGAAGCCGTAGGCGGCGGCGCGTTCGCGGTCCACCTGCACCGTCAGCTCGGTGTTGGCGTCGCCGGTGTCCACGCGCACGTCGCGCAGCTTCGGATTGCGCGACAGCATCGGCACGATGTCGTCGGACAGTTCCTTCAGCGTCTGGCTGGAATCGCCGATCAGGCTGAACTTGATGCCCTGCCCCTGGTTGCCCATGTCGCCGGGCCAGCCGATGCCGATGTTGGCGCGCGCCGATTTCGGCAGGCCCTTGCGCACCTGTTCCTGGATCTGCTTGCTCTGTTCGGGGTCCTTGACCCCGTCCAGGTACAGGCGGGTCGAGGCCCAACCCTGCTCGCTGTAACGGCTGTAGACCTGCTTGATCCTGAATTCCTGGCGGTGGGCGTTGACGAAGTCCTCGACCTTGGCCACTTCCTTGCCCATGTCCTCCTTCGAGTACGCGCCGCGCCACTGGTAGAAGATGTTGATTTCCGTGGGGTCGCTATCGTCGCCGCCGCCCTTGGTCATCTTCATCGGCACGACGCTGAGCGCGGTGATCAGGGCGATGCCCGCCACGCTCCAGCCGCGGTGGTCCAGGGTCCAGCGCAGTACGCGCGCGTAGCGTTGCTGCAGGCCGGCGATCCACGGCGACTTCAGCGCCGGCGGCGTCCGCATGCGCGCCGACAGCATCGGGATCAGGCTGATCGCGACCAGCCACGAAGCCAGCAGCGATACCGAGATGGTCACTGCCAGCTGGGCCAGGTAGATGCTGATGATGTTCTTCTCGCCGAACAGCATCGGCAGGAACACCACGCAGTGGCACAGGGTGCCGGCGGACAGGGCGATGGCGACGTGGCGGGTGCCGACGATCGAGGCCAGCCACGGCTTGTCCGGATAGCGCTCGCGCTCCTGGTAGATGCTTTCGACCACGACCACCGCGTTGTCCACCAGCATGCCGACCGCCAGCAGCAGGCCCATCATCGACAGGATGTTGAGGGTGATCCCGGCGAAGTACATGAAGCCGAGGGTCATGACGAAGCAGATCGGGATGGCCGTGGTCACCATCAGCGTGGACGGCCAATGGCGCAGGAAGGCGTACAGCACGATGACCGACAGCACCAGGCCGATGCCGCCGGCCTCGGCCAGCGCCAGCAGCGACGCGGTCACCGCCGCGCCCTGGTCCCAGGCGGTTTCGATGGCGATACCCTGCAGGGCGGGATCGGCCTCGAGCTGCTTCAACTCCTCGCGGATGTTGCGCGACAGGTCCACCAGGTTGGCGGCGCGTTCCTTGTAGATGTCCACGCCCACGCTGGGCTTGCCGTCCATCTTGCGCACGTAGTTCATCCGCTGCGGTTGCAGCGAGACCTCGGCGATGTCGGAAAGCCGCGTGCCGGCGTTGCCGATGGGCAGGTCGCGCAGCTGCTGCAACTCCAGCAGTTCGCCCTTGGGCTGGACGCGCAGGCGCTGCCCGGCCTCGGTGATCTGTCCGGCGGAGACCGAGAAGTTCGCCGCCTGCAGCTTCTGCACCAGGTCGTTCAGGGCCACGCCGTGCGCGCTGAGCCGGTCCTTGTCCAGCGCCACCAGCACTTCCTGTTTGGCCACGCCCTCCACTTCGACGCGGGCCACGCCGGGCAGGCGCTCCAGGCGCTGCTTGATGGTGCGCTCGATCAGGTCCGCGCGCGCGGTCAGGTCGGTTTCGCTGGTCAGGCGCAGGCTGATCGCCTCCTGGTCGCTGGTGCTCCAGCGCTGCACGTAATAGCGGCGGAAATCGTCGGGCAACTGGTCGCGGATCGCGTCGATGCGCTCGCGCGCGTCCGAGGCCGCGATGGCGATGTCCTTGCCCCAGTCGGAGAACTCGACCTGCACCGAGGCGCCCTCGGCGTTGGCGCGCGAGTTCATCGTCTTGATCCCGGACATCGTCGACAGCGCTTCCTCCACCGGGCGCAGGATGTTGCGCTCGACCTCTTCCGGCGTGGAGCCGGCGTACGGCAGCGAGACGAAGAAGAACGGGATGGTGGCTTCCGGTTCGGCTTCCAGCGGCAGGCGGAACGAGGCGATCAGGCCGATCGCCACCATCGACACGAACAGCATGATCGTGGTGACCGGGCGGCGGATCGACAGTTCGGTGATGTTCATCCGCTCACCCCTTCAAGGGATCATGGTCGTGGGCGAGGACCTCGGCGACCTGCGCGGCGGCGTTGCGCGCGCGGCGGCCGCGCTCGGCGTAGTACTCGTCCGGCTTGCGGTCCAGCAGGTCGTAGACGATCGGGATCACCACCAGGGTCAGCATGGTCGACACCAGCAGGCCGCCGATCACGGTGATGGCCATGGGACTGCGCACTTCCGCGCCTTCGCCGAAGGCCAGCGCCAGCGGCAGGAAGCCGAACACCGCGCACAGCGTGGTCATCATGATCGGGCGCAGTCGCGAGCGCGCGCCCTCCACCAGCGCCTCGCGCTTGGCCACGCCTTCCTCGCGCAACTGGTTGACCTTGTCGATCAGGATGATCGCGTTCTTCACCACCAGGCCAACCAGCAAGATCAGGCCGATGAAGACGACCACCGACACCGGCGATCCGGTCATCGCCAGCGCGCCGACCGCGCCGACCAGCGCCAGCGGGATGGTGAACAGGATCACGAACGGGTGCAGCAGCGACTCGAACTGCGAGGCCATCACCAGGTAGACCAGGAACACCGCCAGGCCGAACGCGAACAGCAGCGACTTGATCGACTCGCCCAGTTCCTCGCCCTGGCCGCCGATGCGCATGCCGACCTCCGCGCCGAGCGGGTTCTCGGCCACCATCTTCTCCACCTCGATGACCGCCGCGCCCAGGTCGATGTCGCGCAGGTTGGCCGAGACGATCGCGACGCGGCGCTGGTCGGCGCGGTGGATTTCGCTGGGGCCGGTGGTCGAAACCACGTCGGCGACCGAGGCCAGCTCCACCGGCGCGCTGCCCGTGGGGTTCACGATCAGGCGACGGATGTCGTCGACCGAGGAGCGCTCGGACTCCTGCACGCGCACCAGCACGTCGATCTTGCGGTCGCGGAAGCTGTAGCGGGTGGCGACGTTGCCGCGCACCTTGTTGACCACCGCATCGGCGATCTGGCGCGTGGTCAGGCCCATCGCGGCGGCGCGGTCCTGGTCGAACACCACCTGGATTTCCGGGAAGCCCTGCTCCACGGTCGACTTGACGTCGGCGTAGTGCGGACTGTTGCGCAGCATGCCGGCGAGCTTGTTGCCGGCCACGCGGATCGCCTCGAGGTCGTTGCCTTCGATCTCGATTTCCAGCGGCGGCGACAGCGAGAACAGCTCCGGACGGGCGAAGTCGACCTGCGCGGCGGGATACGCCTTCAGCGTTTCGCGCAGCTTGTCGGTCAGCTCCGCCTCGCGCGAGGTGTCGTCCATCACCACCGTCAGCTTGCCGATGTTCTCGCCGCTTTCGGTCGGGCTGGCGTCCAGCCGCGTGCCGGTGCCGGACACGCCGTACAGCAGGCGCACGCCGTCCTCCTTCGCATGCTTCTGCTGCACGTCGCGGATCAGCGCGTCGGTCTGCGCCAGCGGCGTGCCCGGCGGCAGCTTGGCGGTCATCTCGAAGCGGTCCTGCGCCAGCTGCGGGATCAGGTCGGCGCCGAGGAACGGCAACACCACCAGGGTCAGCGCGAACGCCAGCGCCGCGCCGCCCAGCACCCGCCCCGGCCGGCCCAGCGCGGCGGGAAGGATCCGCAGGTAGGCGGCTTCGGCGCGGTGGTACGGCGCCATCGCCAGGTCGCTGGCCTTGCGCATCACCGGCCCGACCACGGCGGCGATGCCGCGGAAGACGCGCACCACCGACCACGCCGCGCCGAAGAAGATGCCCTTGAACACCGCGACGAAGCCGCGGCGCGCGAAAGCCGCCGGCCGCTTCCATTTCTGCTCCGGCTGCCAGCGCCCGCGCGGCGCCTCTTCCGGGAATTCCAGCGGCGGGCGGCCCTTCAGCGCGCTGAGCATCGGGATCAGCGTCATCGACACCACCAGCGACACCGCGATGGCGATCGCCACGGTCAGCGCCTGGTCGCGGAACAGCTGCCCGGCGATGCCCTGCACGAACACCAGCGGCAGGAACACCGCGATCGTGGTCAGGGTGGAGGCGACTACGGCCATGAACACTTCGCGGGTGCCGGCGATGGCCGCGTCGAGGATGCCGAGGCCGCGCTCGCGCGCCTTGGCGATCGATTCGAGCACGACGATGGAGTCGTCGACGACCAGGCCCGTCGCCAGGGCCAGGCCGCCCAGCGACATCACGTTCAGGCTCAGGCCGAGCTGGCCCATGAAGAAGAACGTGGTGATGATCGACACCGGCAACGACAACGAGATGACGAAGGTGCTCCAGCCGTCCTTGAGGAACAGGAAGATGATCAGGATCGACAGCAGGCCGCCGATCACCGCATCGACCTTCACGTCGCTGATCGCGTGGCGGATGAACACCGACTGGTCCTCGACCACGGACATCTCGATGTCCTTGGGCATCTGTTCGCGGATCAGCTTCAGGCGCGCTTCCAGCGCATCCGCGGTCGACACCGTGTTGGCGTCGCCTTCCTTGTAGATCGCCAGCTCCACCGCCTCGTGGCCGCCGCTGCGGATCACCGCCTCGCGTTCCTTGTAGCCCTGGCGCACGTCGGCCACGTCCTTCAGCCGCACCACCGGCGTGGCGCCGCCGGACCCGTTCCCGCGCAGCGCCGCGATCACGTTCGGGTCGCGGCTGCCGAGGATCGCCGACATCAGCTGCGCGTTGTCGCCGGTCGAGGACGCGCTCGAGCCGCCGGCCGTGGTCAGCAGCATCTCGCGCATCTGCTCGACCGTGGCGAACTGGTTGACCGTGCGCACCAGGTAGCGCTGCGAACCTTCTTCCAGGCGGCCGCCGGACAGGTTGACGTTTTCCTGCTGCAGGCGCTGGATCACGTTGTCCAGCGACAGGCCCAGCTGGGCCAGCCGGCGCTGGTCGATGTCGACCTGGATTTCGTCCTCCAGGCCGCCGCCGACCTTGACCGCGGCCACGCCGCTGACCGGCTCGAGCTTGCGCTTGAGGTCTTCGTCGGCGTAGCGGCGCAATTCCATCAGCCGGCGGATCGCGTCGGCCTCGCCGCCGCCTTCCTGCTTCGACGACAGCGCCAGGCGCATGATCGGCTGCGTGGACGGATTGAAGCGCAGCAGCACCGGCGGCTTCGCGTCCAGCGGCAGCTGCAGCGTCTCCATCTTGTCGCGCACGTCCAGGCCGGCCTGCTCCATGTCCGTGCCCCAGGCGAACTCGAGCACCACGTCGCTCTGCCCGGTGCGCGAGATCGACTTGAGCTTGCGCAGGCCCTTGACGATGCCCAGCGCCTCCTCGGCCGGTCGCGAGATCAGGGTTTCGACTTCCGCAGGCGCGGCGCCTTCGTAGTCGGTGCGCACGGTCAGCGTGGGATAGCTCAGGTCCGGCAGCAGTTCGACCTTCAGGCTCGACAGCGAGATCAGGCCGAACAGCACCAGGGTCAGCGTCATCATCGCGATGGTGACGCGACGGCGCGTGGCGAATTCGACCAGGTTGAAGCCGCCGGGCGCGGCCAACGGATCGTGCGGCACGTGGTCGCCGTGCCCGTGTCCCCCGGAAGCCGGCGCCGTCATTGCGCGGCCTGTGCGGGAACGGCCGACTTGCCGTCGCCGGCCTTTGCGGTCGCCTTCGCGGCCGCGGGCTTGGCCCCGGCGGCGCCGAGCACCTGCACCGCGCTGCCTTCGCGCAACGCGGCCTTGCCGGCGACGACCACGGCGTCGCCTTCCTTCAGCCCTTCGCGCACCTCGATCCAGCCGGCGTCGTCGTAACCCAGCTTCAGGCTGGCGCGCTGCGCCTTGTCGTCGCGGACCACGTACACCGCCGGGTCGCCGCCGTCCTCGAGCAAGGCGTTGCGCGGCACCACCAGCGCGTCGGCGCGCTGGTCGTAGTTGATGCTCAGGCGGCTGAACATGCCCGCCTGCAGTTCGCCATCGCCGGCGAACGCGGCGACCACGCGGAAGGTGCCCTTGCCGGTGTCGATCACCGGCGACACGCGGTCCACGGTGCCGGTGAACAGCCGGCCCGGCAGCGCGTCGGCGGTCAACGTCACCTTCTGCCCCGGCTCGAGCTTGGCGATCTCGCGCTCGGGCACGTTGAGCGTGGCCTCGAGCCGGCTGCTGTCGACGATGCGGATGATCGGCGAGTTGATCTGCACGAAGTTGCCCGGCTTGATGTCGCGCGAGGCGATCACGCCGGAAATCGGCGCGGTGACCGTGGTGTAGGACAGTTCCAGCTTGGCCGAGTTGTACTGGGCGCGGGCATTGGCCAAGTTGTACTTGATCTCGTCCAGGTCGTTGGCGCTGATCATCTGCTGCGCGACCAGCTTCTGCGCGCGCGCATAGCTGTTCTCCAGCTTGAGCATCTGCGCCTCGGCCTGGGCCACGGCCAGGCGGGCGCGGTCGGGATCCAGGCGCACCAGCGGCTGCCCGGCCTTGACCTGCTGGCCTTCCTCGACGAGTACCGCCAGGGCCACGCCGGAAGTCTTGGCGACGACCTGCGATTCCGCCCGCGGCTCCAGGGTGGCGGTGTTGGCGTAGCTGGCGGCGATGGCGCGGCGCTCGGCCTTGGCCACTTCCACCGGCACCGCATCCGGGCCCTTGTCGGCCTCGCCGGGCTTGCCGGCGCCTTCGCCGCCCTTGCCCGCCTTGCAGGCGCTCAGGGCGAATGCCCCGGTCAGGGCGATCAGGGTGAAAACTAGTGTTCGCAGGGGGAGCCGACGGGGCAGGCGGGCGGACGGAAGCATGGGTGGGGACCGTTGTTTAGGTGTTGTATCAAGGTATATCACTCGACCGCGGTGATTCTCATGCCGAAGGTAATGGTGACTTGCGATGGGAAGTCTGCTTGCGCCTCTTCGTTATCCGGCCGGGTGGACCTTCAAGCCGTTTGCCATCCCGGTAATGGACGCGGAAAGCGCGGAAAGCGTTGCAGGCGTGCACCGGCAACCACGCGTTGCCGGGCACCGCGGCATGGCCCGGCGCCGTGCGGAATCGCGATCGAAGCCGACAGCCTACCGCTACCGTGGCGGTCTTCGTGAACGGCAGGCTATACTCGCCCGCAGCCAAGTGCCGCGGTGGACGCGGCGCGCGCAAATCGGGAAATCCGGAAACACGACATGATGCGACCGCTGCCGTTCGCCGTTTGTCTTGCCCTGGCCGCCACGCTTCCGATGGCCGCCCTCACCGCCCCCCAGCAATCCGCCCCGGTCTCTTACACACCTCTGACTCTCCCGAAGAAGTGGAGAGACGGCCGCTAGGAGGGTACCTCATTACTCTACCAGACAAATATGA
>NZ_PDWR01000018.1 GCF_010211755.1 Pseudoxanthomonas sangjuensis | reverse complement strand
GGCGACGGGGGCGGAGAGGCGGCGCCGGTGGCCAGGGCGAGCGCCAGCGCCAATGCCGCGAGCGGGGACAGGCGGCGCAACGGGGTCGGAACGGGGGTCATCGGCTGGCAACGATACCAATGCGATTGCCGGAACGATGTTAAGGCGGTTGGGGAAAACCCGGGGCGGACCGACGCTCTCGCCGCGACCGATCGGGCGAATCAGGGTTCCTGCGGTTTTTCCGGGCCGGCCGACGGGCCTTCCGCATCGAGCACCGGCTCGGGCAGCTGCGCCGCCGGGTTGGAGCGCACCGCCGGCAGGTCGGTCAGCAATACCGTCGTGCCGGGCTCGAGCAATGCCTGGACCCGGCGGGTGAAGTCGTCGTCGGCGCGCAACGGCCGCGATTGCAGCTGCAACTGCAGCACCGGCAGCGATTCGGCGTCGACGCCCAGGATCGGATAGGCCGACCACTGCAGGCGCGGCTTGTCCGTGGCGACGGGCAGGTCCGGCCGGGCCGCGGCCATCGACGCATCCCAGGCCTCGCCGTCCGTGCCAGCCGCCGTCGCCCCGGCCGGGTTGCCCGGGACGACCGGTGCGCCTTCCTGGCCGTCCATGGCAGCCGGCGGGCCCGGAATGGGGACGGGCGGGGTTTCCGGCGCGGGCGCGGCCGGGTTGCTGGCGACCATCAGCACCGAACCGTGCAGGGCGAAGCCCTCGGCGACTTGCAGCGCGGCTTCGCCGGCGAGCATGCCGTTGCGCAGCACGAACACGCGGCGGTCGGCGACGCTGACCAGCACGCTGACCGGGCCGGGTCTGGCGGCGATGGTTTCGTTCCAGAAATAACCGGCCTGGATGTCCTGGGTCGCGACCGCGGCGCCGGCCTCGTCCACCGGCGCCAACAGGGCCGGGCGGATCAGGCTGGCGGGCGACGCCTTGGCGTCGGCGACGACCACGGTGTCGCCGTTGCGGGTCTCGGCGAACAGCTTCTCGGCGAAGGCCAGCGGCAGGCGCACGCAGCCGTGCGAAGCCGGGTAGCCGGGCAGGGCGCCGCCGTGCAGGGCGATGCCGTCCCAGGTCAGCCGCTGCATGTACGGCATCGGCGCGTTGTTGTAGAGGTTGGAGCGGTGGTCCTTGTTCTTCTGCAGGATCGTGAACACCCCGGTCGGGGTTTCCTTGCCTGCCTTGCCGGAGCTGATCGTCGACACGCCGATCGCCAGGCCGTTGCGGTAGACGTAGGCGCGCTGTTCGTCGAGGCTGACCACCAGCACGATCGGCCCTTCCGGGGCGATTTCCGGGTGCCACAGGAATTCGCCGGGCTTGAGCGCGCGCGGGTCGGACGCGCTTCGGGCGCCGACCAGCCACGGCAGGCACAGCAGCAGGACGATGGCGGGCAGGCGGCGGAAAGGACGCATGCGGTGCGGACCGGAAGTTTCCCCGGCGGCATTGTGGCGCATTTCCCTGCCGGTGGCGCCCGAACCCTTTCGTTTCGCGCGGCGAGCGGAAACGAAGGGGCGGCCGCAAGGCTCAGGCCGGGCCCGCGCCGTCCCGCGACAGCCCCGGCAGCACGTCGATCGGCAACGGGAACACGATGGTGGAACTCTTCTCGCCGGCGATCTCGGTCAGCGTCTGCAGGTAGCGCAGCTGGATCGCCCGCGGATCGGCACCGAGCAGCCTGGCCGCCTCGACCAGCTTCTCCGCCGCCTGCAGTTCGCCCTCGGCATGGATCACCTTGGCGCGGCGCACGCGTTCGGCCTCGGCCTGGCGGGCGATCGCGCGCACCATGACTTCGTTGATGTCGACGTGCTTGATCTCGACGTTGGCGACCTTGATGCCCCAGGCGTCGGTCTGCGCATCGAGGATGCCGCGGATGTCGTTGTTCAGCTTCTCGCGCTCGGCGAGCATCTCGTCGAGGTCGTGCTGGCCCAGCACCGAGCGCAGCGTGGTCTGCGCGAGCTGGCTGGTCGCCTCGTAGAAGTGCTCGACGTTGATGATCGCCTTCTGCGGATCGACCACGCGGAAGTACACCACCGCGTTGACCTTCACCGAGACGTTGTCGCGCGAGATCAGGTCCTGCGACGGCACGTCCATCACGATCGTGCGCAGGTCGACGCGCACCATCTGCTGCACGACCGGGACCAGCAGGATCAGGCCCGGTCCCTTCACCTTCCAGAACCGGCCCAGCTGGAATACCACGCCGCGTTCGTACTCGCGCAGCACCTTGATCGCGGAGACCAGCAGCAGCACGGCGAACAGGACCAGCGGGAAGAAATAGAAGACATTCATGGCGTTCCTCCGTCTGGGGCCGGCGCTTCGTCCGGCGCGACTTCCAGGACCAGGCCTTGCATCGAGCGCACGCGGACCGCCTGTCCCCGCCGCACCGGCGCGGCGGATACCGCCTGCCAGACCTCGCCGCGGATGCGCACTTCGCCGCGCCCGTCGAAATCGCCGACGGCGACGGCGCGATGGCCGAGCAATGCTTCCCTGCCGGTGACCACCGGCCGCCTGCGCGCCCGTGCCGCCAGCCAGACCAAGCCCATGAAGGCGAGCGAACTGGCGACGGCGATGCCCAGCACCAGCCGTCCCGGCAGGCCGAATCCGGGCACGTCGCTGTCGAACATCAGCAGCGAGCCGGCCACCAGCGCGACCACGCCGCCGATGCCCAGCGAGCCGAAGCTCGGCAGCGCGAACTCCGCCGCCATCAGCCCCACGCCCAGCACGATCAGCGCCACGCCGGCGTAGTTCACCGGCAGCACCTGCAGGGCGTACAGCGCCAGCAGCAGGCAGATCGCGCCGGTCACGCCGGGAAACAGCGCGCCGGGCGTGTATGCCTCGATCACCAGCCCGTACAGGCCCACCAGCAACAGCAGGTAGGCGACGGTCGGCTCGGTCAGCACGCCGAGCAGTCGCGCGCGCCAGTCCGGCGGCCACGGAACGACCTCGGCCGAATCCACGGCGAGCTTCCAGGCGCGTCCGTCGACCTCGACCTCGCGGCCGTCAGTCTGGCGCAACAGCGACGGCAGGTCCGCGGCGACGATGTCGACGACCCGTCGCGACAGCGCCTGCTCCGCGCTCAGCGTCGCCGCATCGCGCACCGCCGCCTCGGCGAAGGCGACATCGCGCCCGCGCAGCTCGCCCAGGCTGCGCAGGTAGGCGACGGCATCGTTCACCGCCTTGCGCTCCATTGCGCTGCCTTCGCGCCGCGCCGGTGCCTGCATGGCCGGCCTGTCCTGCGTCTCCCGGCCGTTGCCGGAAGTGGCGCCCTCGTCCCCGGCGGGTTGCTCCCTGCCTTCCTCCGGCGGCGGCGCGGCAGCGGGCGCGCCGATCGCGACCGGCGTCGCCGCGCCCATCGAGGTCGCCGGCGCCATTGCCGCGACGTGGCAGGCGTAGAGGATGTAGGTGCCCGCGCTGGCCGCGCGCGCGCCTTGCGGGGCGACCCAGCCGATCACCGGCACCTTCGAGGCGAGGATCGCCTGGTTGATGTCGCGCATGGCGGCATCGAGCCCGCCCGGCGTATCGATCCGCAACACCACGGCCGCCGCCTGCCGTTCCGCGGCAGTCTTCAGGCCGCGCTGCATGTAGTCGCGGGTTGCCGGGCCGATGCCGCCCTTGATGTCCAGCAACAGGATGCCGCCGGCTTCGCTGCGCGGAGCCGATGCCGGTTCCGCGGCCGGCGCAAGCATCGACATCAGCGCCAGGGCGCAGATCAACAGCAGGGCGCAACCCTGTCGTTTCATGGCACCTCCGCGGCAGGATCCGGAGCGAACCACCTGCGTGCAGTCTGCGCCCCGGCCTGTTAAGGAAACGGAATGGCACCACGAAAAAAAAAGCCCCGCCGGAGCGGGGCTTTTCGTCGCGGACGCGCGCGCTTACAGCAACGGCACGATCAGCAATGCCACGATGTTGATGATCTTGATCAGCGGGTTCACCGCCGGACCGGCGGTGTCCTTGTAGGGATCGCCGACGGTGTCGCCCGTCACTGCGGCCTTGTGCGCATCGGAGCCCTTGCCGCCGAAGTGGCCGTCCTCGATGTACTTCTTGGCGTTGTCCCACGCGCCGCCGCCGGTGGTCATCGAGATCGCCACGAACAGGCCGGTGACGATCGTGCCGATCAGCAGGCCGCCCAGCGCCTTCGGCCCCAGCAGCAGGCCGATGACGATCGGCACCACGACCGGCAGCAGCGACGGCACGATCATTTCCTTGATCGCCGACTTGGTCAGCATGTCCACCGCCTTGTCGTACTGCGGCTTGCCGGTGCCCTGCATGATCCCGGCGATCTCGCGGAACTGGCGGCGCACTTCCTCGACCACGCTGCCGGCGGCGCGGCCCACCGCTTCCATCGCCATCGCGCCGAACAGGTACGGGATCAGGCCGCCGATCAGCAGGCCGATGATCACGGTGTGGTCGGACAGGTCGAAGGCGAAGGTCTGGCCCGGATTCGCCGCCTGCAGGTTGTGCGTGTAGTCGGCGAACAGCACCAGCGAGGCCAGCGCCGCCGAACCGATCGCGTAACCCTTGGTCACCGCCTTGGTGGTGTTGCCGACCGCGTCCAGCGGGTCGGTTACGTTGCGCACGTCCGAAGGCAGCTCGGCCATCTCGGCGATGCCGCCGGCGTTGTCGGTGATCGGGCCGTAGGCGTCGAGCGCGACGATCATGCCGGCCATCGACAGCATCGCGGTCGCGGCGATCGCGATGCCGTACAGGCCGGCCAGCGCGTAGGCGGCCCAGATCGCGATGCACACCGCGATCACCGGCAGCGCGGTCGCCTTCATCGACACGCCGAGGCCGGCGATGATGTTGGTGCCGTGGCCGGTGGTCGAGGCCTGCGCGACGTGCTGCACCGGCTTGTACTGCGTGCCGGTATAGTACTCGGTGATCCACACGATGGCGCCGGTCAGGGCCAGGCCGATCAGGGCGCAGCCGAACAGCGCGTTGGCGCCGTACGCCGAATCGGCCATCAGCGACCTGGTGATCGGGTAGAACGCGATCGCGGCGAGCACGCCGGAAACGATCACGCCCTTGTACAGCGCGCCCATGATCGAGCCGTTGCCCTTCACCTTGACGAAGAACGCGCCGATGATCGAGGCGATGATCGACACGCCGCCCAGCACCAGCGGGTACAGCACCGCGTTGTGCCCGGCTTCGGCGCCCATCAGTCCGCCGAGCAGCATCGTCGCGATCACCGTGACCGCGTAGGTTTCGAACAGGTCCGCGGCCATGCCGGCGCAGTCGCCGACGTTGTCGCCGACGTTGTCGGCGATCACCGCCGGGTTGCGCGGGTCGTCCTCGGGGATGCCGGCTTCGACCTTGCCGACCAGGTCGGCGCCGACGTCGGCGCCCTTGGTGAAGATGCCGCCGCCGAGGCGCGCGAAGATCGAGATCAGCGACGAGCCGAACGCCAAGCCGACCAGCGCGTGCAGCGCGTCTTCGCCGGTCACGCCGAAATGGCCCAGCGCCGCGTAGTAGCCGGCCACGCCGAGCAGGCCCAGGCCGACGACCAGCATGCCGGTGATCGCGCCGCCGCGGAACGCCACGTCCATCGCCTTGCCCATGCCGCTGCGCGCGGCTTCGGCGGTGCGCACGTTGGCGCGCACCGAGACGTTCATGCCGATGTAGCCGGCCGCGCCGGACAGCACCGCGCCGATCAGGAAGCCGATCGCGGTCGGCCAGGTCAGGAAGAAGCCGATCAGCAGGAACAGCACCACGCCTGCGATCGCGATCGTCGAATACTGGCGGTTGAGGTAGGCGCGCGCGCCTTCCTGCACCGCGTTGGCGATCTGTTGCATCCGTTCGTTGCCCGCGGGCTGTTTCAATATCCAGCGTGCGGAAAGAATTCCGTAAAGAATCGCGACCACGGCGCAGAGCACCGCGAGCAGCAAACCGTTGTGTTCCAGCATGACCCCTCCCAGGTTGATGGATGTGTCCAGCGGAACGCCGCGCCAACAGGCGCCGGATGCCGCGATACCCAATCTGGAGAGCCTGGCGAACGATTGGGTAACGCCACGCGCATGCCGCCCGCGTGTCCGGCCGTGTTCGGAAGATCCCTGGAGCCGGTGCAGTATCGCCTGCAAACCGCGGCCGCGGCATGCTGCTCGGCACAAGTTCGGCCCCGGGCGCGGCATCGCCATGCGGCGTGGCCGGGCTGGCGGGGCAGGAGGCGCTCGCGCGTTGGCGCTGCGCTTCGCCTGTTCAGGGTGGTTGGTGCGGGCGTTCCACGCCACATTGCCTCGACGGGCCGCAGACTGCGGAATGCCCCGGAAAACCGCTGTCCGGCGGTACTCGCCGGCGGATGTAAGCGATTACCCCGACTGAACCCGCCGGTACTGTTTTGCAGTGCAGCGTGCAAGATTCCCGCAGGCTGCATCACGATGCGCCCGCATCCCGACGTGGGGGAGGGAGCAGAGCCCGCAATTGGCCCAGCCATTGCGGGCTTTTTTATTTCCACGCCGCGGAAACAGGAACCCGAGGTCTGCCGCGCGAATCCCGGGCCCCGCGCCACGCCGCCTGTCCGGTCCGGCGAAGCGCGCCGGGCGTTCAAATGGCCGCGCGGCATGCCGCGCAAGCGGGCCACTCCAACTCCCGCGGTTTCGCCGCGTCCTGACTTGAGTGCTTTCCTCCATCGGGCCCGCCGACAGCGGAAAGCTGCGTCGCGCCGAGAGAGCGGGGGAAACCCGGTAGAATGGCTGCATGGCCGATTCCCCCGCACGCAGCATCCCGCTCCAGGTCGTCCCGTCCGCGCCCGCCCCGCTCGAAACCGGGGCCAAGCAGGTGGGCGGCGACAAGATTTCCCGCTCCCCGGTGCGGTTCGCCGACGCGCCGGTGCTGCGCAAGCCGTCGTGGATCCGCGTGCGCATCCCGTCCGACGGCTCGGTGGCCCGGCTCAAGGCCAAACTGCGCGAGAACCGCTTGGTCACGGTGTGCGAGGAAGCCAGCTGCCCGAACATCCACGAGTGCTTCGGCCACGGCACCGCGACCTTCATGATCCTCGGCGAGGTCTGCACCCGCCGCTGCAGCTTCTGCGACGTGGCCCACGGCCGGCCGAAGCCGCCGGATCCGTCCGAACCGCTCAGCCTCGCCCGCACCGTCGCCGACATGGGGCTGAAGTACGTCGTGGTCACTTCGGTGGACCGCGACGACCTGCGCGACGGCGGCGCCCAGCATTTCGTCGACTGCATCGCCGCGATCCGCGAGCATTCGCCCGGCACCCGCATCGAGATCCTGACGCCCGATTTCCGCGGCAAGGGCCGCATGGACCGCGCGCTGGAAATCCTCGCCGCCAACCCGCCGGACGTGTTCAACCACAACATCGAGACCGTGCCGGACCTGTACCCGAACGTCCGCCCCGGCGCCGACTACCAGTGGTCGCTGACCCTGCTGCAGCGCTTCAAGCAGCAGCACCCGCACCTGCCCACCAAGTCCGGGATCATGCTGGGCCTGGGCGAGACCATGGAGCAGGTGCAGGCCACCCTGCGCGACCTGCGCGCGCACGACGTCGACATGGTCACCATCGGCCAGTACCTGCAGCCGACCGCGCACCACCACCCGGTGCTGCGCTACTGGACTCCGGACGAGTTCAAGGAACTCGAGGTCTACGGCACGGAACTGGGCTTCAGCCACGTCGCCTCCGGCCCGCTGGTGCGTTCCAGCTACCACGCCGACCGGCAGGCCAAGGAAGCCGGCGTCGCCGGCTGAACAGGGCAGGTTCGGCGGCGGAAGCGCCGGTTCAGGCTCCGGTTCACAAATCCTGCCGCCGGCGCGGCTAGGCTGCGAGTCGGCGTTCCGGAAAGGACGCGTGACAAGGCCGGCAACTTTCGGCACTGTCGTGCTGTCCGACCCCGCCGCAGCATTCCGCCGAACCTGCCGCCCCCACGGGCACGAGCCGCATCGATGAAATTCAAGACCCCCGCCCTGCTGTTGACCCTGGCCTTCGGCGCGCCGTTGGCGCTGCTGGCACGCGCCGATGGCGGCGTGGCCAGCGTTGCCACCGCGGCCGCGCCCAACGCCGACCAGGCGACCACCTCGAAGCTGGTCTACGGCCTGCTGTCGGACAGCCGCTACGCCTACCGTCCGCGCGACCTGGATCCGGAACTGTCGCAGGACGTGTTCAAGCGCTACCTCGAGGCGCTGGACGGATCGAAGATGTATTTCACCGCCGCCGACGTGGCGCGTTTCGCGCCGTACCAGCGGCAGGTCGGCGAGGCGATCAGCTCCGGCCACCTGCAGCCGGCCTACGACATCTTCGCCGTGTACCGGCAGCGCGTGCACGAGCGCGCCGCCTACGCGCGCGGCCTGCTGAAGCAGGACTTCGACTTCGGCGGCGACCAGCGCTGGGAATACGACCGCGAGGACGCGCCGTGGGCGGCGTCTTCCGCCGAGCTCGACGCGCTGTGGAAGAAGATGGTGATGAACGACTGGCTGCGGCTGAAGCTGGCCGGGCAGAAGCCGGACGAGATCCGCAAGACCCTGGACAAGCGCTACGCGCGGCTGGACCGCAGCGCCGACGAACTCAACGGCGAGGACGTGTTCCAGTACTTCCTCAATGCGTACACCAACGCGATCGATCCGCACACCGACTATTTCACCCCGCAGACCGCGGAGAACTTCAACCAGTCGATGTCGCTGTCGCTGGAAGGCATCGGCGCGGTGCTGCAGCGCCAGGACGAACTGGTCACGATCCGCGAGATCGTGCCCGGCGGCCCGGCCGACCTGTCCGGCAAGCTGCAGCCCGGCGACCGCATCGTCGCGGTCGGCCAGGACAAGTCCGGGCCGATGGTCGACGTGGTCGGCTGGCGCATCGACGACGTGGTCAAGCTGATCCGCGGCAAGAAGGGCTCGCAGGTGCGGCTGGAATACATCCCGGTCGCCAACGGCATCGACGGCGAGCACGCGAAGGTCACGATCACCCGGCAGAAGGTCCGGCTGGAGGAACAGGCGGCCAAGTCCGAGATCATCACCACGCCGGCGGCGAACGGCGCGCCGGCGCGGCGCATCGGCGTGATCAAGCTGCCGGCGTTCTACCAGGACTTCGAAGGCCGCCGCCGCAACCCGAACGACTACACCTCGGCCACCCGCGACGTCGCCCGCCTGCTCGGCCAGTTCAAGACCCAGGACGTCGACGGCGTGCTGCTCGACCTGCGCAACAACGGCGGCGGTTCGCTCGACGAGGCGGTCGAGCTGACCGGCCTGTTCATCGACAAGGGCCCGGTGGTACAGGTGCGCGAATCCGGCGGCCGGGTCAGCGTGAACGCCGACCGCAAGCCCGGCGTGGCCTGGGACGGCCCGCTGGCGGTGCTGGTCAGCCGCGCCTCGGCCTCGGCCTCGGAGATCTTCGCCGGCGCGATCCAGGACTACGGCCGCGGCCTCGTCATCGGCGAGACCACCTTCGGCAAGGGCACGGTGCAGAACCTGTTCGACCTCGACCGCTGGCCCGGCAGCGAAGGGCCGCGCTTCGGCTCGGTCAAGTTCACCATGGCGCAGTTCTTCCGCGTTTCCGGCGGCAGCACCCAGCACAAGGGCGTGGTCCCGGACATCGCGTTCCCGGTCAACCTGGACGCCAGCCAGTACGGCGAGAGCACCTACGACAACGCCTTGCCGTGGACCCGCATCGCCGAGGTGCCGCACACCCGATACGGCAACTTCGCGCCGCTGCTGCCGAAGCTGCTGGCGCTGCACCGCGAGCGCATCGCCAGCGACAAGGAATGGCAGTGGTGGTCCGAGGACGTGGCCCAGTTCCGTGTCGAGTCGGCGAAGAAGTACGTGTCGCTGAACGAGGCCGAGCGGCGCGCCGAACGCGAGAAGCAGGCGGCCAAGTTCAAGCAGCGTGAGGCCGAACGCAAGGCCCTGGGCCTGGCCCCGGACCCGCTGGCCGGCGACCTGGCCGACGATGGCCTCGGCGCCGCCGAGCGCGACGTCGTCAAGGACGCGCAACGCGAGAAGCTGGCCGACAAGCGCCCCGACCCGCAGCTGCGCGAATCGGCGGCGATCCTGGCCGACGCACTCGACCTGCTGGCGCAGGACCGCAAGCTGTCGGCGCAGGTGCTGCTGGCGTCGACCGGCCCCGGCATCTGGGCCAACTGAAGGCCGCCTTGCAGGCGTGGCACGACGGGCGCTCCGGCGCCCGTCGTCGCATCCGGGTCACCTGAAGTACGAGCGCAGGATCGCCTGCACGCCGGCGATTTCCTCGCTGCGCCGCGCCGGATCGGTTTCCGCGGCGATGTGCTCGTGCAGGTGGCCGTCGAGTATCTCGAGCATCAGTCCCTGGGCCGCGCCGCGGATCGCCGCGATTTGCGTCAGCGTGGCCAGGCAGTCCGGCTCGCCGGCCAGCGCCTTCTCCAGCGCCTCGATCTGGCCGCGCAGGCGGCGGATGCGGGCGAGCAGCTTGTTCCGGTTCTGCGCGACATGCGACATGGCGGCGTTCCAGATACCATAGGGGGGTATATCCGCGCAGTGTAGACGAACATGGCCCTGCACGCCTCCGCCGAACGCTTCCGCCATAGCCACGCCTTCAACGAAGGCAATCCGCTGGCCGAGCGCCGCACCCTGTACGCGGTGCTGCTGACCGCGGCGATGATGGTCGCCGAGATCGCCGGCGGCTGGGTGTTCAATTCGATGGCGCTGCTGGCCGACGGTTGGCACATGGGCACGCACGCGCTGGCGCTGGGCGTGTCGGTGCTGGCCTACGCCTGCGCGCGCCGCTACGCGCACGACGCGCGCTTCGCCTTCGGCACGTGGAAGATCGAGGTCCTCGGCGGCTACACCAGCGCGGTGCTGCTGCTCGGCGTGGCCGCGCTGATGGCCTACGAATCGGTGCAACGACTGCTCGAGCCGCGCGCGATCGACTACCGCCAGGCGATCGCGCTGGCGGTGGTCGGGCTGCTGGTCAACCTGTTCTGCGCGTGGCTGCTGCACGAGGGTGGCCACCACCATCATCACCACGGGCATGGCCACGCCCACCACGATCACGGCCATGCCGCCGGCCACGCCCACCACCACGACCTGAACCTGCGCTCGGCCTACCTGCACGTGCTGGCCGACGCGGCGACCTCGGTGCTGGCGATCGTCGCGCTGAGCGCCGGCCTGCTGTGGGGCGCGGACTGGCTGGACCCGGTGATGGGCATCGCCGGCGCGGTCCTCGTCGCCATCTGGGCCCGGGGCCTGTTGCGCGACACCGGTCGCGTGCTGCTCGACGCGGAAATGGACGCGCCGGTGGTCGCGGAAATCCGCGAAGCCATCGCCGGCGACCCGCAGCGCGCCGAGATCAGCGACCTGCACGTCTGGCGGGTCGGCAAGGACCGGTACGCCTGCGAACTGGCGCTGGTCACCGCGACCGACGCCGGGCCCGGGCACTACCGCCGTGCGCTCGCGATCCACGAGGAACTGGTGCACGTCACCGTCGAAGTGAACCGCGTCGCCGCGCCGGGCTGAGCGCAAGAAGCGGATAGCGGGCCCCGCTGCCGGCGACTACGCTTGCGGCCATGGACAGAACCGACGAAAAACTCGAACGCGCGCGCCGCCTGCTCGACGGCGGCGGCTTCGCCGACGGAAGCCGGACGCTGGCCGAGCTCGCCGCCGCGGTCGGCCTCAGCGCTTCGCACCTGCAGCGCCGCTTCGCCGCGCGCTTCGGCCTCAGTCCGGCCGAATACCTGGCGCAGAAGAAGCTCGGTGCGCTGAAGTCCGGCCTGCGCGCCGGCGACGACGTCAGCGCGGCGCTGTACGACGCCGGCTACGGCTCGCCTTCGCGCGTCTACGAACACGGCGCGGTGAAGCTCGGCATGACCCCGGCGCGCTACCGTGCCGGCGGCGACGGCGTCGAAATCCGCTGGACCACGCTGCGCACCGACCTCGGCCAGGCGTTGGTGGCCGCGACCGAACGCGGCATCTGCGCGGTCGAGCTCGGCGCCGATGCCGGCGAGCTGGAACGCGGCCTGCACGACGAGTTCCCGCGCGCGTCGATCGAGCGCGTCGACCGCGGCCGCGACGAATTCCTCGCCCCGCGCCTGCACGCGGTCGCCGAACGCCTCGGTGGCCGCGCCGCCGCGGTGCCGGTCGACCTGATCGGCACCGCCTTCCAGAAGCGGGTCTGGGATGCGCTGATGAAGATTCCGGCGGGGCAGACCCGCAGCTATGCCGAGGTCGCGGCGCAGCTGGGCGAGCCGAAGGCCGCGCGCGCGGTCGCCGGCGCCTGCGCGCACAACCGCATCGCCGTGGTGGTGCCGTGCCACCGGGTGATCCGCGGCGACGGCTCGCTGGGCGGCTACCGCTGGGGCCTGCCACTGAAGCGCGAACTGCTGGCGCGCGAGCGGGGCGGGTAGGCCGCCGCTCAGCCGGGCGGCGCTATGCTCGCCGGATGACCGCGACACCCGTCACAAAACCCGCGCCGGCCAGGCCCGAACCCCACCCCCACCTGCAGCCGCTGACGCCGCGCGCCCGGCGCCTGCTGTATGCGGGCGCCGTACTGCTGCTGGTCTGGCTGGGCTTCGGCGGCTGGGGGGTGTGGAAGACCTTCGGCGAGTCGCGTTCGCCGGCGCCCAGCGTGGCCCAGCTGAAGGCGCAGCAGAAGCGCGTGGCGGAGCTGGAACAGCAGGTCGCCACCCTCAACCGTTCCGACCAGATCCGCCGCCAGGCCAATACCGACCTGCAGAGCACGCTGGCCGAGCGCGACGAGGAGATCGCCGCGTTGCGTGCCGACGTGGCCTTCTACGAACGCTTTGTCGGCGCCACCGCGCAGCGCCGCGGCCTGACCGTGCACAAGCTGCAGTTGCAGCCGCAGAACGACCAGTCCTGGCACTTCATCGCGACCCTGACCCAGAACCTCAACCGCGGCGCGGTCAATGCCGGCCGCCTGCAGGTGGCGGTGGAAGGCACCCGCGGCGGCAAGCTGCAGAAGCTGGCGTGGACCGAATTGCGCCAGGCCGGCGATCCGGGCGTGGCCTATTCGTTCAAGTATTTCCAGGAAGTCGAGGGCGACATGGTGCTGCCGCTGGGCTTCCGCCCGGCGCGCGTCGCGGTGCGGCTGGTGCCGCAGCACGGCGGCCCGGTCGAGCAGTCCTTCGCCTGGTCCGAGGCCGTGGCCGACGGCGCTTGAACCGGTTGCGGTCCGGCCCCATCCTGATCCCATGAGCACGTTCGTTTCCCTGCCCACCGCCGCCCCGGACTACCAGTCCATCGAGCGTCCGCTGAACTTCACCGCCGCGGCCGCGGCCAAGGTGCGCGAGCTGATCGCCGAGGAGGGCAACGACGCCCTCGCCCTGCGCGTCTACATCCAGGGCGGCGGCTGTTCCGGCTTCCAGTACGGCTTCGAGTTCGACGAGAACCGCGCCGACGACGACGTCGCGGTGACCACCGATGGGGTCAGCCTGCTGGTCGACCCGCTGAGCCTGCAGTACCTGGCCGGCGCCGAGGTCGACTACAGCGAAGGCCTGCACGGCGCGCAGTTCGTGATCCGCAACCCCAACGCGAAGACCACCTGCGGTTGCGGCAGCAGCTTCAGCATGTGATTTCCCGCGCAAGCCGCTCCGGCGGGAACAATGCCCCTGCTTCGGCGATAATCCCGGTTCGATGAGCCCGCCGCCGCATTCCCGACTCTCCGGCTTCGCCTTCGCCGATACCCCGCTCGACCGCGCCGACCACCTGCGCGACGATGCCGGCGCGCTCGCCGGGTTGTGGCCGTCCGCGCGGGTCCTGGCGATCGACGGCGAAGGCAACGCGCTCGCCGATGCGGACGGGCGGGCGCTGGCGCCGACCGGCGCGCAACTCGGCGGCGGGCCGGGCACCGCGATCTTCCTCGGCCTGCGCGAAGGCGAGGCGTGGTTCGCGGTCCGCGCCGAAACGCTGGCGTTCGATGCGCCCGCCCGCATCGACCTGCGCCGCGCCGCGGCGACGTGGCCGGCGTTCGAATCCGGCCTGTTCGCGCTGGCGCGCGCGTTGCTGCACTGGCACGCGCGCACGCGCCACTGCGGCGCGTGCGGTGGTGCGGTGCAATTCCGCCGCGCCGGCTATCTCGGCTACTGCACGCAGTGCGCGGCCGAACACTACCCGCGCGTCGACCCGGCGGTGATCGTCGCGGTCAGCGACGGCGAGCGCCTGCTGCTCGGCCGCCAGGCGTCGTGGCCGGCGCGGCGCTATTCGCTGGTCGCCGGTTTCGTCGAGCCGGGCGAAACGCTGGAGCAGACCGTGGCGCGCGAGGTGTTCGAGGAAACCCGCGTGCGCGTGACCGCCAGCCGCTACCTCGCCGCGCAGCCGTGGCCGTTCCCCGGCGCGCTGATGCTCGGCTTCGAGGCCGATGCGCACCCCGACGCGCCGCAGGTCGATGGCGAACTGGAGGACGCGCGCTGGTTCGGCGTCGACGAGATCGGCGCGGCGTTGCAGCGGCGCGCCGACGATGGCGGCGACGGCCTGCTGCTGTCGCCGCGCATATCGATCGCGCGCTCGCTGATCGAGCATTGGCACCGGCAACGCGCTCACGGCGGTTGAACGCCGGCCTCGGCTAGAATCCGGCCCGGGAGGGAGGTCCCATGTCCATCACGCTGGTCGCGGTCGTCATTGCCCTGGTACTCGGCCACGTGGCCCCGTCCACGGTGAATGCGTTGCGCCGCTACGACTGGTACGGGCGGTGGTTGCGCTGGCTGGGCGGCGACGCCATCGCCGGGCGCAGCGGTTTCTGGCGCGGGCGCTTCGGCATCGCGCTGGCGCTGTTGCCGCCGCTGCTGGCCGCAGGCTTGCTGCAATGGTGGCTGGACAAGCCGTGGATCGGCTTGCCGGGCCTGCTGTTCGACATCCTCGTGCTGGTCTACGCCTGGGGCCCGCGCGACCTCGACGTCGACGTCGAGGCGGTGATGGACAGCCACGACGCGGCCTCGCGCAACGCGGCGATCGCGAACCTGTGGCCGCAGGGCGAAAGCGTGCGCAGCGACGGCCCGGCGCTGGTCGAGGCGGTGTTCGGCAGCGCGCTGAAGCGCTGGTTCGGCGTGCTGCTGTGGTTCCTGCTGCTGGGCCCGTTCGGCGCGCTGTTGTACCGGTTGGTCGAATGCGCCAGCGCCGGCGAATTCTCCGCGACGCTGCCGGAAGGCAACCGCGCCGGCGTGCGCGGCCTGTGCGCGCTGCTGGAATGGCTGGTGGCGCAGCTGATGACGCTGGGCATGGCGCTGGTCGGCAACTTCGACGTGGTGCGCCAGGCCTGGCGCGGCGCCGGCGGCGACCGCATGAATCTGGACAGCGGTTTCCTTGGCGCGGCCGCGCGCGCCAGCGTCAGAAGCGAACTGGCGGAGGAGGCCGAGGAGTACGCCGAGGAAGGCATGGTGCAGGTGTTGCGCGAACTGCCGGAACTGCGCGACGCGATGAGCCTGGTCTGGCGCATCCTGCTGTTGTGGCTGGCGGTGCTGGCGGTGTTCGTGATCGGCGGTTGGGTGAACTGACCCGCTTGCGGGCGCATGGCCCCGCGCGTCGTCCTCAACCCGGCGCCAGCAAGGTGAAGGGGAACCACGGCAGGTTGCGCGCGATCCAGTACGCCGGCAGCAGCACCAGCCAGAAGCGCGGCTGCGACAGCAGGGCAATCACGGGCTGCATCGCCGTCGCCCGCCAGCCGAGCTTCCACGCCGCCAGCAGCGGCGAAACCGACAGCAGCAGCATCGCCAGCGGGTTCATCGAGAAAGCGCGCGGGACGTCGAGGTGGACCAGCGCGTGCAGCATCCGGGTCGCGCCGCAGCCGACGCAGTAGAACCCGGTCAGTTCGCGGAACGCGCACGGCGGGAAGATGCTGCCCGCCGCGTTCGGGTCGAAATTGCGGAGCAGCCAGAAGCCGGCGACGGCCGCGAATGCGGCCGCCGCCAGTCCCGCGATCTGCAGGGGTTTCAGCGCCGCGTTCACCTCTGCTGCGCGGCTTCGATCGCCTTGCGAATCTCTTCCATGCGTTCCATCTGGCCTTCGATGCCGCCGCCGACGAAGAAGCTGACCACGAACACCAGGAAGCCGACGATCAGGATGCCGGTGGTGATCCACGACCAGAGCTTCGCGTTCTTCGACGCCTGCAGCGCTGCATCGAACTGTTCCTGGGCGAGCAGTTTGTTGACCTTGCTGGCGAAGACGATGGCGACGATGCCGGTGCCGATGCCGATGATGGAGATGCAGGAGAAGCAGCAGACGACGAACGATAGGACGGTGACGATGATCGCCCAGACCAGATGGTTGGGTACGTTGCCGGGCGTGGCGGGTGGCGGGGGGATCGTGCTCATCGGGAATTCTCCATCAGGGTGGTGAACGGAAACGGTCGGCTGCGTATCCGGGCCTAGTGCGCGCCAGCCAGGCTGCCCAGCACCGCCAGGCCGCCGAAGAAGAGCAGCCACAGCAGGCACAGCACCGGCCCGACGATCACCGACAGGATCGCCCACAGTCCGGCCTTGCGCGAGGCCTCGCGGGCGCCGGTGATGTCGCCGGCGGCGCGCTTGCCGTCTACCTGCGCGGCGTAGACGATCGACACGATGCCCAGCGGCAGGCAGCAGAACAGCGTGGTGAGGATCGCCCAGACCAGGCGGTTCGGAACGTATTCGTACTGGCCGCCCGGTGGCGGAGCCTGGTTCATGGCATGTTCCCCGATGCTGTCGAAGCGGTCGAGCGCGACGCGACGCGTCGCGGTCCTCGGCCACGCGGTCAGCCTAACCCAATCGTTGCGCGCGGCAAAGCCGCCGCGAAGGCCGCGCCAGTTGCCGGCTGCGCGGTGGCGATGGCCGGCCCTCTTCGCCCGCGCCGCGTCCGCGCGGGCGCCGCGGACTCAGGCGGCAGCGCCCCGCAGCTCGCGCACTTTCGCCTCCAGCGACTCCGCGGTGGCGGTCGCGCCGTCGACGGGCTCGGCCGCGGCCACGTCCACGTGCGCGCGGAAGCGGCGCGGTACGCGCATGCGGCCCAGTCGCGTGCTTTCGTCAAGCATGCCGCGGCGGCTCCACATGCTGGCCCACATGCCGCGCAGCGCCATCGGCACGACCGGCACCGGCCTGCCGTTCTCGAGGGCGCGACCGAGGATCTTCTCCACGCCGGACTTGAACGGCGCGATTCCGCCGTCCTTGGTCAGCGCGCCCTCGGGGAAGATGCAGACCAGTTCGCCTTCGGCGAGCGCCGCGTCGATCTCGTCGAAGGCGCGCTGCATCAGCTCCGGATCCTCGCGCGCCCCGGCGATCGGGATCGCCTTCGCGGTGCGGAAGATCCAGCTCAGCACCGGGATGTTGAATATCCGGTAGTACATCACGAAGCGCGCCGGACGCGGGATGCTGGCCGACAGGATCAGCGCGTCCATGTAGCTGACGTGGTTGCAGACCAGCAGCGCCGCGCCTTCGTCCGGCACGTGCTTCTCGATGCCGTGCAGGCGCAGCCGGTACAGCGTGCGCACCAGCAGCCAGCTGAGGAAGCGCATCAGGAATTCGGGGACGATGGCGAAGATCCAGATCGCGACGGCGGCGTTCGCGATCGCCAGCGCCAGGAACAGCTGCGGGATCGTCCAGTGCAACAGGCGCTGCGCGGCGATGCCGACCGCCGCCGCCAGCACGATGAACAGCGAGTTCTGGATGTTGAGCCCGGCGATGACGCGCGACAGCTCGGATTTCGGCGTGCGGCTCTGGATCAGCGCGAACAGCGGCACCAGGAAGAAGCCGATGAACAGGCCGATGCCGGTCAGGTCGACGATGATCCGCGCGCTGCCGGCGGTACGGACGAACTCCGCGACGCCCAGGCCGCCGGCCGGCGCCGCGCCGGGGCGGGCGAAGTACAGGTCCAGCAGGAAGGCGCTCATGCCGATGGCGCCCAGCGGCACCAGGCCGATCTCGACGATGCGCCCGGAGAGTTTCTCGCAGAGCAGCGAACCGACGCCGACGCCGATCGAGAACAGTGCCAGCGCGAGGATGTACAGCGAATTGTCCTGCGGCGATGCGCCCAGCTGCAGTTCGGCATAGACCGGCAACTGCGAAGTCAGCATCGTGCCGAAGAACCAGAACCACGACACGCCCAGCACCGAATTGCGCACCGCCAGCTGCTTGCGCGCCAGGCGCATGATCGCCAGCGATTCGGGCAGGGGATTCCAGTTGATCTTCAGTTCCGGCGCGCCGGCATCGACCCTCGGGACCTTGCGCGCCACCACGTTGCCGGCGATGGCCAGCAGGATCACCGACAGCCCGGCGACCCAGGGGCCGTTGGCGCCGGCCAGCTGGAAGATCATGCCGCCGAAGATCATGCCGGCCAGGATGCTGATCGAGGAGCCCATCTCGACCAGGCCGTTGCCGCCGGTCAGTTCTTCCGGCGCCAGCACCGACGGCAGGATCGAATACTTCACCGGCCCGAACAGCGTGGACTGCAGGCCGGTGGCGAACAGCGCCGCCAGCAGGATCGCCATGTTCTGCAGCACGAAGCCGAGCGCGGCCACCGACATGATCGCGATCTCCATCGTCGTGGTGATCACGATCAGCCGCTGCTTCTCCAGTTTCTCGGCGACCTGCCCGGCGATCGCCGAGAACAGGAAGTAGGGCAGGATGAAGATCGCCGGCGCCAGCATCGCGTACAGCGACTTGTCCGCGGTGCCGACCGCCATGTAGGTCAGCAGGCCGATGATCGCCTGCCGGTACACGTTGTCGTTGAACGCGCCCAGCGACTGCACGGCGAAATAGGGCAGGAAGCGTCGCTGGGTCAGTAGCGAAAACTGGCTGTAGCTGGACATGCGGCCTCCCCGGGTCGGCGCAGACTAGCAGATCGGCCCGCCCGCATGCCTTGCCGGCCGTTATGGGGGCGACCGGGTTTCCGCGCGTCGAACGCCACTGTTATGATGCCGGCGGATCTCTGGGATCGGAGGTCGGCATGAATGCAACCGTTCCGACACCGACACCGATGCGCTATTGGCGTGATGTCCTTGCCGTGGCCGTGCTGATCGGCCTGCTGGATTGGCTGATGCTCGAGTTCGCGCACGGACCGGGAGAACTGTCCGCGGTCTGGTTCGGCAACGGGTTCCTGACCGGCTGGTTGCTGATGCGGCCCACGCCGCACTGGCCCCGGTACGCCGTCGCCGGCCTGCTCGCCGACGTGCTTGCGCGGCTGCTGTCGGGCAGCGCGCCGGTGCACGCTGTCGCGATCAGCCTGGTGGACATCGTCGAAGTATCGATCGTCGCCATCGTGGTGCGCCGGCGCGTGCCGGACATCGGCGATCCCAGGCGCTGGATCGAATTGGGCGGCATCGCCACGGCCGCCACGCTGGTCGCATGCGCGGCGTCGGGGTTGCTGGCGACCGGCGTGAACGCGCTGTTCGGCAGGACCCATTTCCTCGCCGGTTTCGTCGCCTGGTACGCGGCGCACGTGGTGGGCATGGTGATCTTCGCCACCGCGACGCTGGTGGCGCTTCGCGAGGGCCGTGCCCTGTTCACCGCGCGCGAGCGGCGCTGGTCGTTCGCCGCCGCCATGCTGCTGGTCGCCGCGGTGAGCGCGGTGGTGTTCAATCTGCGCTATCCGGTGCTGTTCCTTGCCTATCCGCCGCTGCTGCTGGCCGCGTTCCGCCACGGCTTCGCAGGCGTGGCCGTGGGCATCCTGCTGTTCGGCCTCACCGGCAGCGTCGCCACGGCCATGGGCAGGGGGCCGATCTCGCCGCTGGGCGCACTCGGCAGCGCCGGGCATATCGCCATGCTGCAGCTCTACATCGCCGGCGCGTGCCTGATGACGTTTCCGGTGGCGCTGGCCATGGCCGAGCGCAGGCGCCTCATCGCGCGCCTGCGCGAAGGCGAGCTGCGCTTCCGCATGCTCGCCGACTATTCGCACGACGTGATCGTGCGGATGCGGGCCGATGGCGAGCGCCTGTACGTGTCGCCGGCGGCGCTCGACATCCTGGGCTGGTCGCCCGAGGAGATGCTGGGCCTGCGCTGGAGCCTGGTCCATCCCGACGACCGCGCCAAGCAGGCGCAGGTCATGGAGGAAGTGCTCGCCAGCGGCCAGCCGCGCACCGAGGTTTATCGGATGCAACACAAGGACGGGCATTTCGTCTGGATCGAAGCGGTGACCCGGCCGATCCCCAGCATCGACGGGGAAGGCATGGACATCATCTACAGCGGCCGCGATGTTTCCGGTCGCGTGGCCGCCGAAGCCGAGCTGGAAGCGAACCGTCGCGAACTGGAACGGCTGGCGCGCGTGGATGCGCTGACCGGCCTGGCCAACCGCCGCCAGTTCAACGAGCGCCTCGAGCTGTCGTTGCTGCGGCTGAAGCGCCATGGCGCGCCGCTCGCCCTGATGTACCTGGACGTGGACCACTTCAAGGGCATCAACGACACCTGGGGCCATGCCGCCGGCGACCAGGTGCTGCGCACCTTCGCCCGGCGGCTGGCCAAATGCGTTCGCGCCACCGATCTGGTGGCGCGCCTGGGCGGCGACGAATTCGTGGTGGTGATCGAGGACGCCGCGTTGCCCGACGCCGCCGAAACGGTGGCGCGCAAGCTGGTCGCCCAGATGCGCCGCGGCATCGACGCCGGCGGAACCTGGGTCGCGGCCACCACCAGCATCGGCATCGCCTACGCGGACGCGCCCACCGAGGCGACGACGCTGCTGGCCGTGGCCGATGCCGCGCTGTACGCCGCCAAGCAGGCCGGGCGCAACACGTGGCGGATCCGGCCGGTCGCGCCGGCCGTGGAGCGCGCGGACGGGCAGGCGGGCGGCTGAGGCATGGCGCCGTGCGGCGCGGCCCTGCGGCCTTCACGAGGCCTTGATCTTCCGCCGCTTCGTTCGGCTGCCAGCCAGCTTTGCGCGACTACCCTGCGCTCGCGACCGAGGCAGGAGGTTTTCCATGTCCGAGGAGATCGTCAAGACGCCGCTGGACCACGTCAACGACACGCTGACCCAGCTCAAGGAGATGCGGCACTACGCCAAGAACAACGTGGAACTGCTGACCGCGAAGTGGATGCAGTTCGACGGCGAGCTGTCCGCGCTGAAGCGCGCGGGGCGCATCGAGGAGCTGATGCAGCGCCAGGGCGAATTGCACGACGCGCTGGAAACGGCGATCGCCGATTTCGAGGAGCTGGCCGCGTCGCTCCGGCCCGAGGAGCCGGCCGGCTGACCGGCCGAGCCTCCGGGCCTAGCCCTGCTCGCGGGCGATCGCCCGCCAGCCGATGTCGTGGCGGTGGAATTCGCCGTGCCAGGAGATGCCGGCGACTTCGGCGTAGGCCTTGCGCTGCGCGTCGGCGACGCTGTCGCCGAGCGCGCAGACGCACAGCACGCGGCCGCCGCTGGTGACGATGTTGCCGTTCTCCAGCTTCGTGCCGGCGTGGAAGACCTTGGTGCCCTCGACGTCGGGCACGTCCCACGAATCGATCACGTCGCCGCTGCGCGGCGACTCCGGGTAGCCCTCGGCGGCCATCACCACGCCCAGCGACGGGCGCGGGTCCCACTCGGCTTCGACTTCGTGCAGGCGGCCGTCGATCGCCGCTTCGACCAGGTCCACCAGGTCGGAGCGCAGGCGCAGCATCACCGGCTGCGTCTCCGGGTCGCCGAAGCGCACGTTGAACTCGATCACCTTCGGTGCGCCGGCCTTGTCGATCATCAGCCCGGCGTAGAGGAAGCCGGTGAACGGCGTGCCTTCGGCGATCATCCCGGCGACGGTCGGCTCGACCACTTCGCGCATGATCCGCGCGTGCACTTCCGGGGTGACCACCGGCGCCGGCGAATACGCGCCCATGCCGCCGGTGTTGGGGCCGGTGTCGCCGTCGCCGACGCGCTTGTGGTCCTGCGAGGTGGCCATCGGCAGCGCGGTGCGGCCGTCGACCATGCTGATGAAGCTGGCTTCCTCGCCGTCGAGGAATTCCTCGATCACCACGCGCGCGCCGGCATCGCCGAAGGCGTTGCCCGACAGCATGTCGCGCACCGCGGCCTCGGCTTCCCCGATGGTCATTGCCACGATCACGCCCTTGCCCGCGGCCAGGCCGTCGGCCTTGATGACGATCGGCGCGCCCTTCCTGCGCACGTAGTCCAGCGCGGCGTCGACGTCGGTGTGCACCGCGTAGAACGCGGTGGGGATGCCGCGGCGGCGCAGGAAATCCTTGGCGAAGGCCTTGCTGCCTTCCAGCTGCGCGGCGGCGGCGGTCGGTCCGAAGATGCGCAGGCCGGCGGCGCGGAACTTGTCGACGACGCCGGCGACCAGCGGCACTTCCGGGCCGACCACGGTCAGCGCCACCGCCTCGTCCCGCGCCAGCGCCAGCAGTCCGTCGAGGTCGGTGACCTTGACCGCGGCGTTGCGGCACTTCGCTTCGGTCGCGGTGCCGGCGTTGCCGGGCGCGACGATCACTTCGCTCACGCGCGGCGACTGCGCGAGCTTCCAGGCGAGGGCGTGTTCGCGGCCGCCGGAACCGATGACGAGGATTTTCATGGGGTTCTCCAAAAGTATGCAGTTTTGCCATCTGCTGATGCGGCAAGAAACCCTGAATTGTCGTCAGGACAGCGGTACAACAAAGGCATGGCCTTCAGTTGTGCGACTGCCGGCCACCAATGTGCGGTAAGGCGGGGAGCGGAAACGCGCTCGGAATCAGTGGCGACACATTCATTTCCGAAAGGGGGCTCGTCTCCAGATGAGTATTCAAACACGAGTACGGTTGCAATCGTGTCTACCTCGTGCTTTTCCCGGATATTTGTGGCGGAATCCGGTAGCCAACGCGGAATCCACCCTTTTTCAAAATATCCGGACTCCGTTATTTCGTTGCGAGAATCGAACTGCTCGTTCCGTTCTTCCAGTACTAGATCGCAACCGCTCACGGCGATTGACATGAACATCGTGATCGCCATGAAAAATGGACGCTTCATGGCTGCCGACTAATGCCGGAAGTGGCGAATGCCGGTGAACACCATCGCGATGCCGTGCTCGTTGGCCGCGGCGATCACTTCGCTGTCGCGCATCGAGCCGCCGGGCTGGATCACCGCCTTGATGCCGGCCTCGGCCGCGGCGTCGATGCCGTCGCGGAACGGGAAGAACGCATCGGAGGCCATCACCGAGCCGGGCACGACCAGGCCGGCGTCGTTGGCCTTGATCCCGGCGATGCGCGCCGAGTACACCCGGCTCATCTGCCCGGCGCCGACGCCGATCGTGCGCTGCTCCTTGGCGTAGACGATCGCATTCGACTTGACGAACTTGGCGACCTTCCATGCGAACAGCAGATCGGCGAACTGCTGCTCGGTTGGCGCGAGCTTCGTCGCCACCTTCAGTTCGTCGCGGGTCACCACGCGGTCGTCGGCGGTCTGCATCAGCAGGCCGGAGCCGACCCGCTTGGTGTCGATGAAACCCTTCGGCGCCGGCGCCAGCGGGATGCGCAGCACGCGCACGTTGGCCTTCTTCTTCGCGTACTCCAGCGCGCCGTCCTCGTAGTCCGGCGCGATCAGCACCTCGACGAACTGGCGGTCGAGGATGACCTTCGCGGTCGCCGCGTCGAGCTTGCGGTTGAAGGCGATGATGCCGCCGAAGGCGCTGGTCGGGTCGGTGGCGTACGCGAGCTCGTAGGCGTCGCCGCAGGCCGCGCCGACCGCGACGCCGCACGGGTTGGCGTGCTTGACGATCACGCAGGCCGGCGCGTCGAACTGGCGCACGCATTCCCACGCCGCGTCGGAGTCGGCGATGTTGTTGTAGCTCAGCTCCTTGCCCTGCAGCTGGGTGAACGTGGCCAGCGAGCCCGGCGCCGGGTACAGGTCGCGGTAGAACGCGGCCTGCTGGTGCGGGTTCTCGCCGTAGCGCAGGTCCATGACCTTGACGAAGTTGCCGTTGGCCTGCGCCGCGAACTGCGCGCGGCGCTTCGCGCCTTCGTCGGACGGTTCGGCGATCGCCGACAGCACGTCGCTGATCCGCGCGTCGTACTGGGCGACGCGGTTGAACGCGGCCGCGGCCAGGTCGAAGCGGGTCTTCGCGGAGAGCTTGCCGTCGTTGGCCTCGAGTTCCCCGACGACGCCGGCGTATTGCGCCGGGTCGGTGGCGACGGCGACGTAGGCGAAGTTCTTCGCCGCCGCGCGCAGCATCGCCGGGCCGCCGATGTCGATGTTCTCGACGATATCGTCGAACTTCGCGTCGGGATTCGCCGTCACCTTCTCGAACGGGTACAGGTTCAGCACCAGCAGGTCGATCGGCGCGATGCCCTGTTCGGCCATCACCGCGTCGTCGATGCCGCGCCGGCCGAGCAGGCCGCCGTGCACTTTCGGATGCAGGGTCTTGACCCGGCCGTCCATGATTTCCGGGAAGCCGGTGATGTCCGAAACATCTTTCACCGGCAGGCCGGCGTCGCGGATCGCCTTGGCGGTGCCGCCGGTGGAAAGCAGTTCGATGCCGCGGGCGGAAAGGGCGCGGGCCAGTTCGACCAGGCCGGTCTTGTCGGAAACGGACAGCAATGCCCGGCGAACGGGCAGGGAATCGGAAGCCATGGGATGGGGTGCTGCGGGATGGGGGCGCAAATTATAGCGGCCCCGGCGGCGGGCCTCAGGCCAGGCCGTAGTCCTTCAGCTTCTTGCGCAGGGTCGCGCGGTGGATGCCGAGCAGCGCGGCGGCGCGGCTCTGGTTGCCTTCGCAATGGTTCAGCACTTCGATGAACAGCGGGATTTCCATCTCGCGCAGCACGGTCTGGTACACGTCGTCGGCGTCGCTGCCGTTGAGGTCGCGCAGGTAGCGGCGCACGGATTGCGCGACGTGCTCGCGCAACGGCGGGCGGTTCTGGCCACGGCTCGCGTCGTGGCGGGTCTGTGCGGCGTTCAACGATGTGCCCCGTACCAGGATGGGAACTGAAACGATGTTCGAACTTGTAATGCCCGGCGAAGCCGAGCGGCATCGACGGGGGGAGCGAGTCTAGCGCGCGACCGGGGCTTGTGCACGCGTTTCCTGCCGCGCGGCCCGGCCTTTAGCGAAAGTCGAAGGTGAATGCGACGGCCGGCGTCTTCGGTTCGCGCAGGCGGAACGAGACTTGCGCGCTTTGTCCGGGAGACAACTCGGTCTGCGTCACCGACTTGTCCAGGTATTCCTTCGCGGTGAATACGCGCGCGCCGACCACGCGGCCGTCGGCATCGGACAACGTCAGCTGCAGGGCCGGCCACGGCTGCGGCCAGCGCGCATCGTTGCGGAACGTGGCCTGCACCAGCAGCGTGCCGGGTGCGTCCGGCACGGGGCGCACGTCGCGGCTCAGCATCGCGAAGGCCTGCGGTTCGCGCCACGGCGGCAATTTGCAGCCCAGCGTCTCGCACGCCGCGCCCAGTACCGGCCGCCAGTTCGCATCGGCAGCGAAGCGTTCGCGGTCGGCGAGCAGGATCTGCACGCCGAGCAACAGGCCGAGCGCCATCAACGCGGCCCATTGCCATGGGTGGGTGCGCACGCGCACCACGGGCGCGTCGTCGCGGGTGAAGCTGGGCGCGGCGTCGGCGGCGATGGCCGCGGATCCGGCGATCGATTCGGCGACGCCTTCGGCCTGCGCTTCCAGTTCCGGCAGTGGTTCGGCCGCATCGCTGCCGGCTTCGGCCTCGCATTCCTGTTCGATCGCTTCCAGCGCGGCTTCGGTGGCGATCGCGTCGTCGAGCGGGGAGGCTTCGGCGCCGGTTTCATCGAGGGCCGGGCCTTCCACCGTCGCGGTCGCTCCGGTTTCGTCCTTCGCACCGTCCGTCGCGGCTTGTTCCGGCGCGGCGGTTTCGGTGGATGCCGCGGTGACCGGCTCCGCGGTCGCATCGTTGCCGATGTCGCCGCCGCAATCCGGGCACAGCGTCAGCGCCGGATTCGCGCGCAACGCGGCGTCGAGCGAATGCCAGCAGTGGGGACAGATACGGGGCACGGCTTATTCAAGCATGCGGCGGAGCGACGAGGAAGGGCGGTGCGCCTCACTTCCGCACGCCGTCGATCCGCATCCAGTCGCCGTCCTGCGTGGCGACCAGGTCGTCGAACCATTCGGCGTAGCGCGCCAGCAGCTCGCCCTCCTGGCCGTGCAGGATGCCGGACAGGGCGATGCGGCCGCCGCGGGCGACGCGCGCGGCCAGGGTCCCGGCCAGCGCGTCCAGCGCCGAGGCCAGGATGTTGGCGACCACCACCGGATAGGTCGAAACCGGTTCGTCCTGCGGCAGGTACACCGCGAGCCTGTCGCCGACGGCATTGCGTTCGGCGTTGTCGCGGCTGGCGATGAGCGCCTGCGGGTCGTTGTCGACGCCGACCGCGCGCGCCGCGCCCAGCTTCAGCGCGGCGAGGGCGAGAATGCCGCTGCCGCAGCCGAAATCGAGCAGCGTGCGGTCCTGCAATTCGCCGTTCGCCGCGAGCTCGTCCAGCCAGCGCAGGCACAGCGCGGTGGTCGGGTGGGTGCCGGAACCGAAAGCCAGGCCGGGGTCGAGCCGCACCACCGCGGCATCGGCGGCCCGCGCCGCGTCCGGCAGTTCGTGGTTCCACGGCACGATGAAAGTGCGCGCGCCGAAGCGCAGCGGCTGGAACTGGTCCAGCCAGGCGCGTTCCCAATCCTGGTCCTCGACGGCGCGGAACGACGCCTGCGCCCAGTCGAGGCCGGGATCGAAGCTTTCCAGCGCGGCCAGCAGCGCCAGCGCGTTAGCGTCGGCCGGGAACAGCGCGGTCAGCACCAGCGATTTCCACAGTGGCGTTTCGCCGACGCCCGGCTCGAGGATCGCCTTTTCGTTCGTGGTGTCGGCGTCGGCGTCGAGCAGGGTCACCGACAGTGCGCCGACGTCCTCCAGCGCGTTCTCGTAGCGCGGCTGTTCGGCTTCGCTGCAACGCAGGGACAGTTCGAGGTAGGGCATGGGCGGATCGTGCGGGAAAGCGCACATCGTAGCCGAAGCGCCGCGTGCGGCGCGTCGGCGCCACCCCGTCAGAAGTTGCGCAGGATGCCTTTCAGCAGCTTCTTGCCCTTGCTTTCCTGTTCCTGCTTCCGGTCGCCGGAATCGGAGTCCTGATCCACCTGCACGCCGGACAAGTCCATGCCGAGCATTGCGCTGGCGGTGGACTTGGTGCGCACGCGCACGTTCCATTCCGGATCCCATTCCAGCGCTTCCTTCGGGTCGGTCGGTTTCGGCGGCCAGACGAGGTTGGTTTCGGGGCCGTAGGCGATCATGCCGAGCATGCCCATTCCCCCCATGCCGCCCTCGCCGGGCGCGTTGCCGGCGGCGGCGAAGATGCCCTTCGGAATCGTGCAGCTGGTGGCGGACGGCGCCAGCAGCACCTTCTCCTTGAGCCAGCGGTCGATGTACGAACCGGTCAGGTACTGCATCAACCCTTGGCCGGCGCCGCCGGTTTCGGCGCTGCTCCACAGCACGATGGTGCTCTTGTCCTGCATCGCGAAGGCGGTGAGGAAGTAGGCCTTGGCGCGGTCCACCGGCTGCCATTCCACCGTGATCGCGTCGCTGGCCTGGCCCCGGGTGCTCAAGGCGATCTTCGGCATGAAATCGGCGTTCCGGCCCAGTTCGAACTTCAGCGAGGCCGGTACGCCGTCGCCGCTGATCTGGTGCGGGCCGGCCAGCGACGCGCCGTCGGGCACGCGCTTGCCGTGCTTGCGGTTCGGCCACACCGCGAAGGCCGGGGTGGCGTCGATGTCGCGGTCGGGCGCGAATTTGCCGGCCGAGATGCCGCCGCTGGCGGTGATGCTGCCGCCCTTGGACTGCACGGTCAGTTGCTTCGGCTGGCCCGGGCGCACCGCGGCGCCGCAGCCCCAGTATTCGAGTACGGTGATCTGCCCTTCGGGCAATTGCCCGGGGGCGCCCGGTTCGCCGCGCGCGGTCGATTGCGGGGTCGGCGGCACCAGCGGCAGCGATTTGCCCAGTTTCAGCCCCGGTGGGATCGCATCCGCCGCCTCGACGCCCGGCTTGAGGCTGTTGTGCAGGGCAATGTCGAGGTACTGGCCGGTCATGGCCGCGTAACGGGCGCTTGGATAGGTCAATTCGGCGCCCTTGCCGCCCATCATCCCCATCGCGAAGCGGCCGAGGCCGCCCATGTCGGGCATGCCGGCCATGTTGTGGGTGGAAACATCGATCCAGACCTGCGTTTCCGGTCCGGATGGCGGCGCGCTGCTGGCGGGAATGGAGATCGCGGCGGCGATCGCGATGACCGGGGCGCTGGCGCGCAGGGATGGTCGGAGGCGGCGCATGGGACGTACCTGTCGGGGGCGACGTTTCCCATTACGCGTAACCAACCGTCGACCGGTCAGGCGGCGGCGCCGGCGCGCTGCCGCCTCCGGGCCGGCTCACCCCAGCGAGATCGGCTTGTTCTTGCGCTCGGCCAGGCGCTTTTCCAGGTAGTGGATGTTCTGTCCGCCGGCGCGGAAGCCCTGGTCGCGCATGATCCGCTGCTGCAGCGGGATGTTGGTCTTGATGCCGTCGACGATGAATTCGCTCAGCGCCACGTGCATGCGCGCGATCGCGGTCTCGCGGTCCGGGCCGTGCACGATCAGCTTGCCGATCATCGAGTCGTAGTTCGGCGGCACGCGGTAGCCGGTGTAGATGTGCGTGTCGACGCGCACGCCGGGGCCGCCCGGCGGGTAGAAGCCGGTGATCGTGCCGGGACTGGGCGCGAAGGTCTCGGGGTCCTCGGCGTTGATCCGGCATTCGATCGCGTGGCCCTCGATGACGATGTCCTCCTGCTTCAGCGTCAGCTTCTGCCCGGCGGCGATGCGCAACTGCTCGACCACCAGGTCGACGCCGGTGATGCGCTCGGTCACCGGGTGCTCGACCTGGATGCGGGTGTTCATCTCGATGAAGTAGAAGCGGCCGTTCTCGTACAGGAACTCGAAGGTGCCGGCGCCGCGGTAGCCGATGCGGATGCAGGCTTCGACGCAGACGCGGCCGATCTCGGCGCGCTGTTCGGGCGTGATGCCCGGCGCCGGCGCCTCCTCGACCACCTTCTGGTGGCGGCGCTGCATCGAGCAGTCGCGCTCGCCCAGGTGGATCGCGTTGCCCTGGCCGTCGGCGAGTACCTGGATCTCGATGTGGCGCGGGTTCTCCAGGAATTTCTCCATGTAGACCTCGCCGTTGCCGAACGCGGCCTTGGCCTCGGACTTGGTGGTGGCGATGGCGTTGCCGAGCGCGCCTTCGGCGTGGACCACGCGCATGCCGCGCCCGCCGCCGCCGCCGGCCGCCTTGATGATCACCGGGTAGCCGATCTCGCGCGCGATCTTGGTGTTCTCGACGATGTCCTCGCCGAGCGGGCCGCCGCTGCCGGGCACGCACGGCACGCCGGCGGCCTTCATCGCGCGGATCGCCTCGACCTTGTCGCCCATCAGGCGGATCGTGTCGGCCTTCGGCCCGATGAAGATGAAGCCGCTCTGCTCCACGCGCTCGGCGAAGTCGGCGTTCTCGCTGAGGAAGCCGTAGCCGGGATGGATGGCCTGCGCGTCGGTGACCTCGGCCGCGGCGATGATCGCCGGGATGTTGAGGTAGCTTTCCGCCGACGGCGCCGGGCCGATGCACACCGACTCGTCGGCCATCGCCACGTGCTTGAGGTTGCGGTCGACGGTGGAGTGCACCGCGACCGTGCGGATGCCCAGCGTGTGGCACGCACGCAGGATGCGCAGGGCGATTTCGCCGCGGTTCGCAATTACGACCTTGTCGAGCATCACGCGCCTCAGTTGATCACGAACAGCGGCTGGTCGAATTCCACCGGGTGGCCGTTCTCGCCGAGGATGGCGACGACGGTGCCGGAGACGTCGGCCTCGATCGGGTTGAACATCTTCATCGCCTCGATGATGGCCAGCGTGTCGCCGGCCTTGACCGCCTGGCCGACGCTGACGAACGGCGGCTTGTCCGGCGACGAGCTGGCGTAGAAGGTGCCGACCATCGGCGCGCGCACCACGTGGCCGTCGGGCAGGGCGTTGCCGGGCTTGGCGCTGCCGCCGGTGGCGGCCTCGACCGGCGAGTTCATCGGCATCGGCGCGGCCGGGGCCGCCGGCGCGGCGTACTGCGGCGCGGCCACGGCCACGCCGCCCTTGGGCACGCGCGCCAGGCGCACGGATTCCTCGCCTTCCTTGATTTCGATTTCGGCGAGGTTGGATTCTTCCAGCAGGTCGATGAGTTTCTTGATCTTGCGCAGGTCCATGGTGGGCCTCTTTGGAGCGGAAAGGTGGAGGGGTTCAGGCGGACAGCCGCTTGATCGCGGCGTCCAGCGCGTAGCGGTAGCTGTCCGCGCCGAAGCCGCAGACCACGCCGACGGCCAGGTCGCTGAAATAGCCGTGGCGGCGGAACGGTTCGCGGGCGTGCGGGTTGGACAAGTGGATCTCGATGAAGGGCAGGGCCACGGCTGCCAGCGCGTCGCGCAGCGCCACCGAGGTGTGGGTGAACGCGGCGGGGTTGATCAGCACGAAGGCGGTGCCGTCGCCGCGCGCGGCCTGGACCCGGTCGACCAGGGCGTGCTCGGCGTTGGACTGGAAGCTCTCCAGCGCATGGCCGGCGGCCTGCGCGCGGGCGGCGAGGTCGGCATCGATCTCGGCCAGCGTGGTGCGGCCGTAGACTTCCGGCTCGCGGGTGCCGAGCAGGTTGAGGTTGGGGCCGTGCAGGACCAGCAGCTTCGCCATCGGGGGCTTGGGAACGGAAAGGGCGGCAGTGTGCGGGAAGCCGGTGTTGCTGTCCAGTTCGCCGAAGTTTATGACGTTTTAATCGGGCGTTTGAATCGAGAGTCGGGGCCGGGGCCGTGTTTGAACGGGTTCACGGATCGGGATTCCGCCCCCATCCGGCCAGCTCGCCGGCCGCAAACGGGCCGGCCTTCTGCGCGACGATGCGCCCGTCGGCCCCGACCAGCACGCTGTAGGGAAGAACGCCGCGGGCATTGCCCAGCCGCACGCTGGCGTCCGCGCCACCGGGTGTGTCGAGCAGGATCGGGTAGCCGACCGGTACCTGCGCGAGGAAACGGTCCACCGCTTCCGGCGTGTCCAGGGCAATGCCGATGACCTGCACGCCGTTGCCCGCCTGTTCGCGGGAATAGCGGTCCAGTTCCGGCATTTCCCGCAGGCACGGCGCGCACCAGCTGGCCCAGAAGTTGACCAGCAGCGGGCGGCGGGCGAAATCGGCCGGCAATCGCACGGTTTTGCCGTCGCGGCCGGGCAGGGCGAGGGCCGGCATCGGATCGCCGGGCCGCGAGGCGGAAGCGGGCGCGCCCGCGACCGGGAATGGCGTGCGGGGCCGGTGCAGGTGGCGCTCGGCGAACAGCCCCAGCAGGCCGGCGGCCAAGGCCATGGCCAGTACCAGCGGCGTCGACAGCCTCACCGCGCCGCCCGCGCCAGCGCGTCGCGGACGACGGCCTCGGTCAGCACGGTCGGCAGCACTTCGCCTTCGCCGCCGCCACGCGGGAACACCACGTACAGCGGTACGCCGACCGCCTTGTACTTGTCGAGGAAGGCGGTGATCGCCGGGTCGGTGTTGGTCCAGTCGCCGACCATGTACACGCCGTCGGCGTCGCGCAGCGCGTTGCGGAACGGCTCGCGTTCCAGCACCGCCTTCTCGTTGGCCTTGCAGGTCACGCACCAGTCGGCGGTGACGTCGACGAAGACCACGCGGCCCTGGCCGCGCAGCGCCTGCAGTTTTTCCGCCGAATAGGCGACGCGGTCTTCGCTTTCGGCGAAGTGTTGCGCCGCCGCCGGCAGTTTCGCCACCTTCCATGCCGGCCACAGCGCGAGCACGGCCAGCAGCAGCGCGGCCACGCGCCACGCCGCCGCGCCGTTCCAGCGCTTGCGTTCGAACCACCACAGCGCCAGCGCGAACACGGCCAGCCCCGCCGCGACCAGCGCCATCGCGTCGGCGCCGCGCTGCTTGCCCAGCACCCACAGCAGCCAGACCGCGGTCAGGTACATCGGGAAGGCGAGCAGCTGCTTCAGCGTCTGCATCCACGCGCCCGGTTTGGGCAGCTTGTCGGCCAGCGCCGGCACGAAGCCGATCAGCAGCATCGGCAAGGCCAGGCCCAGGCCGAGCGCGAGGAACACCACGATGCCGCCCAGCGCCGACGACGCGAACGCATAGGCCAGCGCGCCGCCCATGAACGGCGCGATGCACGGGCTGGCGATGACGCAGGCGAGCACGCCGGTGAAGAAATCGCCGGCGGGGCCGCTCTTCGACGCGAGCTTGTTGCCGACGTTGCCGATGCCGCCGCCCAGGGTGAACACGCCGGACAGGCTCAGGCCCAGGGCGAACAGCAGGTAGACCAGCGCGGCGACGAACCACGGCTGCTGCAGCTGGAAACCCCAGCCCAGCGCCTGTCCGCTGGCGCGCAGCGCAACCGCGAGCGCGCCGACCGCGGTGAACGAAACCAGCACGCCCAGCGTGTACCACAGCGCATGGCGGCGCGCGTGCTCGCGGCTTTCGCCGGCCTGCGCCAGTCCCAGCGCCTTCAGCGACAGGATCGGCAGCACGCATGGCATCAGGTTCAGCACCAGCCCGCCGAGCAGGGCCAGCAGCACTGCGCGCAGCAGGCCGCCGTTCGCGGCGGAGGGCGGTCGTGTGCGATTGGCGTTCCCGGCGGAAGCGTCGGCGGGCGCCGTGGTTGGCCCGCTTGCGGCCGCGTCCGTCGTGGCGCCGGAAATGGGATTCGAACCTGCGTCGTTGACGGAATCGACCTTGCCCGCTGGCAGCGCGACCTGCACCGTGCGGGTCATCGGCGGATAGCAGATGCCATCGGTCTGGCAGCCCTGGAAGGTCGCGACGACGTCGACGTCCGCCGCATCGGCGCGGCTGCGCAGCAGCGGTAGCGGTACGTCGGCCTGGTCGAAATAGACCACCTGGTCGCCGAAATGCTCGTCGTGGTGATTGGTGCCCGGCGGCCACCGCGGCGCGCCGGCGGCGATGCCGGGCGCGCCCTCGACCTTGAAGCTGCTGCGGTCGCGGTACAGGTAATAGCCCTTGGCCGGGGTGAAGCGCAGCAGGACGGTGTTGCCGTCGCCGGCGATGGCCTCGAAGGCGAAGGCGCGCTCCGGCGGCAGCGGCAGCGCATCGACGGCCGCCGTGCCGCCGAACAGCGGCAGTCCGCCGCGGGAAGGCGCGCCCGGCAGCGATGCGCCGGCGGCTTCCGCCGGCAGCGCGACCGTCACCGTGCGCGTCTGTGGCGGATAGCAGATGCCGGCATCGGCGCAGCCCTGGTACCTGACCTTCAGCGCGACCGTGTCGACGCCGGCATCGGCGGTGCCTTCGAGCACGCCGACGAGTTCGTGGCGGTAGGTCTCGACGTCGCCGAAGAATTCGTCGTGGTGCGGTTCGCCCGGCGGCAGCTGCAGCTCGCCGGCGGCGAAACCCGCGCCCTCGACGGTCGCCCCGGTGCGATGCCGGTACAGGTAGTAGCCGTCCTCGATCTTCCAGCGCAGTTCGATGCGGTCGCGGCTGGGCGCGCTGGCGCTGAGCACATAGGCCTGGTCGACCGGCAGCAGGTCGTCGGCGCCCTGGTTGTCCGCCCGTGCCGGCAACGCGGCGCAGGCGCAGGCGGCCAGCAGCAGGGCAAGACGGAAGATCGACGGCATCGGCTCAGGTTTCCAGTCGCGGCGGTTCTTCGGCGGTTTCGGCGCGCACCCAGTCCAGCCAGCCGGACAGGCCCGCACTCGCTTCGACCGCGACCGCCTCGGGCAGTTCATACGGGTGCAATTCGCGCAGCCGGGCGATCGCCGCGTCCAGTCGCGCCGACGTGGTCTTGACCAGCAGCTGCACCTCGTCGGCCTGTTCGATCGCGCCCTGCCAGCGGTACAGCGAACGCGCGCCGGGCAGCCGGGTCACGCAGGCGGCCAGGCGTTCTTCGACCAGCGCGCGCGCGATGCGCTCGGCGCTGTCGGCATCGGGGCAGGTGCTGAGCAGCAGATGGACGGAAGGGCCGGGCATGCGCCGGCCAGTATAGGGCTTGCCGGCTTTTCCCTTCGCTCCCGCGGGTCCGGGAAATATGCCCGATCAGCCGCCGTTGCCGCGTGCCGCGCCGCGCCGCGCGCGGTGGTGGCCGGTGCGTTGCGCGGCCAGTTCCTCCAGCACGTCCAGCAGCGACAGGCGCGCGCGCAGCGGCGCATCGCGGAAAGCCGCGACCAGGCGCAATTCCTGCGGATCCTCGACCAGTAGCGCCTCGGCGGTGGCGATGGAGTCGAGCTGTTCCTCGCGCGACAGGCCCATGCTGCCGCGGCCGGTGGCCAGCCATTCGAACTGGGTGCCGGTCGCCAGCGCCACCTCGCGCAGGTGCGAGACGCTGGGATGCTTGCCCTCCGGCGCCTCCCAGTGGCTGACCGCGCTGCGTTGCACGCCGACCAGGCGCGCCAGCTGCGATTGCGACATGCCGGCGGCGCGGCGGGCCATGCGGATCCGTTCTTGCGAAGTCATTGCGCCCACCTCCTGCGGGCCAACCGAATGCTTCACGTGAAATTAACCAAACCACGTGTGGTCGGGAACCCGTTTTGGATACCTAAAGTAACTAGGTGAAAAACAATAGCGGGCATATGTGCGCTTTCAGTAGCCATGCTTTGCTTTTCTACCATAAACAAAGGAGTTAATCCCTTGAGCGCTACCGGAAGTGGCCGATTTTCCATGGCCGTGACTCTTCACATTCCCGGGGCGGCGTAGTTATCTGTGCAGGCCGGCGGGATGCTGGTTTTGTTCCGGCTGGACGGGAGAGTCGCCAGCCGGCGCACGCACGAGGCGACCACCCCTCCCTCTCCCATGGAGCGCGCATGCCCCCTGTCATGCGCGCTCTTTTTTTTGCGGCCGTCCGCGGCGGCAACCCGTCGGGCCGGTGCCGGCGCGATGCCGGGGAATGTTCCCGGCGATTTTTTGCGGGTACGCCCTTGAAAGCGTGGGTCGTGCCCCAATCTGCCCCCCAGCCCCGGTCCGCCGGGGTTTTCATGCCCGCGTCGTTGGCACTCTCGGGCCGAGACTGCCAACCGGCGCCAACCGTTCCCAGTGCAACCCATCACCAGCAGAGGCAATGCAATGAGCAATCTCAAGCCGCTTTACGACCGCGTCGTGATCAAGCGTACCGAGGAAGAGAAGGTGTCCGCCGGCGGCATCGTGATCCCGGATTCGGCCACCGAGAAGCCGATCAAGGGCGAAGTCGTCGCCGTCGGCGAGGGCAAGGTGTTCGACAACGGCAATGTCCGCGCGCCGAAGGTCAAGGTCGGCGACAAGGTGCTGTTCGGCAAGTACAGCGGCACCGAGGTCAAGCTCGACGGCGTCGAGTACCTGGTGGTGAAGGAAGACGACATCTTCGCGATCCTCGCCTGATCGCGTCCTTCCGTTCCCGAATTCCCCAACAAAAATCCCTAGCTAAGGAACTACAGCAATGGCTGCCAAAGACATCCGTTTCGGTGAAGACGCCCGTTCGCGCATGGTGCGCGGCGTCAACATCCTCGCCAACGCCGTGAAGGCCACCCTCGGCCCGAAGGGCCGCAACGTCGTGCTCGAGAAGAGCTACGGCGCGCCGACGATCACCAAGGACGGCGTGTCCGTCGCCAAGGAGATCGAACTGGCCGACAAGTTCGAGAACATGGGCGCGCAGATGGTCAAGGAAGTCGCTTCCAAGACCAGCGACAACGCCGGCGACGGCACCACCACCGCCACCGTGCTGGCGCAGGCGCTGATCCGCGAGGGTTCCAAGGCGGTCGCCGCCGGCATGAACCCGATGGACCTCAAGCGCGGCATCGACCAGGCGGTGAAGGCCGCGGTCGAGGAGCTGAAGAAGATCAGCAAGCCGACCGCCGACGACAAGGCGATCGCCCAGGTCGGCACCATCTCGGCCAACAGCGACGAGTCGATCGGCAACATCATCGCCGAGGCGATGAAGAAGGTCGGCAAGGAAGGCGTGATCACCGTCGAGGAAGGCTCGGGCCTGGAGAACGAGCTCGACGTCGTCGAGGGCATGCAGTTCGACCGCGGCTACCTGTCGCCGTACTTCATCAACAACCAGCAGTCGCAGCAGGTCGAGTTCGACGACCCGTACATCCTGATCCACGACAAGAAGATCTCGAACGTGCGCGAGCTGCTGCCGGTGCTGGAAGGCGTGGCCAAGGCCGGCAAGCCGCTGCTGATCGTCGCCGAGGAAGTCGAAGGCGAAGCGCTGGCGACCCTCGTCGTCAACACCATCCGCGGCATCGTCAAGGTCGCCGCCGTGAAGGCCCCGGGCTTCGGCGACCGCCGCAAGGCCATCCTCGAGGACATCGCCGTGCTGACCGGCGGCACCGTGGTGTCGGAAGAAGTCGGCCTGTCGCTGGAGAAGGCGACCATCGCCGACCTCGGCCGCGCCAAGAAGATCCAGGTGTCGAAGGAAAACACCACCATCATCGACGGCGCCGGCGACACCGGTGCGATCGAGTCGCGCATCAAGCAGATCAAGGCGCAGATCGAGGAAACCACTTCGGACTACGACCGCGAGAAGCTGCAGGAGCGCGTGGCCAAGCTGGCCGGCGGCGTGGCCGTCATCAAGGTCGGCGCTTCGACCGAGATCGAGATGAAGGAAAAGAAGGCGCGCGTCGAAGACGCCCTGCACGCGACCCGTGCGGCGGTGGAAGAAGGCGTTGTGCCGGGCGGCGGCGTCGCCCTGCTGCGCGCCAAGGCCGCGATCGAAGGCCTGAAGGGCATCAACGAAGACCAGAACCACGGCATCCAGATCGCCCTGCGCGCGATGGAAGCCCCGCTGCGCGAGATCGTCACCAACGCCGGCGAGGAGCCGTCGGTGATCCTCAACAAGGTGAAGGACGGTTCGGGCAACTTCGGCTACAACGCCGCCAACGGCGAGTACGGCGACATGGTGTCCTTCGGCATCCTCGATCCGACCAAGGTCACCCGCACCGCGCTGCAGAACGCCGCCTCGATCGCGGGCCTGATGATTACCACCGAAGCGATGGTGGCCGAGGCTCCGAAGAAGGAAGAGCCGGCGATGCCGCCGGGCGGCATGGGTGGCATGGGCGGCATGGATTTCTGATCCGCCGCCCGTCCTGGGCGTAGGCCCGCAGGGCCGAAGTCGAAGGACACCGCGACACGAGAAACCCCGCCAGCAATGGCGGGGTTTTTCTTTGGCCGCGCTACCGATGGACGAAGGGCCTCCCTCCCGCCGCGGGCGGAGGGAGGAAAACCCGGCGTTGCGCGTCAGCGCGCGCCGAGCAGCTCGATCTCGGCCAGCGACGACTGCCGCGCATCGCTGCTTGCGGTGACGACCAGACGGTACTGGCGGTACCTGGCCGGGCTGGCGAGGCGGAACGGGCGGGTATAGCGGCGCCATTCGAAATTCTCGCCGGCGCGCCTGTCCACTTCCTTCCATGCCTTGCCGTCGTCGGAGCCTTCCAGCGTCCACGCGGTCGGATGGCCGCCGGTGCTGCCGGAGGTCAGCGTGTAGAAGCGCACTTCGGCGCCCGGCTTGCCGAAGGCGTACGCCACCGTCGTCGTGCCGGGGAAAACCGCTTCGGTGCGCGAAGTGTCGTCGAACAGCGCGTCGGCCTTTGCATTGCCGGCCGAAGCGGTGCCGCGACCCGCGCCGGTGAGGTCGGCGAGCGGCACGGGGATCGTGGGGCCCGCGGTCAACGAAGGCGGCAGCGCCGATGCGTCCGCATCGCCGCCCCAGGCGGCGGGCTTCGACGACATCTTGAACTCGATCCTCCCGCCCCGGGCGAGCAGCCGGTGCGGGATCGCGGTGGAGTCCCAGGGCTTGCCGTTCACGCTGACGCCGGCGACATACACGCGGTCGCGGCTGTTGCCCGGCGCGCTGATCACCAGCTCCTTGCCGTTCTGCAGATGCACGGTGGCCTTGGTGAACAGCGGCGAGCCGATCACCAGGTTCTCGCTGCCCATCTGCAGCGGGTAGAAGCCCAGCGCCGCGAACAGCCACCACGCCGACGATTCGCCGTTGTCCTCGTCGCCGGGGTAGCCCTGGCCGATCTCCGAGCCGACGTACATCCGCGCCAGCACTTCGCGCACGATCTCCTGCGTGCGCCATGGCCGGCCGGCGTACAGGTACATCCACGGCACGTGGTGCGCCACCTGGTTGGAGAAACCCCACTGGCCCAGGCGCACGTCGCGCGCTTCGACCATCTCGTGGATCACGCCGCCGTACGAACCGGGATGGCCGGCGGTTTCCGGCGTGGCGAAGTATTCGTCCAGCTTGCGCGCCAGCGCGTCGCGGCCGCCGTAGAGGTTGGCCAGTCCCTGGCCGTCGTGCGGCACCAGGAAGGCGAAGCCCCAGCCGTTGGTTTCGGTGTAGTCGTGGTCGTGGCCCCAGACTTCCGGCCGGTAGTCGGCGGCGGCGGATTTCCACTTGCCGTCGGCGGCGCGGCCCTGGAAGAAGCCGATGGCCGGGTCGAACATGCGCACGTAATCCAGCGCGCGGTTGCGGTAGTACGCGCTTTCCTCTTCGAGTCGCATGCGCGGGATCGTCGCTGCCGGATCCTTCGCCATCGCCGCCAGCATGTTGGCGATGCCGTAGTCGTTGATGTAGCCCTCCAGCGCCCACGACACGCCTTCGCCGACCGAACTGGGCGTGTAGCCGATGAACGGCGCCACGTCCATGCCCTTGCGGCCGATGTTGTCGTTCGGCGGCGCGACCGCGGCGTTCCTGATCGCCGCCGCGTACAGCGCGGCGGTGTCGAGGCCGGGCACGCCCTTCACGTAGGCATCGGCGAAGGAAGCGTCGGAGCTGGTGCCGGTCATCAGGTTGGCGTAGCCCGGCGAGGACCAGCGCGGCACCCAGCCGCCGTCGCGGTAGTGCTGCAGGAAGCCGTTGACCATTTCCGTGGCCTGGCGCGGCGCGAGCAGCGATTGCGCCGCCCACACCGTGCGGTAGGTGTCCCAGAAGCCGTTGTTGACGTAGACCTTGCCGTCGGCAACGGCCGCGCCGGTCCGCGTTTCGGTCGTGCCCGCCGGGATGTCGTTGCTGGCGGAGGACTGCACCGCGTGCTTCCACGCCGGCGCCGCGTTGCTGCCGGTGTTCTCGTGCGCCGAGTTCGGGTACAGGAACAGCCGGTACAGGTTGGAGTACAGCGTGGTCAGCTGGTCCGGCGTGGCGCCTTCGACTTCGATCACGCCGAGCTTGTCGTCCCACGCGCGCTGCGCGCGCTCGCGCACGTCGTCGAAGCCGTCCTTGTCGGAAATTTCCAGCGCGAGGTTGTGTTTCGCCTGGTCGACGCTGATCAGCGAAGTGGCGATGCGCATGGTCACCGTGCGCCGCTTGCCGGCATCGAAGCGGAAATAGCCGGCGTTGTTGCGCGGCCTGGCGTCCTTGCCGCCATCGCTGCCGACCAGCATGCCGCTGGCGGTCACCGGGCGGTCGAACTTCGCGTAGACGAACATGCGGCCGGCGCCGTTGGACAGCCCGCTGCGGGTATCGGTGTAGCCGGTCAGTTCGCCGCGGTCGGGCGACAGGAACAGGCCGCCGCGGTCGTCGACGTTGTCGAAGACCAGGCTCGCGTCGTCGCCGGGGAAGGTGAAGCGGAACATCGCCGCGTGGTCGGTCGGCGCGATCTCGGCGACGATGCCGTTGTCGAGGCGGACGCCGTAGTAATGGGCGCGGGCGGTCTCGTTCTCGTGGCGGAACGTCGCGGCGCGGTCCTTGCGGTCGACGCCGGGTTCGCCGCTGGCGATCGACGGCATGACCTGGAAGGTCTGCCGGTCGCCCATCCACGGGCTGGTTTCGTGGCTCAGCGCCAGCGCTTCCAGCCGCGGCAGGTTCTGCGCGTCGTTGCGCCTGGCGTATTCGTAGAACCAGCTCAGCGAGCCGGCGTCGGTGACCGGCGCCCAGAAGTTGAAGCCGTGCGGCATCGCCGTGGCGGGGATGTTGTTGCCGCGCGAGAAGGCGCCGCTGGAATTGGTGCCGCGGGTGGTCAGCACGTGGTCGCTGGGGCGTTTCGATGGCGCGGCGGCCGGCGCATCGGCGATGCGGATGTCGTCCAGCCAGCCGCGGAAGTCCGCCGCGCCGGACGGACCCTGGTACGCGACCAGGATCCGGTCGATGGTCTTGCCCGCGGCGACGTCGCCGATGCGCGACTGCTTGTGGTTCCACTGGTTGGTGTAGAGCGATTTCGAATCGCCTTGCCCGCGCGGCGACAGCACGAAGCCGTGCTGGTCGCGCGCGCCGAGTCCGGACAGCCGGGTGCCGTCGGTGAACAACAGGTCGATGGCGACGAAGGTGCCGGGGTAGCGAAGGTCGTCGTTGAATCGCGGGAAGACGCGGTACGACAGCTCGGTCGCCGCCGTGACCGGGATGTCGACGTCGAACAGTTCCGCCGATGCCGCGCCGCCGTCCGACTTTCCGGCGTATTCCAGCGAATGCACGCCGGTGAAGCCGACCCGCGTGCGGGCCGTGTAGGCGGCGTCGGGGCCGTCGGCAACGCGCAGGTCGATGCGCGTGCCCGCGGCCTGCGTGCCCTCGGCTTCACCCGGCTGCGGCTCGCCGGCCTCGAAGGACGACCAGAACGGCGCGGGCGCGGCGGGCGACGGGGTTCGTTCCGGCGCGGCGGGTTGCGGGCCGCAGCCCGACAGCGCGATGGCGGCGAGGAGGGCGCCGGTGGGGAAGCGCCGGCGCAGCGGCGATGAAGGCATGTGGGTCATGACGGCGGAATCTTGCAGGGAGGAAACGACGAAAACCCGGCACGGTGGTCCGCGCCGGGGCAGAAGCGGAGCGAAGGGCGCGGCATGCGCGCCCGCGACGGCTCAGCGGCCCCGGCGCAACACGTGCAGCACGTCGTGGCAGGCGCCCATGGTGTGGTAGTCGGTCTTGCCGGCGGGGCTCTTCTCGTCGTCGTACTTGCGGTTCTGGCGATCGAGGATCCGGTACCACGCGCCGTATCGATGGTCGACCATGTGTTGCCAGGCGTAATCCCACAAGCGGTCGTACCAGTCCCAGTACGAAGCGTCCGCGGCGACGGCCAGGCGCGCGGCGGTGGCGATCGACTCGGCCTGCACCCAGAAATACTTGTCCTCGTCGCAGACGAAGTTCTCGCCGTCGGGCAGCGAACGGCCGGGGATGTCCTTGCGCAGCTTCTCCGGCGCGAAGCCGTAGACCAGTCCGCCGAATTCCTCGTCCCACGCCGCGGCGACCGCGCGGTCGAACAGTTCGCGCGCCTTCGGCACCAGCCACGCGACCACCGGCATGCCCGCCCGGCGCAGGTGGCCGTCGAGGATCAGCAGCAGCTTCGCCCATTCGGTCTGGTGGCCGGGCTGGAAGCCCCACGGCCGGAACAGGTGGCGCGGATCGTCGCGGTGGTAGTCGGTGTCGATGTTCCAGTCCTGGTCGTAGTGTTCCCACACCAGGCCGCCGGCGTGCGCGGCCTGGCGCTGGGTCATGTTGTCGGCCAGCAGCAGCGCGCGGATCAGGTAGCGCAGGTCGTCGCTGGCCTCGTACGCGGCCAGCATCGCCTCGCACATGTGCATGTTCGCGTTCTGCCCGCGGTAGCTGGAGAAGTTCCAGTCGCGGTCGGCCTCGTCGCGGTACAGGCCGGCGTCCTCGTCCCAGTAGCGCCGTTCCAGCAGGTCCCAGGTCTCGTCCATCCACGGCTTCGCTTCCGCGATGCCGGCCTTGAGCGCGGTCGAATACGCCAGCAGCACGAACGCCGCGCCATAGCAGTGCTGCATGGTGTCTTCCGGCTGGCCGTCGCGCAGGGTCCAGAAGTAGCCGCCGCTCTGCGGGTCGCGATGCCTGTCGCGCAGGAAGGCCAGGCCGTGGCGAACCGCCTGCAGGTATTCGTCGCGCAGCGCGGCATCCTCGCCGCCGAACTCGTTCGCGGCCGTCGCGTAGTTGAAGACGAAGCGCGTGCTGCTGACCAGGTGGCGGTGCGCGGCGTCGTAGACCGTGCCGTCGTCCTTGAAATAGTGGAAGAAGCCGCCCGCCGGGTCGATGCAGCGCGGGTGGTAGAAGGCCATCGTCTTGCGGACGTGTTCGCGCAGGAAGGCTTCGCTGCGGAAGTCGTCGTGGTCGGGTATCGCGGTCATCGGTTCAACTCCAGATTGTTGCGTAGGGCGGGTCCTGACCCGCCGTCGTGGTGATTCCGGTTGCGACGGCAATGATCGTGGCTGTCGCCTTCGATGATCGCCGCCGCGGATCGGGCAAGGCAATGGCGGGTCAGGACCCGCCCTACAGGGCATCGGCCAGCGTGCGCACTTTCAATGCGGCACGCAGGTCGTCGAGGCTGGCGGCGGAATCCACGCGCAGGGTGGCGCTTTCGCCGGGCAGCAGGGTCAGCGCGTTGTCGGACGGTTCGGCGTCCAGGTCGCCGAAGTCGATCCACACCGCACGCGCCAGCTTCGTCGCGTGCAGATCGAGCGCATAATGATGATGACCATCGCGGCGAAGTTCAGCATGCAGGCCCGGGTCGGCCCACGCCATGTCCTTGGCGGCCCTGAAGTACACCACGTCGCGCGATGCCGGCTCGCCTTCGACCTCGAGCTCGAACACCGCGACCGTCGTCGCCGGATCGGCGCCAGCGAGCAGTTCGGCGTCGGCGTAGTCGGCGATCCTCGTCGATGACAGCGGCGCCAGTTCCACCGCCTTGCGCTCGTCGCGCAGCACTTTCCCGTCCAGCGACATCACGCGCAGGCGCAATTCGCCGCGGCGCGCGTCGACGCGGTCATTGAGCAGGCTGACTTGTGTCTTGCCTTCGGCGTTGCGCAGCGCGGCCACCGCGACCGGGGCGAAGAAGCGGCGCGCATGGAACTGCAGCGCCTTCCAGCGCCCGAACCAGTCGATGCCCGACCACGAGGCGCCCGGCCACACGTCGTTGAGCTGCCAGTACAGCGAGCCCATCGTGTACGGGCGGCTGGCGCGATGGTGCAGCGCGGCCAGCTCGATGCCCTCGGCCTGCGCGGCCTGGCTCAGGTAGACGAAGTCGGCGAAGTCCTTCGGTTCGCCGAATTCGTAGTCCACGTACTTCATCAGCCGCTCGTTGCCCTTGCCGGCGAGGAACTTCTGGTGCGCCTCGATCACCGGCGAATCGATGGCCTGCTCGTCGCGCCGGGCGAATGCGTCGATCGTGCGCTGCACCGGCCATGCCTGCAGGCCGTATTCGGACATGAAGCGCGGGGTGATCTCCAGGTACTTCACCGGCGGATGCGCGGGATTGCCCCACACTTCCCAGTAGTGCATGTCGCCGCTGGCCGGCGTGTTCGCGACCTCGGCCAGGTCGTCGCTGGGCGAACTGGCCCAGTAGGCGATGCCGCCGGCTTCCTCGGCCACGACCTTGCGCAGGTCGGTGCCGAACAACTGCACGTAGCCGTTCCAGACCTTCTCGGCGAACGCCGGGTCCTTCGCCTTCAGGGCCTGGCCGTAATCGCCACCGCCCCAGTATTTCCAGGCGATCTCTTCCTCGTTGTTGCCGCACCACAGGACGATGCTGGGATGGTCGCGCAGGCGGCGCACGTTGTCGCGCGCCTCGGCGATGACGTTGTCGCGGAAGGCGTCCTCGTACGCCGGTTGCATGCCGCCGCCGAACATGAAGTCCTGCCAGACCAGCAGGCCGAGTTCGTCGGCGATGTCGAAGAAGTCGTCGCTCTCGTAATAGCCGCCGCCCCAGCTGCGGATCATGTTCATGTTGGCCGCGACCGCCGACTCCAGCACGCGGCGCAGCTGCGCCTTGGTCACCCGCGGCTGGAACATGTCGAACGGGATCGAATTCGCGCCCTTGGCGAACACCGGGATGCCGTTGATTTCGAAATGGAAGCTGCGGCCCCTGGCGTCCGGCGTGCGGACCAGGGCGACGCTGCGCAGGCCGGTGCGTTCACTGGCGCTGGCCACGGTCTTGCGACCGGCGCGGATCTCCACGTCGAAGCGGTACAGCGGCTGCGCGCCGTAGCCGGCCGGGAACCAGCGCTGCGGCTTGTCGATCGCCACCGGTACCTCGATGGTGCTGGTGCCGGCGGCGACGTCGATGTCCTGCTTCGCCGCTTGCGTGCGCTTGCCGTCCGGCGCGGTCCGCCACAGGCGCAATTCGTATTTGCCGGCGCGCGCGGCATCCACGCCGACGCGCACGGCGACGTCCGCGCGTTCGGCGTCGACCTTGTCCTGGCGCAACTGCACGTCGTCGATGCGCAGCGCGTCCCAGCGCTGCAGCTTCACCGGCTTCCACACGCCGGCGGTGACGTAGCGCGGGCCCCAGTCCCAGCCGTAGTGGTAGCCGGGCTTGCGCACGAAGTTGGCGGTCATCGCGTCCTTCGGCTCGTCGCCGTAGGGCGAGGGATAGTTGCCGGCGATCTTGGTCGGCATCGCCTGCACCTTCGGCAGCAGGGTTGCGATCGGCGAATGGAACACGATGCGCAGTTCGTTGCCGCCTTCGCGCAGCCGGCCCTGCACCGGCGCGCGCCAGGTGCGGAAGAAGTTGTCGGCGTCGAGCAGCTTCTCGCCGTTGAGGAATACCTCGGCCAGCGTGTCCAGGCCTTCGAACACCAGGTCGCTGCGCGCGTCGTCCAGCGCATCGCGCGGCGCATCGAAGGTGGTCCGGTATTCCCAGTCGGCCAGGCCGATCCACTGCAGCCCGGCTTCCGGCGCGCCGACGTAGGGGTCGAGGATCAGCCGGTTCGCGAACAGGTCGGTGTGCACCGTGCCCGGGACCGTGGCCGCGTGCCAGGCGACGGCTTCGGGGTGCGCCGCCGCCTGTGCGCTGCCGGGGGCCAGGCGGAACTGCCAGCCGCCGTCGAGCGTGGTTTCGGCGAAGGCCTGCGCCAGTACGCCGGGCGACGCCACGGCGCAGGCCAGCCACAGGACGAGTTTCAGGGCGAAGCGGGGGTGGGCCGGGGGCGCGGGACGGGCGGGCATCGGTGGCAGCTCTCGGTTCTGTGGGGAATTCCGCGCATGGCGGAATTTCCCGGGATTTGATCGATCTAATTCGCCCAAGCTTAACCCGGAAGGCCGGTCCCGCGGTGCTGCTGCGCAGCAAGCGCGGGACCGGCCCGTCCGGCGGCTCAATGCCGCAGCCAGTCGCCGGGAATCGCCCGCGCCGGCTGGCCGTCGGTTTCGACCTGCAGTTGCAGTGCGCTGCCGCCGCCGCCCTGGAAATAGCGCAGTTCGATGCGGTGCAGGCCGGCCTCCAGGCCGATGCTGCCGATGCTGCGGTCCGCGCCGCGGAAGCCGTCGCGTTCGATCACTTCCCTGCCGTCGACCAGCAGGCGCGCGCCGTCGTCCGACACCAGGCCGAAGCGGTACACGCCGTCCTCCGGCGCGTCCAGCCAGCCGTGGAAGCGCAGGCCGAACTCGGCCGGCCGCGCATCGGCGGGAATGCCGATGGCGTCGGCGTAGTCGCTGCGCACCGGCTTCAGCGCCGGCAACTCGCCGGTATCCGACACGGCGGCTTCGTAGTAGTCGCGCTGCAGGCCGGCGCCCAGGCGCGGCCGGGCCTTTTCCGCGGGCAGCAGCCGGACCTGTTCGAAGTTCGCGCGGCTGATCGGGCCCAGGCGGCCGTCGGCCAGTTGCAGGCGCGCACTGACGGCGACCCGGTTGCGCACGTCGAGCGTCCGCGGGCCGGCGTAGGCCGGCGACTGCGCGGTCGGGTCGCTGCCGTCCAGCGTGTACAGGATCCTCGCGCCGGGAATGCCGGTGCGCAGCGACAGCGGCGCGCTTGCGTCGCGGGTGGCGAAGTCGGCTTCCAGGCCTTCGACTTCGGGAATCCGGTAGTTGACGCCGGCCTTGTCCAGCGCCGCGAGCTGCGGGCCGAGGCGCTGCTGGAAGCCGTCCCAGTCGCGGCGCCCGCGCGGCGACCACAGCACTTCGCTCATCGCCAGCGCGCGCGGCCACAGCATGTATTCCAGGCTTTCCGGCGTCTTCAGGTATTCGGTCCACAGGTTGGCCTGGCCGCCGAGGATGTGCTTCGCCTGTCCGGCGGTCAGCGCGTCGGGCACCGGTTCGAAGCCGTAGACCTTGCGCAGCGGCAGGAAGTTGCCGATGCAGATCGGCTCGCGCTTCGGGTCGCCCTGGCAGTAGTCGAAGTAGGCGTAGTCGACCGGCGACATGATCACGTCGTGGCCCAGTTGCGCGGCCTTGATCCCGCCGGCCATGCCGCGCCACGACATCACCGTGGCGGTGGGCGAGGGCGAACCGTCGAGGATCTCGTCCCAGCCGATGATCTTGCGGCCCTTCGAATTGACGAAGGCCTCGACCCGGCGCAGGAACCAGCCCTGCAGCGCGTGCTCGTCCTTCAGGCCTTCGCGCCTGATGATGCCCTGCGCAAGTTCGCTCTGTTCCCAGCGGACGGTCGGCGCTTCGTCGCCGCCGACGTGGATGTACGGCGACGGGAAGATGTCGATGACTTCGTCCAGCACGTCGGTGACGAAGCCGAAGGTCTTTTCGCTGGGGCACAGGATGTCGTCGGCGACGCCCCAGATGGTGAGCACCTCGAACGGTCCCGGCGTGCAGCCCAGTTCCGGGTAGGCAGCCAGCGCGGCGACCATGTGCCCGGGCATGTCGATCTCGGGGATCACGTCGATGTGCAGCTTCTTCGCATAGGCCACGATCTCGCGCGCCTGCGCCTGGGTGTAGAAGCCGCCGTAGGGCTTGCCGTCGCCGACGTAGGGCGTGAAGTGGCGATCGAGCATCGTCTCCCGCCGGTACGCGCCGACCGTGGTCAGCTTCGGCCAGCGCTTGATCTGCAGGCGCCAGCCCTGGTCGTCGGTCAGGTGCCAGTGGAAGGTGTTGAACTTGTAGCGGGCCATCAGCTCGAGCTGGCGCTTGATGTAGTCCAGCGGCTGCAGGTGGCGCGCCGAATCCAGGTGCAGGCCGCGGTAGCCGAAGCGCGGCGCGTCGTCGACCTGCAGCGCGGCGATGCCGTCCTGCGCGTCGTCCTGCTCGACGATCTGGCGCAGGGTCTGCAGGCCGTAGAACAGGCCGGCGGTGCTCGGCGCGGCGATGCGGATGCCGTCGGCGTCGATGCGCAGGCGGTACGACTCGCGGTTCGCGGCCGCGTCGGGTTCGAGCGAAAGCCGCACGTCGGCGCGCTTGCCTTCGGCGTCGCGGGCGACCGTCGCCGGCGCCTTCCAGTTCGCCTCGACGATGTCCTTCGCCAGCTTGCCCAGTTCGCGCATCTCGCGGTCGTACGGCGCCAGCGCGATGCGCGGTTTCGCCGCCGGCGTGTAGCCGCCGTCGAGCGCCTGCATTCGCGCCGGCGCCGGCAGGATCGATGGCAGTTCCGTCGCCGCGCTGGCCTGGCCGGCCATGAGCAGCAGGCCGATGGCCAGGAGGCGCGCGGCGCGCGGGGCAGGGGAAGCGGGAATCATCTGTCGGTCACCTCGTCGTTACGGAATCGATGGGACTGGCTGGATGCCGCACCGGAACAGGCGATGCGCAGCATCGCCACGTCGCGGGCGGCCACGCGGCGCCGCAGGGTGGCGGCCAGCCTGCGGGTCCGGCCGTGCCACAGGTCCCGCGCCTTGCAGCGGGCCGCGGCCGGCAGGCCGAGTTCGGCGCGGCCGACGGCGATGTCCGCGGCCGCATCGCCGCGATTCAGCAGCACCACCGCGACGCCGCCGCCGGACATCGGCTTGGCCCAGACCTCGCGTTCGCCGTCGTCGCGCAGGCGTTCGCCCTGGCGGCCGCCCCAGTCCTGGTCGACCGCGATCACTTCGCGGTTGGTCAGAATGCGGCGCGTGGCTTCGTCCATGCCGGCCAGGTCGTTCCCGGCCATCAGCGGCGCGTTGAGCAGCGCCCACAGGCTGAAGTGCGCGCGGCTTTCGTTCTCCGCCAGGCCGCGGTTGCCGACCTGCAGCATGTCCGGGTCGTTCCAGGCGCCCGGCGCGGAATACGGCGACAGCGCCGCCTGCCGGTCGATGATCTTCATCAACGATTCCCAGGTGGGCCGGATGTCCTCGGTGGTGCGCCACAGGTTGGCGATGGGCGCGGCCCAGGTCCATGGCCTTGTATGGCCGTACTCGCTGATTCCGTAGACGATGGGCCGGCCGGTCGCGGCCAGCAGGTCGCGCATCTTCGCGAAGGCCTCGGGCCGGGCCAGGCCTTCGGTTTCGTCGGCGCGGCACCAGTCGTACTTCAGGTAATCGACGCCCCAGCCGGCGAAGGTTGCGGCATCGATGGCTTCGTGGCCGAACGAGCCGATGCCGCGCGCCGGGTACCTGTCCCAGTGCATCGCGCAGGTCTCGCTGCCGGGCACCGCGTACAGGCCGAAGCGCAGGCCGCGCGCGTGCACGTAGTCGGCCAGCGCTTCGATCCCGGAAGGGAAGCGCCGCGGGTCGGCCTGCAGCCGGCCGTCGGCATCGCGCGCCGGCGCCTGCCAGCAGTCGTCGAGCACGACGTAGCGGTAGCCGGCATCGCGCATGCCGCTGGCGACCATCGCGTCGGCGGCGGCGCGGACCACGGCTTCGTTCACGCCGTTGCAGCGGAAATGGTTCCAGCTGTTCCAGCCCATCGGCGGCGTGCGCGCCAGGCCGTTGTCGAGCGCCTGCAGCGGGGCGGCCGGCGTGGACAGGCAGGCCAGCACGAACGCTGCCGCGATGCACGGGCGGGAAATCGGGCGGGACAGCTCCATGGGCGGCGTATCAGGCTGCGGCCCCGGCGTGGTGGGGTCGCGGCCGATTCCCTCGCCGGATGGCCGCCCGCCCCGCGTGCGTCCCGGATGGCCGATCACGATCTGCCGTTCCTGCCCATGCTCTGTCCATTTCCGGAAGCGATCCCCAAGCTGCGAATCGGCGGTTGCGCAAGGCCCGTGCGTGCTTCTCCCGAAGGAAGGCGCGGTCGACCGGTGCGGATGCGGTTGCCATTCCGCGCATCTCGACTTAGTTTGGTACAAAGGTTGGACCAATGCCAGCCGTCCGCCGATGGCAAGGGGAGCGCCGGGCGTTCCACGCCGTCGCCAAACGCAATGGAGACTGGCCCGTGAAGCCAATGAAATACCTGTACGCGGCAGCGTTGCCGCCGCCGCCGTTCGTCCGGCCCGCCCCGGTGCCGGCGCAAGCGCCATGAAGGGTGGATTCCGCCGGCGGGACGGGCGGTTCCCGGCGCCGCTGCGGCGCGGGCTGGCGTGGTCGTTGGCCGCGCTTGGCCTGTCGCTGGCTTGCGTCGATGCCGCGACGGCGGCCGCGCAGTGGAAGCTGGTCTGGTCCGACGAGTTCGACTACCGCGGCCTGCCCGATCCGGCGAAGTGGAACTACGAGGAAGGTTTCGTCCGCAACAACGAGGCGCAGTACTACACCCGCGCGCGCAAGGAGAACGCGTGGGTCGAGGACGGCATGCTGGTGATCGAGACGCGCAGGGAACGCTACCGCGGCGCGCAGTACACCTCCGCCAGCGTAACCACCGAGGCGCGCGCGAGCTGGCGCTACGGCCGCGTCGAGGTGCGCGCCAGGCTGCCGACCGGCCGCGGCCTGTGGCCGGCGATCTGGATGATGGGCAGCGACCGCCCGCAGGTCGGCTGGCCGGCCTGCGGCGAGATCGACATCATGGAGAACGTCGGCTTCGACCCCGACCGCGTGCACGCCACCATCCACACGCCGGCGTTCAACGGCGGCAAGGGCACGCAGAAGAGCGGGAACGCCGTGGTCGCCGCGCCGTACCGCGAATTCCACGTGTATGCGCTGGAATGGTTCCCGGACCGGCTCGACTTCTTCGTCGACGGGCAGAAGATCCACGGCTACGCCAACAGCGGCAAGGGCAGCGACGAATGGCCCTACGACAAGCCGTTCTACCTGTTGATCAACACCGCGCTGGGCGGCGGCTGGGGCGGCCAGCAGGGCATCGACGACGCGGCGCTGCCGCAGCGCTACTACATCGATTACGTCAGGGTCTACCGACGCGCCGGTAGCGGACCGGAGGGAGATCGCGAATGACGATGGAAGGATCGCCGCGCTGGACGCGGCGCGGCGTGCTCGGCGCGGGCGCGGCCGGGTTGGCGGGCGCGCTGGCGCCCGCGGCGCGTGCCGGGGCCGCGGCGACCGCAGGCGCGGCCACCCCGCCGGCCGCGCGCCCGCGCCCCAGCGCCGCACAACTGGCGTGGCAGCGCGAACGGCTGGCGATGTTCGTGCACTTCACGGTGAACACCTTCACCGGCAGGGAGTGGGGCGACGGCAGCGAAAGCCCGCGCGTCTTCGATCCGTCCGCGCTGGACGCGCGGCAGTGGGCGCGCACGGCCAGGGAATGCGGCTTCGGCAGCATGATCCTCACCGCCAAGCACCACGACGGCTTCTGCCTGTGGCCGACGAAGACCACCGCGCACTCGGTCGCCGGCAGCCCGTGGCGCGGCGGCAAGGGCGACGTGGTGCGCGAGTTCGCCGATGCCTGCCGCGCCGAAGGGCTGGGCGTCGGCTTCTACCTGTCGCCATGGGACCGCAACGCGAAGGTCTACGGCGAAGGCAAGGCCTACGACGATTTCTACATCGCGCAATTGACCGAACTGCTGACCGGCTACGGCCCGGTGGTCGAAGTGTGGTTCGACGGCGCCAACGGCGAAGGCCCGAGCGGCAAACGCCAGCGTTACGACTGGCCGCGCATCCACCGCACCGTGCGCGCGCTGCAACCGCAGGCGCTGATGTTCTCCGACGCCGGCCCCGACCTGCGCTGGATCGGCAACGAGAGCGGCAGCGCCGGCAGCACCTGCTGGGCCAGCGTCGACCCGGCGCGGGTGCCGCGCCCCGGCGCCAACGATCCGTGGACGCACGAGGCGCTGCAGCAGGGCGACCCGTACGGCTACGCCTGGCGCCCGGGCGAAACCGACGTGTCGATCCGCCCCGGCTGGTTCTGGCACGCGGAGCAGGACGGCCAGGTGCGCAGCGCCGACAACCTGCTGGGCCTGTACTTCACCTCGGTCGGCCGCAACAGCAAGCTGCTGCTGAACGTGCCGCCGACGCGCGATGGCCGCTTCCACCAACGCGACGTCGAGAGCCTGCGCGGCTTCGCCGGGTTGCGCGCGGCGATGCTGGCGAACGACTTCGCCGCAGGCGCCACGGTGCGCGCCAGCGCGGCGCAACGCGACGCGGCCAACGTGCTGGTCGACGATCCCGCGCGTTCCTGGACCCCCGGTGCCGATGCGCGCGCCGGCTGGATCGAACTGGAACTCCCGCGGGACGCCGAGTTCGACGTGATCCGCCTGGAGGAAGCGATCGAGCACGGCCAGCACATCGCCAACTACCGCGTCGACGTCGATGCCGGCGAGGGTTGGAAACCGCTGGCGTGGGGCACGACGATCGGCCACTGCAAGCTCGACCGGATACCGCCGACGCGCGCGCGCAAGCTCCGCGTGGCGATCGAATTCGCCTACGCCGCGCCGCGCCTGGCGCGCGTGGCCCTGCATCGCGCGCCGGACAGCGGGTGGAAGCGCCCCGACTACCACGGCGAATGAACGCCATCGACGGAATCGACATGACCCATTCTTCGCATTGGAACCAGGGTTTCCGGCGCATCGCCGGCGCGCTGGCCCTGCTCGGCGCGCTGGCGGCGGCGCCGGCCATGGCGCAGCCGGCCGCGGCCACGCACAGCTTCGGCTGGAAGGGCGAGCAGTTCCTGCTCGACGGCAAGCCCTTCGTGATCCGCGGCGGCGAGATGCATTTCAGCCGCGTGCCGCGCGAGCACTGGCGCGACCGCCTGCGCATGATGAAGGCGATGGGCCTGAACACGGTCGGCACCTACCTGTTCTGGAACCTGCACGAGCCGCGCCCGGGCCAGTTCGACTTCAGCGGCCAGAACGACATCGCCGAATTCGTGCGCATCGCGCAGGAGGAAGGCCTGTGGGTGATCCTGCGCCCCGGGCCCTACGCCTGCGCGGAGTGGGAATTGGGCGGCTTCCCGGCGTGGCTGCTGAAGACGCCGGACCTGCGCATCCGCACTTCCGATCCGCGCTACGTCGCCGCGGCCACGCGCTTCCTGGGCGAGGTCGGCAAGCGCCTGGCGCCGCTGCAGGTCGCGCACGGCGGCCCGATCCTGATGGTGCAGGTGGAGAACGAATACGGCTCGTTCGGCGCCGACCACGGCTACATGGCCAGCATCCGCGACGCGCTGCGCGCCGCCGGCTTCGACGGCCTGCTGTACACCGCCGACGGCCCCACCCCGCAGATGCTCGGTGGCGGCACGCTGCCGGACGTGCTCCCGGTGGTGAATTTCGGCGGGGATCCGGCCGGGGCATTCGCCGAACTGGAGAAGTTCCGCGGCAGGACGCCGCGCATGGCGGGCGAGTACTACCCCGGCTGGTTCGACCACTGGGGCGAGCAGCACCACACCGGCCAGGTCGACAACATCCTCAAGGACATCGGCTGGATGCTGGAGCGCGACGTGTCCTTCAGCCTGTACATGTTCCATGGCGGCACCACCTTCGGCTTCATGAACGGCGCCAACTACAGCGATCAGGAAAACCGGCCGTACCAGCCCGACACCAGCAGCTACGACTACGGCGCGCCGCTGGACGAGGCCGGGCGCCCGACGCCGGCGTACCATGCGCTGCGCAAGCTGATCGCGCGGCACCTCAAGCCCGGCGAGACCCTGCCGGAGGTGCCGCCGTCGCCGCCGATGATCGCCATTCCGCGCATCGGGCTGACCCAGTCCGCGGCACTGGCTTCGCTGCTCGCCGAGCCGGTGCGCGCGGTGCGCCCGCTGGCGATGGAGCAGCTGGACCAGTCCTACGGCTTCGTCTGGTACCGCACGCGCGTGCCCGCGGCGAAGGCGACGCTGGAAGCCGGCGACGTGCGCGACATGGCGCTGCTCTACCAGGACGGCAAGCCGCTGGGAGCGATGGACCGCCGCCTCGGCCAGCGCAGCATCGAACTCGACGTCGACGCAGGGCAGCTCGACCTGCTGGTCGAGAACATGGGCCGCATCAACTACGGTCGGCGCCTGGTCGACGAACGCAAGGGCCTGCTGGGGCCGGTGCGGTTCGCGGGCAAGCCGCTGCTGGAGTGGGAGATGTTTCGGCTGCCGCTGGACGACCTGTCGCGGCTGTCCTTCGCCGACGGCTGGCTCGAAGCGCCCGCGTTCCATCGCGGCACGTTCCGGCTGCGCAGGCTTGGCGACAGCTACATCGACATGCGCGGCTGGGGCCGCGGGCACGTGTGGATCAACGGCCACCACCTTGGCCGCTACTGGCGCATCGGCCCGCAGCAGACCCTGCTGGTGCCGGCGCAGTGGCTGCGCCGCGGCGACAACGAGATCGTCGTGCTGGAACTGGAAGCCGCGGCGCGCGGGCGCAGCGTGCAGGGCCTGACCGACCCGGTGTTCGACACCCCGTAGCGCGGGGCCTGCCCGCTGCATCCGCGCCCGCGGAAAACCCGCGCGGGCGCGGTGCGCCCGGCCCTACGGCGCGGATTCCCCGCAACCGGTCTCGTCTTCGACGAAGCGGCCGTTGCGGGTCGCGATGCGGCGCTGGAAGCAGGCGCCGGATTCGTCTTCGGTGCGATGGACCTGCCGGGTGTCGGCCACCGCGATGCGTTGCTCGCGCGGCACGCCGCGGTCGTACGAAGCGCTGCCGACGAAGTGGTCGCGCGTGCGCCGCGTCGACAGCGGCCGGCCGTCGCGCGCAAGCACGGTCTCGGCATCGTCGTGGATGCGGATGTCGGTGGTCAGGCGGACCTTCGGGTCGGTCTTCTCGGTGGCGTCGCCCTTCTCGCCGGGCTTGCCGGCGGAGCCGCCGTCCAGCGCCACCATGCCGATGCCGCCGTCGAAGCCGAAGTTCTGCTCGATGGTTTCCGATTCCGTGCCGGACTCGTCCTTGCGCGTCACCACGGCGCGATCGCGCCAGTCGGCGAGCATGCGGTCGTCGTTGTCGTCCATCGAACCCCAGCGATGGTGCACGTCGGCGACGAGCGTGCGCTCCACCGTGGTTTCGACCTTGCCCTTCGAGCCGCGCACCTCGCCGCGGGCGACGAAGCGGTGCGTGCCGCGATGGTGCAACGACTGGTCGTTCGCATCCAGCGTGTCCAGCCGCATGTCCTGCGACGGCTGGCCGGCGTCGTAATCCAGCAGCTTCGCCCGGGTGCGTTGCACGCCGGCATCGCGCCAGACCTGGATGTTCGGCAGCAGCTTCCAGCCTTCGCGGCCGTCGGGCACGCCGGCCACGTGCAGGCGCACTTCGTGCGGCTTGCCGTCGTTGAGCAGGCCGATGAACGGGGTCAGGTCGTAGCGGACCGGGCGGATGTCGAAGGCGCGCGGCGCGGGGATCGCGTACCACAGGAATGGGTTCGACCAGCCGCCGGTGTAGATGTGCGGGTAGGGCGCGGCGATGCCGGCGACGCGGCCGTCCAGCAGCACCTGCACCTCGCGATGCGGCCCCTGCGGGTTCTGGCACCAGTAGCCGTCCAGCGGCACGGCGTAGTACCAGAACTCCTCGCAGCCGCCGCCGGAGCCGGTGGCGTAGACCTCGGCGAGCAGGCGCTCGGTGTTGGCGGGGATGGTGGCCCTGCCGACGGTGTCGGCGCCGTCCTCGCGCAGCGCGTCCAGCGGCATCACGATGTCGGCGGTCCGCGCGGCCGGATGGTTGGCGTCGGCGCGGAAGAACAGCAACGTCAGCCTGACGTCGAACACGCCGGTGTAGGTCTCGTTGACCACGTTGCCGAGGAACATCTCCGCGTCCTGCGGCTGCGCGAACAGCGGTGCGTAGGCGGTCACGTCCTTCTCCACGCGCCATTCGATGCCGTCGCGCGACGGTTCCGGCGAGCTGGTGCGGAAGAGGGTGACGCCGCCGACCGAGAACTGGCCGATGCGGTCGTACTGGCGGCCCTTCACCGCGCCGTCGAGGCGCAGCACGATCCTGTGCCACGGGCCGGGGCACTGCTTCGCCGCCTCGATCTTCGCGCGCGCCGGCTCGAAGCTGTCGAAGCCGTGGCGCAGCACCTCGACTTCGCAGGCCGGCATGCCTGCAGGAACCGGCGACGGATAGGCGGTGCGCGGATCGTCGTGGTCGCTGCCGAATTTCTGCGGGGGCTCGGCGGCGTGGAGGGTTGCCGAGAGCGCGGCGAGGACGGCGAAGGCGAGGGTTTTCATGGCGGTCGGGTCCGGCAGGGAAATTCGGGGGGCGGAGGCCCGGGTCATTGCGCCGCCGCCGCGCCGGGCAGGCGGAACGCCCAGGCGTAGGCGCCGGCGGCGGAATTGCGCAGCGCCGCGGGAACCTCGACCACGGTGGCCTCGCCATCGCGATGCCACCGCAGTGCGGCGTCGTTGCCGAGCAGCGTGACCTGCGCGCCAGCGGCCGGCGCGGGCCCGGGGATGCGCAAGGTCTTCGGCAGCTTCGATTCCGTTTCGTCCGGCAGGTAGATCGCGTACACCGTGCCGTCCTTCAGCCGGGTGTAGCGGAACTTGCCGTCGCGGTACGGCGCGACCGCGCGGCTGGCGTAGATCGCCTCGCCGTTGACGCGCATCCACCGGCCGATCTGGTGCAGGCGTTCGACGGCCTCGGCCGGCAGTTCGCCGTTGCCGTCGGGGCCGACGTTGAGCAGGTAGTTGCCGCCCTTGGCGACCACGTCGACCAGCATCTGCACCACGCTGCGCGCGCTCTTGTAGTTGTCGTTCGGCACGTACGACCACGAATCGCCCAGGGTCATGCAGGTTTCCCACGGATACGGCAGCGGCTCGTCGGGGATCTTCTGCTCCGGCGTGCGGTAGTTCTCGTAGCGGCCGCCGACCGCGCGGTCGACGACGATCAGGCCGGGCTGGTTCTTCCTGGCCAGCGCCGCCAGGCCCGGCATGTCGATGTCCTGCGTCCAGGGCACGCCGGCGATGCCGTGCGCGGTGTCGTCCATCGTGTCGCGCGCGCGCACCCAGCCGCCGTCCAGCCACAGGATGTCGATCGGGCCGTATTGCGAGGTGATTTCGCCGATCTGCGCGTGGGTGTAGTCGACGAAGCGCTTCCAGATGTCCGGGTGCTTGCGCGTGTCGTAGTTGGTGTGGCGGTTTGGCGTGGCCCAGCGCGGCGACCAGTAGTCGTCGCTGTGCCAGTCGGGCTTGGAGAAATAGGCGCCGATGCCGAAGCCCTGCGCGCGGAACGCGTCGAACACTTCCTTCGTCACGTTCGCGCGCGGATTGGAATGGAACGGCACGCTGGCCGCGGTGATCTTGTAGTCGCTCTGCTGCGTGTCGAACATCGCGAAGCCGTCGTGGTGCTTGGTGGTGAAGACCACGTACTTCGTGCCCGCGTCCTTCGCGACCTCGGCCCATCTCTCCGGGTCGAATTTCACCGGATTGAAGGTGGTCGGCAACTGCTCGTAGGCCTTGACGTAGCCGACGTAGTCGTTGGCGTACCGCTTCGTGTGCTCGTTGCTCTTCGACGGCCCGCACCAGTCCACGTCCTCGGAGCAGATCGACCACGACTCGACGATGCCCCACTGGCTGTACGCGCCCCAGTGCATCATGAAGCCGAACTTCCAGTCCTGCCATTGCTCGAGCTTGCGCACGACCAGCGGGTCGGTTTCCGGCACGTAGGGGTCCTTGCCTTCGGCTTGCGCGGAAAGCGGCGCCGCCGCGCACAGCAGCGCGGCGATGGCGAGTCGTAGCGGTTTCATCCGTTGCTCTCGATCGGTTTGGATTCTTCGCGGTACAGCTTGATCGGTTCGGCCAGTTCCAGCGCGACCACGGTGATGTCGGCGTCGAGCGCGTCGTCCGGCAGCGGCACGTACAGCAGGCCGGGCACCTTGCTCCAGTCGTACTTGCCGCTGACGTAGGGCTTCAGCTCGCGGCCGTCGCCGACCACGCGCGCGCGCAGCACCCGGGTGTCGATGCCCTTCAGCATCAGTTCGCCTCCGCCGGGGCGGCCGTCGACGAACAGGTACAGGGTCTTGCCGTCCTTCGACAGCGTGCTTGGCCCGGCGTAGTGGTCGAGCGGGATGCCGGCGACGCTGCCGAAGATCGCCTCGGCGTGCTTGCGGGTCCAGCGGCCCATCTTCTCGAGGATCCCGACCTGGCGCTCGTCGATGCTGCCATCCTCGCGCGGGCCGATGTCGAGCAGCAGGTTGCCGCCCATGCTGGCGGTCTGGGCGAGGATGCGGATCAGCTGGTGCGGCGTCTTGTAGTCGTTGTCGCGCGGCTGGTAGCCCCACGAGCGGTTCATGGTCAGGCATAGCTCCCACCACTTCGCGTCGGGGCGGACCACCGGCAGGCCGAGTTCGGGCGTGGCGTAGTCGCCGTATTCGTTGAGGCGCGAATTGACGATGACGCCCGGATTGCGCGACAGCAGGTCGCGCTTGGTCTTCGCCGACTGCCATTCCTCCGCGTTGTGCTCCCAGTCGCCGTCGAACCAGATCAGGTCGGGGCGGTAGCGCCGCTGCAAGTCCGCGAGCTGGCCCTGGTAGTAGGACAGGAAACGCCGCCAGCGCTGCGGCTCGTCCTTCAGTTCGTAGCGCTTTTCCTTGCGGGTGAACACGTCGTAGTCGGCGTACGACCAGTCCGGCAGCGAGTAGTACAGGCCGACCTTCAGCCCGTCCTTGCGCAGCGCGTCGACGAAGGGGCCGACCAGGTCGCGCTTCGCCGGCGTGTCGCGGACCACGTTGACGCCCTGCCGGCTGTCCCAGAGCGCGACGCCGTCGTGGTGGCGGGTGGTCAGCACCGCGTAGCGCGCGCCGCTGCGCCGGATCAGGTCGGCCCAGGCCTGCGGGTCGTAGCGTTTCGCGGTGAAGCCGTCGAGCTGCTTCATGTAGTCGGCGTGGCTCATCTTGCCGTTGAAGAACGACCACGACTCGTCGACGCCGTCGACCGCGTAGATGCCCCAGTGGATGAACACGCCGAATTTCGCGTCGGCGAACCACTGCATGCGTTCGGCCTTTTGCGCCTCGGTTTCGGCTGCGGGCGCGCCGGCTGGCGCGGCGGCGGCCGGCAATGCTGCGACAATGGCGGCCAGCAGCGGCGCCAGCAAACGGGGGAGCGGGGAAAGTTTCATCGCGGTCACCGGTTTCATGGCCATACGGTATGGTCCAATGGTTGGACCAATGCTAACGTGCATGCGCCTGCACGGAAAGTGCGCCCGGCCACATCCCGCCGCCGGACATTCGGAAAACTGGAGCAAGCAACGCATGAGGCAATACCCGTGAACCGGCCATTCCCGAACCCGGGGCCGGTCCTGGAAATCGCCGCCAATTCGCTGGCCTCGGCGCTGGCCGCGCAGGAAGGCGGCGCGGCGCGCATCGAGCTGTGCGCTGCGCTGGAGCTGGGCGGGCTGACCCCGTCGCCGGCGCAGATCGCGCTGGTGCGCGAAAGCCTGTCGATCCCGGTGCACGTGCTGGTGCGGCCGCGCGCCGGCGACTTCGCCTACAGCGACGAGGAGCACCGGACCATGCTGGCCGACATCGCGCACTGCGCCGCCGCCGGTTGCGACGGCGTGGTGGTCGGCGCGTTGACCGCGGATGGCGACGTCGACGTCGCGCGCTGCCGCGAGCTGGTCGCCGTCGCCGACGGACTCGACCTCACTTTCCCCCGCGCCATCGACGTTTGCCGCGATCCGGCCGCGGCGCTCGAGGCGGCCATCGAACTCGGCTTCGCGCGCGTGCTCAGTTCCGGCGGCGCGGCCAGCGCACCGGCGGGCAGCGCCCGACTGCGCAGACTGGTCGAACAGGCCGGCGACCGCATCGCGGTGATGCCGGGCGCGGGCATCGATGCCGGCAACATTGCCGCGCTGGCGGCCGCGACCGGCGCCCGCGAGTTCCATGCCTCGGCCAAGCGCGTGCTGCCGTCGCGGATGCGGTTCGCGCCGGCGGACGCGCTGGGCATGGCCGGCGGCGAGACCCGCAGCGATGCCGCCGAAGTGCGCCGCATCGTCGAGGCGCTGCGCCGCGCCGCGGAGGCCGCATGAGCGCCGCCTTCCTCGCCGCCGACGTCGGCGGCACCAACGCGCGGCTGGCGCTGGTCCGCGACCGCGGCGGCGTCGTCGTCGAACTGCTCGAGCAGCGCCGCTACCTGTGCGCCGAGCATCCGTCGCTGGCCGCGATCGCTGCCGACTTCCTCGCCGTCACCGGTGCGCGCGTCGATGCGATGGCGATCGGCATCGCCGGCGTGGTGCGGGGCGATGCGATCATCAGCCGCAACGTCCCGTGGCCGGTTTCGCTGGCGCAGATCCGCGCGCTGGGCATCGCCGAGGTCGCCGCGGTCAACGATTTCGTCGCGGTCGCGCATGCCGAGCAGTGCATGAACGACACCGACACCACGCTGCTGACGCCCGGTGTCGCCGGGCATGCGCCCGGACCGACCCTGGTGGTCGGCCCCGGTACCGGCCTCGGCGCCGCGCTGCGCGTGCCGGTCGGCGAGGGCACGCTGGTGCTGCCGAGCGAACCGCAACAGGTCACGCTGGCGCCGGGCAACGCGCGCGAACTGGCGGTGCTGCAGCACTGGATGCGGCACGGCGCCGCGCACGTCGGCATCGGCCACGCGGTGTCGGGGCCGGGCCTGTCGAACCTGTATCGCGCGCTGTGCGAGCTCGATGGCGCGCCGCCGCGCCTGCGCTCCTCCGCCGAAGTGACGGCCGCGGCGGAACAGGGCGACGATCCGCATGCGCGCGAGGCGGTGGCCGTGTTCTGCGGCCTGTTCGGCAGCCTGGTCGGCGACCTCGTGATGGTGACCGGCGCGACCGGCGTGTTCGTCGCCGGCGGCGTGCCGCTGAAGGTGAAGGCGCAGTTGCTCGCCAGCGATTTCGCCGCGCGCATGGTCGACAAGGACGTGATGCGCCCGGTGCTGGAACGCGTGCCGGTGCGCCTGGTCGACGATCCCGACATGGGCCTGATCGGCGCCGCAGCGTGGTATCTGGCGCGGAAGCTGTAGGAGCGGCGTAAGCCGCGACCGGGAACAACCCGGGTCTGCGAAACTGACCGCAAAGCGCCCGGCGATGGCAGTCGCGGCTTACGCCGCTCCCACAGAAATCAGTCACGCCGCCACGGGTTCGCCCAGCAGCGCCATCGCCTCCGCGTGCGTCGGCAGCGCGACGAACGCGCCGTGCCGGGTCACCGCCAGCGCGCCGCAGGCCGAGGCATAGCGCAGGCAACGCTCCAGTTCCGTCGGATGCGCGAGGAAGTCGTCGAACGCGCGCGCATCGACGCCTTCGCGCTGCAACTGCGACAGCAGGCCGCCGATGAAGGCGTCGCCGGCGGCGGTGGAATCGACCATCGGCACCCGGATCGTCGGCAACTGGCCGCCGCGCGCGCGCGCGTACCAGCGCATCGGCGCGGCGCCGTCGGTGACCAGCACCAGCCTGGCCGTGCGCAGCAGGCGGGCGACGATCTCGTCGTCGCCGTACCGGCCTTCCTTCAGGTACTCGAGTTCCTCGCGCGCCAGCTTGATGAGGTCGGCGGCCTCGAGCGCGCGCCACAGCACCGGCAGCGACGGCGTGGCGTCCGGCCACAGCACCGGGCGCAGGTTCAGGTCGATGCTGACCAGCGCGCCGGCGGCGCGCGCGCGCGCCATCCCCGACAGCGTGGCCGCGGCGATGTCGGCGTCGGTCAGGCTGTTGCTGCAGACATGGAACACGCTGGCCCCGGCGAAACACGCGGCATCGAAGTCGGCGTCGCGGAACAACAGGTCGGCGGCGGGCGGGCGGTAGAAGCTGAAGCTGCGTTCGCCGCCCGGATCGAGCGAGACGAAGGCCAGCGCGGTCTTCGCCGCGGCGGTGCGGCGCACGTAGCGGGTGCCGGCGCCGTGTTCGCGCAGGCTGTCGAGCAGGAAGTCGCCGAACATGTCTTCGCCGAGCATGCCGACGAATTCGCAGCGTCCGCCCAGTTTCGCCACCGCGACCGCGGCGTTGGCCGGGGCGCCGCCGGCGAACTGGCGGAACGTGCGCGTTTCGCCCGCGGCCGGCGTGCTGGCGAGGAAATCGATCAGTGCTTCGCCGAAACAGACGATGGTGTTGCGGGTGGCGGTGCTCATCGGCGCGCGTCCTCGCGGCCGTGGGGGAAGGCTTCAGGCGCTGGGCGCATGCGGTGTGCTCTCTCGTTCGGTCAGCAGCACGGGCACGATCACGGAACGGCGCGGGAGCGACGGCGTGGCGGTGCGCTGCAAAAGCAGTTCGGCGGCCTGGCGGCCACGTGCGCGCGGATCCGCGTTCAGCGTGGTCAGCGGCGGAATCCCGACCGCGGCCTCGGGGATGTCGTCGAAGCCGGTGACGGCGAAATCGACGCCGGGATGGCGGCCCAGCCGTGCCAGGCCCAGCATCAGGCCCAGCGCGACCGCGTCGTTGTAGCAGACCGCGGCGGTCGGCGCCGGCGCGTCGGCGAACAGCGCATCGGCGTGCGCGTTCGCCTCGATGCGGGTCGGCGCGGTTTCGATCATCCAGCGCGGATCGACCGCGATGCCGGCTCCGCGCAGCGCGTCCTCGTAACCGAGGCGGCGTTCGCGGCAGGAACTGGAATCGGCGTGGCCGCCGTAGAAGGCGATGCCCCGGTGGCCGAGCGCCAGCAGGCGTTCGGTCGCGGTGCGCGCGCCGGCGCGGTTGTCGAGGCCGAGGAAGTCGTAGTCGAAGCCCGCGGCCTGGTTCTCGACCAGTTGGCGGTTGAACACCAGCAGCGGCGTGTTGCGGCCGATCGCCAGTTCGATGTCGGCCGCGTCGCTGGCTTCGGCCGGCGACAGGATGATGCCGGCCGGATGGTGCTCCATCAGCGAACCCAGCACCTGGCGCTGCCGCGCCGGCGATTCGTTGCTGCTGCCGAGCAGGGTGACGTAGCCCTTCGCGCCGAGCGCCTCGTCGACGCCGGCGGCGAATTCGGCGAAGAACGGGTTGGACAGGTCGTTGATGACCAGGGCGACGGCGGAGGACACGCGCTGGCGCAGGTTGGCGGCGGCGCGGTTGTAGACGTAGCCCTGGCGCTGCATCTCCGCCTCGACCCGGCGCCGGGTGTCGGCGTGGACCAGCGGGCTGCCGCGCAGCACCAGCGACACAGTCGCGCGCGATACCCCGCAGGCGCGTGCGATGTCGTTCAGGGTAATCCTGCGTGGTCTATCCAAAGCCATTCCCCAGCCCGATTAGATCGATCTAATTCCCTTATCCTGCGACAAGCGAAGCTTGTCCGCAAGCCGCACTGCAACGTCAGGTCGCACCGAGCAGGCTGGGGGCTTCCACCTGGCGTACGCCCTCGGCCGTGGTGACCGCATAGCTGAACCCCGGTTGCAAAGCATAGCCGCCGAAGCGGCCGTCGCGGTGCAGGGCGACGAAAGCCATCTGCAGGTCCTTGCGCGGGGTCGGGTAGCGGCGGGCGATGCGTTCGATCGCTTCCTTGCAGGCTTGTTCCGGCGCACGCCCCTGGCGCATCAGTTCGACCACGGTATGCGAACCGCACACGCGCAGGCATTCCTCGCCGACGCCGGTGGCGCTGGCCGCGCCGACCTCGCCGTCGACGAACAGCCCCGCGCCGCTGATCGGCGAGTCGCCGACGCGGCCGCGCAGCTTGAACGCCATGCCGCTGGTGGTGCAGGCCCCGGCCAGGTGCCTGTCGTGGTCCAGCGCCAGGATGCCGATGGTGTCGTGGTTGCGCTCGCCGCCGGGCACGCTGCCAGGTATCGTGTAATGGTTGAGGCGCTCGATGTTCGGCTGCGGCCGGTACTCGGCGGTCTTCAGCCACTCGCGCCAGGCCTTCTCCGCTTCCGCGGTCAGCAGGTTCTGCCGCGGGAAGCCCTCGGACAGCGCGAACTGCAGCGCGCCTTCGCCGACCAGCAGCACGTGCGGGGTCTTTTCCATCACCCGCCTTGCCACCGAAACCGCGTGGACGATGTCCTCGAGGCAGGCCACCGAGCCCAGGTTGCCGAGGTGGTCCATGATGCAGGCGTCGAGGGTCACGTGGCCGTCGCGGTCGGGGTAGCCGCCCAGGCCCACCGAATGGTTGTCCGGGTCCGCCTCCGGCACCCGCGCGCCGGCTTCGACCGCATCCAGCGCACGGCCGCGCCGGGCAAGGATTTCCCACGCCGCCGCATTGGCGGCTTCGCCGAAGTTCCAGGTCGAAATCACCACCGGGCCGGCGCTCGCAGAAGCGGGGGCAGCCTGGTCGCCCGCGTGGGCGGAACGTGGACCCAGTCCCAGGGTGGCGGCGGTCAGGCCGAGCAACTGCAGGAAATTGCGGCGGGGAAGCATGGGATCGGAGCGCTCCGTGGTCGGTTTCCGCTCGTCGGAGGGGGAGCGGAGGGTGGGCTGGACAGTCGCGCCATTGGTTGGACAGGTCAACCTTTGTAAACGATTACTGTCTGGCATTTGGAATTAGATCGTTTCAGTATGTGACGAATATCACATTTTTATGAGTTCTTAGCGTCTATGTTTCGTCCTGAAACGCGGTCGGAGTGCCTGCCCAACACCAATGCGGGCAGTTTTTTTGATCGTTGTGGTTGGACCATTGGACCATTGGACCAGCCGGTTTCAAGTGTCGCCCCGCGCGGGGCTGTTCCGGGATTCCTTGCGCGGACGGGGGCAACAAGGGTGTTCAAACCAAACCACCGATTTCTTGGAGAGAGGGAATCCGCAATGACCTGCCGTAAATCGCCCAACCGCACCGTGCTGGCCTGCGCGCTGTCGCTGGCCCTGTGCGCCCCGTACGCCGTACTTGCGCAGGACGCGCAAACCGAGGAGAGCACGGAGCAGAAGGCCCAGGACGAGGCCAGCGACTCGAAATCGAAGACCCTCGACACGGTCACCGTCACCGGTTCGCGCATCAAGCGCGCCGAGATCGAAGGCCCGTCGCCGGTCACCGTGATCACTTCCGAGCAGATCAAGAAGGAAGGCTTCGCCACCGTCTACGACGCGCTGCTGACCCTGACCGAAAACCTGGGTGGCGTGCAGAACGACTACGACTGGGGCCAATCCAGCGTCAACGCCTCGCCGCTGAACCTGCGCGCGCTGGGTCCGGGCCGCACGCTGCTGATGATCAACGGCCATCGCGTCACCGACTATCCGATGCCCTACCAGGGCCAGAGCAACTTCGCCAACTTCAACAACATCCCCACCGGCATCGTCGAGCGCATCGAAGTGCTGACCGGCGCCGCGTCGGCCATCTACGGTTCCGACGCGATGGGCGGCGTGGTCAACGTGATCCTCAAGGAACACGCCGACGAGCAGCAGTTGCGCGTTCGCCTGGGCACGACCACGCGCGGCGGCCGCGATGATGCCGACATCGTGTTCTCCGGCGGCGCCAGCGGCGACCGCTGGAATGTCGTGTACAACCTGCAGCATTTCGACCGCTCCGAGTTCCTGGCCAAGGAGCGCCCGTTCATGGACGCCGAGGACGACAGGGATTACGCGACCTGGGGCGTGGCCGAGCGCGCGCTTGGCATCGCGAAGTTGACCCCGTATCCCGGCATCCGCGTGCGCCAGCCCGGCAGCGTGGAGTCCGTTCCCGGCGTCGGCGGCGTGACCCGCACGGTGGCTCCGCCGGCCGGCGCCTGCGAACAGTACGGCGAGCTGTTCTATACCTTCCAATACATGGGTTACGACCTGGCGACCAGCCAGCCGTACGCATCGGCCAGCACCATCTGCGCCCAGCGCGTGTTCCAGAACTGGGCGCTGCGCACCGGCAGCAAGGACGATTCGGGCTACCTGCGCGGCACTTACGATTTCACCGACAGCCTGCAGGGCTGGGCCAGCGTGGGCGTGTGGAGCTCCACGGGCAAGTTCAACAGCTTCCTGGACGGCTTCGGCAGCGGCACCTACTGGGATCCGCGCGCGACCAACCTGGAGACCGGCGCCACGGGCGGCGCCCCCCGCGAAATCCTGAAGTTCATTTCGCCGGAGGAAATGGGCGGCCAGGCCGACATCCTGACCCTGTCCAAGGAGCTGGCCACCGACATCAGCGTTGGCTTGAAGGGCACCCTCGCCGATCGCTTCGACTGGGAAGCCTCGTTGGGCCGCGCCGATTACGAAGTGAAGGAAAGCTTCCCGACCCTGAACCAGGGCGACATGTTCGACTTCTTCATGGGTCCGCAGCTGGGCACGGTCGACGGACTGCCGGTCTACACGCCGGACTACGACAAGGTCTGGAACCCGCTGACGCCGGGTGAGGTCGATGTGTTCTCGCGCCGCGGCGAGAAGAAGGCCGAGTCCTGGCTGACCCAGGCGCAGTTCGTCCTGTCGGGCGACCTGTTCGAAGGCTGGGCGGGCCCGATCGGTTTCGCGGCCGTGCTGGAAGCGGCCAAACAGGGCTACAAGCTGACCCCGGATCCGAAGACCCTGGAATGCGATGCGGACTGCTGGTACACCCCGTTCGGCAATATCGAGCAGGGCGGTGGCGAGCGCAACCGCTATGCGGCCGGCCTGGAGCTGCGCGCGCCGCTGCTGGAAGAATCGTCGCCGCTCGGCTCGCTGACCGCTGACGTCGCCGGTCGCTACGACAAGTACGACGCCGTGCGTGACGGCGCCAAGACCACCTGGCAGGCGGGCATGGAATGGCGTCCGTTCAAGAGCCTGCTGGTCCGCGGCACCTTCGGCACCACCTTCCGCGCGCCGGACATGCACTACGTCTACGCCAAGCCCAGCTCGGGCATCTCGGATGCCACCGACTACGTGGCCTGCTCCAACGACCCGAACCGGGTGGAGAATTTCTGCTCGCGCGACACCTACAAGATCGAGGACGCCACGGTCAATTTCGGCGGCACCCCCAACCTGAAGTACGAGGAAGGCGAGGGCACGACGGTCGGCCTGGTGTGGGACGCCTTCAAGAACTTCTCGACGTCGCTGGATTACTGGAAGGTGACGATCAACAACGAAATCCGTCCCACGTCCATCGATGAACTGCTGTACTACGAAGCCGTTTGCGCCAAGCCCGGCTGGACCCCGGACGGCGCCACGCTGGCCAACCCGCCGACCAGCGAATGGTGCGAACTGGCGAGCGAGCGCATCATCCGCAACGGCCCGGCCAACGTGGCGGGCAACGTCATCATCAACACCCAGCCGATCAACCGTGCCGAGAAGCAGGTCAGCGGCTTCGACTACACCGCGCGCTATGCCTTGCCGGAAACCCGCATCGGCAGCTTCAACTTCGGCCTGAACTACACCTACATGCTGACGTACAAGGAGCGCAACCTGCCGACCGAGAAGCTGGTCGACAACCAGAAGTACCAAACGCGCAGCAAGATCACCGCCAGCGTGAACTGGAACTGGGAGAAGTGGAACGCGACGCTGATGATGTACCAGAAGTCCGGCGGCCGCGACAACCGCTGGGGCGGCTGCCTGCCGTTCGAAGACGGCACCGTTCCCAGCACCCGCGTTAACGACGAGATCTGCCGCGAGGACAATGAGGACAACGTCCACTTCGGCGAAACCACGGCCCGCCACTACGCGCGCCGCGAGCCGCGCCGCTACTTCAACGGCAGCGTGGGTTATGCGTTCACCGACGACATCAAGCTGAACCTGTACGTCAACAACATCTTCGACAAGATCTACGGCGACAAGTGGTGCGGCGACTTCGCGTACTGCATCGACGATCCGACCGGTCGCGACGTGGCCCTGGAGATCGTCTACAAGATCAAGTAAGTAAAGATCGCGGCCCTCCACGTGATCGCACGAAGCCCGGCTCTGCCGGGCTTCGTGTTTCCGGGCGGTGCGGCCACTCCGGCGCATCGGCACCGCCGCGGACCAGTCAACGAAACTCCCTTTTAGATCGTTCTAAATTGTGATACACAACATCCCCCAGCGGCTTGCCGGCGACCGTCGGCTGCGGGTCGCACGATGGGAAGGAGACGGCTGCCGCGGTGCGGCGGCCGGGCCATGCACGGGCCACGCGGCCCACGAAATCCGAGTTGGAGCGTATGGGTAAATTCGGCCTGTCCGCCGTCGCCGGCGAATGCAAGGCGATGGTCCGCACCGCGGCGCTGGCCGCGGCCTTGTTCGCAGCACCGCAAGCGATCGCCGCCGAGGGCGCGGATCCCGCGGCGCTGGTCAATACCTTCATCGGCACGCAGGACGAGGGCAACACCTTCCCCGGCGCATCGGCGCCGTTCGGGATGATCCAGGTCAGCCCGATCGGCTCGCACTACGCCGGCTGGCGCAACGGTGACGAGAAGATCCGCGGCTTCGGCCGCAACTTCCTGTCCGGCGCCGGCTGCTGGGAACAGGGCGGGCAGGCGTCGGTGCTGCCGGTCACCGGCGTGATCGGCCCCGGCGGCGACTTCGACACCACGGACGCGAAGAACTTCGACCACAGGAAGTACGGTTCGCGCTACACCCACGACGGCGGCGCCGGCCAGGCCGGCTACTACAAGGTGCGGCTGACCGACTACGGCGGCATCGACGTCGAGGCCACCGCGCTGACCCGCGCCGCGGCCGAGCGCTACACCTTCGCCGCCGATGCGAAGACCGGCCACGTGTTGGTCAACGTGGCGCAGGCCAACGAGAAGCACCGCGTGATCGGCAGCCAGGTGCGCGTGGTCGGCGACCGCGCGGTCGAGGGCAAGATCACCACGCTCAGCTTCTGCGGCGGCCACCAGTACGCGACCTGGTTCCGCATCGAGTTCGACCGCCCGTTCAAGGCCTTCGGCGTCTGGGGCCAGGCCGGCGGCACGCCGGGCGCGCGTTTCAGCATGGAAAGCGAGTACGAGCCGTACAACGGCGCTTGGCTCAGCTTCGACCTCGGCAAGAACCGCAGCGTCACCGCGGTCAGCGCGATCTCGCACGTCGACGCCGAGGGCGCGCGCAACAACCTGCGCGCCGAAGGCATGAAGAACGGCAAGCTGCTGTCGTTCGACGCGATGCGCAAGGCCGCGCAGCAGGCGTGGCGCGGCGAACTGTCGAAGGTGCGCATCGAAGGCGGCAGCCACGACGACCGCGCCGTGTTCTACACCGCGCTGTACCACGCGCTGCTGCAGCCGCTGACCGGCAGCGACGCCGACGGCCGCTACCGCGGCTACGACGACGAAATCCACGTCGCCGATGGCTGGACCTACTACGAGTTCTGGTCGCTGTGGGACACCTATCGCTCGCAGAACCAGTTGCTGGCGCTGCTGGAACCGCAGCGCGCGCACGACATCGGCCGCAGCCTGCTGGCGATCGACGCGCAGGGCGGCTGGTTGCCGAAGTGGGGTTACGCGAATTTCGACACCAACACGATGAGCGGCGACCCGGTGACGCCGTTCCTGGTCGACCTGTGGCGCTATGGCGCGCTGAAGGGCCTCGAGGCCGACGCGTGGAAGGCGTTGCGCAAGAACGCCTGGGGCGTGCCGCCGCTGGAATCGCGCCACGAAGGCCGCGCCGGCAATGCGAACTACCTGAAGGAAGGTTTCGTGTTCTTCGACCGCACCTTCCCGGCCAAGGGCATGGACACGGATCCGGCCAACGGCGGTTCGGCGACGCTGGAGTACGCGCTGGCCGACTGCTCGCTGGCGCTGATGGCCGGCGCGCTCGGCCACGAGGACGACGCGGCGGCGCTGCGCGCGCGCGGCGGCAACTGGCGCAAGGTCTGGGATGCGCAGCTGACGGAGAAGGAATCCGGCTTCACCGGCTTCCCGCGGCCGCGCATCGAGGGCGGCGACTGGTTCACCCCGCCGACCGGCAGCTACAGCCCGCGCTCGCACTACGGCTTCCACGAAGGCACGGCGTGGCAGTACCAGTGGCTGGTGCCGCAGGACCTGCCGGGCCTGGAGAAGGCGATGGGCGGACGCGAGAACATGCTGCGCCGCCTCGACGAGTTCTTCGCCTACGACGACGTGCAGGGCGATCCGCAGGGCGGGGCGCGCAAGGCCTGGGTCAGCGGCGCGTACTCGTACTACGGCCAGCATCGCTACAACCCGAACAACGAACCGACCATGCACGTGCCCACGCTGTACAGCCTGCTCGGCCAGCCGTGGAAGACCGCGACCGTGCTCAACGCGGTGCAGACGCTGTTCACCAACGCGCCCAACGGCGTCACCGGCAACGACGATCTCGGCACGATGTCGGCGTTCTACCTGTTCGGCGCGATGGGCTTCTCGCCGCTGATGCCGGGCAGCGGGCAGATGCTGTTGCACCCGCCGCGCTTCGACCGCGTCGAGATCGACCTGGCCGGGGGCAAGCGGCTGGTCGTCGTGGCCGACGGCGCCGCCACGCAGCGCCCGGGGTACATCGCCGCCGCCAGTTTCGACGGCCAGCCGCAAACCGCGGTGTGGCTGGACATCGACCGGCTGAAGCAGGGCGGTACGCTGGAATACGAGCTGGCCGCCGAACCCGACACCGCCGGCTGGGGCACCCGCGAACAGGATGCGCCGCCGCCGGCGTGCCCGGTCGCGCCGTAACCGCCCGCGCAGGCGCCGCCGCGAAAAACCCCGCCGCAAGGCGGGGTTTTTCGTCGGCCGCTACAATGCGTGGATGTCCCCCGCCCGCGCCCATGCCGAATCGATCCAGCTGTCCGTCGCGCCGATGATGGACTGGACATTGTAGTCATAATTCTTCTTCAAGATCATGGTGTTACGTAGGTCTCTACGTGGTACGTAGCAAAGAAGCTGCGTCCAAATCTGTTGACCGATCTGATCAATACACGTCGCTTCGGTGTAATCGGCTGCCCTGTCATGCCAAGTGCCTGCGCGTAGACCTGACTGCGGCGGCATAAAACACCCCCTCGTTCCATGTTGCTTGACCTTGGCGGCGGTAGCCGTCAGGGGAAGGGTGGCAATTGCTGCTTGCATCTGAGCAAACTTGTGAGACTATATATCTCGCCCACTTAGACATGTTTTAATATTCAATATGAATCAATATGTTACGGAAAAAATGGGCGAACTGGAGACGCTGCCTGACGAATTAGTCCAGCTTGCGAGGCTGGCCCTTACGGATCAACCGGAAGATGCGCGCCTGTACTTGGCACGACTCGTCCGTCGGTACAGGACGAAGCGGCCTGAGCTTGCGCGTGAGATCGAAGGACTTTTGAGGGCTCAACCAACAAGGGCCGGTGGAGCACTCAGGCGCGCAAGCGCTGTTGAGTCGCCAGTGCTCCCAGTAGACGGGGAGTCGCGTATGCCTCTTTTGAAGGTGTACCAGGACGCCCCCACCCTTGAGGCGCCGATGCTTGCGGATAACGTGCAGGCGTCACTGCGTCAACTGATCGATGAGCGCATCCACGTTCAGAGGCTTACCAAGGTAGGTCTGACTCCAACGCGCTCCGCGATCTTCGTTGGTAGTCCAGGTATTGGAAAGACTCTGTCTGCGCGCTGGCTTGCTGCTCAGATGCGGCAGCCGCTCTATGTGCTCGACCTAACTACTGTGATGAGCAGTCTACTGGGTAAAAGCGGCAGCAACTTACGAGCTGCGCTGGACTTTGCAAAAGCTCAGCGGGCCGTATTGTTACTGGATGAAATCGATGCGATAGCTAAACGTCGTGGCGACGATAGCGATGTCGGCGAGCTGAAGCGACTAGTGACAGTCATGCTCCAAGAGGTGGAAAGCTGGCCGGCGGATGGCCTTCTCCTCGCAGCAACCAATCACCCAGAGTTGATTGATCCTGCGATGTGGCGCCGTTTCGATCTGGTAGTGAATTTCGGTATGCCATCACCGTCAGCGGTTGAGGCGGCTATTGAAAGATTTCTGGAGCAGGATCGCTTGGCCTTCTCCAAGTGGGTAGAGGTTCTTTCGTTTGTTCTAAGGAACGATTCCTTTAGCGACATCGAAAGAAGCATCCAAGCGCTCCGTCGACGAAAAGCGCTTGGCGCCTCCGCAGAATTGGTAATGGAAGAGTTTGTTTCAGCGCGTGCGACGGATCACTTGGATCATGAAGAGAGAAAGGAACTGGCTGTTCTGTTGTCGAACGAAACACGCCTGTCCCAGCACACAATAGCCCAGCTCACCGGGGTGAGCCGGGACACCATTCGCAAGCGAATTCGGGCCCAAACCTCTGAAAGGTAATCAAGATGAGTGCGACTAACTTCCTCATTGGTCGAGCGGAACTGCTGACGCGTGATATCAAGGGGCCAAGGCGTGGCCCGCCGCCTGCACCCGTATACGGCTTCGAGGAGGCGTTGGGCTATATTCGACCCCAGTTTCAGCAGACTGCGCAGGATTTGGCGCGTCTGCCAAGCCAAGCTTGTCCGGAAGATTACGCAGTCGCAAAGCTCACCTTGAATCCTGCGTATATAGCGAAGTCCTACTTTCCACGGGCTATGCTGGTGTCGGCTGGGTTGGAGTCGATAGGCAGTCGCCGGGTCCGCGAGAAGCCTCGAAAGTGGCGCAAGAAGGCAACACCGACCGAGACGGATACAACCCAGATATTCGTCGCGGGAAAGCGATCTTCTTTTCTGAGGTTGGCTGATTGGGCTGGCTTGCAAGCGGAAGGTACGGACGAGGCTCTACAACTGGCGCAAGTGGAAGCCTTTGCTCCTTTGATGCCTGGTGACCGCATTAAGGGTGTCGCGGACCCAACTCGATCCGTTTATGAGGTGGCTCTGCATCTTCTGCCTGATGACGATTCGGGGTTCATTCAAGAGGCCTTCTTCAACTACGTTCATGAGCTTGGTGGGCACGCTCATACTGAACTTGCTCTCACCAGTGGAAACTTGTACTTCATCCCTGTTGAGATGGAAAAGGCCGCGCTTACAGCGCTGGCGCAGTTCAGTTTTGTGCGCGTTGTACGGCCAATGCCGAAGTTGCGTGCTATGCGCCCTTTCCCACGAGTGGGAAAGAATGCAGTAGGCTGCAAGTTGCCTAATGTGCAGCCTCTTTCGGCGGAACCCCGCGTCGCAATCTTGGATGGCGGACTGCCGGAAGCGCATCCGCTGGGACCGTGGCTTAAGGACTACCAGAAGGGAGATCCGAGCGCCGCAGATGATCCTGATGGGCTGGACCATGGCCTCGCGGTTACATCAGCATTCTTGTTTGGCCCAATTAGGCCAGAGGATGTGGCTGAACGTCCCTATTCGTACGTCACTCATCGACGGGTGCTCGATGCAGCGATTGAGCAAGAGGATCCTCTCGAACTGTACCGAACGCTTGGACTTATCGAGGAAGTTCTTCTCAGTCGGAGCTATGAGTTCATCAATCTCAGTTTGGGTCCTGACCTTCCTATCGTCGATGATGACGTTCATGCTTGGACATCCGTCATAGACGATCATCTGAAAGACGGTGCCACCTTCATGGTGGTTGCGGCTGGGAATAACGGTCAAGCAGATCACGAGTCTGGGAACTCTCGTGTGATGGTGCCATCAGACTGTGTTAATGCAATCGCAGTGGGAGCGGCTGACGGGCAGGCGCCTGATTGGAAGCGTGCCAATTACAGTGCGATCGGGCCAGGTAGAAGGCCCGGCTTTGTGAAGCCGGATATGGTGGCGTTTGGTGGTTCGCCTTCTACGCAGTACTTCCATGTGTTGGCGGAAGGGAGCAAGCCAGCGCTCGCGCCAATCTATGGAACCAGCTTCGCGAGTCCTTACGTGCTGCGCACGGCCGTCGGCATCCGCTCGGTTTTGGGTACAGATCTGAGGCCCCTTGCCATCAAGGCCCTACTGATCCACTCAGCTGATCGCGGAGAGCGAGCCCAGCGAGAAGTTGGTTGGGGACAAATACCGCCTGATCTTGCGTCAATCATCACGTGTGGACCGGGTGTTGCACGTATCGTTTATCAGGGAGAGTTGAAGCCGGGCAAGTATCTACGCGCACCGCTTCCATTGCCTAAGGATGGCTTAAAAGGGCGAGTCAGGCTTAAGGCAACATTCTGCTATGCGTCTCCCACTGACCCACAAGATGCGTGCTCGTATACACAGGCCGGTCTTGAAGTGACTTTCCGTCCTCATTCTGGCAAGAGTGCGAAAGAGGATGCGCAGGATCCAAATACACGCAGCTTCTTTAAGACTGCCAAGTATGCCGACGAGAATCAGCGTAGATCTGATGATGGGAAGTGGGAAACCGTCCTTCATGATGCGGATAACATGCTTGGCTCTTCGTTAAACGAACCGGCTTTCGATATCCATTACAATGCCAGAGCTGGCGGAGACGCAGCTAAGCGTGCAGGCAAGATACCCTACGCTCTCGTTATTACTATCGAAGCGCACCGGCATCCTGATCTGTACAACGACATCCTGCGTGCATATGCCTCGGTTCTATCGCCAATCGAGCCGCAAGTGTCGTTGCCAATCCGGATTTGAGCCTCGCCGGCGTCGTTTCGCGGCGCCGGCGAACTCAACCAAATAGAAGGATCAGCCGGCCGTGACGGTGTTGCGAGGCGTGGCACGCCTTCGTGCCATCTCAAGCCCCTTCTTCACGACGTAGTTGGTCGCTCGGCTGGCACCGGTGGCGGTCGCCCCCACGGCCTTTCCGATCACATTGTTGCTGGAGGTCAGTGCCCGCTTTGAATGGCCTGTAGCGAGCATCCTGCCAGCCCCTGCGCCAATTGATGCGAGTCGTCCGATGGCTCCGCCCGCGCTTGCAGCAGCACCACCGCCGAGCGCCGCAGCGACGGCACTCATCTGGCACATCACACCTATAACCACAGCTGCCATGGCGATCGCCTTGATCGATGCCATCAACAGTTCCGCCGTGCCCATCGTCGTCATGTACTCGAAGAATTTTTCGAGGAACTTGAACATCAGTGCGGCCGACAGAACGACAAGGATGACCTTGAAAGCGTAATTCACTACTTGGCCAAGCCAGGCCTCGAACCATCGCTGGGTTGCAGGAAGAAGGGCGAACAGAATGAACAACGGCCCGACGGCGAGGAGAACCGTCAATAGCAGGCTGGCAACCAGGATCAGGAAAGCCGCGACACCGACGGTGAGCACGACGATCGTAGCGAGCAGGATTGCGATGCCCTGATACAGGAGTCCCTCGCTGCTGACGCCCATCAGGGACTTCGAGTTCATGACAACGCCCTCTTGCCACGGCCTCTGCGCTACATCGAAGCCGCGAGCTGCCGCCTCATCGAGCATGGTGGACATGGAATTGACGTCGTCCCCGATCGGGTTGCTTCCAGGAAGAACGATCTGACCAGCAATCTCCATCGGGGCCTGCATGAAGAACTCGCCGACCACGCCTTGGTAGATCCCCGCCGTAAGCGCGAGGCCGACGATGATGCACATGCGGATGATCCGCCTCATGCCGTCGGTGAAAGGCTCGCTGATCTGCCCGGAAGCCATCGCCACGCCCCAGAACAGGACGTAGATCGTCAGGCAGGCAACGGCGGGCCCGGCGATGATTGCGATGATGTTGGTGCTACCCTCGACCATGAAGTTTTGCAGCGCGGGTTGTATGTACTCGAAGAGGAATCCCGCGATTCTCAGAGCATCTGGTTCCATGTTTCCCTCCAGCGTTAATGGCGCCGGGCTTCGGCGGTTTCGGCCAGCGCCTGGGCGGCGTCATAGCCGTTGGCCTGGGCCTCTTTCGTTGTCATGCAGCGGCCCAGCTCTTGCTGCACCAGGCAGGCCTTCGACTTCATGCGAGCATCTAGCGACGGTTGCGCCAGGCACTCGCGCTCTGCAGCGATTCGGTACTCTCGGTTCTTCGGGGCCGTCAGGGTGAGGCAGTCGGCGATAGGCCCATTTGAGGTATCAGATGTCTCCGGGTCAGGCTTCGAGCAGCTGGTGACGCCGGTGACGAATAGGATGAAAACGATCAGAGTGCGGTAGCGCATGGCGGCTCCCCTCCCTTGAAAAGACCCATGGCATGGGCGATCCAGCCGATTCCCAGACCGACGTTGAGCACGGCAAGGAGGAAGATGAAGGTCGGGTCGATGGCGCGAAGCTGCGCCAGAAGCATGAGAATCGCCGGCAGCAGGAGGGCGCCCAGGACGAGCACTGCACCTACGATGCGATTGAAGATCAAGCCTGCCCGCAGCAATTCGCGGTAGAACACTGTGCCCATGGCGAGCATTGCGAGTGCGGCGATCCAGAAGCTGATGCCACTGGTCAACCAAGCGCCAACGGACATCGTCGCGGCGATGACGATCGGGCGCGTGAATCGACTGTGCCAAACGTCGAGATCACTGGGACCAGGTTTGCCGGTACTGATGATGGTCGGCCTGACCGTGATGACGACAGGCTCGGATTTCTTATCCAGGGACATAGGTCCGCTCCTTGTGCAGTGAGATGCCGGCTGAATGCGGCCGGGGTCGCAATGGAGGGATGCCTGGAAGCTTTGACCTTGTGGTCGGGCGTGACCCTTCACCCGTCATGCAACTGCTGGTGGATCAAGACAGCTGATAGGAGGGGCCGTTGACCTTCCGCCATTCCTGGAGCGCTTGGCGCCGCTGGTTTTCGAGGTAATCGGCCAGGTCTTCCACATTGACCAGCCACGGCGACTTCTGGCTTCCACAGCGGAAGGCCGGCACCGGAAGCGCGGCGCGCGCCGCGCGTTTGGCAGCTTCGTCCGGCGAGTAGCCGAATAGCTCCGCGCAGCGGGCGAGCGGCACCGTCGTGCTGCCGTATTCGATGGCAATGAGGAACATCCTCATCGCGCGGCCGGATTCCCCTGACTGGAGACCGGCCAGGTCTTCAAACCGTCCTTTCGGGGTTCGCATGGTCCTGGTCCTTCTGTTGTTGGAGGTGTTGGCGTAACTGCTTCTGGAGCTGCATCCGTTCGGTCTCGGGCGCTGGTATCCGTGCCAGGAACTGATGGATCTGGCGTGCGAGGCTTGGCCCAGCTTCTGCTGTCGAACGCGCGAGATCATCGGCAAGCTGCTTCCAGTCCTTGCGGGTCTGCAGCTGCATGCCTGTGACGGACTGATCGAACTTGCTCGCTGCCTCATTCGATCGAGTCACGGCCATCAGGGCTTCGCGCACCTTCGCTCTCTGCACGGATGACCGCTTGGCCTTGTCGGCGTGCAAGACGGCCTGTTTCTTTGGCTTGCGGACCACGCCACGGACGCGCCTGGGCGTGGCCTCGGCTGCGATGCCGCGTTGCCTACAGGCCGAGGCGAAGGCGACGCGCCAAGCCTGCAGGTCGTCCCGCTTAGGGTTCAGACGCTGTCCGGCGAACCCGAGCGAACGAACCGTCAGGTGGCAATGCGGGTGGTCCGTGTCGTCGTGCCGAACCAGCAAGTAGGAGTAGCAGTCGCCAAAGGTTTCCCGGCCGAACTGGCGTGCAGCATCCAGGAGCTTGTCTCGATCCGTCCCCGGCGGCATGGACAGGACGATGTTCACCGTATCCCGGCTATTGCGGCGCCGATTGAGCGCGCTGCCTTCCATCCATGCCGCGGCGGTTTCCTTGACCATCCGCCGACCGATGACCAGTCGGCCGCTTTCGTCTTCGGCCGTCAGCTCGCCGTTACGGGTGATGTAGCGCAGGTGTTCTTCCACATGCTTTGCGCCCTTGGCCTTGCCCGAGATCCGCACCATCACTTCCGGAGTGCGAGCAGTGACCCGGGCGATGGTCTGCAGGTCGTCAGCCAGGGACGAGCGCCGCCGCTTGCCGTTGGGGTCGGGTGCGCTTTTCCGCCAGCGGACAGGGCCGCGCAGCAGGCGGTCCAGGGATTCGAGCGGCTGGCTCATTCCCAGCCCTCCTTCGGTCCCCAACGTACGGTAGCCGTCTCGATCAGGCGCCGGATTTGTTGGGTCAACGCATCGACTGCGATCGCCGTCTCCCCCACTGTTTGTTGGCAGTCGGCGAGGTGGAGGTGGTGGCCTTGGTGAAGCGAGCGGACGAGCTGATTGAGATTGATGCCGACCATGCCGACTTCATAGGTGGCCCTGGACACGGCCTCGAACTCGACCGGAAGCAGTGTCGGCGCATCGAGGAAGCGCGACCGCAACGTTCCAAGAACGATGCTCGGCCGACTGGTATGGGCATTCCGGGCCGCTTGGGTGACGGCTTCGTAGAGGCCTGGCGTCACTCCGACGGAGATGCGCAACGAGCGTCGATCCTCCACGTCCTTGTTGACGGGCCCGCTGGGGTTCATCCGAACCAGGGTCGCAATGACCCGCCGAAGCAGGGCTGCCTCCGTCACTCCAGATCGCTTGGCCAGAGCGTGAAAGGCTTCCTTTGTGAAGCCGTCGAGCGTGGTTTCTACACGAGGCATGTCTGGCCCTCATGCAGTCGCGGAGCATGTGGGGAGTGGGGGCACCGGGAGGAATCCCGGGGAATCGCACACGATTCCCTATCCTGCCCTAGCCCCCACAGATGCTTTCGAGTCCAGCATGCTGGACTCGCCTGAATGATATGGCCGCATGCGACCTGCTGGATGCGAGACCTCTTCACGCAGTGCTCCTTGCGCGGAGCAGTGCCGCAACCGTTTCCATATGCTTCTTGGCAGTGCTAGGGTCGGCGGGCTTAAGGCAAGCACGGGCGGCGGCGCGATCGGCAGCTTCACGGGCGTCACGGATGCGTCGTTCCCGTTCACGGGCAATGTCGATGCCGTGGTTGCTCTCGAAGGTCCCCTGACTCTTGGCGACCCGAATGAAGCTTTGAAGTAGGCGTAGTGGATCGCGGCTCTTTCGCAATCCCTTTCGCTCGTAACCCTCAGCTTCGTCCAGCACTTTCTGATCGAGTGGGGCATCAAGGCAAGCGACAAGCGCCAGGGCCGTTTCCTGCTCTTCTGGCGTGTAGCTCCGAGGTGGGATCAGATCATCGACGTGCGGTGTGCCACCGCTGTCACACCGTTTGGTTGTTGAACTAACAACAACAGCTTTTGTGGTTTCCTCTGCCAAACTGGCAGCCCGCCCTGTCATCTCACGGTCTGCCAAGTTGGCAGGGCATCTGGTTTCAGGACTATCCCGCTCGTAGATGCCACGGGCTGCCAACTTGGCAGAGCGTTTCGTGGCCAGTTGGTCATCTGGCACGGCGCCTTTGTAGTGAGCGGCCAGGTTCAGCCTGTACTCGCTCGCGACCTGCCTTCCGCCTTGGAACCGCTTCGTGCGCGTGACGAGCCCATACTCCTCCAACTGCTGCAGCAGGCGGAAGACGGTTCTCTCGCCCATGCAGCACTTGTAGGAGAAGTGGGAGACGGGTTCTACCCCGAAATCACGGACGGTTGTAAAAGGGCTGAGAACTTCTGGTCTTGCCTGGCGACCCTTCGTCGCATCCTCGGGTTGTGGAACCGCTCGATGTATTCGAACACATCAGCCCTCGCGGCATCGAGCGTTGGGTAGGTCATGCGGTAGACCCGCTCGCGCTTGAGCAGGCCGAAGAAGCCTTCGCACGCGGCGTTGTCACCGCAGTGGCCCAC
>NZ_PDWR01000017.1 GCF_010211755.1 Pseudoxanthomonas sangjuensis | reverse complement strand
ACAGCTGGGCGATCTCCGGCGCGCGCGCCATCGCCCGCCGCAGCTCGGATTCCGCTTCCTTCAGCCGCCCCAGGTACATCAGCACGTGGCCGCGGGCGACCAGCGTCGCCGGATACTCCGGATCGCCTCGCCGCGCTTCATCCAGATACTTCAGGGCCCGGCGCTGTTCGTTGAGTGCGCTGAAATTACTTGCGATCGTCAGCAAGAGGGGGATGGGGATCCGATCCAGCGGCCCCAGGCGTTCGACGTACCCGACCATGGCTTCGACCAGATTGAATGCACGCAGCCGATTGATCGCGTCCCGGGCCGCCTGCGCATCCCGCGCCTTCTGGCTTGCGGATCGAAGCGTCGAAGCGCAGCCATGCCGGTAGCTGCCCGCAGATACAGGATGCGGCGGTTGGGAATGCGTCGATGCCATCTGGCCGGCGATTCTCGCATATCCGCTCCAAGCACGGCATGCGGGCGCGACTCCACCAGGACAGCACGGGCACAGGTTGGCCCGAAAAAAAAGCGGCCCCTTTTCAGGGGCCGCCAAGGTGATGCACCAACTTGCCTATACGATCAGAAATCGTATTCGATAGTGAAGGTCATCGAACGCGCCGGGTTGGTCGAGATCGGGCGATGGCAGTTGGCATCGATGGTGTCGGTGGTGAATTCGCACTGCTCGTTCACCGCCAGCACGCTGCGGTCGTTGAGCACGTTGAACACCTGCGCCGACAAGCGCAGCCCGTCCATCCACTTCGGCGTATAGGCCAGGCTCAGGCTCAGGTTGCTGTTCCACTCCAGCCGGCCCGCCGTACCGCGCGGCACGAGCACGCCATTGCAGTACATCGCATAGCCGTCGTAACCCGGCTCCGCCCAGTGGCCGTCGCCGTAGGTACCGTCTTCGTGCTCCGGCACCGCACCCAGGCAGTTCAGCGGACGACCGCTCTGCGCGATGAAGTTGCCGCCGACCAGCCATTCGTCGGTGATCTGGTAGGAACCGAAGACCTTGATGGCGTGGCGACGGTCGTTCGGCAGGTAGCCGTAGCCGCCTTCCGCCAGCGTCGGGTAGTCGAAGCCCGCGGAAATGCCGGCGTCATCCTGGCCGATGTCGGACTTCACGTAGCCTTCGGTGTTGCCGATGCTCTTCGCGTAGGTGTACGAGCCCTGCACGGTCCACTTGCCGTCCCAAACGCGCTCGAAGAAGAACTCCAGCGCGGTGTAGCGACGCTTGGCCTTGTCGATGCCCAGCGCCGAGGCCGGGATGGTGAGCTTGGTCAGGTCGGCCTCGCCCAGGTCGGCATACATGTTCAGGTCTTCGCCGACGTTCATCAGGAAGCAGGCCGCGACGGCGTTGCCGATGCTGTCCGCCTGATCTTCGGTGTAGCCATTGGCGATCGCCCAGTCGTAGGGCTGCTGGTAGGAGCAGTAGTCGTCCATCACGGTGTTGAGCTTGCGATAGACGCCGCGGATGCCGCCCACCCAGTTCTCGGCGAGCTGGGCCTGGAAGCCCAGGATCAGCTCGTCCTGGAACATCGGCTTGATGTCGGGATCGACCACCGTGCGCGGATCGGGCGTCGCGCCATCGGAGGCATACCAGCGCGTGCCCAGCTGCTCGCCGCGGACGGGCTCTTCGTAGATGTCGTTGGTGAACTCACCCGTCCACGCATACCACTCCTGCCAGTCAAGCTCGGCGCCCGACAGGCGGATGTTGGTGTTGCCCATCACCGGGATGTAGTAGCGGCCCAGGTTGCCGAACAGCTTGAAGGTGGAGTCGCCGTTCACGTCCCACGAGAAGCCCAGGCGCGGGGCCCAGGTATTGTCGATCTTGATGAAACTGCCGCCAGCGGCATTCAGGTTCTCGAACGACTCGTTGCGGATGCCCAGATAGGCCAGGAAGTTGTCGGTGATCTGCCACGAATCTTCCAGGTAGAAGGCGGAGTTCTTCAGGGTGAACTCGCCGCCGTTCTCGAAGTGGCGCATCACGACGTAATCCAGCGGCGCACCGGTGTTGTTGGTATAGCCGGAGTTCGGGATCGTGCCGCCGGCTTCCAAGGTACGCAGGTAGCGGTAGGTGCCGTCGTAGCCGGTGTAGAAGGTGCCGCCGAGGAAGTCGTACTCCTCGTTGTCCAGGCCGAAGCGCAGGGTGTGGTCGCCCAGCGCCCATTCGCCGTCGAAGCGATAGGCGGTACGCTTTTCGTTGGCGTTCGGGTCATCGATGCCACCCGTGGTCCAGCAACCGTAGGCGGTGTAGGTACCGGAGGGGTCCGGGCGTCCCGGGCGATAGTCGCGGACGTTCGGGCATTCCGAGGAGCCCACCTGCGAGGTGTGGTCGTACTTGCCCACGCCGTACAGGGCCGACAGGGTCAGGTTGTCGCCGAAATAGCCGGTCCACTTGCCGATGTAGTTGTCGCCGCCCAGCTGGTAGGAGTCGGGCAGCAGCGCGGCACCCTTGCCGCGGCCATAGGCCGTCGTGGACTCCCAGGTCCGGACGTTCTGCTCTTCGCGGTCGCGGAACGCGGTCACCTCCAGCATGTGGTTGTCGGTGATGTTCCAGTCCAGCTTGACGTAGAACTGCGGCGCGTCGGAGGTCGTTTCGCTCTGGCGATCCGCACCGAAGGCCTTCGTGGTGTCGTCCTTACCTTGGCCAAGAGCGTAGAAGAACAGGCGATCCTTGATGATCGGGCCGCTGGCGTAGGCGTTGTAGACCATCGATTCGCGGTAGCTGTCGGTCTCCACCTGCATCCAGTCGCCCGGACCGGGGGTACGCTGCCAGGAACCATCCGGATTCAGCATGTTCGGATTCGGGATGTAGCGCACCGCATTCGAACGCACGCTGTCGGGCGAAAAGATGACGTTGCCGCCGAAGTGCCATTCATTGGTACCGCGCTTACCGATGACGTTGACCACGCCACCCAGCGAACGGCCGAATTCGGCGCCGTAGCCGCCGTTCTTGACCTGGGTTTCCCTGATGGCTTCAAACGGCAGTTCGTTGAACGCCACGCCGTTGACCAGATTGGTCACGTTGAAACCGTTGATGTAGTACACGTTCTCGGCGACCGACGAGCCACCGAACGAGGCCAGCTTGCCGTCCTGCTTGCTGCCCACGCCCATGCGATTGTCGCCCAGAGTGGTACCCGGGGCCAGCAGCGCCAGCGACGTGGTGTCGCGGGTGATCGGCATGCGATCGATCTGCGCTTCGGTCAGCACCACGGTCGACTCGACCGACGAAACGTCGATGGGATTGATCACGGCGCCGGTCACGGTCACGGTCTCAAGCGTCGTGGCGTCGCCGACGACGAAGTCGACATTGCTCGCCGTACCAACGCTTACCGTGACTTCGCGCGTCTCGCCGCCATTGCGGCTGATCTGATATTTGCCGATCGGCAACTGCGCCAGTCGGTAGTTGCCGTCGCTGCCGACCGTGACGGTACGGGTAACGCCGGTGTCCGGGTTCGTAACGGTAACGGTGTCGCCTGCATTCGCATGACCGAACACTGCACCCGCGGTATTGGTCTGTGCCTGCACGCCACCGGCGAAGCACATGCCAAGCGCAACGCTCAACGCGGTGCGGCGGACGCCTTTCGAGAAATACTTGGAACCCTTATGGGTAGTCATTGCTGCGCTCTCTCTCCGAAGGAATATCCTGTTATTGACCAGCACGCATTCGCGGAACCGGTCGATTTGTGCAGGCGCGATGCCACCGGACGCCTGGTTTCCGGAGCATAACGCAATCTTTACGTCGATTGGAAGTGAAACCAACCGAGGTCACAAATTAATAATTCTTCATATTCAGCAAGTTAGGTCGTTAATGCTGACCCCTGCCGTCCTTCAGGCCGGGAAACCAGCTCCGCTTTGACCGATCCAGGGGTTCTGCAAACCCCGCTTACCCCCCCCGTCAGGCGGCAATCGCCGGTCGCCGGCAAAAAAAAAGATGCCGGCGCTCACGCGCCGGCATCGAGTCTTGCAGATAAGCGGAACCTGGGATCAGAACGTATAACGCGCACCCAGATACAGGCGACGCGGCTCGACCCATGCCGACGATTCGCCGAACCCGTAGGTGCCACCCGACACCAGCCCCGACTCGGCAGTCGGAGACTGCTTGTTCAGGATGTTGAAGACGTCCAAGAAGAACTCCAGCTTGCCCACCGGCAGTTCCTGGGTGTACTTGGCGCGCACGTCGAAGGTGTAGTACGACGGGCCTTCATTGGCACCGACGGAACCCGGCAGCACCCAAGTGTCTTCCACGCCACCGTCCACGTAGGGATCACCCATGACCGGCAGGTAGCGGGAGCTCACGAGCTGCGCGGTGGTGTACAGCACGCCGCTGTTCCAGTTGAACACGCCGCTGACCTCGAAGCCGTTGTCCCACGCGTAGGAGCCCCAGGCCTTGAACTGGTGCTTGATGTTGCCCGCCTGCGGGCCCCACATGTTGGGCGCGCGCGGATCGATGGCGATCCAGTCGCCCTGGAAGTCCGCGTTGCTGTCCGAGTTGGTGTTGCCGTGAGCGTCGTTGTAGGTGTACGACAGCGCACCCTGCCAGTGGTCCTTCTTGAACTTCTGCAGGCTGATTTCGTAGCCCATGTACTCGCGCTTGCCGCCGGCCAGCGTGGCGATCACGTAGTTCGAATTCGGCACGGTGGTGTAGCCGAAGTACGACAGCGGCAGGTAGTACTTGGAGTTCTCGTCGGCGGTGCCGAAGTCCGGGCCCACGCCATCGCCGTCGTAGTCGCCGTTCGGATCCGAATACAACGCCAGGTCGTAGTCTTCCAGAACGTCCTTGGTGACGCGCTTGGTGATGGTGAACGACAGGCTCAGGTCGTCGCGGAACGTGTTGGAGAAGCCGACCAGGAACTCATCCGTGTACGGCGTCTTGGTGGACGGCGCGAACAGGGCATCCGGATCCTTCTCGCCACCGCGCACGCGGAACGTCAGCCATTGGTCGCCGAGGAAGATCTGCTCGTCGTAGCTCGGGCCGGTCAGGTTGCCGGCGAAGTCGGACATGTTGTTGCGGATCGGATCGTAGTAGCGGCCGTAGTAGCCCCAGACCTTGGTACGGCCGTCGCCGAACAGGTCGTACACCAAGCTCAGGCGCGGGGCCAGTTCCCACTTGAACTTGGCGGACTGCCCGCCCTTCGAATCGTAGTGCGTCCATTCTTCGGCGCGCACACCGGCATTGACGGTCAACTGGTTCAGCGTCCAGGTGTCCTGCAGGTAGAAGGTCTTGCCCTTGGAGGAAACGGTGTAGGGCGCCGCTTGCGTCTCGATGATGCGGTAGTTGTTCAGGTAACCGCCCGGGTTGCCTGCCGTGCTGGTCAACTGGTAGGCACCCAGTTCGGCCGGGGAAACCGCGCCATCGCCGTTGGTGTCGAGCAGGCCCACGAAATACGCGCTGTTCGGGCTTTCGCTGATGGCGCTGAGAATGCGCGAGTAGTCGGCACCCACGATCGGTCGCGTCGTCCAGGCGTTTCCACCGGAAAGGCCGGCCACCGCTTCATCCAGGGTCAGCCCGCTGTATTGGTTGTCGATGGAGGTGTATATCGCCTTGTTGCCGGTGTAGACCGTGTTTTCGAAATACTCGTTTTCCGTGCTGGAAACGCCCAGCTTGAAGGTATGGGAGCCGAAATCGGTATCCAGCCACCATTCGGCGCTGGCGCCGAACTCGTCGCGGTTGCGCTCGGAGATGTAGGCGCTGCCCAGGCCGCCCAGGTTGCGCTGCTCCAGCGTCGCCCCTGCGGAAGCACGGAAGGCGATGGTGTTGCGATCGGACAAATCGGCCGGGAGTTGCGACAGCTCGCCCTCGTGGCGGAAGCCGTAGGCGTTCAAGCGGAAGTTTTCCCAGTCGTGGCTGTATTCCAGCTTGTAGTTGTCGCCGCCCTGCTTCTGCGCGAAATCGCGGTTGTTCAAGGTCGATGCGTTGGTCGTACCGCTGATATCGGTCGGATCGCGGAACCAGGTGGCGGTCAGGCGGTCGTCATCGGTGATCTGCCAGGTGGCCTTGAAGAAGGAGTACTCGGCATCGCTGTCGACGGTACGCATGGCTTCGCCGGTCTGCGCGTTGACCACGTCGGTTTCGCGATACTTCTTCTGGTGCGAAGCGAAGAACCACAGCTTTTCCTTCACGATGGGACCGCCCAGAGTGAAGGCGGTGTCGTAGGTCGAAAAACCCGAATCAGTGTTGTGCTTGTTCTTTTCGACCAGGCTGTCGTTCTGGAAGTAGTAGTTGAGCGAGCCGTGCCATTCGTCGCTACCCGACTTGGTCACCACCTTGGAAATCAGGCCCGAGCCACCAGCGTATTCCGCCGGCACGCCGCCAGTGATGACCTGCTGCTCCTGGATGATTTCGGAGTTGAAGTTGGCGCCGAAGGTGCCGGTGGAGGGATCGGTCACGTCCACGCCGTCGAGCAGATAGACGTTGTCGGTGGAAGAGCCGACGGACCCGCCGATATCGGAATAGTTGACGCCGGACTTCGACGACGGGTTGCCGCCGGAGCTCGGCTTCACGCCCGGCACCAGCTGCAGGTAGCTCTGGTAGTTGCGGCCGGTGGGCAGGGCTTCCACCTGATCCAGGGTCAGCACGCTGCTGACGGTAGCCGAAGTGGTGTCGATGGCCGCCAGCGAGGCGCCGGTAACCACGATGGCGTCGAGGTTGGTTGCGTCTCCGCCGCCACCCAGGACATAACCCAGGTTCAGGTCCTTGCCGCTGACCACCGCGACATTACCGGCACTGAAATCGTTGTAGCCGGAAGCGACCACTTCCACGGTGTAGTTCGTTGCCGGATCGAGGCCGACCAGGCGCAGGACACCGTTGGCATCGGTCGTACCCGTCTTGCTGATCAGACTGCTCGGCGAACTTACCTTCACGGTGGCGCCGGCCACTGGCGTGCCGCCGGCACCGGTGATGGTGATGCGCAGACCGCCCGTGTCGGCGGCCCAAGCTGCACCCGCAATGCACATGCTCAGCGCCACGCCCAACGCGGTGCGGCGCAGATTTTTGGAACCCTTGTGGGTAGTCATTAATGCCCTCTCTCTCTGGTCTGTACGACACTGAAAAGACCTGGTCCCCATTGAATAGGCCTGGCCGGCTTGTGCAGACGCAACATCAGCTGACGCCTGGTGGGCCGAGGATAACGTGATCTTCACAAAGATGTGAAGTCCTGCTTAACGGCCACGGAGAGAGAGAAATTTCATTATGTTTCAATAAATTGGAATATGAACAGGGGATTCGCCGGAATTGGGGGACACCCCTTTTGTGCCAGCCTTCCCCTGTTCAAAGTCCCATCAGGGGTCAAAGTCCTCCTGTCCGCCGTCTGTCCTTGGAAGGAGCCGTGCGCCCATTCGGCGGTGCCGGATGCCGCGCCGCATTCGATATTCACTCCAGCCGCAACTCCGCGTCCCCCGAGAAAGTTTCAATGGAAATCTCTCCGTCGCCGCTGCCGTAGCGCACGTCGAGATTCGCGCCCGGGCCATATTTCGGACGCTTCACTTCGGCGCCCGGGGCGCGCAGGTTGCCGCTGAAGGTTTCCGCGCTGACCCGCGCCGACAGGTCTTTCGGCAGGATCAGGACCAGGTTGCCGGAAACGCTTTCGAAGCGGATCTCGCCGTTGACCGCCAGCGCGGTGCGCAGCTTGGCGTCGCCGCTGACCGTGTTCGCGCTGACCTCGCGGATGCGCTCGCCATTGACGACGACGTCGATGTCGCCGCTGACCGTTTCCGCGTTGATCGCGCCATTGAGGCGCCCCCGCAGCGTGATGTCGCCGCTGACGCTGTCGATGTTGACGTCCGCGCTGTTGACGGTGACGTTGAGGTTGCCGCTGACGCTGTCGGCGCTGAATTCCCCCGGCGCGGCGGCGACGAGCACGTCGCCGCTGACGCTGTCGATCGACAGCGACGAGGGCGCGACCCCTTGCACGTCGACGTTCGCCGAAACCGAATCGATGTCGAGGTCGGCCTTCAACGGCACGGTCAGCAGCAGTTCGCTGGGTTCGGACTTGCCGCGGCCCCAGCCGTCCTTCGGATAACGCACCTTCACCGTCAGGTGCTCGCGGTCGCCCTCGACGACGAGCTTCTCGACGCCGGCGCCGAGGCTGCCTTCGATCTTCACCTCGTCGCGTTGCCAGGCGCGCACCTGGATGCGTCCCTTGACGTTCTCGATGTCGACGCGTCCGGTCGGCGACAGCGGGCGGGTTTCGTTGATCGGGGTCGCGGCGTAGGCCGGCGCGGCCAGCGCCAGCAACAGCGCGAAGGAAAGGGTCGTGCTCAGGGTCGCGTTTTTCATGGATGTGTCCCTCATGGATGGTGCCTCAGGCAAGGATCGCGCGCTGGGTCAGTGCCAGGCGGCGGGCATAGGTGCGGCGCAGTCGTTCGAGCAGGAAGCGCGAATCGGGACTGCGTTCGAGCGCGGCGCGGATCTGCGCCGCGCTCCGGTCGAGGTCGTGGATCGCCGCGGCGATCCCCGATTCGTCTTCCGCCCGTGCGGTCGGCGTGCCGCTTTGCACGAGCTCGACCAGGGCGCCCTGGTATTGCCGCGACAAGGCGGCGGCTTCGATCTGGATCACGTGATTGCCGGACGATGCGGCGGTGGCCGGCACCGACGGCGCCGACGGCGCCGGGCCGAAGCGCCAGAACGCACCGAACGCGAGCAGCAGCGACGCGGCCAGCGCCATCGGCAACCACGCCGGCCTCGCGCGGCGCGCCTTCGCGGCTTGCGGCGCAGTGGCGATGCGCGCGGCGATGTCCGGCCACAGGTCGCGGCCCGGCTCGAGGTCGCGGCGCAGGCCGCGCAGTTGCCAGCGCAGCAGGTCGTCGCCGGATTCGTTGGTGTTCATGTCGTTTCTCCCAGCCGCGCGCGCAGCAGTTGCCGCGCGCGATGCAGTTGCGCCTTCGAGCTGCCGACCGCCATGCCCAGCTCGCCGGCGATTTCCTCGTGCTTCCAGCCCTCGACGTCGTGCAGCACCAGCACGGCGCGGGCGCGCGGCGGCAGCGTGGCGACCGCGCGTTCCAGGTCCATCGCCAGCGCCGCGCCGTGCCCGGCCGAATCGGCGACGCCGACGTCACCGAGCGCTTCGTCGTCGTCGAAACGCGGGCCGGAGCGGCGGCTGCGCAATTCCATCAGCGCGGTGTTGACCGCCAACCGGTGCAACCAGGTGGCGAAGGCGCTTTCGAAACGGAACTGCGGCAGCGCCTGCCACGCGCGGACGAAGGCCTCCTGGGTCAGGTCCTCGGCACGCGCGCCGTGCGCGCCGACCAGCCGCGCGATCACGCCATGCACGCGGCCGGCGTGGCGGCGGTAGATCGACTCGAAGGCGCCGGTGTCGCCACTGGCCGCCTGGCGCGCCAGCGCACCGTCGGCATCCGCAGCCGCATCGGCGATCGGTTCGAAGGTCGGGGCGCTCATGGCAGCGGTCAGCATGCCATTGGGATGTCGCGGGCGGGCGGAAGGTTTAAAGCGGGGAACGCGCAAAGGCGGGGCATGTTCTCCGCCCGTTCCCGGCTTACTGCGGGATCAGCGTATCGATCACGTGGGCCAGGTAGGCCTCGAATTCCTCATGGGTCATCTTCGGCTGCTGCAGCTGCAGCGACAGCTGCAGGAAGCCGACGTAGGCCGCGTAGGTCAGGCGCGCGCGGTGCTGGGCGTCGGTGCGGCCCAGGCCGGCCTGGCGGAACGAGGCGATCAGGTAGTCGAGGCGGCGCTGCGAAACGCGGTTGATCACCGGCTGCACCGCCGGGTGGTCGAGCGCCTTCAGCAGTTCGCTGTAGACGATGTGCGGCGTGATCTCGTGGCCGGCCACCTGGAACAGCGCACGCAGGCGTTCGCGCGGGTCGTGCACCGCCTCGAGCCCGCCGAACACGGTTTCCTGCTCGTAGGCTTCCCAGCGTTCCAGCGCCGCTTGCAGCAGCGCGTCGCGCGATGGGAAGTGCCAGTAGAAGCTGCCCTTGGTCACGCCGAGGCGGCGCGCCAGGGGCTCGACCGCGACCGCGGCCACGCCCTGCTCGGCGATCAGGTCGAGCGCGGCCTGCGCCCAGTCGTCGGCACTGAGGCGGCTGTTGCGCGGCGGGGGCAGCGGGTCGGCGGCATTCGATGCGGGGCTCATGTCTGCATTTAACCATACGCCGGGGTGTGTTGGAGTATGTTTGCTGCAATGCAGCATGTTTTTCTTTGCGAATCAGCCGTTTGCCGGCATGCCCCGGGCGATGGAAGGTGGTTGACGTTGGTGAATTCGCGGTTCCATACTAATGCGTATGGTCATGCCGTCGCCCCCGAAGCCAGGCCCCGCTCCCGTGCCGACGCACGCCGAGGCGTTCGTCGTCGCCGGCGCCGGCGGGCTCGAACTGGCGGCGACGCGTTTCCCCGCCGCAAACAGCGGCCGGACCGCGCGGGCACCGTTGTTGTATGCGCACGGCTTCGGCCAGACCCGCGATGCCTGGCGCCGCACCGCATCGACGATGGCCGCGCTGGGCCATGCCGGGTTGAGCTACGACGCGCGCGGCCACGGCGAGTCGCGGCGCAACCCCGCCGACCTGCCCTATCGCGTCGAACAGTTCGCCGACGACATGATCAACGTGGTCGGCGCGCTGGCGCAGGCGCCGGTGTTGATCGGCGCGTCGATGGGCGGCCTGTTCGGCCTGGTCACCGAGGCGCGCTGGCCGGGGCTGTTCCGCGCGCTGGTGCTGGTCGACGTGACCCCGCGCTGGGAGGCCGCCGGCTACGAGCGCATCCTCGCCTTCATGAGCGCGTTCCCGAACGGCTTCGATTCGCTGGCGCACGCCGCCGACGTGGTCGCCGCCTATCTGCCGCACCGCCGCGAGCGCAAGTCGGAAAGCGACCTGCGCGGTCTGTTGCGCGAAGGCGCCGACGGGCGCTGGCGCTGGCACTGGGATCCGCGCCTGATCGCCGAGGTCGCCGAAGGCGTCGAAGGCCACCAGGACGACCTGGTCGAGGCCGCGCGCCGGGTGCGCTGCCCGGTGCTGCTGATCAGCGGCGGCCGCAGCGACCTGGTGTCGACGCGCACCATCGCGGAATTCCAGGCGCTGGTGCCGCACGCGCGGCACGCGCACCTGCCGCACGCCACGCACATGCTGGCCGGCGACGACAACGACGCCTTCGCCGCCACCGTGCTCGATTCCCTGGCGGAACTGCCTGCCTCCGCGCCGGACGCGGTCGCCGGATCCCTTCCCGCAGTTCCCGCCGCCAACGATCCCCTCGCTTCCAACGAGTCCGCCGGAGCAAGCCCATGGGCGCCATCGTTCCCTTCCTCGCCGTTTTGCTGGTGGGCGCCGTCGCCGCCTACCACCGCCTGCGCCTGGCCGTCTGGGCCGCGATCACCGCGTGCGCCCTCGTTGCCGTCTGGCTGCTCGGCGCCAGCGGCGCCGCCACCGCGGTCGCCGCGATCCTCGTCGGCCTGGTCGCGGTGCCGCTGCTGGTCCCGGCGATCCGCAAGCCGCTGCTGACCGCGCCGGCGCTGAAGTTCCTGCGCAGGGCGCTGCCGCCGCTGTCGCAGACCGAGCGCATCGCGCTGGAAACCGGCTCGGTCGGTTTCGAGGGCGAGCTGTTCACCGGCGACCCGGACTGGAACAAGCTGCTGAACTACCCGAAGCCGCAGCTGACCGCCGAGGAGCAGGCCTTCCTCGACGGCCCGGTCGAAGAGCTGTGCCGGATGACCAACGACTGGGAAATCACCCACGTCCACGCCGACCTGCCGCCCGAGCTGTGGGACTTCATCAAGAAGAACCGCTTCTTCGGCATGATCATCCCGAAGCAGTACGGCGGCCTCGGCTTCTCCGCGCTGGCGCACCACAAGGTGATCCAGAAGATCGCCTCGGTGTCGAGCGTGGTCAGCTCCACCGTCGGCGTGCCGAACTCGCTGGGTCCGGGCGAACTGCTCAACCACTACGGCACCCAGGAACAGAAGGACTACTACCTGCCGCGGCTGGCCGCCGGCATCGAAGTGCCGTGCTTCGGCCTGACCGGCCCGTTCGCCGGCTCCGACGCCACGTCGATCCCCGACTACGGCATCGTCTGCAAGGGCGAATGGAACGGCGCCAACGTGCTGGGCGTGCGCCTGACCTTCGACAAGCGCTACATCACCCTGGCGCCGGTGGCGACGATCATCGGCCTCGCCTTCCGCATGTACGACCCGGAAGGACTGATCGGCGACACCAGGGACATCGGCATCACCCTGGCGCTGCTGCCGCGCGACACCGCCGGCGTCGAGATCGGCCGTCGCCACTTCCCGCTGAACTCGCCGTTCCAGAACGGCCCGATCCGCGGCAAGGACGTGTTCATCCCGCTCAGCCAGCTGATCGGCGGCGTCGACATGGCCGGCAAGGGCTGGAACATGCTCAACGAATGCCTGGCCGTCGGCCGCTCGATCACCCTGCCCTCCACCGCCAGCGGCGGCGCCAAGGCCGGCGCGGCGGTCACCGGCGCCTATGCGCGCATCCGCAAGCAGTTCGGCCTGTCGGTCGGCCGCTTCGAGGGCGTCGAGGAAGCGCTGGCGCGCATCGGCGGCAAGGCCTACGCGATCAGCGCGCTGTCGCAGGCCACCGCCGCGGCGGTCGACCGCGGCGACGTGCCGTCGGTGCCGTCGGCGATCGCCAAGTACCACTGCACCACGATGGGCCGCGACGTGGCCAAGGACGTGATGGACATCGTCGGCGGCAAGGGGATCATCCTGGGCCCGCGCAACTTCGCCGGCCGCGCCTGGCAGGCCTCGCCGATCGCGATCACGGTGGAAGGCGCCAACATCATGACCCGCAGCCTGCTGATCTTCGGCCAGGGCTCGATCCTGTGCCATCCGTACATCATGAAGGAGATGAAGGCGGCGACCGAGGAAGATTCCAAGGCCGGCATCGACGCGCTCGACGCCGCGTTGTACAGGCACGTCGGCGCGGCGATTTCCAATGCCGTCCGCTCGTTCTGGTTCGGCCTGACCGCCGCGCGCATCGGTGTGGCACCCGGCGACGACTACACCCGCCGCTTCTTCCGCAAGCTCGACCGCTACGCGGCCAACCTGGCGCTGCTGACCGACCTGTCGCTGGGCGCGCTGGGCGGCAAGCTGAAGTTCAAGGAAAACCTGTCGGGCCGCCTCGGCGACGTGCTCAGCCACCTGTACATGATGAGTGCGGTGCTGAAGCGCCACCACGACGAGGGCGCGCCGGAAGCGGACAAGCCGCTGCTGGCCTGGGCCTTCCACAACAGCGTGCACGAGATCGAAGTCGCGCTGTCGTCGGCGCTGCGCAACTTCCCGATCCGCCCGCTCGGCTGGCTGCTGTGGCCGCTGGTGTTCCCGTGGGGCCGCCGCGCCGTCGCCCCCGGCGACCGCCTGAGCCATCGCGTGGCGATGCTGCTGATGGCGCCGAACGAGGCGCGCGAGCGCCTGGCCAGCGGCGTGTTCCTGACCCCGTGCGAGAACAACCCGGCCGGGCGCATCGACAGCTACCTGGCCAAGGCGATCCTCGCCGAGCCGGTGGAGCGCAAGTTCCTGAAGGCACTGAAGAACAGCGACATCGAGTCGCTGGACTTCGAGACCCAGCTGGACGAGGGCGTGCGCGAAGGCTGGATCACCGCCGAGGAACGCAAGCAGCTGGAAGAGCTGCGCGCGATCACGCTGGACGCGATCACCGTGGACGATTTCGACACGCACGAACTGCGCGCGGCGACGTACTACGACAAGTACCCGAACGCGCCGCGCGCGGCGGCGTAAGCGCTTCCCCTGCGCAGGCAGGGGCGCCGGGAGGGGCGGTACGGCCACGATCCGCCCTCCCGCTTCGGTTACCGAGCACTCCCCCAACCCTCCCCTGCATGCGCAGGGGAGGAGACAGAGCGAAGCCCATGAGCAACCAGGTTCTGTCGATCTACAACAAGCTGGCCGGCAAGCCGCTGGGCAAGTGGCTGTTCTCGAAGCTGATCTGCCTCAAGGCCCCGTACTTCGGCAACGTCCGCCCGCGGATCGTCCTGCTGCAGCCCAACCGCGGCGAGGCGACGATCCGCCACCGCCGCAGCGTGACCAACCACCTCGGCACTGTGCACGCGATCGCGCTGTGCAATCTGGCCGAGTTCGTCGGCGGCCTGACCTGCGACGTCAGCATTCCCGCGTCTATGCGCTGGATCCCGAAGGGCATGAGCGTCGAGTACCTGAAGAAGGCGGTCGGCACGATGCGCGCGGTGGCCACTCCGGCTTTCGAGCCGCGCGAGTCGGCCGAGGGCTACGAGCTGCCGTTCAACGTGCTGGTGACCAACCCGCAGGGCGAGCCGGTGTTCAAGGCCAGGATCGCGATGTGGGTGTCGCCGAGGCCGGCGCGTGACTAGCGCGATGGACGCGATGCTGCTGGCCTGCGCCTTGCACAGCTTCGCCTTCGCCGTGTTCCACCTGGCGTTCTGGAAGCTGTTCCGGTGGCCGGAAACGCTGCAGGGCACCACGTTGGCGAACCGCGCGATCATCCAGATCGCCAACGTGCAGCTGGTCTGGGTGTTCCTGCTGGTCGGCGCGCTGTGCCTGCTGTTTCCGGACGAGCTTGCGACGACTCCGCTCGGCCGCGCCCTGCTCGCCGGCATGTCGCTGTTCTGGCTGATCCGCCTTGCTGGCCAGTTCGTCTGGCTGCGCGTGAACCACTGGCTGGCGCACCTGCTGAGCGTGCTGTTCGCGCTCGGCGCCGTCCTGTTCGCGTTGCCGCTGTTCGCCTGACGGGATCAGGTCGCCACGAGCACGGCGACGATCGCCGCGATCGCCGGCACGCCCTGCACGTAGAAGATGCGCCGGCTGACGCTCCATGCGCCATAGATTGCGGCGACGAGCACGCAGCCGAGGAAGAACAGCACCACGTTCCACTGCGCCGTGCACAGGCCCCACAGCAGGCCGGCGGCAAGGAAGCCGTTGTACAGGCCCTGGTTGGCGGCCAGCACGCGGGTGGCCTCGGCCTTCTCCGGCGTGTTGCGGAAAGTCTTCAGGCCCAACGGTTTCGTCCACAGGAACATCTCCAGCACCAGGAAATACAGGTGCAGGGCCGCGACCAGCACGACCAGGATCTTCGCCAACAGCATCATGCCTCCCTCCTGCGCCGGGTCATCGGCGCGATACCGCGGCGGCCTCGCCGACGTTCTCGACCCGCTTCCACAGCCGCCAGCCGATGCCGGCGGCCAGGAACGCCGCCACCGCGCTGATCGCCGCGAATCCGCCGACGGCCACGCCGAGCGACCTCAGTCCGTTCATGCCAGTGGCGATGGCCACGTCGCCGAAGCGCCACACCGCCGTGTCGACCGCGTCCTGGCCCTTGTAGCGCACGTTGCGCGGCACGCGGGTGTACAGGCTGTGCCGCGCCGGCTCGGCCATGCCGTAGGCCAGGCCGCGGCTGACGATCAACGCCATCACGGTAGGCGCAAGCGGGCCGACCAGCACCGGCAAGGTGAACAGCGGCGCGTGCGGATCGTGCGAGAACACGACCACCAGCAGCACCGCGATGCTGATCAACGCCCACAGCATGATCAATATCCCCGGTCCCTTCCGCGGCAGCAGCCAGCGGGTCAGGGTCAGCTGCACGATCACCGTCAGCAGGTTGCCGACCAGGTCCACGTCGGCGTGGAAGCGCGTGCGCGCCGCCGCATCGACGAAGGTCGCGCCGGAATAATCGACCATCAGCGCATAGTTGACGGTGCCGATGCCGTCGGCCAGCAGCAGCAGCACGGCCATGCCGCGGATGAAGGGATCGGTAAAGATCTGCTTCAGCCCGTCCCACATGCCGCCGCCGACCGCGTCCTCGTGGCCGGCTTCGTGGCGGCGCGCGCCATGCACGCGCGCCCAGCGACCGAGCAGCACCACGCAGACCGTGGCAATGCACAGCAGGCTGGCCGACACCACCAGCAGCGGCGCCACGCCGATCACGTTGACCAGCGAGCGGGTCAGCGCCGGTCCCGCCAGCGCGCCCAGCGTGCCGGCGACGGCGATGATCGGGAACAGCCGCTTCGACTGGTCCAGGCTCCAGATGTCGGACATGAAGATCCAGAACACCGACACCACGATCAGGTTGAACACGCTGACCCAGACGAAGAACACCATGCCCAGCACGCGCGGGCTGAGCAGGCCGACGTTGGTGAAGGCGGGGATGAAGGCCAGCAGGCAGGCGATGAAGAACAGGTACACGACCGGCACCAGCTTGCGCCGCGGCCAGCGCGAGGCCAGTGCGGCGAACGCCGGCGTCAGTACCAGCGTGGCGATGAAGGTGGCGCCATAGAACCACGGCAGCTGGGTCGAACCGACCGCGGCCGACAACTGCTCGCGCACCGGGCGGATCACGTAATAGGCGGCCAGCACGCAAAAGAAATAGACGAAGGAAATGGCCACCGCGCGCCATTCGCCCTGGTGAACCCGACCTTCCCCCGAAGCCGTTCCCGGCGCCTGTTCGACCTGCATCCGTCCGTGTTCCTGCGCGACGATGCGCGCAAGGTAAACGATGCACCGCAACATCGCCAGTGTTCGCGTCGACTAAGCTAACGCCGTAGCTGCCGGGGGAAGAACTTGTACGACTACATCATCATCGGCGCCGGTTCGGCCGGCTGCGTGCTGGCCAGCCGCTTGTCCGAAGACCCCGCCGTGCGCGTGCTGCTGCTGGAAGCCGGCCCGCGCGACTGGCATCCCTTCATCCACATGCCGGCCGGGCTGGCCAAGCTGGTCGGCATGAAATCGCTGAACTGGGACTACGACACCGCCGCCGAGCCGCAGTTGAACGGCCGCCGCCTGTGGTGGCCGCGCGGCAAGGTGCTGGGCGGTTCCAGTTCGATCAACGCGATGTGCTACATCCGCGGCGTGCCGGCCGACTACGACGGCTGGGCGGCGAATGGCGCCGACGGCTGGGACTGGGCCAGCGTGCTGCCGTACTTCAAGCGCAGCGAAGGCAACGCGCGCGCCCTTCGACAGGCCCGGGACGCACGGGAGTTCCACGCGCTGCACGGCGGCGATGGCCCGTTGTCCGTGTCCGACCTGCGCCATACCAACCCGTTGTCGTCGGCCTTCGTCGAGGCCGGCCGGCAACTTGGCCTGGCGCGCAACGACGACTTCAACGGCGCGGTCCAGGACGGCGTCGGCTTCTACCAGGTCACGCAGAAGGACGGCGCGCGCTGCTCGGCCGCGGTCGCCTACCTCGACCCGGCGAAGCCACGGCCCAACCTGACCATCGTCACCCGCGCACTGGTCCGGCGCATCGTGCTGGACAAGGGGCGCGCGGTCGGCGTGGCCTGGGCGCGCCGCGGCCGCGAGGTCGTCGCCCGCGCCGGACGCGAGGTACTGCTGTGCGGCGGCGCGATCAACTCGCCGCAGTTGCTGATGCTGTCCGGCATCGGCCCGGCAGAAGACCTGCGCCGGCATGGCATCGCGGTGCATGCGGACCTGCCGGGCGTCGGCGCGAACCTGCTGGACCATCTGGACATCTGCACGCTGCAGCATTCGACGCAGCGCATCAGCTACGACCGCGTCGGCGACCTGAAGATCGCCTGGGGCTACTACCTGCGCGGCCGCAGCGGCCCCGGCACCAGCAACATCGCCGAGGCCGGCGGCTTCTACCGTTCGCCGCTGGCGCCGGACGCGCGCGCCGACATCCAGTTCCACTTCGTCCCGGCGATGCTCGACGACCACGGCCGCAACCGCCTGCCCGGAGACGGCTATACCTTGCACGCCTGCTTCCTGCGCCCGCGCAGCCGCGGTCGCATCGGGCTGGCCAGCGCCCACCCGCGCGCGCCGGCGCGGATCGAGGCCAACTACCTGAGCGACGCGGAGGGCTTCGACCTGAGGATGATGCTCGAATGCGCGAAGGTTTCGCGCGAGCTGTTCGCGCAGAAGGCGTTCGATCCGTACCGCGGCGCGCCGATCTTCCCGCCACGCAGCGACCTGTCCGACGGCGAACTGGTCGAATTCATCCGTGCCAAGGCCGAAAGCGTCTACCACCCGGTCGGCAGCTGCCGCATGGGCGGCGACGAAACCTCGGTGGTCGACCCGCAACTGCGCGTGCACGGCATCGACGGCCTGCGCGTGGTCGATGCCTCGGTGATGCCGACCCTGCCCGGTGGCAACACCAACGCACCGACGATCATGATCGCCGAGCGCGCGGCCGACCTCATCAAGGCGGCCTGACCCTGCAGAACCTCACTGCGCAGGGATCAGGCTCAGGTCCTCGCGGTAGTTCCATGTTTCGGAACGGACTTCGGCCACGGCGGCGGCGAAGTCGTCAAGCGCGGTCGGCGCGACCAGCAGGGGGCGCCAGTTCCATGGAAAGCCCCACGGGCGATCCGCCACCTCCTGCATTCCGGCATCGGCCGTGCGCGATGCAGCCAGTGCAAAATGACGCACGGCGGGCCTCATTCCATCCACGGGTTGCGCATCGGCTTGATCTTCGCCGGGTCTTCGCCGCCTTCCAGGTGCGCAAGCTGGTCGCGCAGTTGCCTTTCGACCTTGCCGTCCAGCGGCACCTTCTTCTGTTCCAGCAGGCGGCGGTACGCGCGCGCCGCGCCCGCGCCATCGCCGAGGCGCAGGTAGGCGTTGCCGAGTTCGACGCCGGCGGCGACGTGCTCGGGCCGCACGGCGACGACCTCCTCGAGGCGCCGCGCGACCAGGGCCGAATCCTGTCCGTTTTCCTTGTACAGGTAATCCATCACCTTGTAGGCGATGCTGGAGGCGCGCGTCTTCGGCCGCGTCAGGCGGCCGTGCCAGATGCGGACGTTTCCGAACTCCGCGACCTTCTCCATGTCCTTGAACACTTCGGCCGGATCCCATTCGACCTGCGGCCACGGCAGTTCGTCGATGGCGGTATAGACGAACCAGCCATCCCAGACGCCGGCCGCGTTGGTATCGTCTAGGCTTTCGACGAAACGGCGATAACCCAGGCGCGCGGCGCGCGCCTGCCGTTCGATCAGCATGTAGTCGACATACAGCGGTTGCCCGCTCCCGGCGATTACGCGGTCGTGGAATTCGCGGATTTCGCCGAAGCGCTGGCCGAGGTCGACGCCCTCGTTGCGGAAGGCGCGATATCCGCCCGCCGTGCCGCCGACCAGTTCGTTGTGGTATTCCCACAGGCGCGGTTCGCGGATCGTCATGGCGAAGGCCGCGACGAACAATACCGCGACCGTGCCCAGCAACACCCGCGAGCGCCGCCGCCATGCTTCGGCCAGCGCGCCGCCGCCGAGCACGGCGGCGGCGGCGATCAATGGCGTCGCATGGCGAACGCCGCCCCACGCCTGCGGCGAGACGGCCAGTGCGGCGAAATGCAGCGCGCTGGCCGCGGCCAGCGCCGCGAGCATCCAGCGCACGGCGGGAGACAACGGCGCGCGCGGCAACAACGCCAGGCCAAGCAGCGACAGCGCCATCAGCGCGATCGGGATCTTCGCGGCAAGGATCGCCGGCCAGGTGAACCACGGCGTGCGCCCCTCGTACACCTTGCCCCAGACCAGGTGCAAGGCGCCGCCGCGGCCTTCGATGCCGGTGCGCACCGTGTCGGCCAGGCCCCACAGGTAGGCGCGCGGCAGCAGGTGCAGGTCGTCGGCCACTGCGATCGCGCCGCGCAGCGCGGGCCTGGTGACCTCGGCGATCTTCGCGTCCATCGCGAGGTTGAACCCATCGCCGCCACCGGCATCGGCATGGAAGCGGAAACCGTACTGCGCCCACAGCAGGGCGACCCCGAGCACGACGCCGGCGGCCAGCTTCGCGCCGCGCCGCGCCGCCTCGCGCCATCCGCCGCGCCGCCCGCCCGACAGCGCAGCGGCCGCGAGGACGATGCCGACCCCGACCAGCCCCGCCAGCGCCGAATGCTTCGCGCCCAGCGCCAGCCCGACCGCGACGCCGAACACCGCCACCCAGCGCCAGCGCCACGTCGCCACCAGCAATCCCGCCGCGACGACGACCAGCGCGAACGTCAGCGCCAGCACGCCGTCGGTCATCACCACTGGCAGGTGCGCGCCGATGGTCGGCTCGATGGCGAGGAACGCCAGCGTGCCCACCGCCCATGCCCGGCCCGCCGCGCGCCACAGCAGCAGGCCAAGCGCGAACAACAGCAATCCGTTCAGGCTCCACATCGCGATGCGGGCGCGCCGCTGCGCGCGCTCCGGATCGTTGTGCTCGAACATGGTCTGCTCGACCCATTCGCGTTCCTGCACCTTCTCGCGCAAGGCCGGCTCGGGGCCCAGCTTGAAGTCCGCCGGCATCCACGCACCGACCCAGAGCTTGGCCAGGGGCGGATGCTCGGGATTGAGGTGGCGGTCGCCGCCGCGCACGTAGGCGGTGCCGGCGACGATGTGCCAGGGTTCGTCGATGGTGAAGCTGTCCAGCCGCGTGCCGAAGGCCGAGCGCAGCACGGCGAGAATGGCCAGCACGGCCAACAGCAAGGCGATCACGGAGCGTCCCATGGCGTTTCCCCGGTGCTTTGAACAAGCAACGGGGGCGACGCAGGGAACCGGCCGTCAGCCCTTTTCCAGCATCGGCGGCAACGGGCAATGCAGCACGCCGCAGATCGTGCGCAGCAGCTCGGCCTCGGCCACGGCGATGCGGTCGTCGTGGCCGATCGCGGCGGCGACCGCCTCGACCAGCAATTGCTTGGCGAGCGGGTCCAGCGCATCGAGCGCTTCCCATACGTCGTCCAGCGCACGCACGCCCTCGGCCGGCGGCGCGTACGCCACGTGTTCGTTCGGCAGCACGCGCTGCAGGCCGGCGAGGTAGGCGCGGCGCGCGGCCGCCTCGTCGGCGTTGCCGGCCTGCGCGACCACCGCCAGCAGCGTCGCCAGCTCGTGCTTGACCGCGCCCGGCTTGCGCCGGCCGAAGCGCGCATAGCGCGCCGGATCCAGCGATTCGCGTACTTGCGTTTCCAGCAGGCGACCCAGGCAGTATTCGAACAACGACACGCGACCGTCGGCGTTGACCACCGCGTGCACGGTGTCGATGAAGGCATCCAGCTCCGGCCGCGGCCGCAGCCGCAGCACCGGGAAAGTCAACGCGGCCAGCGGCAGGCGCACCATCGGGTGCAGTTCGGCGATCAGCTGCTCGTGGATGCGCCCCGCGTAATCAGCCATGGCCGCGCCCTGGCGCGCGCCGATCTCGCCGCGCTGGCGCGCGGCCAGCGCCTCGTCGTCGTCGAGCAGCAGGCCCAGCAGCAGCGGCATCGCCGCCTCGCGGCGCGCGGCCAGCCCGCGCAACGCGTCGGGGATGGCCGCGGCGATCGCATCGGCGCGGCGATAGTCGTCGGCGTCCGGGGTGGCGACCTGCGCGGTCACGCTGGCCGGCGCCAGCACCAGCGCGGCGTCTACCGGCGGCAAGGGCGGCGGCGCATTGATGCTGCCCGGATGCGGGCCGGTCAGGCCCAGCGCGACGTCTTCCTGCAAGCCGTTCGGCGGCGCCTTCAGCCAGTGCGCGGACAGCCGCTGCAGGCGCTCCGCGCCGAACGACGGCTCCAGCGCGCGGATGCGCTCGAGGATCGGCGGATGGGTGGCGAACCACTTCGACATCGCGAAACCCTGGCCGAACAGCATGTGGCTGACTTCCTCGGCCTTGCCCTTGTCGGTCAGCAGCGAGCCATCGTGCAGGCCGGCGATCTTCTTCAGCGCCCCGGCCAGCCCGGCGGTCTGCCGGGTGAACTGCACCGCCGAGGCGTCGGCCAGCGATTCGCGCTGGCGGCTGACGCCGGCCTTGATCAGCCGGCCGAAGAACAGGCCGATGGCGCCGCCCACCAGCGCGACCAGCGCGATGCCGAGCACCGCGCCGCCGCCGCGACCGCGGCCGCCGCGACCGTGCACCAGCACGCGCTCGCCGATGATGCTCAGCATCATGATCCCGAACAGCACGCCCATCAGCCGGATCGACAGGCGCATGTCGCCGTTGAGGACGTGGCTGAACTCGTGCGCGATCACGCCCTGCAGCTCGTCGCGGTTGAGCTTGTCCAGCGCGCCGCGGGTCACCGCGATCGCGGCGTCGGCCGGCGCGTAGCCGGCGGCGAAGGCGTTGATGCCGGCCTCGTGTTCCAGCACGTAGAGCCTGGGCACCGGCACGCCGGACGCGATCGCGATTTCCTCGACCACGTTGCGCAACCGGCGCAGGTTGAAGTCGCTGGCATCTTCCGGCACCGGCGTGCCGCCCATCTGCAGCGCCACCGCCTCGCCGCCGCCGCGCAGCGAGGCGATCCGGTACAGCGAGCCCAGCCCGATCACCGCCAGCGTGGCCAGGCTGCTCAGCGCGACCAGCGCCACCGCGCCGCCGGGGCTTTCCAGCTGCATGCCGAAAACCAGCAGCACGCCCAGGTCCACCGCGACCACGATCCCGGCCACGGCGAGCACGAACAGCACCACCATCCGGGTCGAATTGCGCCGCGCGGCGGCCTGGCGTTCGAAGAAGTTCATGTGGTCGGTTCGTCGGTTTCGGTTGCCGGCCGGCTTTGTAGAGCCGAGCTCGCTCGGCTACCTTTCGTTCCGGGACGGAAGATCAGGAGCAGCCGAGCTAGCTCGGCCCTACAACAGCAAAAACAACGTCAAGAGCGTGCTCACCCACACTCGCGCCCCTCATCCGCCCTTCGGGCGCCTTCTCTCCGCTTCGCGGGGAGAAGAAACCCGATCAGAACTTCACCTTCGGCGCCTCGCGCACCTCGGCCTTGTCCGCCGGAATGTCCAGCAACGCCGCCGGCGCGAAGTTGAACGCCCCCGCGATGAAACTGGACGGGAATACCTCGCGCTTGTTGTTGTAGGCCATCACGCTGTCGTTGTACGCCTGCCGCGCGAACGCCACCTTGTTCTCGGTGCTGGTCAGCTCCTCGGTCAGCTGCATCATGTTCTGGTTCGCCTTCAGGTCCGGATACGCCTCGGCCACCGCCAGCAACCGCCCCAGCCCCGCGTTCAGCTGGCCCTGCGCCGCCGCCAGTTGCGCCATCGCCTGCGGATCGCCCGGCTTGGCCTTGGCCGCGGCCAGGCCCGCCTGCGCCGCCGAGCGCGCCGCCACCACCGCCTCCAGCGTCTCGCGCTCGTGGGCTAGGTAGCCCTTCGCGGTCTCCACCAGGTTCGGGATCAGGTCGAAGCGGCGTTGCAACTGCACGTCGATCTGCGCGAAGGCGTTCCTGAATGCGTTCCGCGCCGTCACCAGGCCGTTGTAGATGCCGACGCCCCAGAGCAGGACGAACAGCGCCACGACGACCAGAATTGCCAGCAATGTGAACAAGATGGCCATTTAACTTCTCCTGATTTGGTGCAATAGGAAAATCCGGCGCTATCATCCGGCACGACCCAGCTTACGCAGGCCCCACGAACCATGAAAGACAACCGCAAGCGACGGTCGCTGCGCCCCTGGCGGCCTGCCCTGCTCGGCGCGATGCTGCCGCTGGCGCTCACCTCCACGGCGCAGACTAGCCTGCAATGGCGGCAACCGGAGCCGGCGGCCACGCAAAGCGTGACCGCGCACCCCGAATCGCCGACCCGGCCGATGCCGTACCGCACCAGCCTGTCCAGCCAGCCGCCGGTATCGCTGCCGGCCGGTTTCGACGTGGCCGCGTTCGAAAGGATGGCGCAGCAGCTGACCGTCGGCCGGCGCGTGCCCGGCCTGGCCCTGGCCATCGTCCAGAACGGCCGCGTGCTGAGCGCGCGCGGCTATGGCGTGACCGACGTGTCCGCGCCGCAGTCGGTCGACGCGCACACCGTGTTCCGCCTGGCTTCGCTGTCGAAGGGCTTCGCCGGCACCCTGACCGGCCTGCTGGTCAACGACGGCGCGCTGCGCTGGGACAGCAAGGTCGTCGACTACGTGCCCGGCTTCCGGCTCAACGACCCCGCCGCGACCCGCCAGCTGACCGTGGCCGACGTGATCAGCCACCGCACCGGCCTGCGCGTGCACAACGCCTTCGACCGCGACATCGAGAACAACGCCGCCTACTACACGGTGGCGCACAAGCTGGCCAGCGCGCCGCTGGATTGCGCGCCGGGCCAGTGCTACGCCTACCAGAACGTGGCCTTCAGCCTGATCGGCGACGTGGTGTTCGCCAGCACCGGCAACTTCTACGAGCGCGAAGTGGAGCGCCGCCTGTTCAAGCCGCTGGGCATGAACGACGCCAGCATGGGGTTGGCCGGCATCGAATCCAGCCCGCGCTGGGCGCGTCCGCACGTGCGCAACCGCAACGGCTGGACCGCGCTGACGCCCAAGCCCGCCTACTACCGGCTGGCGCCCGCCGCCGGCATCAACGCCAGCATCAGCGACATGGCGCAGTGGCTGATCGCGCAGACCGGGCACCGCCCCGACGTGCTGCCGGCGCCGCTGCTGGCCACGCTGCACGCGCCGGTGATTTCCACGCCGGGCGAGATGCGCACCAGCTGGCGCCATGCGCGCGTGCAGTCGGCCGGCTACGCGCTGGGCTGGCGCGTCTACGATTACGCCGGGCATCCGCTGGTCTTCCATGCCGGCGCGGTGCAGGGCTACCGCGGCATGCTGGCGATGCTGCCGGAGCGCGACTTCGGCGTGGCGATCCTGTGGAACAGCAGCAGCCACCTGCCTTCGGGCCTGCTGCCGACGATCCTCGACCGCGCGCTCGGCCTGCCCGCGCAGCAGTGGCTCGACCTGCCCGACGAGGACGACCTGATGCTGGCCGAATCGACCGCGCCTGCGGAAGACAGGGACAACGCCAGCGGCTCGGCCGCCAACCGCGCGACCGCTTCGCCGCAGTAACCCCCGGCAGGCGGCCCACGCCGCCCGGGCCCGGGCCGCCTGGTCGGCGTCTTCGGACACCCATAAAAAAAACTCTCCCCCCGCTGGGCAACCGGGGAGAGAGTTCATTCGGGTGTTACGGTATTTCGGGGTTGTTTTTAGATCAGCGGTGCCGGGGTGACCGGGAGGGCCGCAGCGGCAGGCTTGGTCTTTTTCTTGGACTTCGCCTTCTTGGCCTTCTTGGCCGGCTTCTTCTTGGCGGCCTTCTTGGCGGCCTTCTTCACGGTCTTCTTGGCAGCCTTCTTGGCGGCCTTCTTCGCGGGCTTCCTCTTCGCGACCTTCTTGGCGGCCTTCTTCGCGACCTTCTTGGCAGCCTTCTTGGCGGCCTTCCGCACGGTCTTCTTGGCGGCCTTCTTCGCGTCCTTCTTGGCCGGCTTCTTCTTGGCGGCCTTCTTCATGGTCTTCTTGGCGGCCTTCTTCACGGCCTTCTTCGCGGCCTTCTTGGCCGGTTTCTTCTTGGCGGCTTTCTTGGTTGCCATGTGATAGCTCCTCGTCAATGAACTATGGGTTGTACAACGGGTTCAAGGCCCAGTAGCAAAAAGCGCCGCGGGAGTCGGACCCGGCGGCAGCCGTCGACGCGCCAGGCGCGCCGCAACGGATTCGGTGGGGGCTGAAACACGCCCCTCTACAAATGCGAAAACACCCGCGACGCGGACGGCGCGGGTGCTGCGTTGGATTCGGTTCGGGGTTTTTTCGGGGGAAGCGAAGCCTTCGTACTGCTTCGTCAGGGTACGGGCGGCTGGCCGTTTCGTTGTCCGTTTCGTCGCGATGACCCGGCTCACTTGCTTCCGCAGGAAAGTTCTGCTGGGGCGAAACCTAATCACGCTTTTTTCAGGTGTCAACAGTTTTGGAAAAAAATCCGGCGCTGCCGGTCGGCCGCGAACCTCGACCGACGCGCCGGCGCGGAAGCGCATGCGCGCGCGCATCGATCGCGCGCATGCGATCGACGACGCGAAGCGCGAAAAGAAAAGCGCGTTTTTCCCGAAGATTTTTCGCATGCGCTGCGCGAAGGCGTGTCGCGCCGGGCGCGCGCGAACGTCGCGCTCGACGCGAACGCGACGCCCCGGAAGGCATAAACCCGAGCTGACGCGACCACGAAAAAAAGTTCCGGGTTTCGGCGTCGCACAACGCCCCCGATCGCCGATTTGCGCAAACTTCGCGCCGCCTCGGCTTCCGCCCGGGCGGTACCGGAGACACCCGAACGACGCCGACGCGCAGCGCGCGCACGACGCGCCGGCAAGAAAAAACCCGCGCCTGGCGACGCGGGTTTCGTGACTCGCTCCGCGCTTGCGCGCGGCGGCGGCGCCGGCCTCAGTGTTCCTCTTCCTCCAGCAACGCGGCGTAGTCGTCGGGCGAGAGCAGGTCGTTGGCCTGTTCCGGATCGTCGGCCTCGAGCACGAACAGCCAGCCTTCGCCGTAGGCGTCCTCGTTGATGGTTTCCGGCTTGTCCGCCAGCGCCGAGTTGACCTCGACGATCTTGCCGGCGAGCGGGCTGTAGACGTCGGAGGCGGCCTTCACCGACTCGACCACCGCGCAGGCGGCGCCGGCGTCGACGTGGTCGCCGACGGCCGGCAGTTCGACGTAGACCAGGTCGCCGAGCAGGCCTTGCGCGTGGTCGGAGATGCCGACGGTGACGCGTCCGTCGCCCTCGACGCGGGCCCATTCGTGGGACTTGAGGAATTTGAGATCGCCGGGAATCTCGCTCATCGGGGTGCTCCAGTTTTTTCGTAGGCCCGCGGTGCGCGGGTCGGGGGCGGTGGAATTAGTTTAACGGACGAAGCGCGCCGGTAAAGCGTGCTCAGCCGAGCACGCCGGGCTGCGGCTGGCCGTCCCGGACGAACGGGAACTTGACCACGCGCACCGGGATCTCCTTGCCGCGGATGTCGACGCGCACCGCGCCCGGCGCGCCGGCCGGCACGCGCGCGAAGGCGATCGCCTTGCCCAGCGTGGGCGAGAAGGTGCCGCTGAGGATCTCGCCCTCGCCATTGGCGGTAAGCACCTTCTGTCCGTGGCGCAGCACGCCCTTCTCGTCCATCACCAGGCCGACCAGCTGGGTCGGCACGCCGGCGGCCTTCTGGGCCTCCAGCGCGGAGCGGCCGATGAAGTCGCGTCCCTCGTCGAGCGATACGGTCCACGCCAGCGCCGCCTCGTACGGCGTGGTGGCCTCGTCCATGTCCTGGCCGTACAGGTTCATGCCGGCTTCGAGGCGCAGCGTGTCGCGCGCACCGAGGCCGGCCGGCTTCACCCCGGCGGCCAGCAGCGCGTTCCAGAACGCGACCGCGGCCTCCTGCGGCAGCACGATCTCGTAGCCGTCCTCGCCGGTGTAGCCGGTGCGGGCGACGAACAGCGGCACGCCGTCGGCGCTCTGCACCTCGACCGCGGCGAAGCGCGACAGCTTGTCGGCGGCGGCGCGGTCGGACTCGCGCAGCAGGCCGAGGACCTTGGCGCGGGCGTTCGGGCCCTGCACCGCGACCATCGCGAAGTCGGCGCGCTCGGTCACCTTCACGTCGAAGGCCGCGGCCTGCCTGGTGATCCACGCCAGGTCCTTGTCGCGGGTGGCGGCGTTGACGACCAGGCGGAAGAAGTCCTCGGCCATGAAGTAGACGATCAGGTCGTCGATGACCCCGCCCTGCTCGTTCAGCATCGCGGTGTACAGCGCCTTGCCCGACGCCTTCAGCTTGTCGACCGAGTTGGCGACCAGCCGGCGCAGGAACTCGCGGGTGCGCGCGCCATGCAGGTCGACCACGGTCATGTGGCTGACGTCGAACATGCCGGCGTCGCGGCGGACCTGGTGGTGCTCGTCGATCTGCGAACCGTAGTGGATCGGCATGTCCCAGCCGCCGAAGTCGACCATCTTGGCGCCGAGGGCGCGGTGGGTGTCGTTGAGGATGGTCTTCTGGGTCATGGCGTCCGGGTCTGCGAGAGAAAGGCGGCATTATCCCAGACCGGACCCGGCTTGCGCCTCCCATGGAAGAGGACGCGGTCGTCCGCAGCGCGGATGGCGGGGGATTTCACGGGATGCGGCGAGCGGCGAATCCCCTCCTCGATTCCCCTTTTGCAAAGGAGGGGGGCTTCGTGCGTGATGCCTGGAACATCACGCCGGCGGCGCGACCGGCGTTTCCTTCAGCGCACGCAGCGCCGCACCGAACACCCGCCATGCCGAGCGCAGGAACATGACCAGCAGCGCGGCGGCCACCAGCAGGTCGGGCCAGCCGGCGCCGAACAGCCAGACGCCGATGCCGGCGGCGATCACGGCCAGGCCTTCGCGGATGTCGTTGCGCGAGCACTCGTAGGCCGAGGCAAGGTTGATGTCGCCGTCGCGGTACGGGCGGAGCAGCCACAGGCAGAAGGCGTTGGCGGCGAGGTTGAGGGCGCCGACGATGCCCATGGTCTCGAACAGCGGCGTGGCCGGCTCGAGCAGGCGCCAGACGATCTGCGCGGCGACGGCCAGCGCGGCGGCGAGGATCAGCGCGGCCTTGAGCAGGGCGACGCGGGCCTTGGCCTTCAGGCCGGCGCCGACGACGAGGAAGCTGAGCGCATAGGTGGCGGCGTCGCCCAGGTTGTCGAGGCTGCCGGACAGCAGCGACGAGGAGCGCGAATGCCACGCGGCGGCGACCATCATCGCGAAGGTCGCCAGGTTGATGAACAGCACGACCAGCAGCACGCGCTTCTGCTTCGCCTGCATACGCTGGACGTCGGCTTGGCAGTGGCCGCAGCAATCGCTCATCTTTTGTGCTCAACCGTAGGTCGGCCCTACGCGGTCGACGCACCATGCCCCTAGGGATCGCGTGCGCCGGGGGCGTAGCCCCGGCCTACAGCACCTAAAACGTCACCAGGGAATCGTACGCCAGAACAGTACGCGTTGCCCTGTTCGCTCGACCGCCAGCGCAGGAGAGCCCGGATGCTTCCAGCAATCATAGAAATCGAAACCTAGCCATTCGTCCGGTATCCAACCGCGCTTGAAGACTGGCTTGTAGATCTTGCCTTCTTCAGTTGCGCGGCAAGATTCCGGCGGCTGCCATTTCGTGCTGGTGGGCACGCGAAAGACCAATGCACTTTCGTTTGTGTCGACGTTGTGCACTTCACGCAAATTTCGTGCCTCCGACGGGATCCAATCCGGGATCCATCCTGCTCGCATCATCCCGGCAAGCTTAGCCTCTTCAGATGTTGTGAACGACGAATCAAACACGTCGTTCGTACATGACGAGGCAAACACTACTACCGCAAATAGCGACAACAGCCTGAAACATCGCGTCACGCCTCCTGCACCTTCAACGTCATCCCGTCCGTCGCCACGACGCGGACGAGCGAGCCGGCCGGCAGGTCGGGCCCCTCGACCGACCAGAACGCGTCGGCAATCTGCACCCGCCCGCCGCGGCCACTGACGATGGGCTGTTCCAGCTTCGCCACCTCGCCGACCAGCTGGTCGGCGCGACGGTTCAGCAACGGCTTGTCGCTGGCGCGGCCCTTGCCGCGGAACCACTTGACGTAGATCCCGACCGAAATCACCGCGAACACCGAGAACAGGATCGCCTGCGCCAGCCAGCCCAGTCCCGGCAGCGCCAGCACCACGACCGCCATCGCCGCGGCCGCGAAGCCGAACCACAGCATGAAGGCGCCCGGCGCCATCGTCTCCGCCGCGAACAGCAGCAACGCCAGCACCGCCCAGAATGCGAATTTGAAGCTCATCGTTTCGGTTTCCTCGTGGACTCGTGTTCGATCCAACCCGCCCATGCCCAGAACCCGTTCGTGCTGAGCGTAGTCCGCGCAGCGGACGAAGTCGAAGCACCCTTCGACTTCGCGCCTTCGGCGCTACGCTCAGGGCGAACGGGGCCAGAACAAATTACGCCCCCGGCACCCGCGGCGGCCTGGCCGCGATCGCCGCCTGCTGCTTGCCCAGCGCGTCCTTCGCCAGTTCGGCGATACCGGCCAGCGAGCCGATCACGCCGCTGGCTTCCATCGGCATCAGCACGAACTTCTGGTTCGGCGCCGTGGCCAGCTCCTTGAACGCTTCCACGTACTTCTGCGCGATGAAGTAGTTGATCGCCTGCACGTCGCCCTGGGCGATCGCCTGCGACACCATCTGCGTCGCCTTGGCCTCGGCCTCGGCCAGGCGTTCGCGCGCCTCGGCCTCGCGGTAGGCGGCCTCGCGCTTGCCTTCGGCCTCGAGGATCGCGGACTGCTTCTCGCCCTCGGCGCGCAGGATTTCCGACTGGCGCGAGCCCTCGGCTTCCAGGATCGAGGCGCGCTTGTCGCGTTCGGCCTTCATCTGCCGCGCCATCGCGTCGACCAGGTCGCGCGGCGGCTGGATGTCCTTGATCTCGATGCGGTTGACCTTGACGCCCCACGGACTGGTCGCGTGGTCGACCACGCCGAGCAGGCGCGCGTTGATCGTCTCGCGCTGGCTCAGCGATTCGTCCAGGTCCATCGAGCCGATCACGGTACGGATGTTGGTCTGCACCAGCGCGATCATCGCCTGGTCCAGGTTCGCCACCTCGTACGCCGCCTTGGCCGCGTCCAGCACCTGGAAGAACACCACGCCATCGACCTTGACCACCGCGTTGTCCTTGGTGATCACGTCCTGGGAAGGCACGTCGAACACCTGTTCCATCATGTTGACCTTGCGGCCGATGCCCTGCACGTACGGCAGCAGGAAGTGCAGGCCCGGCGACATGGTGTGGGTGTACTTGCCGAACTGTTCGACCGTGTACTCGAAGCCCTGCGGCACCACCCGCACCCCTTTGAAGAAGGTGACGATGATGAAGACGACGATGGCGGCGACGACGAATGCGCTGATCCCCATGAACTTTCCCCTTTCCTGATTGTTCGGATCGATTATAGGCGCGCTTTGCCCCTCTCCCTGCGACGGCAAAGGGAGGTCGTGGGGGGGGCGGGTCGGAGGCGGAGATTTCCCGCAACGGCCATGCGCCGCCTCCCGGCCCGGCCCCACCACCGCAGGGGAAATCCGCTGCGACGCTTTTCCCGCCCGCCGCATCTACATGGACATGCCGCCCCGCTCCAGCTTCGCCATCGACGTTCCCGCCGCCCTGCTCGCCCGCGCGCGCAACGGCCAGGCGGAGGCGTTCGAACAGCTGTACCGGCGCTTCGAGCGGCCGGTGTTCACCCTCGCCTTGCGCATCTGCGGCGACCGCGAGGAGGCGCAGGAGGTACTGCAGGACACCATGCTCAAGCTGCTGCGGCAGGTGGGCAGCTACCGCGGCGACGGCGGCAGCCCGTTCTGGGGCTGGCTTCGCCAGATCGCGGTCAACGAAGCGCTGATGCGGCTGCGGCGCGGGCGGGTGCAGGCGCTGGAAGCCGGCACCGACGACGAGGACCGCTTCGGCGAGGACCTGGCGCCGCTGCCGCCAGCCGCCGCCGACGCCGCGCTGCTGCAGCGCGCGCTGGCGCAACTGCCCGCCGCCACCCGCAGCGTGCTGTGGCTGTACCACGCCGAAGGCTATACCCACGACGAAATCGCCACGCTGATGCAACGCACGCCCAGCTTTTCCAAGTCGCAACTGGCGCGCGGCACCCGCCGCCTGCGCGCCCTGCTCCAGATCGAGGAACCGGCTCATGCCTGACGAACGCATGCCCCACGACAAACTGCCCGGCAATGGCCGCCGCGACGAACCGCGCAACTGGACGGAGGCCTTCGCCGCGCTGCCGCTGGAAACGCCGCCGCGCGACGCATGGGCGCAGCTCGCGGCCGAGCTGCGTCCGGCCACGGGGCCGAAGCGCAATCGTCGCCCGTTGTGGATGGCGCTGGCCGCCGCCGTGGCGCTGGCGATCGCGTTGCCGTTCGCGCGACTGCCGCGCGGCGACGAAACGCCGCCGAGCGTGGCCATGCAGCCGGCAACCGACGCGCCGGTTGCGAGCGCGGACAAGTCGCCCGTGGACCCGGCCGTCGAATCCCCCGGCGAAAGCCCGGCCGTCGAACCGGCTCCCTCGCCCGCACGCGTCGCCCGCACGACTGCGAAGCCGAAAACGGCGCCGACGCCGGTCGCGAAGGCGCCGGCAAACGATGCGGCCGCGCTCGCATCGCTGTACACGCAGTCCGCGCAACTCGAGGGCCTGCTCGCGCGGATGCGCGACGACCGCGTGTCCACCGGGCCGGCGGCGGTACTGGCCGACCGGCTGGAAACCCGTGTCGCGTTGATCGACGCCGCGCTGGCCGAGCCGGCATTGGACGACGCGCGCCGCACCGACCTGTGGCGCGAGCGCGTCGACGCGCTGCGCCAGCTGGCCGGATTCGAAAGTACCCAACGCTGGCTGGCCGCGCAGGGCGAAAGCTACGACGCGCAGCTGGTGGCCGTTTACTGATTGCCCGAGGAGACACAAATGAAAACTTCCCGACTTGCCGCCGCCCTGCTGGCCTGCTTCGCACTCGATGGCGGGGCAACCTTCGCCCAGTCGTCGCCGAAACCGGCCGATGCCGACAAGGAACTGGCCGCCGCGCGCGAAGACCTGGCGCGCGCCGCGCGCCGCGTGGCCGAACTCACCCGCGACACGCTGCCGCAGGCGATGGAACAGGTCCAGCAAAGCTTCCGGTTCTCGCGGCGACCGGTCATCGGCGTGGTGCTGGCGCCCGACGCCGCCGCCGGCGTGCGCATCGGCGGCGTCACCCCGGACAGCGCCGCGGCCAAGGCGGGATTGAAGGCCGGCGACCGCATCGTCAGCCTCAATGGGACGGAAATCCTCGGCAACACCCCGCAGCTGCGCATCGACAATGCGCTCCGCCTGTTCGAAAAACTGGAAGAAAACAAGCCGGTGAAGATCGGCTACGTGCGCGATGGCCGCATGGCGACCGTCAGCGCGACGCCGAAACTGGATGACCGGGTCTTCGTGTTCAATGATGCGGATGGCGGCCTCACCAAGATCTCCGGCCCCGTCTCCATCCGGCACCGCAAGGACGGGGCCATCGAAATCGAAGGCAGTGGGATCGAAGGCGCCTTCAAGGCCGACAGCGACGCCATCAAGAAACAGGTCGACCAGGCCTTTGCCGAAATCCACCGCATCGCACCCGACGGCAAGGGCGGCTTCGAGGTCGGACCGTTGGTCGAAGCCTTCCGCTGGAGCGGCCTCAACCTGGCGGCGATCGATCCGCAACTGGGCCGCTATTTCGGAACCGACAAGGGCGTACTGGTGATCAGCAGCGGCGAGGACCTCGGCGAATTGCAGGCCGGCGACGTGATCCAGAAGATCGATGGCAAGCCGGTGGACACGCCGCGCGAGGCAATGGCCGCCCTGCGCGCCAAGCCCGCCGGCAGCGCGATCGAAGTCGAATTCCTGCGCGACCGCAAGTCGCAACGCGCCAGCGTCAAGGCGCCGAAGGCAGTGCCGTTCCGCCTCCAGTTGCCGTCGCCGCCGGCACCGCCCGCCGCGCCCGCAGCGCCACCTGCGCCGGACACGGCAGCGATGCCGGCTCCTCCCGCGCCGCCTGCTGCGCCGGCGCCCATCGTCCGTTCGGAACGGCACGTGGTGATTGCCGGCGACGATGGCAAAGTGTTCGAGTGGAGCGACGGGGGCGATGGCGAACTGCCGGCGCCACCCGCCCCGCCCGCCTCGCCCGTGCCGCCGGTCGCGCCGAAGGGAGATTGATCCAAGCGCTGGCGATCGGCCTGCCTCTCTCCTCCGCATGAGAGGGAAATGCGTGCGCAGCACGCCAGGAAGAGGGTTCGGCTTTTGATGTCGCCGTCATTCCCGCGGAAGGGGGAATGACGAGCCGACAACGCTTATTTGGTCAGGATCAGCTTGTCGTTGCTGGTGTGGCGCAGGCGGTAAACGCGGTCGCCGTGACGGATCAGGATTTCGCGGTGGCCCTGCAGCAGCGTTTCGCTGCTGAAAACCGCTTCGGCGGCTTGGGGCCGGACCGCGGCGAAATGGGAAACGTTGCGGGCCGGCGACGGGAAAGCGTGGGGCTGGGCGCTCATGGGGGCATCCGGTGAATGGCTCGATTAGAATGATAATAATTCTCATTCATGAGTCAATAGCCCTGCGGCCGGCTACAATTCGCGCACTTACCTCCGGGGAGTAGCCCGTCCGCCCCGCCTCCACAGGCACCTGGCGGATGCCGCGCGTCAACACACTCGGCTCGCCGCATGGACCATGCGGCGCCGTGGCGCGCGGGGCCGAAGCATGCCGCTTCGCTGCCGGGCAAGACCGAAGGCGAGCGTCGCGCGTACCCGGGCCGGGCCGCGTGGCGTCCGCCTTCGCGTCCGCGAATGCCTGGCCCCGGGAATTCCATGCTGACCCTGCAAGCCCTGTCGGTATCGACCGCGACCGTTGCGCTGGCCGAAATCGGCGACAAGACCCAGTTGCTGGCGCTGTTGCTGGCCACCCGTTTCCGCAAGCCCTGGCCGATCGCCTTCGGCATCCTCACCGCGACCGTGGTCAACCACGGCCTGTCGGCGTGGCTCGGCGTCGGCCTGAACCAGTGGCTGTCGCCGCAACTGTTGCGCTGGATCGTCGCGACCAGCTTCCTCGCGGTCGGCGCATGGACGCTGGTCCCCGACAAGCTGGGCGAAGAAGACGAGAAACTGCCGCGGCGCGGCGCCTACCTGGCGACGACGCTGGCCTTCTTCCTGGCCGAAGTCGGCGACAAGACCCAGGTCGCGACGGTGTTGCTGGCGACCAAATACCAGCCGCTGTGGCCGGTGGTGGTCGGCACCACGGTCGGCATGCTGCTCGCCAACCTGCCGGTGGTGTGGCTGGGCCATCGCTTCGCCGACCGCCTGCCGCTGAAGCCGGCGCGGATGGTCGCCGCGGCGGTGTTCGTGCTGTTGGGACTGTGGGTGGCGTGGCGCGGGATCGGCTGACGGCCGGCGATTGAGGGTAGGCCGGCGCAGGCCTATGCTGCGCCGGCAAGGGGGGAACTTACGTGTCCCAGACGATCTCCGGTCTGCGCGACTTCTGGCGGCGCCTGCTGGCGCGCCCGGACGCGGTCATGCTGGAAATCGGCGCGGGCGGCGAACTGCTGGTGGCGCGGTTGCGGGCTCTGCTGGCGTGGCTGCTGCTGTTGCTGCCGTCGATCAATGCGCTGGCCGGCGGCACGCCCAAGGAAACGGTGATCGGCCTGTTCGGCGTGGCGCTCGCGATCTCGATGGCGCATGTCTGGCTCGCGCTGGCGCGCCAGCGCGGCCGCCACCGCTGGCTGCCCTGGACCACCACCGCCTACGACGTCACCAGTACCACGCTGGTGCTGGCGCTGCTGGCCTGGAGTTCGCCGGTGGCCAGCCTGAACAGCATGGTGGTGTGGGCGTTCTACCTGATCTCGATCTGCATGACCGCGCTGCGCAACGACGGCCGCCTGACCGTGTTCGCCGGCGCGCTGGCGCTGGTCCAGTACGCCTTGCTCGCGCTGTGCATCTTCGCCACGGTCGACGATCCCGGCCAGCTGTTTTCGGTGGAATACGGCACCGCCACCCCGGCCAACCAGATCCAGCGGCTGGTGCTGATCGGGCTGATGACCGGCCTGACCGCCACCGTGGTCTACCGCATGCAGCGCCTGGTGGAAATGTCGGGCACCGACGGCCTGACCGGCCTGCCCAACCGCACCTGGCTGGTGCACCGCTTCCCGAGCCTGCTCGCCGCCGCGACCGGCAGCGCCAACGCACTCGCGCTGTGCCTGATCGACCTGGACTATTTCAAGCGGATCAACGACGAAGTCGGCCACCTGGCCGGGGACCGCGCGCTGCGGCACGTGGTGGACGTGCTGCGCGGGCAACTGGGCCCGAAGGAATGGCTGGCGCGCATCGGCGGCGAGGAATTCACCCTGCTGCTGCCGCTCCCGGCCGGCCTGGCCTGGGAGCGGCTGGAGGCGATGCGCCGCAACGTGGCCGCGCAGCCGTTCCTGCCCGAGCACGACGCCGAGCCGATCCGCCTGACCTTCAGCGCCGGCATCGCCTGCTGGCCGCGGGATGGCGCCGATCTCTCCGCCCTGCTGCGTTGCGCCGACCTGCGCCTGCGCCGGGCCAAGCTGGAAGGCCGCAACCGGGTGCTGGCGGGCACCTCCTGAAAGGCGCCGCTGGACGCCGCCACCGCGCCTGACTACCCTGCGGGCTTTGTTGCCGGTCAGGGGAACTGCATGTTGGAAGGTCTGGGGCGCGTCGGTTTCGGCCTGTTCGGGTTGGCGGTGCTGGTCGGCATCGCCTGGTTGTTCTCCAACAACAAGCGCGCGGTCGACTGGAAGCTGGTCGGCACCGGCGTCGGCCTGCAGATCGGCTTCGCCGCGCTGGTGCTGCTGGTGCCGGGCGGGCGCGACGTGTTCGACGCGCTGGGCAGGGGCTTCGTCAAGGTGCTGAGCTTCGTCAACGAAGGCAGCAACTTCATCTTCGGCAGCCTGATGGACACCTCGAAGATCGGCTTCATCTTCGCCTTCCAGGTGCTGCCGACCATCATCTTCTTCTCCGCGCTGATGGGCGTGCTGTACCACCTGAACGTGATGCAGATGGTGGTGCGGGCGATGGCCTGGGCGATCACCAAGGTGATGAAGGTGTCCGGCGCCGAGACCACCAGCGTCTGCGCCAGCGTGTTCATCGGCCAGACCGAGGCGCCGCTGACCGTGCGCCCGTACATCCCGCGGATGACCGAGTCGGAACTGATCACGATGATGATCGGCGGCATGGCGCACATCGCCGGCGGCGTGCTGGCCGCCTACGTCGGCATGCTCGGCGGCGGCGACCCGGTGCAGCAGGCGTTCTACGCCAAGCACCTGCTCGCGGCCAGCATCATGGCCGCGCCGGCCACGCTGGTGATCGCCAAGATCCTGATCCCCGAGACCGGCGAGCCGCTGACCCGCGGCACGGTGAAGATGGAGGTGGAGAAGACCACCAGCAACGTGATCGACGCGGCCGCGGCCGGCGCCGGCGACGGCCTGCGCCTGGCGCTGAACATCGGCGCGATGCTGCTGGCCTTCATCGCCCTGATCGCGCTGCTCAACGCGCCGCTGACCTGGCTGGGCGACGTCACCGGGATCGCAGGCGTCATCGGCAAGCCGACCAACCTGTCGACGATCTTCGGCTACGTCCTCGCGCCGATCGCGTGGGTGATCGGCACGCCGTGGGCCGACGCGACCACGGTCGGCTCGCTGATCGGGCAGAAGGTGGTGATCAACGAATTCGTCGCCTACACCGACCTGGCCAACATCGTGAACGGCAAGTCGCCCGGCGTCGCATTGAGCGAGGAGGGCCGCCTGATCGCGACCTACGCGCTGTGCGGCTTCGCCAACTTCAGCTCGATCGCGATCCAGATCGGCGGCATCGGCGGCCTGGCCCCGGACCGCCGCCACGACCTGGCCCGCTTCGGCCTGCGCGCGGTGCTCGGCGGCTCGATCGCGACCTTCATGACCGCGACGATCGCCGGCGTGCTGACCCACTTCAGCTAACGATTCGCTAATCCCGCCCCGCTTACCCTCGGCATTCCTTTCATCCGCACATGGAGGTTGTAATGGCAGGCAAGTTCGTCATCAGCAAGCGCAGCAACGGCGATTTCCAGTTCGTGCTGAAGGCCGGCAATGGCCAGGTCATCCTGGCCAGCCAGGGCTACAACGACAAGGCCGGCGCGAAGAACGGCATCGAATCGGTGCGCAAGAACAGCCAGGACGACGGCAAGTTCGACCGCAAGACGTCCAGCAACGGCAAGCCGTACTTCAACCTGCTGGCAGGCAACGGCCAGATCATCGGCAGCAGCGAGATGTACGAAAGCGAGGCCGCGCGCGACAACGGCATCAAGTCGGTGCAAACCAACGCGCCGGATGCGGCGATCGCGGACGAGACCGCCTGAGCCTTCCCGCCCGCGGCATCCCGGAGGAACCCGGCTGCGGCCGGGTTTTTTCGTGCTGTCCTACAATACCGGCATGCGCATCGGGCCCCATTCCATCGACACCCCGGTCGTCCTCGCGCCGATGGCCGGGGTCACCGACAAGCCGTTCCGGCAGCTGTGCAAGCGGCTGGGCGCGGGCCTGGCCGTGTCCGAGATGACGATCAGCGACCCGCGCTTCTGGAAGACCAGCAAGTCGCGCACGCGCATGGACCACGCGGGCGAACCGGCGCCGGTCAGCGTGCAGATCGCCGGTACCGAACCCGGGCAACTGGCCGAGGCGGCGAGGTACAACGTCGCCCACGGCGCGCAGATCGTCGACATCAACATGGGCTGCCCGGCGAAGAAGGTCTGCAACGCCTGGGCCGGCAGCGCGCTGATGCGCGACGAAGCGCTGGTCGCGCGGATCCTGGCCGCGGTGGTGAAGTCGGTCGACGTGCCGGTGACGCTGAAGATCCGCACCGGCTGGAACGCGGAGAACCGCAACGCGCCGGCGATCGCCCGCATCGCCGAGGACTGCGGCATCGCCGCGCTCGCGGTGCACGGCCGCACCCGCGACCAGCAATACGGCGGCGAAGCCGAGTACGACACCATCGCCGCGATCAAGTCGCAACTGCGGATCCCGGTGATCGCCAACGGCGACATCGATTCGCCGCGCAAGGCCGCCTTCGTGCTGGCGCGCACCGGCTGCGACGCGGTGATGGTCGGCCGCGCCGCGCAGGGCCGGCCGTGGATCTTCCGCGAGATCGCGCATTACCTCGCGACCGGCACGGAGCCGGCGCCGCCGTCGCTGCAGGAAGTCCGCGACATCCTGCTGGGCCACCTGCGCGCATTGCACGCGCACTACGGCGAACAGGCCGGCGTGCGCATCGCACGCAAGCACCTGGGCTGGTACGCGAAGGACCACCCCGAGAACCTCGCCTTCCGCGCCGTGGTCAACCGCGCCGAAACCGCCGAGGTGCAGATCGCGCTGACCCGCGGCTATTTCGACGCGCTGGTTGCCGGCGTGGCGCCGGAACTGCCGGCGGCGGCATAAACGCCGGCGCCCGAACCCGGATCCCCGCTTCCCTGCCGTTCGTCGGTGTGCCTTCGAGCACATGCAACGCGCATCGCGTTTTTTCGATCCTTGGTAGCGGAGGCACTCCGTGCGCAAGACGCGCGACGGCAGCACCCTCCACCCGCAAACCTCGGAGGAAACGTCGATGAAAACTTCGTCGCTCACACTGGCGCTGCTCGTCGCGGCGGCCTCTCCCGCCCTCGTCGTCGCCGATGCGGACGCACAGGAAACCAACTTGCGTCCGATTCGCGCCGAAATGGCCGCGCCCGCCCCGATCAGCGGTTTCCGCGCCTGGCAGTTGCTTGCGCTGGAAACCAACCTGACCGCGCGGGATGTGGGTTTGGTACTGACCACGGTCGCCCACAACGAACGCTTCCGCTTCCGCGCCGACCGCGACATGGCCCGCGGATTCGAGCGCGCGTTGGGATCCGAACGGTATTCGGACCTGATCGCCGGCCTTCCGGTCGAACTGCATTCGCCGGCCGTGCTGGAAGCGGCCCGCGGCATGGCGCAGGCGGATCCGCCGGGACGGTCCGCTCCGGCGCGCGGCCTGTGGGTGGCGGTGACCCCATGATGGCCGTGCCGGGAAAGCAGACGGCCCGGACCCGCTCGCGCGAATCCGGGCCGCTGTCGGCGTTGCCGCGGTGCCGGGCGCTTACGCGAACACCTTGAAGCGGCCTTCGTCTTCGATGAAGGCCTTCTCGCCGATCGGCGCTTCGTTCGAGCCGAACGGCATCTGCGCGCGCAGCTTCCAGCTGGCCGGCACGCCCCATTCCTTCCGCACGTCGGCGTCGACCAGCGGATTGTAGTGCTGCAGGCTGGCGCCGATGCCGGCGTTGGCCAGCACGGTCCAGACCGCGAACTGGGCGATGCCGGTGGAATGTTCCGACCAGACCGGGAAGTTGTCGGCGTACAGGGCGAACTGCTCCTGCAGGCCGGTGACCACGTCCTGGTCCTCGAAGAACAGCACGGTGCCGGCGCCGGCGGCGAAGCCGTCGATGCGCTGCTCGCTGGCCGGGAAGGCATCGACCGGCACGATCTTGCGCAGCGCCTCCTTGACGAAGCCCCAGAACTTCCCGCTCTGCTCGCCGAACAGGATCACGACACGCGAGGACTGCGAGTTGAACGCCGACGGCGACTGGCGCACGGCGTCCCTGATCAGCGCGGCGGTGTCTTCCTTGCTCAGGGGCAGGTTCTTGCCCAGCGCGTACTGGGTGCGGCGGTTCTTGATCGCCTCGAGGGCGATGTTGCCCACCTTGGCGGTATCGAAGGCGAAATTGGTCATGGCGGAGTTCCTCGGCTGCGTGGCGGAATTGCTGCGGGCCGCCATGCTAGCCAGCCGCCGCGCCGGCGAAACCCGCGCCGCGGAAATGGATTGTTCCAGCGGATGACGGCATCAGGGCACGCCTGCGCCCGCGGCCGGCTCGACGCGGATGCGCCGCCACGTCGCATCGAACAGCGCGCCGGCATCGCGCGATGCCGGCAACTGTCGCGGCGGCACCGCGCGCCAGCCCGGGTTTCCGTGCTCGGCGACGATGAAGCGGAAGAAGTAGTCGGGCTCGCTGCCCATGCGCAAATCGCTGAGCACGAGCTCGCCATCGCGCAGCTCGGCCTTCTGGAATCCGTGGTTGAACCAGGTCAGCCGTTGCACGGTTGGAACAGCCCGTGCCGCGTCCAGCACGGTCGCGTCGCTGGCATGGCGCCGGAAGCGCATCGGCCCGCGGTCGGCGACGAGCGATCGGAAACCTTCGACGTAGCCGTCCGGGGTCATCGCGACCACCCGCCACAGCAGGGTGTTCATCGGCGTCGGCACCGAGAAGCGCGGCGCGACGCCGAGTCCCATCGCGACGAGGGAGCGTTGCGCCTCGCGCTCGACCAGCGCCTTGGCGACCAGCGACCAGCCGAGATAGGCGGTGCCGAGCGCGACGCCGGCCAGCAGCGCGCGCCGGCCGACGGAACTTTCGCGCGCGAACCACGCGACCACGCAGGCGGCGAACCACGGCAGGGTGAACAGCGGATCGACGATGAACAGGCTGCCGCCCATCAGCGGCCGCACCGGCAGCGGCCAGAACAGCTGGGTACCGTAGATGGTGAAGCTGTCGATCAGCGGGTGCGACATCAGGCAGGCGAAGATGGCCCACCACCAGCGCACCGGCGATTGCGCCACGCGCCCGCCGCGACGCTTGAACCAGGCCCACAATGCCCAGGCGACGAACGGCAGCACGAACCACGAATGCGTCGCCGCGCGATGGCTGGTCATCTGCGCGACCGGGTCGGCGAACAGGACCAGCGGGATCACGTCGAGGTCGGGCAAGGTATTGAGCGCGGCACCGGCCAGCAACGCGGCGCGGCGGTGCTGCTTCGGGGCGATGGCCGCGGCGATCGCGCCGCCGTAGAACAGGTGGGTGATCGAATCCATGCCTGAATGCTAGCAGGCCGGAATCCGCGCCCGACCGCCGACCGCGCGCATCGACGCAGCGGATGCGTGCCGATGCGGGTATCGTGGCGGCCGGCCTTTCCCGGAGCTGCCAACGATGAACCCGCGTCGCCGCCTGCTGATCGCTTCCGTCGCCATCGTCCCGTTCGCGCTGGCCGGATGCGCCGGCCTGGACACCATGGCCGCGCTGCTCGGCAACCAGTTCTCCCTGTCGCAGATGCAGATCCAGCAGTCGCTCAACGGCAACTTCCCGAAGCGCTACGACAAGCTGGGCGGACTGATATCGCTGAGCCTGATGAATCCGCGCCTGAGCATTCCGGCCGACAGCCATCGCATGCGCGTCGACTTCGACCTCGGCATCGGCACCTTCGGCGGCGGCAGCAAGCCCAATGGCCACTTCGCCCTGTCCAGCGGCGTGCGCTTCGACGCGCGCACGCTGGGCATCCACCTCGACCAGCCGGCGATCGAAAGCGTCGACGTACCGGCGCTGGGCGGCGCGATGAACTCGACCGTGCGCGGCGCGCTGAACGCCTGGCTGGCCGACTACTCGCGCGACGAGCCGATATACGAGTTCGACAACACCCTGCTCGGCCGCATCGGCTCGCGCCGGGTCGGCAGCACCGAGATCGCCAACGGGCAGGTGGTGGTCAAGCTGCAGTGACGCGCGGCCATCCGGCAGCGCAGCCGGTTGGCCGGGTTGTCGGCGGACACGGGGTCTTGAGGAAAGCGGCCGCGCAACCGCCACGGGAGCCGTTCGGCGAATCGCAGCTCCAGTGCCCGCATCGCGCCGGGGCTTCCCGGCCGCCCCCGGCGACCGTCCCGGTGGGGCGACCCGGGCCTGCGGTGCGACAGCGTCGCCGCGGCTTTGCGGCAACGCGGCGGCAAGCCGCCGTTTAACCCCGCTGCCATGCTGAACGGCGCACAATGCACGCCGCCGCGCGGCCGTGTATCATGCGCGCCCATCTTTTCATCCGAATAAAGGGATATAAGCCGATGTCCAGCTACCTCTTCACCTCGGAATCGGTCTCGGAAGGCCATCCGGACAAGATCGCCGACCAGATCTCCGATGCCGTGCTCGACGCCATCCTGGCCCAGGACAAGCGCGCCCGCGTGGCCTGCGAGACCCTGGTGAAGACCGGCGCGGCGATCGTCGCCGGCGAAGTGACCACCACCGCGTGGGTGGACATCGAGGCGCTGGCCCGCAGCGTGATCAACGGCATCGGCTACGACAATTCCGACGTCGGCTTCGACGGCCACACTTGCGCCATCATCAACATGCTCGGCAAGCAGTCGCCGGACATCAACCAGGGCGTCGACCGCAAGAAGCCGGAAGAACAGGGTGCGGGCGACCAGGGCCTGATGTTCGGCTATGCCTGCAACGAAGCCCCGGAATACATGCCGGCGCCGCTGTACTACAGCCACCGCCTGGTCGAGCAGCAGGCCAAGGTGCGCAAGAACGGCAAGCTGCCGTGGCTGCGCCCGGACGCCAAGTCGCAGGTCACCCTGCGCTACGACGGCAACAAGATCCTCGGCCTCGACGCCGTGGTCCTGTCGACCCAGCACGATCCGGACATCAAGCAGAAGGACCTGGTCGAAGCCGTGCGCGAAACCATCCTCAAGCCGGTGCTGCCGAAGAAGTGGCTGGAATCGCTGGCCAAGAACAAGGTGCACATCAACCCGACCGGCAAGTTCGTCATCGGCGGCCCGGTGGGCGACTGCGGCCTGACCGGCCGCAAGATCATCGTCGACACCTACGGCGGCATGGCCCGCCACGGCGGCGGCGCGTTCTCGGGCAAGGATCCGTCGAAGGTCGACCGTTCGGCCGCCTACGCCGCCCGCTACGTGGCCAAGAACATCGTCGCCGCCGGCCTGGCCGACAAGTGCGAAGTGCAGGTTTCCTACGCCATCGGCGTGGCCGAACCGACCAGCATCTCGGTCACCACCTTCGGCACCGGCAAGGTCGGCGACGACGTGATCGAAAAGCTGATCCGCAAGCACTTCGACCTGCGCCCCTACGGCATCACCCGGATGCTGGACCTGGAGCACCCGATCTACCAGGCCACCGCCAGCTACGGCCACTTCGGCCGCAAGCCGAAGGAAATCTCCTACGTCGACGGCGCCGGCAAGAAGCACACCGCCACCGCCTTCTCGTGGGAAAAGACCGACAAGGCCGAGGCGCTGCGTGCGGCGGCGAAGCTGAAGTAGGCGACACGCACCATCGCAACACCGGGACGGGCCGCGCAAGCGGCCCGTTTTCGTCGGGCGCCATTGGTTATGATCCCCACCATGTACACCCTCCTCATCGGCAACAAGAACTACTCTTCGTGGTCGCTGCGGCCGTGGCTTGCGCTGCGCGCGGCGGGCATTCCCTTCGCCGAGAAGAAGCTGTGGCTGGACACGCCGGAATTCGCCGCGCAGTTGCAGGGCCTCACCCCGGCGTTGCGCGTGCCGGTGCTGCTGGACGAAGGCTTCGCGGTGTGGGATTCGCTGGCGATCTGCGAATACGTGGCCGAACGCCACCCCGATGCCGGCCTGTGGCCCTCGGACGCAAGGGCGCGGGCGCGCGCCCGCTCGCTGGTCGCGCAGATGCACAGCGGCTTCGGCCAGCTGCGCTCCACCCTGCCGATGAACGTCGAGGCCAGCCTGCCGCACGTGGACGCGTCGCCCGCGCAGGCCGACATCGACGCCGTGCAGGCGCTGTGGCGCGACACGCGCGTGGAATTCGGAGGCAATGGCCCGTTCCTGTTCGGCCGGTTCTGCATTGCCGATGCCTTCTTCGCCCCGGTGGTGTCGCGCTTCGCCACTTACGCCATCCCCGCCGAAGGCGAAGCCCGCGCCTACCGCGATGCGGTGCTTGCCCTGCCCGCGATGCAGGACTGGTGCCGCGACGCGCGGGCCGAGGCCACCTTCGTCGCCATCGACGAACCGTACCGCACGCATCGCTGACGGCGGCGGGCCGCGCGCCGCCGGTACAATGGCGGCATGTCCCTGCTCCAACTCCAGCGCGTCGACTACGGCGTCGGCGGCCCCCTGCTGCTCGAACAAGTCGATCTTTCCATCGAGGCCGGCGAGCGCGTCTGCGTCGTCGGCCGCAACGGTGCCGGCAAGTCGACGTTGATGCGGCTGGTCGCCGGCGAGCTGCAGCCGGACGACGGCGAGGTCCGCCTGCAGTCCGGTACCGTCGTCGCGCGCATGGCGCAGGAAGTGCCGCAGGAAACGCACGGCACGGTGTTCGACGTGGTTGCGCAGGGACTCGGCGACCTCGGCGAACTGCTCGCCCGCTACCACCACGCGCTCGACGCCGGCGACATGCTGGCGCTGGGCGAGTTCCAGGCGCGGATCGAAGCGCGCCACGGCTGGGACCTGGACCGCCGCATCCAGCAGGTGATCGACCAGCTGGAACTGCCCGGCGCCGCCGATTTCGCCGCACTGTCGGGTGGCATGAAGCGCCGCGTGCTGCTGGCGCAGGCGCTGGCGCGCAAGCCCGACATCCTGCTGCTGGACGAGCCGACCAACCACCTCGACATCGAGGCGATCGCATGGCTGGAAGGTTTCCTGAAGTCGTTCGCCGGCAGCCTGGTCTTCGTCACCCACGACCGCAGCTTCCTGCGCGCGCTGGCCACGCGCATCGTCGAGATCGACCGCGGCCGGGTCACCAGCTGGCCCGGCGACTACGACAACTACCTGCGCCGGCGCGAGGAACGCCTGCACGCCGAGGCGATGGAAAACGAGCGCTTCGACAAGCTGCTGGCGCAGGAGGAAGTCTGGATCCGCCAGGGGATCAAGGCCCGGCGCACCCGCAACGAGGGCCGCGTGCGCGCGCTGAAGGCGATGCGCCGCGAACGCGCGCAACGCCGCGAGCTGTCCGGCAACGTCAGGATGGAAGTCGCCGAGGCGCAGGCGGGCGGACGCAAGGTGATCGAAGCCGCGCGGGTATCGCAGTCGTTCGGCGGCCGCGCGCTGCTGCGGGACGTCTCGACCACGATCATGCGCGGCGACCGCGTCGGCATCATCGGTCCCAACGGCGCCGGCAAGTCGACCCTGCTGAAGATCCTGCTCGGCGAACTCAAGCCGGATGCAGGCGAAGTGAAGCTCGGCACCGGCCTGCAGGTCGCCTACTTCGACCAGCACCGCAGCCAGCTGGACGAAACCCGCAACGCGCTGGAGAACGTCGCCGAGGGCCGCGACTACGTCGAGATCAACGGCAGCCGCAAGCACGCCATCGGCTACCTGCAGGATTTCCTGTTCACCCCCGAACGCGCCCGTGCGCCGATCACCCGCCTGTCCGGCGGCGAACGCAACCGCCTGCTGCTGGCGCGGCTGTTCGCGCAGCCGTCGAACTTGCTGGTCATGGACGAACCGACCAACGACCTCGACGTGGAGACGCTGGAGCTGCTCGAGGAGCTGCTGGCCGACTACAAGGGCACGCTGCTGCTGGTCAGCCACGACCGCGACTTCCTCGACAACGTGGTGACCAGCACGCTGGTGCTGGAAGGCGACGGCAAGCTGGGCGAATACGTCGGCGGCTATACCGATTGGCTGCGGCAGCGGCCCGCGCCCCTGGCGCCGAAGCCGGAAGCCGCTGCGACGCGGCCGGCCACGGCCCAGCCAACCGTGCCCGCCGAAGCCGCCGCCGCTTCGAAGAAGAAGCTGAGCTACAAGGACCAGCGCGAGCTGGAGCAACTCCCGGCCAGGATCGAAGCGCTCGAAGCCGACATCGCCGCACGCAGCGACGCGATGAACGACCCGGCCTTCTACCAGCAGGACAGCGCCGCGATCCTGGCCGCCAACCAGCAATTGGCCGGGCTGCAGGCGCAACTCGACGCGGCGTACGCGCGCTGGAGCGAGCTGGACGGCTGACCCGCCTCCCGGATGCACGGACCGGCCCCGATGCGCTAGCTTCGTGGCGTTCGACGAGAGGGAACGCGATGGACGACACCCGACCGCCGCAGGCCAGGTTCACGCTGCACGACGGCACGCGGCTGCAATGGCACGACTGGCCGGCGCCGCAACCGCGCGCGCGATTGCTGGTCGTGCACGGCCTCGGCGAACACGCCGGGCGTTACGCGCGACTCGCCGCCGATCTCAACGCGCTCGGCATCTCGGTGCGTGGCTTCGACCTGCGCGGGCACGGCCTGTCGGACGGCAGGCGCGGCGTGGTCCCGGCGCGCGAGGCCGCGTTGTCGCACGACCTGCTCGAAACCTTCGCCGCCTATGCCGCCGAAGGCGACGACCTGCCCTTCCTGCTCGGCCACAGCCTCGGCGGCCTGGTCGCCCTGCACGCGGTGGCCATGCTCGGCTTGCGGCCGCGCGGCCTCGTCGTTTCGTCGCCGGCATTGGCCACCCACGCCGGCCGTTTCGACCGCTGGCTGGCGCGCGCGCTGCTGCGCATTGCGCCAGACCTGGCCGTGGCCAACAAACTGGAAACCGGCCGCCTGTCGCACGATCCGGCGGTCGGGCCGGCCTACCGCAGCGACCCGTCCGTCCACGACCGCATCAGCGCGCGGCTGGCGCAGTACATCTTCGAGACCGGCCCACGGGCGATCGCCGCCGCGTCGCGACTGGCGGTGCCGACGCTGCTGCAGTTCGCCGGCAGCGACGCGCTGGTCGATCCGGCGGGCGCACGCGAATTCGCCGCACTGGCGCCGCCCACGCACCTGACCGCGCACGAGTATCCCGCGCTGTACCACGAGATCTACCACGAGGCCGAACCGGGACGCGGCGAAGTGCTGCGCGATCTCGGCGCGTGGCTGCGCGCCCGGCTTTGAAGCCCTCCCCCTCCTGCACGGGGCCGGACACGCGGGAACGCTGCATTTCATGGCGGCCCGCCGCCACGTTGACGGGCCATGGATTAGATTGTCGGTCCCCCTTGGATCGACACAGGAACCGCGCATGCCCAACGTTCCCACCCTGGCCTTTTCCGACGGCCGCAGGATCCCGCAATTCGGCCTCGGCGTGTTCCAGACCCCGGCCGACGAAACCGCGCAAGTGGTTGCCACCGCCTTCGGGCTGGGCTACCGCCACATCGACACCGCCGCGATCTACCGCAACGAGTCCGGCGTCGGCCAGGCGATCGCCGGCTCGGGCATTCCGCGCGACGAACTGTTCATCACCACCAAGCTGTGGAACGCCGACCAGGGCTACGACAGCGCCCTGCACGCGCTCGACAGCAGCCTCCTGAAGCTGAAACTCGATTACGTCGACCTGTACCTGATCCATTGGCCCTGCCCGGCCAACGGCAGGTTCGTCGACAGCTGGAAGGCACTGATCCAGGCGCAAAAGGACGGCAAGGCGAAATCCATTGGCGTGTCGAACTTCCGCATCGCCGACCTCGAGCGCATCGTCGGCGAGACCGGTGTGGCGCCGGTGGCGAACCAGATCGAACTGCACCCGCTGTTCCAGCAGGCGGAACTGCGCGAATACCACGCCCGGCACGGCATCGTCACCGAGTCGTGGAGCCCGCTGGCGCGCGGCGGCGAGCTGCTGGGCGACGCGACGCTGCAGGCCATCGCGGGAAAGCACGGCAAGAGCGTGGCGCAGGTCGTGCTGCGCTGGCACGTGCAGCTGGGGCTGGTCGTGTTCCCGAAGTCGGTGACGCCGTCGCGGATCAAGGAGAACATCGAAATCTTCGACTTCGAACTCGACGGCGACGACCTCGCCGCGATCGCCGGGCTGGACCGCGGACAACGGATCGGCCCGGATCCTGCGACGCTGAACTGATCCGGTCCAAGCCCCTCTCCCGCCGGGAGAGGAGTTGGGGTGAGGGTACGGCGAAGTCCACGATGATTCGGACGTCGCTGACTTCGCCATACCCTCATCCGCCCCTTCGGGGCACCTTCTCCCGGCGGGAGAAGGGAAAGATCACCCGGTGTTCTGCACGCCCTGCGACACGCCGTTGACGCTGGCGACCAGCGCGCGCAGCAGCTGGTCGTCCTCGCGGCCGGCATCGCGCCAGCGCTTGAGCAGGTCGACCTGCATCACGCTGATCGGGTCGACGTAGGGATTGCGCAGGCGGATCGACAGTTCCAGGCGCTGGTCGTGCTGCAGCAGGGTGTCGCTGCCGTTCAACGCCAGCACCCACTCGCGGGTCAGCGCGTGCTCGCGCTCGATGCGCGGGAAGAATTCGTCGTGCAGCGGCCCGGCCATGCGCGAGAACATCGCGGCGATGTCCATGTCGCCCTTGGCCAGCACCATCGCGATGTCGTCGAGGAAGATGCGGAAGAACGGCCAGTCGCGCGCCATCTCGCGCAGCGCATCCTCGCCGCCGGCATCGGCCAGCGCCTGCAGGCCGCTGCCGACGCCGTACCAGCCGGGGATCGCCGCGCGCGCCTGGCTCCACGCGAACACCCACGGGATCGCGCGCAGGTTCGACAGCGCGGCGTCCTGGCCGAGCCGGCGCGACGGGCGCGAGCCGAGGGTCATGCGCTCGATCACGTCGATGGGCGTGGCGCTGCGGAAGTAGTCCATGAAGCGCGGCGCGGCGACGAACTCGCGGTAGACGCGGCTGCTTTCCATCGCGACCTTGTTCATCGCCTCGCGCCAGCGCGCCTCGCGCGGTTCCGGCGGGCGCGGGCGCAGGCTGGCCAGCAGCACCGCGCCGGCGGCCTGCTCCAGCGAACGCAGCGCCAGCGCGCGGATCCCGTACTTGCGGTGGATCACCTCGCCCTGTTCGGTGACGCGCAGGCGCCCGTCGACGCTGCCGCGCGGCGAGGCGTCGACCGCGCGCGTGGTCTTGCCGCCGCCGCGGCTGATCGAACCGCCGCGGCCGTGGAAGAAGGTCAGCTTGATGCCCAGCTCGTTCGCCGCTTCCAGCAACTCGACCTGGCCGCGCTGCAAGCCCCAGCGCGACGCGGCGATGCCGCCGTCCTTGCCGCTGTCGGAATAGCCCAGCATCACCATCTGCACGCCGCCGCGCGCGGCCAGGTGCGCGCGGTAGACCGGGTCGGCGGCGAGGTCGCGCAGCACGTCCGGGCCGTGGCGCAGGTCGTCGACGGTTTCGAACAGCGGCGCGATGTCGAGCGGCACGTGGCCGTCGCCATCGACCAGGCCGCCGCGCCGCGCCAGCGCCAGCACGGTCAGCACGTCGGCGCGGTTGTGCGCCATGCTGATGATGTAGGCGCCGAGCGCGTCGCCGCCGTGGATGCGCCGCGCCTCGGCCAATGCGGCGAACACCGCGTCGAGCTTCGGGTTGCCCCCGGCATCGCTGGGCGGGAGGGCCTTCGCGCCGCTAGCGTAGTCGGCGAGCAGCGCGGCGCGCTCGACCGCGTCGCGGTCCTCCCAGCCGCCGTCGCCGAGCGCCGTGGCGACCGCACGCGCGTGCACGCTCGACTCCTGGCGCACGTCGAGCCGGGCCAGGTGGAAGCCGAAGGTGCGCACGCGCCACAGCAGGCGGCGCACCGAGAACCAGCCGGCATGCACGCCGCGATTGGCTTCCAGGCTGCGCAGGATCAGTTCGATGTCGGCGGCGAATTCGTCCGGCGCCGCGTAGCCGTGCGCCGCACCGTCGCGCGTGCCCCGCAGGCGCGCGCGCATCAGGTCGTTGAGCAGGCGGTACGGCATGTCGGCGTGGCGCGGGCGCGACAGCGAGGCGGACTGCGGGACCAGCGCGCGGTATTCGTCGATGCGCCGGCGCACCTCCGGCGCGACGTCGACGATCGTGTCCGACTGGCTCAGCAGCGTGGCCAGTTCGTCCATTTCCTTCAGGTACTTGCGCAGGATCGCGCGGCGCTGCGCCAGCAGGGTCTCGCGGATCGTGTCCGCGTCGACGTTCGGATTGCCGTCCATGTCGCCGCCGACCCAGGTGCCGAAGCGCAACAGGCGCGGCAGTTCGACCGTTTCGCCGTAAACCTCGCGCAACGCGGCTTCCAGCGTTTCGTAGAACACCGGCATCACCCGGTACAGCACCTCGGTCAGGTAGAAGCCGACGTGCTCGCGCTCGTCCTCCACGCCCGGCCGCACCGGCGACGAGTCCGCGGTCTGCCAGGCCGTGGTCAGCGCCATCCGGAAGCGCGCGGCGTCGACTTCCTTCTCGTGCGGGGTCAGGTGGTCGTCGAGGCCGTTGATCAGGCTCGCCGCCATCAGCTGCTCCTTGGTCAGCAGCGCGCGCCGCACCGCCTCGGTCGGGTGCGCGGTGAACACCGGCTCGATGTCGATGCGCGGCAGCCATGCGCGCAGCTCGTCCAGGCCGACGCCCTGCGCCTTCAGTTTGAGCAGGCTTTCGTGCACGCCTTCCGGCTGCGGCGCGCCGCCGCGGCGCTGGTAGTCGCGGCGGCGGCGGATGCGGTGCACGCGTTCGGCCAGGTTCACGACCTGGAAGTAGGGGCCGAAGGCGCGGATCAGCTGTTCGGCGTGCCGCGGCGACAGCCCCGCCAGCAGCCCGGCCAGCGACGCCATCGATCCGCCGTTCTGCCGCCGCGCCTGCTCGCGCCGGGCGATCGCGGTGGTGCGCACGCGCTCGACTTCGGCGAGGAACTCCGGCGACGCCTGTTCGGCCAGCATGTCGCCGACCCAGGCGCCGAGCCTGCGCACGTCCTCGCGCAACGGGATGTCGACGGCGGCGAATTCGAGGGGGCGCTCTGCGGAGGGGCGGCTGGCGTTCATCGGGTTCGCAGTGGGGGCTCGCGGAAAGAAGGGCGGACGCGGCGCGGCTCGCACGGAGCGGCGCCAATCGCAGACCAGTTACAGGCCATTTGCTGCATGGCAGCGAACCACTGCAAGCCTACCCAAACCCTTCCGGCAAAGCATTTATCGTTTCATCCGCAACAAGAGATATAATGCCGCGTCCCCGCCGAGGGGCGCTGCGACCGTCGTATGTGGATCCCTCCACGGGAGTTCGTGCATCCATGCGCGGACTTCCTATCTACCCGGCCAGGCTCGGCGACATGACTTCGCAACAACGGCGCCCGTAATGTCTGAGCCATGCCGGCTCGCCACTACGGAGAAATGCCATGAACGCGCAAGTGAAAACCTTCTCGACCGAGGGCGACTACAAGGTCGCCGACATCAAGCTGGCCGACTGGGGCCGCAAGGAACTGGACATCGCCGAGCACGAGATGCCGGGCCTGATGTCGATCCGCAAGAAATACGCCGCGACCCGGCCGCTCGATGGCGTGCGCGTGACCGGTTCGCTGCACATGACCATCCAGACCGCGGTGCTGATCGAGACGCTGAAGGACATCGGCGCCGACGTGCGCTGGGCCTCGTGCAACATCTTCTCGACCCAGGACCACGCCGCCGCCGCGATCGCCGCGACCGGCACGCCGGTGTTCGCGTGGAAGGGCGAGACGCTGGAGGAATACTGGGACTGCACGCTGGACGCGCTGACCTTCAAGGCCGCCGACGGCACCCTGCTCGGCCCGCAGCTGGTCGTCGACGACGGCGGCGACGTGACCCTGCTGATCCACAAGGGCTACGAGCTCGAGAACGGTTCGGACTGGGTCGATTCGCCCTCGTCCAGCCACGAGGAGCAGGTGATCAAGAACCTGCTCAAGCGCGTCGCCAAGGAGCGCCCCGGCTACTGGCACCGCGTGGTGCAGGACTGGAAGGGCGTGTCCGAGGAAACCACCACCGGCGTGCACCGCCTGTACCAGCTGGCCGAGGCCGGCAAGCTGCTGGTGCCGGCGATCAACGTCAACGACTCGGTCACCAAGTCGAAGTTCGACAACCTGTACGGCTGCCGCGAATCGCTGGCCGACGGCCTGAAGCGCGCGATGGACGTGATGCTGGCCGGCAAGGTCGCGGTGGTCTGCGGCTACGGCGACGTCGGCAAGGGTTCGGCGCACTCGCTGCGCGCCTACGGCGCCCGCGTGATCGTCACCGAGATCGACCCGATCTGCGCGCTGCAGGCGGCGATGGAAGGCTACGAGGTGAAGACGGTCGAGGACACCCTCGGCATCGCCGACATCTACGTCACCACCACCGGCAACAAGGACATCATCACCCTGGCGCACATGAAGGCGATGAAGGACCAGGCCATCGTCTGCAACATCGGCCACTTCGACAACGAGATCCAGGTCGACGCGCTGTACGCCTCGGGCGCGAAGAAGACCAACATCAAGCCGCAGGTCGACAAGTTCACCTTCGACGACGGCAAGGCGATCTTCCTGCTGGCCGAGGGCCGCCTGGTCAACCTGGGCTGCGCCACCGGCCACCCGAGCTTCGTCATGTCGAACTCGTTCTCGAACCAGACCCTGGCGCAGATCGACCTGTGGGCGAACAAGGACTTCTACGACCCGAAGGTCTACATCCTGCCGAAGAAGCTGGACGAGGAAGTCGCCCGCCTGCACCTGGAGAAGATCGGCGTGAAGCTCACCAAGCTCACGCAGGCGCAGGCCGATTACCTCGGCGTGAAGGTGGACGGCCCGTTCAAGCCGGACCACTACCGCTACTGATCGATGCGAACGGGCGGCTTCGGCCGCCCGTTTCCTTCCCGTTCCGCACGAGGCATGGCGATGGCAGCGGTTCCGCTTTCCTTCGAGTTCTACCCACCGAAAAACGACGAACAGCGCGCGCAGCTCGACCGCACCGCGGCCAGGCTGAAGGAATACGCGCCCGAATACGTGTCCTGCACCTTCGGCGCCGGCGGTTCGACGCTGAGCTACACGTCGGAAACGGTCCGCCACCTGAAGCAGGACCACGGCTTCGATGCGGCGCCGCACCTGTCCTGCGTCGGCGGCACGCGCGAGCAGATCCGCGAGCTGCTGAAGCTGTACCGCGCGATCGGCTGCAGGCGCATCGTCGCGCTGCGCGGCGACCTGCCCTCGGGCATGGGCCATCCGGGCGACCTGCGCTATGCGTCGGAACTGGTCGGATTCATCCGCGCCGAACACGGCGACCATTTCCGCATCGAGGTCGCCGCGTACCCGGAAACCCATCCGCAGGCGGACGACGCGCTGAGGGACCTGCAGCATTTCAAGGCCAAGGTCGATGCCGGCGCGGACGGCGCGATCACCCAGTACTTCTACAACGCCGACGCCTATTTCGGTTTCGTCGATGCGGTGCGCAAGCTGGGCGTGGACCTCCCGATCGTGCCCGGGATCATGCCGATCTCGAACTTCAGCCAGCTGCGCCGCTTCTCCGAGCAGTGCGGCGCCGAGATCCCGCGCTGGATCGTGAAGCGCATGCAGGCCTACGGCGACGACGCCGACGGCATCCGCGAATTCGGCGCCGACGTGGTCGCGAAGCTGTGCGAGCGGCTGGTGGCGGGCGGCGCACCGGCGCTGCACTTCTACGCGCTGAACCTGGCCCGGCCGACCCAGGCGGTATTGGCGCGGCTGGACTGAATCCCGCCCGGCGCGGCGCGAACGCGACCGGGCGCCGGCGCTCCCGGCGCGGTTACACTCGATCGCTCCCGATAGCCGTGCCGGATCGATGCGCATCGCCCGACTCCAACCGGTCCTGATCCTCGCGGCGCTGGCCGCGTGGCAATCCCCTGCACCGGCACGGGCGCAGGACACCGCCGTCCATCGCTGCACGCTGATGGACGGCGAGACGGTCTACACCGACAAGCGCTGCGAGGACGTCGGCGGCATGGACCGGTTGCCGGAAACCGGCGACGCTTCGGCCAGCACCCGTCCCTACCTGCGCGGCGGCTGCTCGCGCACGCTCAGCGGCCTGGTCTACGAAATCACCGCCGCCATCGACGCGCACGATGTCAACCGCCTGGCTGGCGTCTACCAGTGGGCCGGAACCTCCAACGACGTGGCCAACCGCATCCTCGACCGCCTGGAAGACGTGGTGCAACGGCCGCTGGTCGACATCGTGCCGATCCGCCCCGCGCCGCCGCCGATCGTCGACGACGCCGGCAACGTGGTCGACGACAACGCCGACGGCTATTACCCGCAGACCGCGTCGGCGCAGCCACGCCCGACCGGCCTGCGCCTGGAACAGACGCTGCGCAACGCCAGCACGCCGTCGCGGACCGTGTTCGGGCTGCGCCGCGAATACGGTTGTTTCTGGATCACCCTGTAGGTCCGCAGGCTCGTCCGGTTCCGCGGTCGCGCCGGGTGCGCCCCTACGCGTGCGAGAACTTCAGCGTGGCGACCACGCCGCGGTCCGCGCCGGGACGCACGCCGACCTGCCAGCCATACAGTTCGCACAACCGGCTGACGATCGACAGGCCGATGCCGCCGCCCTGCGAACCGCCGGCATGGGTGCCGCGATAGCCGCGCTCGAACAGCCGTGCCGCATCCTCCTCGCTCAGGCCGGGGCCGGTGTCGACCACCTCGACCGCGCCGGGCAGCAAGCGCACCAGCACCCCGCCTTCCTGCGTGTACTTGACCGCGTTGCCGATCAGGTTGCCCAGCGCCACCGACAGCACCGCCTCGGGCGCGTCCACGGTCAGGCCGCTTTCGCCTTCCATGCGCAGCTCCAGCGGCTTGCCGCCGAGCTGCGCGCGATGCGATTCGAGCAGTTGTTCGACCACCTTGGCCACCAGCGTGTTGCCGTGCCCGCGCTCGTTGCGCGACAGCAGCAGCAGCGAGCCGATCAGGTCGGTGCATTGCTGCTCGGCGCGCTGGATGCGCAGCACGCGTTGCCGCAGCTTTTCGTCCAGATCGGGCCTGCTCAGTAGCAACTCGGTCGCGCCGCGGATCACCGCCAGCGGCGTGCGCAGTTCGTGGCTGACGTCGGCGTTGAACTCGCGGTCGCGCTGCACGACGTGGGTCAGCCGTGCGGAATAGCCGTCCAGCGCCTTGGCCAGCTCGCCGACCTCGTCTTCCGGGAAATGCGTGGCCAGCGGCCGGGGATTCTCGCTGCCGCGGTAGGCGCGCAGGCGCGCGGCCAGCTCCGAAACCGGGCTCATCACCCGCGCTGCCGACCACCAGCCGATCAGCAGCGACAGTGCGCCGAACAGCACCACGGCGACGTACAGCCAGCGCTTGAGCTGAACCTCGCCCTTGCGCGTCTGGGTCATGTCGTAGGCGAGGAAAAACCACTCCGACGGCTCTTTGCGCACCGCAAGCTTGTAAGCGAACTCGTTGCCGTACTGATCCGTACCGAAGACGTTGTGGTTGCCGTCCGGCAGCGAGACCCACTCGGGGAATTCGTTGCGCAGGCGCTCACTGTCCGGCGAGAACACGTACGCCCTCATCTGCTGCACTTCGATTTCCGGATTCGCGGTCCGATCCAAGTAAAACTGGCGCCTGTACTCGTCGATGTTGCGATTCATGACGTCTTCGACCAGCTGCGTTTCCACGCGCTGGCGCGCCACGTCGGTCAGGTAGGCGAACAGCGCGGTCAGCCCGGTGCCGAGCAGGAAGAACGACAGGATGATGCGGGTGCGCAGCCGGCGCCGGAACGCGCGGCGCCGGGCCGGTCTCGCGGGGCTTTTCGCCGGGTCGCCGTTGGCGGGATCAGTTGCTGCCATCGGGCGCGGCGATGCGGTAGCCGATGCCGTGGCGGGTCTGGATCAGCGGTACGTCGAAAGGCTTGTCCACCACCGCGCGCAGGCCGTGGATGTGCACGCGCAACGAATCGGAGTCGGGCAGTTCCTCGCCCCAGACGCGGGTTTCCAGTTCCTGCCGGGTCACCACCGCCGGCGACGCCTCCATCAATGCCTGCAGGATCTTCAGCGCGGTCGGGTTGAGCTGCAGCAACTTGCCCTGGCGGCGCACTTCCAGCGTGTCCAGGTTGTATTCGAGGTCGCCGACCTCCAGCAGCCGGGTCTGCACGCCCTTGCCGCGGCGCGACAGCGCATTGAGGCGCACCTCGACTTCCTGCAGCGCGAACGGCTTCACCAGGTAGTCGTCGGCGCCGGAATCGAAGCCGGCCAGCTTGTTGTCCAGCGAGTCGCGCGCGGTCAGCATCAATACCGGGGTCTGCTTGCGCGCTTCGTTGCGCAGCTTGCGGCAGACCTCCAGGCCGTCCATGCCCGGCAGGTTCAAGTCGAGCACGATCGCGTCGAACTCGTGCACCACCGCCAGGTGCAGGCCGGTGACGCCGTCGGCGGCGAAGTCGACGGTGTGGCCGCGTTCCTCGAGGTAGTCGCCCAGGTTGGCGGCGATGTCGCTGTTGTCTTCGATGACCAGAATGCGCATGTGGGGTTTCCTTTCGCGTGAGCCTTATCGACAGCGCGGCGGCCGGCCGGTTCCCGGTTCGGCCAACGAAATTAACAAATTGAACTTAACAAATCCCGCGTCGGCCGCGTGCATGCGCCGGCCGTCTTGCCGGCAGGCATAAAAATGCCCGGGCCGGCGTTCCCGGCCCGGGCCAAAGTACAACCCCGATTACCGTAATCCTGTCGTTTCCCAAGTGATCGCACACGAGGAGCGTGCAGAGTTGCGGCAGGGGCAAGCCTACCCGGCCGGCGATTAAACCCGGGTTAAAAATTCCGTTAAGCTTGGGGCAAAAGCCTGCCAGCCGGCCCGGACACGGGCGATTCAGCCGATTTTAGCTACACATTCGGCGACGTAGTCCATTATATCGACGCAGATGTCGTGGCCGCAGGCGGCTTCGATGCCTTCCAGGCCGGGGGTCGAATTGACCTCGAGCACCAGCGGTCCGCGCAGCGAGCGGATCAGGTCGACGCCGGCCACGCCCAGTCCCAGCACCTGCGCGGCGCGCACCGCGACCGCCTTTTCCTCGTCGCTCGCCACCACCGCCTCGGCGCTGCCACCACGGTGCAGGTTGGAACGGAAATCGCCTTCCGGCGCCTGCCGGCGCATGCTCGCGACCACGCGGTCGCCAACCACGAAACAGCGCAGGTCGGCGCCCTCGGCTTCGGCGATGAACTCCTGCACCACGAAGTTGGCGTACAGCCCGCGCAGCGCTTCGACCGCGGCGCGCGAAGCCGACGGCTTCTCGGTCAGCATCACTCCGGCGCCCTGCGTGCCTTCGTTGAGCTTGATCACGTGCGGCGGCGGGCCGAGCATCGACAGCAGGTCGGCGGTGTCGTCCGGGTTGTCGCCGAACACCGTCGCCGGCAGGCCGATGCCCTGCTTGGCCAGCAGCTGGTGCGCGCGCAGCTTGTCGCGCGCGCGCAGGATCGCGTCGGACGGGTTCGGCGTGTAGCTGCCCATCAGCTCGAACTGGCGCAGCACCGCGGTGCCGTAACGCGTCACCGAGGCGCCGATGCGCGGAATCACCGCGTCGTAGTCGGCGATCGCCCGGCCCTTGTAGTGCAGGGCGAAGCCGTCGCTGGCAATGCGCATGTAGCAGCGCAGCGGATCGAGCACGCGCACGCTGTGGCCGCGCGCGCGCGCGGCCTCGACCAGCCGGCGGGTCGAATACAGCTTGCTGTTGCGCGAAAGGATGGCGAGTTTCATGCGGGCGTCCCTGGCCGGTTCCGCCAAGCATGACATGCCGCGGCGGCGCCGCGACGGCAGACGCGGAGGCCCCGGGATGAACCGGGGCCTCGACGGGAATGCGTGGAGCGGGCGATGGGAATCGAACCCACGTCAGTAGCTTGGGAAGCTACAGCTCTACCATTGAGCTACGCCCGCGCGGGGTGGCAGTGTAATCGCCGGCCGAACGCCGGCGCAACGCGGGCCGTGCCCGCGCCGGCCGGCGCCCCGCGGCTCAGAAGCTGCCGCCCACGGTCAGGAACACGGTGGCGTTGTCGCCGCCGTCGCGTTCGAAGGTGCTGCTGGCGCCGATATCGGCCTGCAGGCCGAACAGCTGCGTGCGCACGCCGAAGCGCAGGGTGCCGTAGTCGTCGTCGACCGCCAGCCCCGGCACGGCGTATTCGCCGGCCTGCGGGATGCTCTGCAACTGCGCATGGGCCTGTTCCGGCGCGTCCTCGAACTCGTGGTCCCAGGTCAGCCGCGCGTACGGGCGGGCGTGCTCGTTGATCGCGAAACTGGCCTGCCAGCCGGCGCTGCCGACCAGCGAATCCAGTTCCTGCTTCGGATAACTCAGCGCGGTCGAACCGCCGCCGCTTTCCGCGTAGCCGTCCACTTCGATCGACTGCGACACCACGCCGGCCACCGGGCCGTGGCGGAACGCGCCGTCGCCGAACTCGTAGCCGGCGGCGATCGCCGCGGTCAGGTTGTCGCCGTCCGGCGAACCGCTGTGCCGGCGCTTGACCGGCCCCAGCTGCACGTCGCGATCGACGTCGAAGGACAGCTGCGTGTAGCTGACCTGGCCGTTGACCCAGAGGTTGTCGCCGTACCAGCCGATGAAGCCGCCCAGCGTCGCGTCCGCCTGGTCGAAGCCGCCGGTGCTCGGGCCGAAATCGAGCTTGCCGCGGCCGTAGCCGACGAAGCCGCCGAACACCATGCTGCCGCGCGCCCAATCCACGCCGAAGCTGCCGGCCGGGGCCAGGCCGTCGTAGAGGTCGCCGTTCTCGTAGCGCTGGTTGTCGCCGCGCAGGTCGCCCCACCAGCGCATGCCGTCGGACGCGGGCTTGCCGTCCACGTGCAGCGCGACCATGTCGGCGCGGGCGCGGCCGGTGTTGGCGGCGGACAGCGGCAGGATCGCGATCTGGCGCGGACCTTCCAGCACCGATTCGGCGTACTGCGCCAGGATCTCGTGCGTGCGCGTGGTCGGGTGCACGCCATCGGCGAACAGGTAGCTCGACGGCGCGTTCGGATCGACGTAGTTCGCCGGGCTGCAGGTCAGCGACGACGTCGCGCCGCAGGCGGTACCGGTGACGTTGGAGTAGCCGTAGGCGGCCGGGTTGGCGATGACTTCGCCGAGGAAGCCGAAGGTGTCCAGCGGGATCACCTGCAACCCGGCCGACTGCAGGCCGGCATACAGCGCGTTGTTGTAGGCCATCGCCAGCTGCGTGCCGCCGGCGGAACCGGCGGCGCCCTGCGCCAGGAACGACGGGGTCTTGCCGAGGTCGGGGATGTTCGGCACCAGCACGTATCGCGCGCCGGCCTGCTGCAGCTGGCCGATCAGGCCGATCTGCGTGGTCACCGCGGTGACGATGGTGGTCTGCGGCTCGCCCGCCGCCACCGCGAACAGGTCGTTGGCGCCGCCCCACACCGTGTACAGCGCGTTCGGGTCGGCGCGACCGCCATTCGCAGTCAGATACGCGCCGACCTGGGTGGCCAGCGACGGGATCGGGCCGAACGGACTGGTGCCCTCGGTCGCCACGCGCGCGCCGCCGACCGCGTAGTTCTCGCCGCCCTGGTTGAGCGCGACCGCGTCGCCGGGATGGCCATAGAAGTCGGCCAGGAACTCGGACCAGACCAGGCCCGGGTTGGTAGTGAAGCGGCCCAGCGCCACCGCCTGCGACCCGCCCACCTGTACCAGCCCCGGCCGGAACGCGCCGGAATCGGTCAGGCTGTCGCCGAAGAACACGGTGCCGCTGTACTCGCTCTGCGCGAAGGCGGGTGCCGCCGCCGCCAGCGCCAGGGCCAGCACGGAACGGACGGGAATTCTGGACAAGGACATGTTGGTTTACCCCAGGTGATGGATGCTTCGGGAAAGGCGGTCGGTCGTGCGCCGTACGGCGGCGCATGGCATGTAATGGTTTCATTAAGCGGTGCGCCTGACACGCTGCGCCGCGTCATAAGGGCGCGGGATCGACGACAATAGACACATGGACATCCGACTCAATGGCGAAACCCGGCAGCTGGCCGACGGCGGCACCGTCGCCGACCTGCTGCGCAACGAACACCTGGCCGAGCGCCGCGTCGCGGTCGAGGTCAACGGCGAGATCGTGCCGCGCTCGACGCATGCGACGCACGCCCTGCGCGACGGCGACCGGGTCGAGATCGTGCACGCCCTGGGCGGCGGCTAGCCTGGCCGGCAGGAGCGCGCCAGGGCGCTGCTGCGGAAACCCGCCGTCGAATGTCCCATGGGTTTTCGGCGATAATCCCGGCATGAACGACGCACTTCCCCACGACCCGCTCGTCATCGCGGGCAAGCCCTACCGTTCCCGCCTGATCACCGGCACCGGCAAGTTCAAGGACTTCGACGAAACCCGCCGCGCCACCGACGCCGCCGGCGCGGAGATCGTCACCGCGGCGATCCGCCGCATCAACCTGGGCCAGTCGCCGAACGAACCGAGCCTGCTCGACGCGCTGCCGCCGGAAAAATTCACCCTGCTGCCCAACACCGCCGGCTGCTACACCGCCGAAGACGCGGTGCGCACCTGCCGCCTCGCCCGCGAGCTGCTCGACGGCCACAAGCTGGTGAAGCTGGAAGTGCTGGGCGACCAGAAGACGCTGTACCCGGACGTGGTGCAGACGCTGAAGGCCGCCGAACTGCTGGTCGCCGACGGCTTCGACGTGATGGTCTACACCAGCGACGACCCGATCCTGGCCAAGCGCCTGGAGGAAATCGGCTGCGTCGCGGTGATGCCGCTGGCCGCGCCGATCGGCTCGGGCCTGGGCATCCAGAACAAGTGGAGCCTGCTGGAAATCATCGACAACGCCAAGGTCCCGGTGATCGTCGACGCCGGCGTCGGCACCGCGTCGGACGCCGCCATCGCGATGGAACTGGGCTGCGACGGCGTGCTGATGAACACCGCGATCGCCGGCGCCAAGGACCCGGTGCTGATGGCCAGCGCGATGAGGAAGGCCGTGCAGGCCGGCCGCGAGGCCTTCCTCGCCGGGCGCATCCCGCGCAAGCGCAACGCGAGCGCGTCGAGCCCGATCGAGGGGCTGATTGGATGACACGCCGGTAGGACGGGTCGCGACCCGCCATCGCCATCCCGACACCACGCGCAAAAGCTGGCGGGTCAAGACCCGCCCTACCCGAGACGATGACCGACCCTTTCTCCAGTCCCGGCGCAAAGATTCCTCCGAAGCCCTTCACCAAGACCGAAGGCCGCCGCGAGATCCGCAGCTTCGTGCTGCGCCAGGGCCGCTTCACCGAGGCGCAACAGCGCGCGTTCGACGAACAGTGGCCGCGCTTCGGCATCGACTACCAGGGCGGTATCCGCGACTACGCGCAACTCTTCGGCCGCGAAGCGCCGCTGGTGCTGGAAATCGGTACCGGCAACGGCGAGGCGCTGCGCTTCGCAGCGAAGCAGGACCCCTCGCGCAACTACCTCGGCATCGAGGTGCACGCGCCCGGCGTCGGCCGCCTGCTCAACGCGCTGGCCGAGGACGGCAGCGGCCACGTCCGCGTCTATCACCACGATGCGGTCGAGGTGCTGAAGCACGAAGTCGCCGACGGCGCACTCGACGAGGTGCGCATCTACTTCCCCGACCCTTGGCACAAGAAGCGCCACAACAAGCGCCGCCTGGTCCAGCCCGAGTTCGCCGCGCTGCTGGCGAGGAAGATCCGCACCGGCGGCCGCCTGCACCTGGCGACCGACTGGGAGCCCTACGCCGAACACATGTGGGACGTGCTCGACGCGGCGCCGGGCTTCGCCAACCGCGCCGGCGCTCGCGGCCACGTGCCGCGGCCGGAATGGCGGCCACAGACCCACTTCGAGACGCGCGGGCAGAAGCTGGGCCATGGCGTCTGGGACCTGCTGTACGACCGCGTCGGGCCCTGAGCGCGATGCCGGTCGCCGGGCTGGACCATTTCAACCTCCGCGCCCCGCGGGCGCTGCTCGACGAATTGCGCCGCTTCTATGTCGAAGCGATCGGGCTGGAGGAAGGCTGGCGCCCGCCGTTCCGCAGCCGCGGCCACTGGCTGTACGCGCAGGGCCGCGACATCCTGCACCTGACCGAAGCCGGGCCGGGCGAAGCGCGCGCCACGCACGCGGCGACCGTCTTCGACCACATCGCCTTCGCCTGCACCGATGCGGACGATGCCGAGGCGCGGCTGCGGCGGCACGGCGTCGATTACCGCATCGCCGAGGTGCCCTCGACGTCGCAAAAACAGATCTTCCTGCGCGACCCGGCCGGCAACGGCATTGAGTTGAACTTCGCCTTGGGCGCACAATCCACCGAACCAGACGGAGCATCCGGCGCGTAATGGACACCGCCCTGACGTTGACCACCGACATGAAGCTCGTCCTCGGGCTGGTGGTCTTCACCATGGCGATGTTCGTGTTCCCGCGCATCCGCAGCGACCTGGTCGCGCTGGTGGTGCTGGTGGTGCTGGGCCTGAGCGGCCTGATCGCGCCGGAAGAGATCTTCGGCGGCTTCTCCGGCAACGCGGTGATGAGCATCATCGCCACGATGATCCTCGGCGCCGGCCTCGACCGCACCGGCGCGCTGAACCGCCTGGCCAGCTGGCTGCTACGCCGCGGCCACGGCATCGAGCGGCGCCTGCTGACGATGACCACCGCGATCGCCGCACTCAATTCGTCGTTCATGCAGAACCCGTCGGTGATGGCGCTGTTCATGCCGGTGGCCGCACGCCTGTCCTCGCGGACCTCGCTGTCGCTGCAGCGCCTGCTGCTGCCGCTCGCCGCCACCATCGTGATGGGCGGCGCGCTGACCATGGTCGGCAACTCGCCGCTGATCCTGCTCAACGACCTGCTGCAGTCGGCCAACAACAACCTGCCTTCGGGCATGGCCACGCTGGAGCCGCTGCGCATGTTCGCGCCGCTGCCGGTCGGCGTGGCCCTGGTCGCGGCGTCGCTGCTGTACTTCCGCTTCCACGGCGACCGGAAGCTGCGCGACGGCGACGGCACCAGCGTCGCCCCGACCCGCGTCGAGAACTACTTCGCCGACACCTACGGCATCCACGGCGACGTGTTCGAACTGGTGGTCGGCGCGGAAAGCCCGCTGGTCGGCATGAGCGTCGGCGACGCCGAACTGCTGCACGGCGCGCCGCTGGTCCTGGCCCTGCAGAGCGGCGACGACACCCGGCTGTCGCCGCCGGTGGACATGCGCATCTGGGTCGACAGCGTGATCGGCGTGATGGGGCCGAAGCAGGAAGTCGCCGATTTCGCGCAGAACAACTTCCTGCGCATGTCGTCGCGGCTGCGCCACCTCGGCGACCTGTTCAACCCCAGCCGCTCGGGCATCTCGGAGGCGGTGATCCCGCCGAACTCCAGGTACATCGGCAAGAGCGCGGCCGACCTGCGCCTGCGCAAGCAACTGGGCATCAGCCTGCTGGCGATCAACCGCGACAAGCACGTGCTGCGCGACAACGTGCGCCAGGTCAAGCTGCGCGCCGGCGACATGCTGGTGTTCCACAGTATCTGGACCGACCTGGCGCAGGCGGCGGAAAGCCACGACTTCGTCGTGGTCACCGACTATCCGAAGGACGAGCAGCGCCCGCACAAGTTCAAGATCGCGATGGCGATCTTCGCGATGACCGTGCTGATCGCGCTGACCTCGAAGCTGCCAGTGGCGCTGACCCTGATGACCGGCGTCGCCGGCATGCTGCTGACCGGCGTGCTGCGCATGGACGAGGCCTACGCGGCGATCAACTGGAAGACGGTGTTCATGATGGCCGGGCTGATCCCGCTGGGCTGGGCGATGGACAGCAGCGGCGCGGCGGCGTGGGTCGCCGGGCACACCGTCGAGCGCCTGCCCGAAGGCATGCCGGCGTGGCTGCTGGAACTGGCGGTGGCGCTGCTGACCACCGCGTTCTCGCTGGTGATCAGCCACGTCGGCGCGACCATCGTGATGGTGCCGATAGCGATCAACCTGGCGCTGGCCGCCGGCGGCAACCCGACCGCGTTCGCGCTGATCGTGGCGCTGTCGGCGTCGAACAACCTGATGACCGCGTCGAACCCGATCATCTCGATGATCATCGGCCCGGCCAACTACACCAGCAGGCAGCTGTGGCGCGTCGGCGGCCCGCTGTCGCTGATCTACACCACCATCGTGGTGCTGGCGATCAACCTGATGTTCTGGTGGCAGGCGCGCGGCGGCTGAAATGGCGCCGTCACCGCAGCTCGAGCTCGAACTGCTGCCCGCGCGCTACGCGGTCGTGCGCCTGCCGCCCGACGCCGCGCTGCCAGCCTGGCTGCAGCCGGAGGGATTCCGCAACGTGGCGTGGACCGCGGACGAACTGTCGATCGTCTGCGATGAGGCGATGCCGCCCGGCGACGCCGGCGCCGAACGCGGCTGGCGCTGCTTCAAGCTGCGCGGTCCGTTCGACTTCGCCCTGACCGGCATCCTGCTTGCCGTGCTCGAACCGCTGGCCGGAGCGGGCATCGGCATCTTCGCCGTCTCGACCTTCGACACCGACTACGTGCTGGTGAAGCAGGCGAAGCTGCAGGTCGCCATCGAAGCGCTGGCCGCGGCCGGGCATCGCCTCCTGTAGCCCCGGGCCGGCGCTGGTGCGATGCCCGGATCGGCGCAAGAATGGCGCGCCGCCCCCTCCCCGACGACCGGGCCGTCCATCCAACGCGAGGAGAAACCCGATGCTGAAGAAGATGCTGACGTACGGCGCCATCGCCGGCCTGGTCGCCGGCGGCGCGCTGTCCCTGGTCGTCGTCGCGCTGGGAGAGGACGCACCGCACGGCGGACTGGGCATGCTGGTCGGCTACCTGATCATGCTGGCCGCGCTGAGCCTGGTGTTCGTGGCGATCAAGCGCCACCGCGACGACGCCCCCGGCGGCACGATCCGCTTCTGGCCGGCGTTCGCGCTGGGCCTGGGCGTCAGCTTCGTCGCGGGGGTGATCTACGCGCTGGCCTGGGAAACCACGCTGGCCGTCACCGGCATGGACTTCGCCGGCTCCTATGCCAACTCGATCATCGAGCAGCAGAAGGCCAGGGGCGTCAGCGGCGAAGCGCTGGCGAAGCTGGTCGCCGAGTTGGAGCGCTTCAAGGCCAGCTACGCCAACCCGGCCTACCGCCTGCCGATGACCTTCATCGAAATCTTCCCGGTCGGCGTGCTGGTGTCGCTGCTGTCGGCCGTCATCCTGCGCAATCCGCGCGCGCTGCCGGCGCGGCGCGGCTGACGACGCGCCTTCCGCGGGGCGGGCCCCGCCCTGCGGCGCGTCAACGGACTGTTTCGCGGATGGACCGGCATCGCGGGTCGATTCCGCTACGCTGGCAGCCATGTCCACACTGCCTTCCCTGTTCGTTTCGCACGGCTCGCCGATGACCGCGCTGGCGCCCGGCCGGGTCGGCGCGCAGCTGGCCGGATTGGCCGCCGCGCTGCCGCGCCCGCGCGCGATTGCGGTCGCCACCGCGCACTGGCTGGCGCGGCAACCGCTGGTCGGCGGCGCGGCGCAGCCGGAGACCGTGCACGATTTCGGCGGTTTCCCCCGCGAGCTGTACGAACTGCAGTACCCGGCGCCGGGCGATGCGGCGCTGGCCGACGAGATCGCGCAGCGGATCGCGCGTGCCGGCCTGCCGGCGACGGTCGACCCGCGGCGCGGCCTCGACCACGGCGTCTGGGTGCCACTGCGCTTCCTGTATCCGCAGGCCGACATCCCGGTGGTGCCGGTGTCGATCCAGCCGATGCTGGGCCCGCGCCACCAGTTCGAACTGGGCCGTGCGCTGGCGCCGCTGCGCGACGAGGGCGTGCTGTTGCTCGGTTCCGGCAGCATCACCCACAACCTGCACGATTTCCGTGCCGGCTACGGCGACGGCAACGAAGCGCCGTACGTGAAGCCCTTCATCGAGTGGATCGGGCAACGGCTGGCGGCGGACGACGTCGACGCGCTGCTCGACTACCGCCGGCAGGCGCCGTTCGCCGAGCGCGCGCATCCGACCGACGAACACCTGCTGCCGCTGTTCTTCGCGATGGGCGCGGCGGGAAGCGACGCGCTGGGCGCCCGGCGCATCGACGCCGGCATCGACCTGGGCTTCCTGGCGATGGATATCTACCGCTTCGACGGCGCGGCGGCCTGAGCCTCAGGCCAGGCGTACTTCGCCATCGACGACGACGACTTCGACCGCGCGCAACGCGTCGCCGCGGCACGGCCCGGCCACGCAGTCGCCGTTGGCCAGTTCGAACGAAGCGCCGTGCGCGGCGCAGACCAGCAGCCCTTCCTTGCTGCGCAGGAACTTGCCCGGCGCCCAGTCGAGGCGGCGGCCGGCGTGCGGGCAAACGTTGAGCCAGGCGCGGACGCGGTCGCCCTCGCGGTACAGGACCAGCGATTCGGCATCGCCGTCGATCATGGCCTCGACCTCGGCCAGTTCGCCGTCCTTCAATGCGTCGAATGCGATCAGCGGCATGGTTTCTTAACGAAGTTCTCACACTGTCATCGTCCGGTCATCCGATACTTTCAGTCACCGGTCCGGCCCGACCGCATTCTGTCACACGCCACCCGCATGTTCCGAACCTTCCGCTTCGACGGTTTCCGTCTGCGCTCGGTCTTCGCCCCGCGCAAACCCCGCCATCCGCTGCTGCGCCTGCTCCTTGGCCTGGTCGGCGTGGGCCTGCTGTGCCTGCTGCTGGTGTTCGGCCTGTTCGTCGGCGTGGCCATGCTGGCCGGCGGACTGCTGTTCAGGGCGCTGCGCCAGCGCCGCAAGCCGGCCGAACCCATCGCCGGCGATGGCGGCCGCGTGGTCGAAGGCGAATACCGCGTGGTGCGCAAGCCGGCGCTGCCGCTGGCGCGTTGACGCCGGCGTGCCGGCGTGGAATCGTCGCGCTTTTCGCAAGCGCGACGCCATGGCCGACCCTGCTTCCAACGACGTGATCCCCGCCCCTGCGCAACCGCGCGTTCCCGTGCGCGGCGGCGGCTTCTTCCCCGTGCACCGCATCTACTGCGTGGGCCGCAATTTCGCCGACCATGCGCGCGAAATGGGCGCGACGCCCGCCAGCGAGCAGCCCGATCGCGGCATACCGATGTTCTTCGCGAAACCGGCCGACGCCATCGTCACCGGCAACGCCGACGTGCCGTATCCGCCCGGCACCAACCAGCTGCACCACGAAGTCGAACCGGTGGTCGCACTCGGCGCCGACGCGCCGCCCGGCGTACTGCCGGTCGAAGCGGCGATGGAACTGGTGTTCGCCTGGGGCGTCGGCCTGGACCTGACCCGCCGCGACCTGCAGGCCGCGGCCAAGGCCAAGGGCCATCCGTGGGACATCGCCAAGGGCTTCGACCATTCCGCGCCGGTCAGCGAACTGGTCCCGGCGGCGGCGGTCGCCGATCCGTATTCGCTGCAGCTGGACCTGTCGGTCAACGGCGAACCGCGCCAGCACGGCGCGCTGCGCGACCTGATCTGGAACGTGGCCGAGATCCTGCACGAGCTGTCGAAGCTGTACGCGCTGAAGGCCGGCGACCTGGTGTTCATGGGCACGCCGGCGGGCGTCGGCCCGCTGCGGCCGGGCGACCGCTTCGCCGCTGCGCTGGGCGGCGTGGCCACGCTTCAGGGACGCGTGACCGGCGCCGCGGTATAGTCCCGCGCGGGAGAACCAGTTCCCGGAATTCAGCCAACAAGGAGCGTAGCAATGAGCGTAGTCAGCGAGTTCAAGGAATTCATCGCCAGGGGGAACGTCATCGATCTGGCCGTCGGCGTCGTCATCGGTGGCGCATTCGGCAAGATCGTCACGTCCCTGGTGGAAAAAATCATCATGCCGGTGGTGGGCCTGCTCACGGGCGGCGTGGATTTCTCCAAATGGTCGATCACGCTCAAGGAAGCGGTGGTCGATGCCGCCGGCGAGGAAACCGCACCGGCGCTGGTGCTGGGCTTTGGCGATTTCGTCAATACCATCATCCAGTTCCTCATCATCGCCTTCGTCATTTTCCTGGTGATCAAGGCGGTCAATCGGATCAGGAAACCGGCCGAGGAAGCGCCCGCCGGCCCGTCCGAAGACGTGCTGCTGCTGCGCGAGATCCGCGATTCGCTGAAGAAGTAAGCCAACTTCCGTCACGGTGCACCGGAGCCGCGGGCTGCTAAGCTCGCGGCTTCTTCATTTTTCGGAGCCCCCGCATGCGCCGCCTGCCGCTGCTGCTCGCCCTGACCTGCGCCATCGCTTCCGCCGCCGCGGCCGAACGCGAAACCCGCATCGCCGACGCCGCGCTGGCGACGGCGGCGAAACTGCGCGAGGCCGCGCTGGCCGACGACACCGGCTGGAAGGTCACCGAATCGCTGACCACCGAGGTCGGCCCGCGCATGGGCGGCAGCGAGGGCGATGCGCGCGCGGTGGCGTGGGCGCAGGCGAAGTTCAGGGAACTCGGCTTCGACAAGGTGTGGACCGAGCCGGTGACCTTCCCGAAATGGGTACGCCGCAGCGAACGCGCCGAAGTGCTCGGCGCGCATTCGCAGCCGCTGTACGTGACCGCGCTCGGCGGCAGCCCCGGCGGCACGGTCGAAGGCGAAGTGGTGCGCTTCGAGGGCCTGGAGGCGCTGCAGGCCGCGCCGGAGGGTTCGCTGAAGGGCAAGATCGCCTTCGTCGACTTCACGATGGAACGCAAGCGCGACGGCGCCGACTACCGCATCGGCGGCGGCATCCGCGGCCGCGGCCCGTCCGAGGCGATCCGCAAGGGCGCGATCGGCTACGTGATGCGCTCGGCCGGCACCGATTCGCATCGGGTGCCGCATACCGGCATGACCCGCTTCGCCGACGGCCTGACGCCGATCCCCTCGGCCGCGCTGTCGGTGCCCGACGCCGAACAACTGTCGCGGCTGGTCGCGCTGGGCCCGACCCGCATCCGCCTGTCGCTCGATTGCGGCATCGACGGCGAATACACCTCGTACAACGTGATCGGCGAGATCACCGGGCGCAAGAAGCCGGATGAGGTCGTGCTGATCGGCGGCCACCTCGATTCCTGGGACCTCGGCACCGGCGCGATCGACGACGCCGCCGGCATCGGCATCAGCATGGCCGCCGCCAAACTGGTCAAGCCGCTGAAGCCGGCGCGCACGATCCGCGTGGTCGCCTTCGCCAACGAGGAACAGGGCCTGCACGGCGGCTTCGCCTACGCGAAAAAGCACGCCGCCGAGATCGAACGGCACGTCATCGCCGCCGAGAGCGATTTCGGCGCAGGACGCATCTACGCCTTCGACAGCAGCGCGCCGGACTACGCGCAGAACGCGATCCGCCGGATCGCCGGCGTGCTGGCGCCGCTCGGCATCGAGCTGCAGCCGGGCGAAGGCGGGCCGGAATCGGACATCGGCCCGTTCGCGGCGCAGGGCATGGCCTGGGCCTCGCTGAACCACGACGGCACGCAGTACTTCGACCTGCACCACACCGCCGACGACACGCTGGACAAGATCGATCCGAAGGACCTGGCGCAGAACGTCGCCGCCTATGCGGTGTTCACCTACCTGGCCGCGGAAGCGCAGGGCGATTTCGGCAGCGCGCCGAAGGCCGAGGCGCCGCCCGCCCGCTGAGCGGTCAGCGGATCGCGCGCAACACCCACTGCCCTTCCGGCAAGCCGGCGTCCGCGTCCCAGACGCGGCACGCCGCCGCGTCGGAAAATCCCGCCTCGCGCATCGCATCGAGCAGGTCCCAGCCGAAGTGGTGGAAACACAGCGCGCCGCCGTGGACCGGATCGCCGTGGTATTCGGGCTCGCCGAGGAATTCCAGGCCGCCCTTCCCGTCGGGCCACGCCACGCGCGTGCTTTGTTGCGCATCGTGGTACCAGGGCACGGTCAGCACCAGCACGCCGCCGGGTTTCAGCACCCGGGCGAATTCGCGCAGCGCCGCGGCATGGTCCGGCACGTGCTCGAGCACGTCCTGGCAGACGATGCCGTCCAGGCCCGCGTCCGCGAAGCTCAGCGCGGTGACGTCTTCGAGGCGGACCAGCTCGCAGGCCCCGCTGCGCCACAACCAGCTCGACATCTGCAGGCGCCGGCGCCAGCCGATGCCGTACTCGCTGCCGCGCAGGCGACCGACCCGGTTGCGCAACTGCACGTAGAAACTGCTGGCGTTCTCGGTGGCGTAGACCCGCGCCCGCGCCGGATCCGCGAGCGCGTCGAACAGCACCATCGCGACCGCGCGCTGCCGCGCGAACACGCCGCAGGCGCTGCAATGCAGGGCCTCGCGGATCGATCCGGCTGCCGGACCCGCGCGGAATACCGTCGTCTTGCCGCAAAGTCCGCAACGCCCTTGCATCCGCCCCTGCGCGCGCATCGCCGCAACCGGCCCGGCTTCGCGCGCGAGCGCGGCCGCGGCATCCGCCGACCAGCCGGCCAGGCCGCGCCAGTGCGGCCACGGGATATCGTTCACCGGCGCCATTGCGCGAGGAACACCGCGGTCGCCGCCGCGACGTTGAGGCTTTCGACCGCACCGGTACCCGGGATCGACAGGCGCAGGTCGCATTGCGCGGCGAGGTTCGCGTCCATGCCATCGCCTTCCGCGCCCATCACGTAGACCAGCCGCTGCGGCAACCGCTGCGCGAACAGGTCGCTGCCGCCGCGCACCACCGTCGCCGCCAGCGCGAAGTCCGCCCCGCGCAGTTGCGCCATCGCCTCGCGCGACGCGGGCAGGCGCACCAGCGGCACGCTTTCCGCGCCACCCTCGGCCACGCGCGCGGCCGCACCGGACAACGCCAGCGTCGAATTCTCCGGCAGCAGGATCGCGGCGACGCCGAAATGCGCGGCCGAACGCAGGATCGCACCGAAGTTGTGCGGGTTGCCGACACCGTCCAGCCAGATCGCCAGCGCCGGCCCATCGGGCAATCCGCGCAGCCACGACGACAGCGGCGCCGGTTCGACGCGCAGCACGTCGGCGACCACGCCTTCGTGGTGCGAGCTGGCGGCGAGCCGGTCGAGGTCGGTTTCTTCGACCACGCGATAGCCGATGCGGTTCTTCACGCACCAGGCCAGCAGTGGCTTCAGGTCGCCGATGCGCGATTCGGCCAGCCAGAGCTTGCGGATCGCCTGCGGCCGCCGCTCGAACACCGCGCGCACGGCGTTGAAGCCGTACAGGCGCAACTCGTTCTTCTGCCCTTCGCCCCTGCCCTTAAGCCCTTCCCCCTTGACGGGGGACGGGTTGGGATGGGGGTGCGCCGAAGTACGCTCGCGCGCACCCCACGGCGATCTTTCCGAAGCCGGTGGTCCCTGATGCTTTTTCAATTCAGCCTCGATCGTCTGGTAAACGCCGTCGGTGTTCGACAACACATCATGGTTACAAAAACGCAGCACGACAAATCCCTGCCCACGGAGCCAGGCATCGCGCCGATGGTCCGCCTCGTCGCCATGTTGTCCGCCATCGACTTCGAGTACCAGTCGCGCCTCAAGACAGATGAAATCGACGATGTAATTCCCAAGCGGTTGCTGGCGGCGGAATTTGAAACCGCGAATTTGGCGTTCGCGCAGGATGTCCCACAGGCGGCGTTCAGCATCCGTCATCTGCGAACGGAGTTCCCGGGAACGTTGCTTGAGCCAGCTGGGCACGCCAAGCATCGTAGCGTGTCGATGGCTGGCTTGGGAAAAAATCCGGAACACCGACTTCGCCAGCTCCGGCGCGCCCCCATCCCAACCCTTCCCCCCCCTCAAGGGGGGAAGGGCTTCCTACTCGTGCCCGCCCACCGGCGGCACTTCGGCATCGAGTTCGGCCAGCTTGTGCGCCACCGCCTCCGGCGACTTCGTGTACGGCGCCAGCAACGAATAGAACGCCGGCACCACGAACAGCGACAGCAGCGTCGAGAAGGCCACGCCGAACACGATCACCACGCCGATGCTGGCGCGGCTGGCGGCGCCGGCGCCGCTGGACAGCATCAGCGGCAGCGCGCCGCAGATCATCGCCACCGAAGTCATCAGGATCGGGCGCAGGCGCACCGTCGCGGCCTCGACGATCGCTTCGGCCACGCTGCGGCCCTCGTCGCGCAACTGGTTGGCGAATTCGACGATCAGGATGCCGTTCTTCGCCGCCAGGCCGACCAGCATGACGATGCCGATCTGGCTGTACAGGTTCAGGCTGACGCCCCAGATGGCCAGGCCGAGCAACGCACCGAGCATCGCCAGCGGCACGGTCAGCATGATCACCAGCGGATGCAGGAAGCTCTCGAACTGCGCGGCCAGCACCAGGAACACCACCAGCAGGGCCATGCCGAAAGTGAAGAACACCGCGCCGCTGGACCTCATGAACTCGCGCGACTCGCCCTTGTAGTCGACCTGCGCTTCCGGCGGCAGCTCCTCGGCGGCGATGCCGCGCAGGTATTCCAGCGCCTCGCCGACGGTGTAGCCGGGCGCCAGGCCGGCGCTGAGGGTGATCGCGCGCATGCGGTTGAAGCGGCTCAGCGTGCCGGCCTCGGCGTTCTCGGTCAGCTTGACCAGGTTCGACAGCGGGATCAGCTGGCCGGTGGTGGCGGAGCGCACGTACAGGCCGGAGATGTCGGTCAGGCTGCGCCGGTTCTCCAGCGGCGCCTGCATGACCACGTAGTACTCCTCGCCGTCCTTCTCGTAGGTGCCGGCGCGCAGCGAGCCAAGCATGGTCTGCAGGGTGCTGCCGATCGCCTGCACCGGCACGCCGAGGTCGGCGGCGCGCGCCCTGTCGATGTCGACGCGGATCTGCGGCAGGGTTTCCTTGTAGTCGGAATCGACGTTGAGCAGGCGCGGGTTCTCCTCCATGCGCAGCAACATCCGGTTGCGCCATTGCGCCAGTGTTTCGTAGGTCGGGCCGCGGATGACGAACTGCACCGGCCGGCCGGAACCGCGCACCAGGCCCTGCCGCGCCTCGGTGGTGATGCGCACGCCGGGGATGTCGGCCAGCCGCTTGCGCACGTCCTCCATCACGTCCTGCGTGCTGACGTCGCGCTCTTCCCAGCGCTTGAGGAACACGGTGGCGCGGCCGCTGTTGAAGGCGGAACCCTGGCCGCCGAAGCCGCCGGGCACGCGGGTGATCACGCGCGAGACCGGCTTGTCGTCGCCGGCATAGGTCAGCAGGCGCTTCTCGATCTCGGCCATCTGCCCGACCATGTAGTCGAAGCCGGCGCCTTCCGGGCCGGTGATCGACACGTTGAAGTCGCCGCGGTCCTCGGCCGGCGCCAGTTCCGACGGCACCAGCTTGAACAGCACGCCGCTGGCGGCGAAGGTGGCGAGCATCACCGCGGCAAGCAGCCAGCCGCGACCGACCACCTTGCCGACCAGGCCGCGATACCAGCGGGTCAGCGCGTCGAGGCGGTCGTTGACCCAGTTGTTGAAGCCCTTGCGGTGCGTATGCGGGCGCAGCAGGATCGAGCACATCGTCGGCGTCAGGGTCAGCGCGACGAAACCGGAAATCGCCACCGCGCCGGCCACCGCGACGGCCAGCTCGCGGAACAGGCGCCCGGTGTTGCCTTCCATGAACGCGATCGGCAGGAACACCGCGATCAGCACCACCGTGGTCGCGATCACCGCGAACGCGACCTGCCGGGTGCCGCGCTGCGCCGCCAGCAGCGACGGCTCGCCGAGGTCGGTGCGGCGCTGGCAGTTCTCCAGCACCACGATCGCGTCGTCGACCACCAGGCCGATCGACAGCACCAGCGACAGCAGGGTCAGCTGGTTGATCGAGAAGCCGCAGGCATACAGCGCCATGAACGCGGCGGTGACGCACACCGGCACGGTCACCGCCGGGATCAGCGCCGCGCGCACGCTGCCCAGGAACACGAACACCACCAGCAGCACCAGCGCGATCGCTTCGGCCAGGGTCTTGTAGACCTCGTGCACCGCGGCCTCGGTGAACACGGTGGTGTCGTAGGGCACGGTCATCTGCATGCCCTTGGGCAAGCTGGGCGACACCCGCTCGACCAGCGCGCGGACATTGCGCGCCACTTCCAGCGAATTGGCGGTGGACGTGGCGACGACGCCGAGTCCGATCTGCGGCACGCCGTTGCCGTGGTAGTAGGCGCGCCTCTCCTCCGAGGCCAGCTCGACCCTGGCCACCTCGCCGAGGGTGATGACGTGGCCGTCGCTGCCCTTGCCCACCACCAGGGTCTGGAAGCTCTCCGGGGTCTGGTAGCCGCGCATCACCCGCAGCGCGAACTCGCGGGTCCGCGATTCGATGCTGCCGCCGGGCAGCTCGATGTTCTCGCGGCGCAGCGCGGTGCCGACGTCGTCGGCGGTCAGGCCGCGCGCGCTCAGCGCGTCCGCGTCCAGCCACACCCGCATCGCGTAGCGCTTGCCGCCGCCGATGAACACCGACGACACGCCGTCGATCGAAGAAAGCTGGTCGACGAGGTTGCGTTCGGCGTAGTCGGTCAGTTCCTCCGCGCTCAGCCGTGGTTCGCTGAGGTTGAGGTACATGATTGGCCTGGAATCGCTGTCCTGCTTGGCCACCCGCGGCGGGTCGACGTCCTCGGGCAGGCGGTTGCTGACCCGGCTGATCGCGTCGCGCACGTCGTTGGCCGCACCCTCGATGTCGCGGGTCAGGGTGAACTCGATGTTGATGTCGGAACGACCGTTGCGGCTGGTCGCGGTAATCAGGTCGACGCCCTCGATGCCGCTGATCGCGTCCTCGAGGACCTGGGTGATGCGGCTCTCGACCACCGCCGCCGACGCGCCGGTGTAGCTGGTGTTGACCGACACCACCGGCGGGTCGACGTCGGGCAACTCGCGCAGCGGCAGGCGGGTGAACGAGACCACGCCGAGCACGATCAGGATCAGCGACATCACCGTCGCGAAGACGGGGCGCTTGATCGAGACGTCGGACAGCAGCATGGCTCAGCGCTCCCCGGCGGGCTTCGCAGCGCCTTCGTCGCCCGCGGCCGGTTTCGCGCCCACGTCCTTGATCTTCGCGCCGTCGCGCAGCTTGACCGTGCCTTCGACGACGATGCGGTCGCCGGCCTTCAGGCCTTCGACGACCTCGACCTGGCCGAAGCGGCGCGCGCCGATCTTCACCGGCGTTTCCCTGACCTGCTCGCCGGCGTCGACCAGGAACACGCTGGCGACCGCGCCGTTCTGCTGCAGGGCGAGCTCGGGAATCGCGAGCGTGTCGCGCGCGGCGCGTTCGACGCCGACGTCGAGCAGCATGCCCGGGCGCAGCTTGCCGTCGGGGTTCGGGATCTCGGCACGCACGGTGACCGCGCGCGACACCGGGTCCACGCGCGAATCGATGCTGGCGATAACGCCGGTGAAGGTTTCGCCGGGCCACGCCTCGCTGCGCGCGTTGACGCGCTGGCCGACGGCGAGCTGCGACAGCGCCGATTCGGGGACGGTGAAGTCGAGCTTGATGACCGAGACGTCGTCGAGCGTGGTGATCGGCGTGCCCGGCGTGACCAGCGAGCCGGCGCTGACCAGGCGCAGGCCCAGTACGCCGGCGAACGGCGCGCGGATCACCCGGTCGGCGACGGTGGCGCGCTGCGTGGCCACGCGCGCGCGCGCGGCTTCCAGCGCGGCGCGTTGCGTTTCCAGGTCGGCGCGCGCGATCAGTTGCTGGTCGGCGAGCCTGCGGCTGCGCTCGTACAGCTGCTCGGCGTTGCGCAGATCGGCCTGGGCCTCGGCGACGCTGGCCGCCTGCTGGCCCTGGACCAGGGTCACCAGCGGCTGGCCCTTCCGCGCGTACTGGCCGCTGTCGAACTCGACCGAGGCGATGGTCTGGCTGACGCTGGCGGTGACCGTGACCGATTCGCGCGCCTTGGCCGTGCCCAGCGCCTCGAGTTCGTCGCTCCAGCGCACCGGCTGCACGCGCATCGTCGTCACCGTCGCCGGCGGTTGGCCGCGACCGGCGTTGGCGTCGCCTTCACCGCAGGCAGACAACGCGGAAGCGAGTGCGACGCAGGCGATCGCTCGCAGGAACAGGGGCTTGAACATGCAGGGATCCGGGGCCGGAATGGGTCGAGTTTACCGAGTTCGAATGAACGCTCGGGTGCGGCCCGCGGATGACATGACCATCGGCATATTCCCTCGCCCGGCCGAATTCATTCCGCGCCGGCATAAGCGCATAACCAGTCGCCGTTTCAACCGGCCGCCGCCGCTGCCTAACATCGCTCGCCCCCCCTCACGAACGTGGCCCCGATGTCCGCGCAGCCAGCATCCCTGCCGCCCTCTCCCTTGCCCGAAGACCGCAAGGCTCCACTGGCACGTGCGCTGGAAGGCCTTGATGCGCCGTCGCTGTGGTGGTTGTCCGGCTACGCTGCAGGTCTGGCCCAGGCCGCCGCGCCTGCGGTCGCGCTGGCGAAGCCGTCCGTGGCCGCCCCGCCCGCCGCATCGCTGCGCGCGACGGTGGTCTACGGCAGCCAGACCGGCAACGCGCGCCGCGCCGCCGAGCAGTTGCTGGGCGATCTGGAAGGGGCCGGCCTGGCCGCGCGCCTGGTCCGCGCCGATGCCTACCCGACCCGCGAACTGACTCAGGAGAAGCTGCTGTTCGTGGTCATCAGCACCCAGGGCGAAGGCGATCCGCCGGACGATTCGATCGGCTTCGTCGAATTCCTCAATGGCAAGCGCGCGCCGAAGCTGGCGGAACTGAAGTTCGCCGTGCTCGGCCTGGGCGATTCCAGCTACGCCGATTTCTGCGGCATCGCCCGCAAGCTGGACGCGCGCCTGGCCGCACTGGGCGCGCAACGCCTGTTCGCGCTGGGCGAAGCCGACCTGGACATCGACACCGCCGCCGCTCCATGGCGCCGGCAGGCGCTCGAGCAGGCGCGCGAACTGCTGAAATCCGCCACGCCGTCGGCCACGGTCACGCCGTTGCGCCCGCACGCCAGCGCCGCGGCGCATTCGCACGACAAGCCCTTCGCCGCCGAAATCCTGCTCAACCAGCGCCTGACCGGCCGCGCGCCGAAAGGCGCCCGTTACGGCGAATACGGCGCCGTCGGCAAGGACGTGCGCCACATCGAACTGTCGCTGGAAGGCAGCGGCCTGCATTACGAACCGGGCGACGCACTCGGCATTCGCCACCGCAACCCGGCCGCGCTGGTCGAGTCGGTGCTGGAAGCCGCGAAGCTGGACGGCAATGCCGACGTCGCCATCGATGGAGAACCCCGCCCGCTGCACGAATGGCTGTCGGACAGGCGCGAACTGCCCCGCCTGTCGCGCCCGTTCCTCGCGGCGCTGGCCGAACGCGGCGGCGACGCCTCGCTGGCCGCGCTGCTGCAGCCGGAACAGCGCGCCGGATTCGCCGGGCTGGTCGACACCCACCAACTGGTCGACGCGCTGCGCCGCTGGCCGGCCGCATGGGACGCGAATGCGCTGGTATCGGCCCTGCGCGCGCCGACCACCCGCCTGTATTCCATCGCCTCCAGCCGCAAGCGCGTCGGCGACGAAGCCCACCTCACCGTCGACGTGCTGCGCTACGACGCGCACGGCCATGCCCACGGCGGCGCGGCCAGCGGCTTCCTGTCGGCGCTGGACGAAGGCGACCGCGCCGAGGTCTTCGTCGAAGCCAACGAGCGCTTCCGCGTGCCGGCCGACGCCAGCCGCGACATCCTGATGGTCGGCCCGGGCACCGGCGTGGCGCCGTTCCGCGGCTTCGTGCAGGAACGCGCGGAAACCGGCGCTTCCGGCCGCAACTGGCTGTTCTTCGGCGCGCAACATTTCGATGCCGACTTCCTGTACCAGGCCGAATGGCAGGACGCGCTCAAGCGCGGCGAACTGCAGCGCCTGGACCTGGCCTTCTCCCGCGACCAGGCCGAAAAGATCTACGTGCAGCAACGCCTGCGCGAACGCGGCCGCGAGGTCTGGGACTGGCTGCAGGGCGGTGCGCACTTCTACGTCTGCGGCGCGATCGCCATGGGCAAGGGCGTGCATGCCGCGCTGATCGACATCGCCGCCGAACACGGCGCGCTAGACCGCGACGCGGCCGGCGAATACCTGACCGGGCTGCAAGCGGAAGGCCGCTACCTGCGGGACGTGTACTGACATGAGCCATCCTTCCGTCGAAGACATCAAGGTCAACAGCCGCGGCCTGCGCGGCACCCTGCTGGAAGGCCTGGCCGACCCGGTGACCGGCTCGCTGTCCTTCGAGGACCAGCGCCTGGTCAAGTTCCACGGCAGCTACCAGCAGGACGACCGCGACCTGCGCGACGAACGCCGCCGGCAGAAGCTGGAGCCCGCGCACCAGTTCATGATCCGCGTGCGCGCACCGGGCGGCGTGTTCACGCCCGCGCAATGGCTGCAGCTGGACGCCATCGCCACCACCTACGCCAACCGTTCGCTGCGCATCACCACGCGCCAGACCTTCCAGTTCCACGGCGTGGTCAAGCGCGAACTGAAGGCGACCATGCAGGCGATCAACGCCGCGCTGCTGGACACCATATCCGCCTGCGGCGACGTCAACCGCAACGTGCTGGCCGCCAGCAACCCGCTGCAATCGCGCCTGCACGCCGAGGCGCACGCATGGGCGCAGCGCCTGTCGGAAGCGTTCCTGCCGAAGACCCGCGCCTACTACGAAATCTGGCTGGACCAGGAAAAGCTGGCCGACAGCGGCGAAGAGGAGGACGCGCTGTACGGCAAGGCCTACCTGCCGCGCAAGTTCAAGATCGCGATCGCGGTTCCGCCGTACAACGACGTGGACGTGTTCGCGAACGACCTCGGTTTCATCGCCGTGGTCGAGAACGGCAGGCTCGCCGGCTTCAACGTCGCCATCGGCGGCGGCATGGGCGCCAGCCACGGCGATGCCAAGACCTATCCGCGCCTGGGCAACGTGATCGGCTTCGTCGAACCCGAGCGCACGATCGAACTGACCGCGGCGATCATCGCCGTGCAGCGCGATTACGGCGACCGCGTGGAGCGCAAGCATGCGCGCTTCAAGTACACCATCGACGAGCACGGGCTGGACTTCATCGTCGCGCAGATTCAAACCCGCGCCGGATTCTCTCTCTCCCCCGCGCGGGCCTTTTCTTTCGACCACAACGGCGACCGCTACGGCTGGGTCGAAGGCGAGGACAGCCGCTGGCACCTGGGCCTGCACCTGTTCTCCGGGCGCATCGCCGACCGCGACGGCGCGCCGCACCTGACCGGCCTGCGCGAGATCGCGAAAATCCACCAGGGCGAATTCCGCGTCACCGCGAACCAGAACCTCATCATCGCCGGCGTGCCCGCCGACCAACGCGGGCGCATCGACGCACTGGCGCGCGAATACGCGCTGGACGACGGCAGCGCGCGCGGCAGCACCCTGCAACGCAACGCGATGGCCTGCGTCGCGCTGCCGACCTGCGCGCTGGCGATGGCCGAGGCCGAGCGCTACCTACCCGATTTCACCGCGAAGCTCAACGCGCTGCTGGAGAAGCACGGCCTGCTCGATTCGCCGATCCTGCTGCGCATCAGCGGCTGCCCCAATGGCTGCTCGCGGCCGTACCTCGGCGAAATCGCCCTGGTCGGCAAGGCGCCGGGCCGCTACAACCTGATGCTCGGCGCCGACCATCGCGGCCAACGCCTCAACACGCTGTACCGCGAGAACATCGCCGAGGCCGACATCCTCGCCGCGCTGGACCCATTGCTGGCCCGCTACGCCGCCGAACGCAACGACGGCGAAGGCTTCGGCGACTTCCTGCACCGCAGCGGCATCGTCGCCCTGCCCGCCTACCCCACCCACAAACGGATCGCCCTGGAACTGCAAGCATGACCGTCGTCGCCCTCCAGCAACCCCAGCCAGACATCGCCGAGCTCAACGCCGCGCTCGAAGCCATGGACGCCGGGCAGCGCGTCGAATGGGCGCTGGCGAACGGCCACGGCGCGCACGCGATGACCACCAGTTTCGGCGCGCAGTCGGCGGTGTCGCTGCACCTGCTGACGCAACGGAAAGCGGACATTCCGGTGATCCTGGTCGACACCGGCTACCTGTTCGAGGAAACCTACCGCTTCGCCGACGAACTGGTCGAACGCCTCAAGCTCAACCTGAAGATCTATCGCCCGCTGCTGAGCCGCGCATGGATGGAGGCGCGCCATGGCCGCCTGTGGGAACAGGGCGTGACCGGCATCGAGCGCTACAACGACCTGCGCAAGGTGGAACCGTTGCGCCGCGCGCTGGAGGAACTGAAGGTCGGCACCTGGTTCACCGGCCTGCGCCGCAGCCAGTCCGAGAGCCGCCGCAACACGCCGATCCTCGAAGTCCGCAACGGCCGCTGGAAGCTCAACCCGATCGCCGACTGGAACGACCGCGACATCTGGAACTACCTGAAGCGGCACGACCTGCCCTATCACCCGCTGTGGCACCAGGGCTACGTGTCGATCGGCGACTTCCACACCACCCGCCCGTGGGAGCCGGGCATGCGCGACGAGGACACCCGCTTCTTCGGCCTCAAGCGCGAGTGCGGCATTCACGAAGGGCTGTAGCGCGGGCACTGCCCGCGCTACAGCCCTTCGTGAATGC